>CAWJOR010000062.1:0-16142 GCA_963844465.1 uncultured Actinomycetota bacterium | reverse complement strand
CGGCTCGTAATTCTTCACCTCAAAAGGAAGGTCCTGGTCGTTGGGAATGTACGGTGGATTTGCCACAACAAGATCGGCCTTTACGCCAATGAGTGCAGTTGAAACGTCCTCAGCAACGATTCGGACATCTACATCGTTTGACTCGATATTTTTCCTGAGCCAGACAAGTGCTTCAGGATCATTCTCAACAGCAATGACGTGTGCCGTCGGAACCTGTGCCGCGATAGCGATTGCCAGTGCACCCGAACCTGAGCCCAAGTCGATGACACTGGTCGCTCTACCTATAGATTTCAAGTGGGCAAGAATATTTTCCACGAGCAATTCAGTTTCCGGTCTTGGTATCAAGACGCCCTTGCCAACCTGCAGTGTAAGGCCACAGAAGTATGCAACGCCGGTGATGTATTGGACAGGCTCGCCTCCGAGGCGACGCACGCACAATGCATCGAATTGCTCAAAGACATCGTCGGCATTCTCGAAATTAGCAAGCATTCGTTCGACTATTACCGTGTTGTGGAGTTCCATTCGGGTTATTCCCAAGACATGGGCCAGCAGCAACTCAGCATCTATTTCAGCGTATCCAGATTCCCGAAATTCGCGCTTGGCACGCTGCAATTCGCTCCTGAAATCCATAATCAGCTCGTTGCGGCCAACCTGGCGGCTTTATCGGCGTCTAGTAAGGACTGGATCAAGGGATCGAGTTCGCCGCCCAAGACTGCATCCAGATTGTTGGCCTTGTAATTCACTCGGTGGTCGCTAATGCGGTTCTCCGGATAGTTGTAGGTACGAATACGCTCGCTTCGATCCACTGTCCGCACCTGAGATTTACGCTCTGCCATGGCCGCCTGGTCGGCAGCCTCTTGGGCCGCAGCCAGCATGCGAGCGCGCAAGATGCGCAACGCCGACTCTCGGTTCTGCAATTGGCTCTTCTCATTCTGACATGAGACGACAATCCCAGTGGGAATGTGCGTAATTCGTACAGCAGAGTCAGTCGTATTAACGCTCTGACCGCCAGGCCCGCTTGATCGAAAGACGTCAATGCGCAAGTCATTCATGTTGATATCAACATCAATTTCTTCGGCCTCTGGCAGAACTAGTACTCCTGCAGCGGACGTGTGAATTCGACCTTGCGATTCAGTCTCAGGAACTCGCTGAACTCGGTGCACGCCGCCCTCGAATTTCAAGCGAGCGTATGGGGATTGACCCGGCTCTGGAACACCTTTGGATTTGATCGCAACCGAGATGTCCTTGTAGCCGCCCAAATCGCTTTCAGTGGCATCAAGAATTTCCGTTTTCCACCCATGCTTTTCTGCATAGCGAAGATACATTCGAAGAAGATCGCCGGCGAAAAGTGCAGACTCATCCCCACCTGCCCCTGCCTTGATCTCCATAATGACATCGCGATCATCGTTGGGATCACGTGGCAAGAGGAGTTCTTCCAATTTAGTTGCAGCGCGATCGCATTCCACCTGCAGGGCAGGAATCTCAGATGCAAAATCAGGATCTGTCTCGGCAAGCTCTTTTGCTGCAACGAGGTCATCCTCGGCAGCCCGCCACTGGCGAAAACCTGCCACCACGGGACCCAGTTGGGCGTATCGACGACCAAGCAAGCGAGCCCTGCCCTGATCGTTGTGGATGCTGGGGTCGGCCATCTGCTTTTCAAGCTCGGCGTACTCGCTCACGAGTTCATGAGCAGAGGCGAAACGATCCCTGTTCATTGGTGACCCCTCTCT
Source organism: uncultured Actinomycetota bacterium (assembly GCA_963844465.1). Classification (GTDB taxonomy): domain Bacteria; phylum Actinomycetota; class Actinomycetes; order Nanopelagicales; family Nanopelagicaceae; genus QYPT01. Next base: position 14,412 of record CAWJOR010000062.1, on the reverse strand, counting down.
AGTCCGAATACCCTGCAAGAAAAATGAGAAATAAAAAGACCGCAGCCGTTACTGAGGTAACGGATGCGGTCTAATTGAAAGCTACTTAGCGCCTGCTTTTCCAAAGCGCTCTTCGAACTTCGCAACGCGTCCACCAGTGTCAAGAATGCGCTGCTTGCCGGTGTAGAACGGGTGGCAAACTGAGCAAACTTCTACGTAAATGGCTCCGCTGGCAACGGTCGAGCGAGTAACGAAACTCTCGCCACAGCCGCAGGTGACAGTTGTTTCACCGTATTGCGGATGGATTTCTTTCTTCATGTCTTTCCCCTTTGATAGGGCTGGGTCGCTCTAGGAAGAGTCGTGAACCAGCTCGTTGCTGACCAAGGGTAGCGCCCGAAGGCTTACCCAGGAAATCGATGGAAATTGGAGCCCTTTTTAGGGGCTACTAGAGGAATCTAGAGGAATCTAGCCTTCGAGACCGTTGCCTACCGTTGTCTTCTGGATCTGCATCAGGAATTCCACGTTGGACTTGGTGCCCTTCATCTTGTCGAGAAGAAGTTCCAGGGCTTGCTGGGCATCAAGTGCATGAAGGACTCGACGCAATTTCCAGACGATATTGAGCTCTTCACTTCCCATGAGAATTTCTTCCTTACGGGTACCTGAGGCATCAACATCAACGGCTGGGAAGATTCTCTTGTCAGCCATACGTCGATCGAGCTTGAGTTCCATGTTTCCGGTTCCCTTAAACTCTTCGAAAATAACTTCATCCATGCGGGAGCCTGTTTCGACGAGAGCAGTCGCCAAGATTGTCAGCGAGCCGCCGTCTTCAATGTTTCTGGCCGCACCGAAGAACTTCTTTGGAGGATAAAGGGCCGCAGAGTCGACGCCGCCTGAGAGAATTCGGCCACTTGCAGGGGCTGCGATGTTGTACGCGCGTCCTAAACGAGTAATCGAGTCAAGAAGCACAACTACGTCGTGACCAAGTTCCACGAGGCGCTTTGCACGCTCGATGGCAAGTTCGGCAACAGTGGTGTGGTCATCGGCAGGACGGTCGAATGTCGAGGCAATTACCTCGCCTTTAACCGAACGCTGCATATCGGTGACTTCTTCTGGGCGCTCATCTACAAGCACGACCATCAAGTGACATTCTGGGTTGTTTGTCGTGATTGCATTCGCGATGGCCTGCAAGACCATTGTCTTACCAGCCTTTGGCGGGGAGACAATAAGACCGCGCTGACCTTTTCCGATCGGTGAGATCAGATCGATGACACGAGTTGTAAGAATGTTCGGCAAGGTCTCAAGGCGCAAACGCTCCTGAGGATAGAGGGGCACGAGCTTGGAGAACTCCACTCGGTTGCGGGCCTCTTCCGGCTGCATCCCGTTGATGGTGTCCAAACGCATCAATGCGTTGAACTTCTCACGACGCTCTCCCTCGTGCGGTTGTCGAACTGCACCAGTTACGACATCGCCCTTGCGAAGTCCATATTTTCGGACCTGCTGCAAGGAGACATAAACGTCGTTTGGACCTGGAAGATATCCAGCAGTTCTGATGAACGCGTAGCTTTCCATGATGTCGACGAGACCCCCCACAGGGACCAGAACATCGTCTTCGGATAAGACTGGCTCGCGCTCTTCACGCGGAGGCCGCTCGCGTCCTCGATCGCGGTCGCCACGTCCTCGATCGCGTCCTCGATCGCGTCCACGCCGTGAACTCGAGTCACGATCGTTATCAAAATTGCGTTCTGAGCCAGTGTCGGATCCGCGATCCTCGGCGGCTGGTTCGGCCTCCTCAGCGGCTTCCTTCTTCTTGTTGCGGGCGGCATTGCGTTCTGCCCGGCGCGCTTCGCGCTCTAGTTTCGCGGCTTCGCGGTTTGCTGCCTGTAAATCACTTATTGCCTGTACGAGTGCGGCTTTCTTCAATTTGCCGGCGCCTTCGACTCCTAATTGATTAGCAACTTCTTGGAGTTGCGGAAGGAGCATGGAGGAGAGTTCAGGGCTGCTCGAGCGTACGGTGCCTTTTTCAGTCATTGAGCTTCATTTCAGTTATGGGAATACACCCGTGATTATTTTTCTAGATTCTCTGAAAGTCACACGCCATAAGGCGGATCAGATGCCAAAACCATATCACCTAGCCAGCAAATCTGCCAAACCCCACAAAATGACCTCCGAATCAGGTCAAGACCACTCCTGCACCGTTGGCCGATATCTCTAGGGCCTGCAACGAGAATGATTCACCCGCGGCCCGTTGCAACTCGGCGACTTCACTGGGATCACCTGTATGCAATACCAATACCGTAGGCCCTGCTCCAGAGATGAAAGCAGCGACACCGGCGGCCCGCAACTTATTAACTAGTGCAAAGGATTTTGGCATCGCTTCTTGTCGATATTTCTGATGCAGGTAATCCTCAGTGGCGATAAAGAGCAAATCTGGCCGACTTGTCAACGCCTGCACCAAGAGAGCTGAGTGCATGGAGTTGGCAACAGCCTCGGAGTGCGGAACCGTTTCGGGCAAAAGTTTGCGCGCCTTCGTGGTTGCAACAGAGTTCGAGGGAATGAAGGCCAACGCCTTTATCCGTGGATCAACCGATATTCCTACACAACGAGCAACACGTTGGCCGTGTCGATCTTCTTGCCACGCAATGGTTGCTCCACCGCACAATGCAGCAGCAACGTTGTCAGGATGGCCTTCAATTCGCGAGGCAATGGTCAACAACGCTTCATCGTTCATGCGCTCTTCTCCGGAAAGAACGAGCGCTCTGGCAAGAACTAGACCCCCAACAATTGCACTCGCGGAGGATCCAAGACCTTTGCCATGAGGTATGACGTTGAGCGCCCGAAGCGCAAGTCCTCGCGGCTTGCCACCCATGAAATGAAAACCTTCATACATCGCCTTAACGACGAGGTTCTTCTCATCACGGCGAACGCTCTCGGCACCTTCTCCGGTGACGTCAATATCCAAACCCGGATCGTCCATGATCTGAGCGACGTATCGATCATGCAAGCCAAGAGCCAAACCAAATGCGTCAAAACCTGGGCCAATATTCGCACTCGTTGCAGGAACTTGGACTTGAATCGGATTTGCCCTGAAGGTTGGCTTTGCCATGGTTCTAACTTAAACCCAATGCTTCGGCAGCACGCGATGCGATAGCAGGAATGACAACTGGCTCGGCGGCGCCTTCAAGGGCCCACTGGACGTCTTTCAATCCATGACCCGTCACGGTGATGACAATCCTCTTTCCGTGAGCAAGGCGCCCAAGGCGCTCATACTTGATCAATCCAGCCAAACCCGCTGCGCTTGAGGGCTCGACGAAGACCCCTTCCCTGGAGGCAACAAGCCTGTAGGCGCTAAGGATCTCTTCATCGGTCACCGAGTCGATTAGCCCACCAGATTCGTCGCGGGCAGCAACGGCCTGCTTCCATGAAGCGGGATTGCCGATACGAATTGCCGTAGCAATGGTCTCGGGGTTGGTGACGATCTCTCCGCGGACAATCGGTGCAGAGCCCTCGGCTTGAAAACCCCACATCTCCGGCAACTTGGTGCTCATGCCATCCGCGCGATACTCGTTGTAGCCCTTCCAGTACGCCGTGATATTCCCGGCATTGCCAACTGGCAGTGCGTGAATATCGGGTGCATCCCCAAGAAAATCAATGACTTCGAAGCTTGCCGTCTTCTGCCCCTCGATCCGGAATGGATTAACGGAGTTGACGAGTGCAACGGGATATTTCTCTGACAACTCACGCGCAAGGATGAGGCAATCATCAAAATTGCCATCAACCTGTAGAAGAGTTGAACCGTGGATGATTGCCTGCGCCATTTTCCCCATGGCAATCTTGCCTTGAGGAATTAAGACTGCAGGAGTCATTCCCGCCTTTGCAGCGTACGCCGCAGCGCTTGCACTGGTATTTCCTGTCGACGCACAGATCACAGCCTTTGCGCCATCTTGGGCAGCTTTGGAAATCGCCATTGTCATACCGCGGTCCTTGAAAGAACCAGTTGGATTAGCGCCTTCGAATTTCAGCCAGACATCGTTATTCAGAATCTTCGACAAGTGCGTGGCATGAATGAGCGGGGTGCCGCCTTCACGCAACGTGATAATCGGTGTTGTCGAATCAACAGGTAGTCGATCACGGTATTCCTCAATTACTCCTCGCCATTGATGAACGCCAGGCTTGGTCATTGTTGAACAACTCCTTCGACTCGAATAACGCTCTCAACAGTGCGGACAGTGTCCATCAGCGAAAGTCGCTTCACAGTGAGTGCAAGTGCGTGCTCGCTTGCACCATGGGTAACGACAATCAATTCAGCATCCATGCCTCGCCCGGTTTGGCGTACGGTCTGGATCGAGACGTTTTCTGTGGCGAATGCTTGGGCAACGGCGGCGAGAACACCTGGCTTGTCTGCGACATCAAGGCGGATGAGATATTGCGTTTTGATCACATCAATCGGTGCGATTGCTCGGTCTGCGTAATCGCTTTCTCGTGGGCCAAGTGCCCCGCTGGTGAGATGTCGGGCAACCGCGACGACATCGCCCAGAACCGCGCTTGCAGTCGGTGCTCCACCTGCCCCGCGACCATAGAACATCAACTCGCCCGCGGCTTCTGCTTCAACGAAAACTGCGTTGTACGCATTTCGCACCGAAGCCAGCGGATGGGTCCTTGGCAACAGAGCCGGGTGCACGCGCACCGAGATCTCATCGTTCGGAGTGAGTTCGGCAATGGCCAGCAACTTGATCACGTGGTTCATGGATTGGGCAACTGCAACATCCGCCGCTGTGATCCCGGAGATTCCCTCTCGAAAGACGTCTGCCGAAGTCACCCGTGTGTGGAATGCAAGGCCCGCAAGAATGGCTGCTTTGGCTGCCGCGTCATAGCCTTCAATATCTGCAGTTGGATCGGCTTCGGCGTACCCAAGATTCTGGGCGCCTTCAAGGGCCTCTTCAAAGGCCAATCCATCTTCGTCCATCTTCGTCAAGATGTAATTTGTCGTTCCATTGACAATGCCCATGATGCGAGTGACATGATCGCCGACAAGGGATTCGCGAAGAGGCCTCAGGATCGGAATCGCGCCGGCAACTGCAGCTTCGTAGTAGAGATCAACCCCTCGAGAATCGGCTGCGCTGTAAAGATCGGCGCCATGAGTTGCCAACAGTGCCTTGTTTGCAGTGACAACGGACTTTCCGTTTTCAATTGCTAGAAGAATGAGTTCGCGTGCGGGCTCGATTCCGCCCATGACCTCAACAATGAGGTCTATCTCAGGATCTATGACAACGGACTTGGCATCGGTAGTGAAGAGCGATGGATCGATTCCGTCACGTTCGAGCTTGCCATCTCGAACGGCGATCTTTGTCAACAGAAGATCCGCGCCCGAACGGGTGGATAACTCTTTCTGGTGGCGGAGAAGTTGTGATGCGACTTGTGAGCCGACAACACCGCATCCCAAAATGCCAATCCTGATCGTGGGCAATTGCGCGCTCATGGGCTCAGTCTTTCACACATCAAGGCTGAGGAGATCAGCAAACGTTTCGCGACGAAGAATGACACGGGCTTTCCCATCGACAACAGCCACAACGGGCGGCCTCGGGACGTGGTTGTAATTGCTGGCCATACTTCTTCCATATGCACCTGTTGCAGGAACAGCAAGCAGATCCCCTGGTGCGATGTCGCTGGGCAATTGGATATCTCGGATGACGATATCTCCGGTTTCGCAGTGCTTTCCTACAACCCTCGTTTGAACTGCTTCGGCCGTAGAAACGCGATCGGCAATAACTGCCGTGTATTCGGCGTCGTATAGAGAGGTACGTATGTTGTCGCTCATGCCCCCGTCGACCGAAACATAATTGCGGGTGGTTTCGTCCTCAAGGACGACTTCCTTTGTCGTGCCAACTTCGTAGAGGGTGAACATCGAAGGGCCCACAATTGCCCTACCTGGCTCGATAGAGACGCGTGGGATCCTCAATTCTCGAAGGGCACACGCCGAACTCACCGCTTTATACAGGGCCGGCAGAACTTCATTAGGTGAAAGAGCATCATCTTCTGGAAGGTAGGAGATTCCATACCCTCCGCCCAGATCCAATTCAGGCAATTCCTGATCGAATTCATCTCTATACCTTGCAAGCAATCCGATCAGTCGATCTGCGGCAATGGCGAAGGCGTCCATGCTGAGAATCTGAGATCCGATGTGACTGTGGAATCCGCACAATTCGATTTCAGGGTGACGTCTGGTCGCCACGATTGCTTCCCACGCGGCTCCGCTCGCAATGGAGAAACCAAATTTCACATCTTCATGCGCCGTCGCAATTGATTCGTGGGTGTGGGCCTCGATACCAGGTGTCAGACGAAGGAGTACACGTTGGCGTTTTCCGCGCCCTTTCGCAGCAGCGGCAACTCGCTCTACTTCGACGAGCGAATCAATAACAATTGTTCGCACGCCGTTCTCAATGGCAGTTTCGATTTCGGTTACAGATTTGTTGTTGCCGTGAAGTTCCATCTTGCTCGGCGGAAAACCTGCTGCCAAGGCCACTGCTAATTCTCCGCCCGTGCAGACATCAAGGCCGATTCCTGATTGTGCGACCCATCGTGCTACTTCAACACAGATAAAAGCTTTTGCCGCGTAGTACACGGTCCCGGCATTCTCACCAAAAGCGTCTTGAAGTGCATGACCCCACGCAGTGGCACGATTTCGGAAATCTGCTTCATCCAAGAAGAACGTCGGTGTCCCGAATTCGCTTGCCAGAGTTTTCGCCGAGATTCCGCTCAAGTGGAGTTGCCCGTTTTCAAAGGAGACTTCAGAGGACCAGACGTTTGCCATCGCGGTTACATCCTCTCCGGCGCGCTCACGCCAAGGAGTTGCAATCCATTGCTAATTACCTGTCGGGTTGCGGCGCACAAATTCGCCCGCGCTGAATGGATCGCAGAGGCGGGTTCCTCGCCCATGGGAAGAACGCGGCAATCGGCGTAAAAACGGTGATAAACACCTGCTAATTCCTCCAAATACCGCGCGACTCTGTGTGGCTCGCGAAGTTCGGCCGCGCCTTGTACAACTCTCGGGAACTCAGCGAGCGCACCAAGCAATTCGCTCTCGCGGTCATGAGTTAGCAACGATGGATCAAAGTCAGCCAATTCATAGGGGACGTTGAGTTCCTTTGCATTTCGCAAGACTCCTGAAATGCGTGCGTGCGCATATTGCACGTAGTAAACGGGATTCTCATTTGTGCGCTTTTTCAGCACGTCGACGTCTAGAACCATTGGCGTATCGACTGGATAGCGCGTCAAGGTGTAACGAGCCGCGTCAACACCTACTTTTTCGACCAAGTCCTCAAGTGTGATGATCGTTCCGGCACGCTTGGAAAGTTTTACTTCTTCCCCGCCTTCCATGATCTTCACCATTTGGCCGATGAGGACGTGGATGTTGTACTCGGGGTCGTCTCCTGCGCATGCCGCCACTGTTCGAAGCCGATTGACGTAGCCGTGATGGTCTGCGCCCAACATGTAAATGCAGACGTCAAATCCGCGTTCGCGCTTGTTGATGTAGTACGCGGTGTCGGATGCGAAATATGTAAGTTCGCCGCCACTCTTTACCAGTACACGGTCTTTGTCGTCGCCGAAGTCACTGGTACGCAACCATGTCGCGCCATCTTGTTCGAAGACATGGCCCTGGCCGCGCAGTTTCTCTAGACCGTGTTCGACGGCCCCACTGTTGTGAAGGCTTCGCTCTGAGAACCAGACGTCGAAGTGAGTTCCAAAATCCTCAAGTACCTGTTGCTGTTGTGAAAGCTGGGCCTTGTAGGCACGTTCGCGAAACTCGACGACCTGGTCATCTTCGGACAACGACAAGATTGCGGGATCCTCGCTGAGAATCATCTGGGCCAAGTCGTTTATGTAGGCGCCTTGATAGCCGTTTTCGGGGATCGCTCGACCGAGTGCGGCAGCGCGGACGGATGCACCGAAGAGATCCATTTGATTGCCACGGTCGTTGATGTAGAACTCACGGGTCACCGATGCTCCAGCCGCACTAAGCACTCGCCCGAGTGCATCACCGACGGCTGCCCAGCGGGTATGCCCAAGGTGCAACGGGCCCGTGGGGTTGGCGCTGATGAATTCCAGATTTATGTTCACGCCGCTCAAAGAGTTACCCGAGCCGTATTTCTGGTCGGCCGTGATTATCTGACGCACAACTCCGGCCGCGCTGGCCCGATTGAGCGTGACATTGATGAAACCAGGGCCTGCGATCTCAACTGAAGCGACCTCGTCCAAGGCCTCAAGGCTCTGCTTGAGCAGTCCCGCGATCTCACGCGGGGGGCGTCCGGACCCCTTGGCCATTTGGAGCGCAATAGAAGAGGCATAGTCGCCGTGATCGCGGTTTTTCGGCCTTTCAAGGCGGATCTCGCCTGGGATCTCGCCGTCTAGCGCACCCTCGGCCACCAAAGCGGTGAGGGCAGCCCGAATTTGCGCTGCGAGAAGATCACTATTGGACGACACCTGAGCAAGGCTACCGTTCTCACCTACTTCTTCGACGCCAGATTCCATGGGGATATGTGGTTTCTTTCGACAAAATAGTTATGCAATCGTTAGATGCAATATCCGATATGTCCGTTTTCCGCTAGTGCGGGATTTCACTTACAGACGTAGGTTCGCAAGGTACTCAACCACCGATATTCAAAAAGCTTCAAAAAGTGGCTAAAAATAGGTTTTGGCCAGGGTTGGGAACACCCTCTCGAAAGGTATGTACATATGACCAAACGTCGTAGCGCGTTTACTGCCGTCATTGCAGCAGCAGCAATCGCACTTACCGGCTTTGCCACCACTTCAGCTTCTGCTGCAACCACTGGCTTCGTCGGCGTAATTCTTCCAGATGCCGCATCCTCAAACCGTTGGGAATCGGCTGACCGTCCGTTCCTCGCCGCAGCCTTCAAGGCCGCAGGCGTCGAGGTCGACATTCAGAACGCAAACGGAGATGTAGCCGCGTTCCAAACAATTGCAGACCAGATGCTCTCAAAGGGCGCAAAGGTTCTGATCCTCGTCAACCTTGATTCAGCATCTGCCAAGGCAGTTCAAGACAAGGCAAAGGCCCAAGGCGTAGCCACAATCGACTACGACCGTCTAACTCTTAACGGATCTGCGTCCTACTACGTTTCATTCGATAACGTTGCAGTCGGTAAATTGCAAGGAAAGGGCATCAACGCATGCCTAATCGGAATGCACAAGAAGACCGCACGTATCGTCTACTTGAACGGTTCTCCAACTGACAACAACGCAACATTGTTCAAGCAGGGCTATGACTCAATCCTTCGCCCGTTGATCAAGGCCAAGAAGTACACCCTCGTCGACGACACATCAGTTCCTGGTTGGGACAACGTAAAGGGCGGAACAATTTTCGAACAGCAGCTCTCAAAGGCTGGCGGAAAGCTTGATGCAGTTGTCGCTGCCAACGAAGGTCTCGGACTTGCAGCTGTTGCTGTTCTTAAGAAGAACAAGCTCAACGGCAAGGTCTGCGTCTCCGGACAGGATGCAACAGTTGACGGTCTTCGCGCCATCTTGACCGGCGACCTGTCAAACACCGTTTACAAGGCCATCAAGGCCGAGGCAAACGCTGCTGCTGCATTGGCCGTTGCCCTTATCCAGGGCAAGCCAGCGACCTCTGCGAAGGCAAAGACCAACAACGGAACCGTCAACGTTCCTTCAGTACTTCTCGTACCAGTCGGAATCACTAAGGCAAACGTCAAGGTAGTTATTGCCGATGGATTCCAGAAGCGTGCAGATGTCTGTAAGGGCATTGAGGCTCTCTGCAAGAAGTACAAGGTCTGATAGCCAGACCGATTGCTGTATACAAGCAATGAGATAGTCGGTTTCGGCTCGGGGTTTAGGCCCCGAGCCGAAACTATTTCATGTAGCACCCCTTAATAATCAAGAACTCAGGAATAGACTTCGGACACTGCGGTCCCACACGATTTCGATGAAGATTTCAATGAAGGAGCAAGGCGTGAGCACTCCAATACTTTCGCTCAGAGGTGTAAATAAATCTTTTGGGCCGGTTCATGTACTTAAGAATGTGGACCTAGATGTGTACTCCGGTCAAGTAACGGCGCTTGTAGGCGATAACGGCGCAGGAAAAAGCACACTCATTAAGTGCATTGCCGGTATCTACTCCCCAGATGGCGGAGATTTTCTTTTTGAAGGCAACAAAGTTGAGATCGACGGGCCGCGTGAAGCCACCGCGTTAGGAATCGAAGTTGTCTACCAGGACCTCGCCTTATGCGACAACCTGGACATCGTCCACAACATGTTTCTGGGACGCGAAGTCAAGAAAGGCTACGTCCTCAATGAGAGCAGCATGGAATCCCTTGCTCGCAAAACACTCGATAGCCTGAGCGTCCGCACGGTTAAGTCGATCCGCCAAACTGTCTCCTCACTATCTGGTGGCCAACGCCAGACTGTGGCAATTGCACGCGCAGTCCTCTGGAACAGCAAACTAGTAATCCTGGATGAGCCAACGGCGGCACTCGGCGTAGCGCAGACCGAACAGGTGCTTCACCTTGTTCGCCGCCTTGCCGACAACGGACTTGCCGTCATTCTTATCAGCCATAACCTCATCGACGTTTTTGAAGTCGCAGACAATATTGCAGCGCTCTATCTTGGAACGATGGCGGCGCAAGTAAATAAGTCAGAAGTATCTACAAATCAAATCATCGAATTAATCACCACGGGCAAATCTGCTGGGGTCGATCAGGGAGCAAAAATATGAGCACGGGTACTCTCGAAACTGGCCCATCGCTAAGAGACGCACTAGGTGACTACTGGAGTCGCATTAAAGCTGGCGACATCGGTGCGCTTCCTGCAGTTCTTGGTCTCGTAGTTCTTTGCGGCGTCTTTGGCGCGATGTCGAACGTCTTTCTCACCCCTGGCAACTTCGCGAACCTGCTAACGCAGGCCGCCGCGGTCACCGTTATTGCAATGGGGCTCGTTTTTGTACTCCTGCTTGGCGAAATTGATCTGTCGGCCGGATATGCCTCTGGCGTTTGCGGCGCGGTACTGGTCATCCTCGTCACCAACCACGACTGGGCTTGGTGGTTGGCACTGCCAGTCAGCATTCTTGTTGGCTGTGTGCTGGGGTTTGTTCTTGGAACACTCGTTGCTCGACTAGGGATTCCTTCCTTCGTTGTCACTTTGGCGGCGTTTTTGGGCTTTCAAGGCCTCCTTCTTCTCCTTGCCGGAGAGGGCGGGACGATCCGAATCGAAGATCCATCAATCTTGGCCGTTGAGAACAACAACCTCTCCCCCGCTTGGAGTTGGATCTTTTATATTGGCGTATCCGCTCTTTACATATTGAGTGGCCTCAATCGGATCAATTCGCGACGGAGGGCTGGGCTCAAAGCCGAACTTCTCAAACTCTGGGTTTTAAAAACCGTCGGCCTCCTCGGAATTACAGGGCTTGCGGTCTTCGCGCTCAACCGCGAAAGAAGCAACAATCCCGATTTGGTAAGCCTCAAGGGCATCCCAATCGTCGTGCCAGTAATTCTTGGACTTCTAGTCCTAGGAACATTTGTTCTCGGACGCACTGCGTTCGGGCGACATATCTACGCAGTCGGAGGCAATGCCGAGGCGGCCCGACGCGCGGGTATCAATGTCAAGAATGTTCGAATTGCAGCATTCGTGATTTGTTCTGCATTGGCAGCTGTCGCGGGAATGCTCTTCGCTTCCCGTCAGAACTCAATCTCTCCACAAACCGGTGGTAGTTCAACACTGCTTTATGCAGTTGGAGCCGCCGTTATCGGCGGTACCAGCCTCTTCGGTGGAAAAGGAAAAATGCGAGACGCCATTCTCGGCGGTCTTGTTGTGGCTGTTATCGATAATGGAATGGGTCTTCTCGGATACGGAGCCGGCATCAAGTTCATCGTGACAGGTCTCGTCCTCCTTGTATCTGCGGGTGTAGATGCGGTTTCTCGACGTGGAGCGAGCGCAAACTAGCGACTTAAGCCCCGGTTTTGGCATATGCGGGCTTTGCCCTTAACCTTGGCTTTGCCGATCCCGAACCGGGATCAACGCTCTTGCGGGAGTGGTGAAATGGCAGACACGCAGGTCTTAGGAACCTGTGTCTTCGGACGTGCGGGTTCAAGTCCCGCCTCCCGCACTCATTATTCAAGAACGGATATCCGTGGTCGAAACCAATAGAAATCGGCTGATGTGCTGAAATCCAAGAGGCTTATTTTTGAACCATTGGCTCGTACTCATGCCAGCAGGTTGTATGAGGCTTTAAGCCACCCGAGCGTTCACCAATATATAGATGCAACTTCATATAGCTCCGAGGCAGCAATAACGAATTTCATTGAAAGGGTCCTTCGCGGCCCTGATGCAGAATCCACTGATGAGTGGATAAATATTGTGTGCCTGCTAGGCGACGCCCTGATTGGACAGATACAGGCCACCGTACACAACGATTGGGCAGAAATTGCATTCCTTTTTGATCCGACTTTTCAAGGAAAAGGTTACGCAACCGAAGCGGCGACATGGTTGATCGATCACCTTCACGAAACTCGCAATATAAGTGAATTCTGGGCAACCACCGTTCAAGAGAATAAGCGATCGATTGCGCTTCTCATGCGGACAGGCTTTCTTGAAAATGAAGTTCTTGAACGAGATGTTCTTTCTTATGATCCAGGAGATCTCGTTTTCAAACGATGCTTGTAGCAATATCTACACACAGCCAAGTGCATCAAAGCTGCATTCGGAGAACTTTCTTTTTCATTTCTTCGATCACTACAAACCCAAAACTCTCGTAGAGGTTTCTAGCGATTGAGTTATGACCGAAAACCGACAGGGCGAAACCCTTTGCGCCAAGTTTCCTGCATTCGATTTGGGTCGCGAGCATGAGGTCGCGGCCCAATCCTTGTCCACGGAGAGAGGGTTCGATTTCAATATGGAGTCCAAAGGCTCGCGGCACTTCCAACTCTCGATCGATGTCGACCCAGACTGTCCCCACCCGATTGTTATGTAGTTCAGCAACGAAAATGTACTGATCCTCGCTATTGAGCCCGTCCGGAAGCAGTTTGATCATCTCCTCTTTGGATTCCGACAAAGCTTCCGCCGGAGCGCACTTCCCGGCTGCCACTTTCTCCTCGGCATAAAGGTCAATTTGCCTCTGAAAATAATCTGGAAATTCCTCATCTCTCATTGCACGGACAGCGAGGGAAGGATTAACTTCTCTTGAAGAACTTGCTGGATCATCTAGCAGCCACATCTGACTGCTAACGGTTAGGAAATCACTCTCGGATGTCAGTCCGGCGAGCAGGCTATCTCCCGGAAAAACGTTCGCGCGGAGTTCTGAGGCCCCTTGTTCAACTGCAACTTCATCAATCAAGGATCCGAGCAGGGCTAACTCAATGTCTTCAGTCAGTACAACATCGTAAAGAAAACCTTTTACGCCTTTTATCTCCAACCAGAAATAGCCTTTAGGGACACCAGCCTCTGATATTTCAAAAATGAATTGCCCCGTCGTTTCCAATCCATCCGTCAGCCGTCTGTCGATAATCCGCGTGACTGTCTCAAATACCTCATCTGCGGTAAATCTTCCTGATTCTGTTCGAAACCGAACCCAACGACTTTCAAGATCACTCCTCCAAGAATCAAGAAGATCAGGGCTCATTGGAGCAACTTGCAGACGGCTGTTGACCAAGGCGAAACGCTACTCAGTGAATCTTTGAAACATGGAAAGTGATCATCTCGGATGCCACGATGTCAGCGGATCTCCCCGGCAATTCATACTCTTGAAATGACCGATTCATTTCGTCGATGATGGCAGAGGCCAACAAAGGTCCCGAATCCCACTGACCATCTGACGTCGTGTGCGCATCTTCGACAAGTGTCACGTCATAGCCGCGCTCAAGAGCTGCGTGCGAGGTGGCTCGAACACAATAATCAGTCTGTGCGCCACTGATCACGAGATGTCCAACGCCAAGTTTGGCGAGCGTGTCATCTAAAACAGTCCCTTCAAAGGAGCTTCGATATTTCTTTCGGATGAGCGGCTCGTTGGTCATGGGCTCCAATTCAGAAACAATCTGCCAACCATCGCTACCAATTTCCATGTAATCATCCGAATGCTGAACCCAGATGACCGGAGCCTCGGCTTCGCGAGCCTTTGCCACGAGCCTGTTTATGTTGTCGATGACTTCATCGCGATGCCACGCATCTCCTACGACATCGTTCTGCACGTCAATCACAAGAAGGGCCTTGCCTTCGCGATCTGCGAATTTACTCATCGGAGAAGGCTATTACCAAGCCCTTTGGTTGGGCTAGATTCGGTCAACTGGAATCGAGACGGGATAGGCTCAAAGCTATGTCTGATGAGGAACACAAGAGACACGCAAGGCAAACCTACGGCCTCTGCTGGGAATTTCTTGGACACACGCTACGAGCAATACGATGAGTCAAGTAAACATA
>CAWJOR010000061.1:0-4703 GCA_963844465.1 uncultured Actinomycetota bacterium | reverse complement strand
GGAAGCCAGACGATTCTTCTCATTCATGGAATGGGATCCGCTTCCTCAGCCTGGCTGCCGATTATCGAGGAGCTTGAGTCTGCATTCACTGTGGTTACTGTCGATCTACCCGGGCATGGTCTCACCCCGATGGATGAGTCCCAGCCGATGGATCCAAAGGCGCTTGCTCAATCGGTCTTCGCGACCATGGACTCGCTTGCAATAGCGAAATTTCACGTAGTTGGAAATTCGTTGGGCGGTTGGATCGCACTTGAAATGGCTGCCATGAATCCTCAAGCAATCGCCTCCGTCACTGGTCTTGCACCCGCAGGATTGTGGCTCAAACCATTTGTCGCCCGCTACCCCGGAACGGCCATTGCAAGAATCATGGCAAGCAGTCTTAGAGTCGTGTCCCCTGTTCTCCTCCACTATGAGTGGGCACGCAAAATTGGATTTGAAAATGTCAGCCCTCGGTGGCGTGAGTTTTCGTATGACCTCTGCCTTGATGCCACAAACGCAATGGCGACGGCGGCAGGCTACTACCCTGCTTGGGATGCACTACTACGAAAGAGATTCGACCAACAAGTACCAGATTTCATTCCCGTGACAGTGATCTTTGGCGATTCAGACCGCACCCTGCCATCAACCACGTGTCAGGAGAGATCCCTCGTGCCTGCACACACCAAATGGATGATTCTCTCTGAGTGCGGGCATGCTCCCATGTGGGACCACCCTTCAGAGGTCATCGAAGAAATCTTTCTCACAACAGGAGTACACAACTGACTCTCATCAATTTCAGAACGCCCCTTATCCACGGGGATAGGGCAGACTAAGGACGTGTCCTTACGTCATTTCACCCCTCGTGGAAACAGTCGACGTGGAATATCCTCCAACGCGCAGAGGATCCTGGGCACAGCGCTTGCTATCGCCATCATTCTTCAGATGCTCTACCCGCTCGCTGATGGGCAAGCGCTCCAGTTCATCACTATCACGGCCATATATGCGGGCGCCTTGGCGATGCTCTTTCACGCCTACTTCTCATTTGGTTTTCGGTACACAATCACATACTTGGCATTAACACTCGCGTTTGCAATGCTCATCGAACAAATTGGCATAAGTACGGGCTGGCCATTCGGCGAGCATTCGTTTGATCCTAGCCTGGGCGTGAGTATCTACGACGTCCCTCTCGTGATTCCATTTGCCTGGGTCATGCTTGCCCATCCGATCTTGATAGCTTCAAGACGCGTTACACAGCACTGGGTCTTTCTCTACGGTGGCGCAATCATGATGGCGTGGCATCTCTTTATTGATCCGCAGATGTCTAGTGCACATCGAGTCACATGGGTTTTTTCTGGAAGTCACGTACCTTTCGTAAGAGAATTACCCTTTTCCAGTCCCGCTGGCTGGTTATTCGTTGGAATGCTGCTCATCGCAATACTTCACGTTGCACTTCCAAAGGAACGCCGAAAACAGGGAGCCGAATTCGTGGCGGTCGATATATTTCTGGGTTGGACATTGCTTTCCGGCGTCATCGACAATGTCTTCTTTTTCAAACGTCCCGATGTCGCAGTCTTTGCAGGTGCGATATACGCAATAGTTCTCGCACCCTATTTCTTTTCACGCTGGCTTGGAAAGCCAGAGGATTAAAAAACGTCGAATCTATTTCTCAATCCCTAGGTTGAGGTATATCTCTCGGGTGGCCGACGAACTGTTCATCGTGTAAAAATGCAGTCCAGGAGCACCTGCATCGAGGAGATCTCGACACATCTTCGTGGCAATTTCTATTCCCAAGGCTTTTACCGATTCAGGCTCTCCTTCGATCCTCGCAAAACTTTCACGGATCGAGGAAGGAATCGGAGTTCCCCCAACTCGGCCATCCGCTCGAGTTGCTTTACATTCGTCACCGGCAGTATCCCCGGAATAATCGGCATTCTGGATCCGCGCGCGGCCAACTTCTCCACCAGCGACGTCCACTTCGAAACTTCAAAAAAGAATTGAGTTGTGGCGAACGTTGCGCCCAGGTGCTCCTTTCGTAAGAGCACGTCAATGTCTTGCTCCAGATTGCCGTGCGAAGCAGGATGCCCATCGGGAAATGCGGCGACACCAATGGTGAAATCCCCTCGAGAAGCCGCTAGGGCAACGAGTTCATCTGCATGAGTGAAACCACCTGGGGTAGAAGTCCACGGGGCGGTTGGTCCTCCGACTGGATCACCGCGAAGAGCGAGGATGCTCTTGATCCCCGCATTGTGATAGTGATCGAGGATCTCACTGAGTTCATCTTTAGTGGATCCAACGCAAGTTAGGTGGGCAACAGTCGGTATGTGCGTGCGGCTGGTTATTTCCTCAGTGATTCGTATGGTCCGCTCACGCGTTGACCCGCCAGCACCGTATGTCACTGAGACGAAATCCGGAGCAAGCGGTTCCAGGGCCGTCATGGCCGCCCAGAGGCGATCTTCCCCAGCAGGGTCCTTTGGAGGGAAAAACTCAAAGGAATACGTTCTCGACATGGCCTCCCTTTCGCTCTTAGTCAATAGTGACGGTACCGTTGCCACGTGAGCCTTGAACCGCAGTTCGCCTTGGCGGACATACGAATACGTGTGCAACGTGACCTTACAGATTTCCTTGCGGAACAGACACATTATTTGGGCGAGATCGGCACTGAACTCATTCCTGCTGCCGAGGCGATCAACGCTTTTCTCCTTGACGGCGGAAAGCGCTTGCGCCCACTCTTTGCTTATTGCGGCTATGTGAGCGCAGGTGGCAAAGACGACGATGCAATCATACGTGCTATTTCCAGTCTCGAACTCCTTCAAGGCTGCGCCCTCATCCACGACGACCTCATGGATGCCTCTGACACACGTAGGGGAAAACCATCAATTCACCGCTTATTTGAAGGTATCCACAAGAATGAGGAACTCTCGGGATCTGCCGCAAATTACGGCGCATCCGCTGCGATCCTGCTCGGGGATCTCGCCCTAGTCTGGGCCGATCAGATGCTTAACAATTCCGGGATCACTGATTCGCAACTCGTTCGCAGTCTCGCCATATACGACGAAATGAGAGTCGAGATCATGGCGGGCCAATTTCTTGATATTCACGAGCAGGCCCTTGCCACACAGAGCGTTGCTCGCTCGCTTAAGATCGCTCGATACAAATCTGGCAAATACACCGTGGAACGTCCATTGCACTTTGGCGTCAGTCTTGCTCTCGCACCAGGAGAAAAACGCGACAACTTCTTTGCGATGTTCTCTGAGTTCGGATTGCCTCTCGGGGAAGCTTTCCAGCTTCGTGATGACCTCTTGGGCGTTTTCGGCGATCCAGTCCTCACAGGCAAACCCGCCGGTGACGATCTGCGCGAAGGAAAGCGCACAGTGCTTATGGCGATGACTCAGGATCGAGCTAATGCGAAGCAGGAGGCAGTAATCGCCCAGCACTTCGGAGACCGTCACCTAGATTCCGAGGGAGTAGAGGCGCTTCGTGCCATCATTTCCGAAACGGGGGCACGAGATCACGTCGAGGATCTCGTAGATAAATTGACTCTCACCGCCCTTGATGCGCTGAACCGGGATGAGATTCCGCAAGCAGCCCATGCACTGCTCAGCGAACTCGCGTCGATTGCCATGGGCAAGAACTCTTGAGGACTGCGCCAACCCTGCGACGCCAATGAAACTTGTCCCCATCATTAAAGAGCTCCTCGCGGGACCGGCACGTTGTGGCACCACCCATATCATCGCAATTGATGGACGGGCGGGTGCCGGCAAAACAACTCTTGCGAATGAACTTGCTCTCGCGTTGAGTTTGCACCTAAAGGTCACAGTGGTCCATCTAGATGAGATCTATGCCGGGTGGGATTTAGCCCTAGGCCAAACTCTTACTGATTCGCTTTCGGAAATATTGAAATCGATATCCGCGGAAAGGGTCGCAATGGTGCCGGTCTACGACTGGCACCTTGGAGCATTCGATTCTAATCGCGAAATCTCTCCGTGCGACCTCATCATCATCGAAGGCGTGGGGAGTGCCCAACGAGTCGTCCGCGAAATGGCCACAGCCACAATTTGGATTGATGTCGATCGGAAGACTGGCCTGGAGAGAGTTCTCGATCGCGACGGACTTGCGATTAAAAATGAGATGAATCTTTGGCAGATAAGAGAGGAAGAGCACTTCCTTTCCGACGCAACCCGCGAGAACGCCGACTTCATCCTTTCAACCCCCTAGAAGGTAGCGCGTCTAGCCAACCATAACCGTCAGGGTTGCTTAAGATTTTGATGTGTCGGATCTATCTGGTGAACTCATTGATGGCCGGTATGAACTTCTGCGCCAAATAGCCACCGGAGGCATGGCAACTATCTACGTCGCCCTTGACACAAGACTTGATCGAAAAGTCGCAGTCAAGATCATGCACCCGCATCTTGCAAACGATGAGAAATTCATCAATCGATTCATTCGCGAGGCCAAGGCCGCCGCGGCACTTTCACATCCAAACATCGTTGCCGTTCAAGACCAAGGCTGGAATCAGGGTGGAACACCGGCAGTATTTCTCGTCATGGAGTTCGTTGAAGGTCACACACTAAGGGATTACCTCTTCGAGCAGGGAGCGCTCTCTCCTGCCGAGGTAGTGCAATATCTGATACCAGTCCTCAGCGCCTTGGAGGCCGCACACAAGATTGGAATAGTGCATCGCGACCTCAAGCCTGAGAATATTCTCATCTCCACGACGGGGCGGG
>CAWJOR010000060.1:0-13986 GCA_963844465.1 uncultured Actinomycetota bacterium | reverse complement strand
ACCGCAACAGCGCGACGGCTGCCAGCGCCGGCCACCCCCATCCCGTCGCGACCGCGCCCAGCCAGCGGCTCAGCCGCGGCGCATGGGTCACGAAAATTTCGTCATCCAGCGCAACGATGGTCTCGTAGCTGCCGGGATCCCCCTGCCTGGCGCACCGCCCGATCAATTGGCGGTCGACGCGGCGCGACTCGTTGTATTCGGTCAGCAGCACATGCAAGCCGCCGCTCTGGGCAACGTCTTCACCCAGCAGGATGTCCGTGCCGCGCCCCGCAATGTTGGTCGCCACCGTCACCCGGCCCGGTTCACCCGCCAGCGCAACCAGCTGTGCCTCGTCGCTGTCCTGTCTGGCGTTGAGCACCACATGGGGTATGCCGTGCGCCGAGAGCGCAGCGCTGACCTGCTCGGATGCGCTCACGGTCCGGGTGCCGATCAGCACGGGCCGACGGCCACGCACGGCGATCGCATCCACGGATGCGACCACCGCCTGCCACTTGGCGGCCGCTGCAGGGACACAGCGCAGGCCATCGCGGCGCCGGCGCGAGGGCTTGTGCAAGGGCACGCTACTTTCACGCGCCACTGCTAAAGGGCTGCGGATTCGACGTAGTTGGGGCTCTGACGACCAATTCCGAGCGGGCACAGCATGCGCTCGAAGACTTCCCGAACGTGAAAATCACTTCAACGATTGATGAGTTAATCGATCTTGGAATCGACCTTCTTGTCATTGCTTCGGCAAACATCGTTCATGCCGAACAGGCACTCGCTGGCATCAACGCGGGAATCCCAGTGGTAGTGGACAAGCCCATGGGACTTTCTTATGCGCAAACCGAGACGATCGTGCAGGCCTCGGAAAAGCAGGGAGTTCCGGTCACCGTCTTCTTCAATCGTCGGTGGGACAGCGATGCACTTACGGTCAAGAGGGTGATGAGCGAAGGTTTGCTCGGCGAAGTATTCCGAATTGATTCTCGATTTGAAAGGTTTCGACCATCGGTCGTCGCGTCATCTTGGCGGGAGAAATATTCCCCGCAAGAAGGAGGGGGATTGCTGCTGGATCTTCAACCACACTTAGTCTCAACTGCCCTAGATTGGTTTGGTCCAGCTGAATTGGCTTACTCGTCGGTGCGCTCCGTACGCGGCGGAGCAGATGACGACTGTGTTCTCGTGCTCAAACACGAGAGCGGAGTCGATTCCTATCTAGCAGCCAGCGCAATCATTGGATCCCCGGGACCTCGCCTTCGAATCAGCGGTCAAAAAGGTTCTTTGATTATTGAAGAGTTTGATCCTCAAGAAGCGCTTCTTCGCGCCGGTCAATTCCCTGCCGGCGGAAAATGGAACCATCCCACAACTCAACGGGCATTTCTGCACCAAGGCACTGAAGTGACTGAGTTGGAAAGTGAGAGTGGAAACTATGCGATCTTCTACGAATTGGTTAAAGGTGCCTTAACCGGAAAGAATCCGTGGCCCGTGAGTACTGATGACGCATTAGCGGTGGCTTCTATCATCGATGAAGCGCGCGTTAGATCAATTCGCTAGATTTCCTCGACAAGGGCAGTTAGTGCAGCCCCGATGTGAGGATAGTCGAAGGTAAATCCTGCCTCGGTAAGAGCCTCCGGAATGATCTTCTTTGAGCCGAGCATCTCACTCGAGAATCCGCCGAAGGTCAATTTCAATGCGAGGGAAGGAACAGGAAAGAGCGCGGGGCGGTGGAGAGCTCGTGCAAGAGCGGAAGTGAATTCCTGATTTGTCACCGGGTTGGGTGCCGTGACATTTATGGGGCCCGAAATTGGATGTTCAAGGGTGAAGATGATTGCTCTGATGACGTCGTGAAGAGTGATCCACGACCACCATTGTTTTCCTGAACCCAGACGTCCACCAAAGCCCAATCGAAATGGTGGCAACATTTTTCCAAGAGCCCCGCCTGTTGGGTCCAAGATCAAACCCATACGAAGTTTCACTGTGCGTACATTTCCTGCAAGATCCGCCGCGTTCTCCCACTCGTGACAGACGGCGGCTAGGAAGTCATCGCCAGCGCGATCCTTTTCTGTAACTGCCCGATTGCCTGTCTCTCCATACCAACCCATTGCACTTGCTGAAATAAAAACCTTTGGCTTGACCTGCGAAACCGCGTTGGCGATTGTAGTTGTCCCGAGAAGCCGTGAGTTCAGGATCTCGCTCTTGTATTTCTTGGTCCATCGCTTGTCGCCCACACCGGCACCGGCGAGATGGATAACTGCGTCCACACCGGCGAGGGCTTCAAGATCCACGGTTCCGTTTTTTGGATCCCAACTTATTTCATCAGGCGAGTGAGCACCGCGACGAACGAGTCGCTGAACTGTGTAGCCTTCAGATTTGAGGTGACCGACCAGCGCTGTGCCGATAAGGCCGGAGGATCCGGTCACGGCAATACGTTGGATACTCTGCATCAGAGACCGAGGTCGGCCTCGAAAGCGCCACCTTCTAAGCGTTCTTTTAGGGTGACCAGGAATCGAGCGGCGTCTGCGCCATCGACTACTCGGTGATCGTAGGAAAGCGCGAGATAAACCATCGATCGAATTGCAATCGTCTCTCCGCCGTCTTCGCCTCTAACGACCATCGGACGCTTAACAATCGCGCCCAGGCCCAGGATTGCTACTTGTGGCTGGTTGACTATCGGTGTGTCAAAGAGTGCGCCACGACTACCCGTATTCGTAATAGTGAAGGTGCCCCCACCGAGTTCATCAGGAGTGATCTTGTTGTCGCGAGTTCTTGCGGCCAAATCTGCGATCTTACGTGCGACCCCTCCCATATTGAGATTGCCTGCATCATGCAGGACAGGTACAAGAAGACCGCGTTCGGTATCAACTGCAATGCCGAGATGTTCCGCTGCGTGATACGTGATCTGGTCTCCCTCAACTGAGGAGTTCACCACTGGGTGTTGCTTCAAGGCTTCGCAGACGGCGACCGCGAAGAAAGGAAGGAAGGTGAGTTTCACGCCTTCGCGTTCTTCGAACCTTGCCTTAGCCCTATCTCGCAACCGAGCGATCTTTGTGACGTCAACTTCAATTACCGTTGTCAACTGCGCACTGATATGCAGAGATTCGACCATGCGTGAAGCGATCACCTTGCGAAGGCGCGACATGGTCACGGTCTGTCCGCGAAGAGGAGAGCCAACTGGTGCAGAAGGTCTTTGTGCGCTCGGTGCTGCACTCGTTGCCGGTGCAACGACAGCTGGAGCCACTGGAACTGCCGCTGCCTGAACATCTTCTTTGCGGATTCTTCCGCCGATCCCAGTACCCGTGACCTTTGCGAGATTCACGCCAAGTTCGGCCGCGAGTTTGCGAACCAATGGAGTCACGTAGGCATCTGGTTGTGAGACAACAGGTGTTGTAGTCGCGACGAGTGCAGCCACAACGGGTGCAACGGGTGTTGCAACAACTGGTACAGGCGCTGCCACAACAGGCGAGATTACTGGTGCCGGTGCAACTGGTTCGGCCCCGGCACTACCAATCAAGGCAAGTCGTGCGCCGACCGCAACGGTCGTATCGACTGGCACGTCAATTGAAAGAAGAACTCCGGCGACCGGCGATGGAATCTCTGTATCGACTTTGTCAGTCGACACTTCAAGCAAAGCTTCGTCAACGGCTACCGAATCTCCGACATTTTTCAGCCAACGGGTAACGGTGCCTTCTGATACCGATTCTCCCAGGGCCGGCATGGAAATCACGGTGCCCGAAGCAGATGGAACTGGTGAAGTCGGTGTCGAAGGAGTGGGGGGAGCTGGTACTACCGGTGTTGTTGGTTCTACTGGTGTAGCTGGAACAATCGGCGCGGCTGGAACAATCGGCGCAGCAGGTTCGGCGGGAGGCGTGTCTTGTGAAACCTCCGTAGCGATGATTGCAAGCTCTGCGCCTACTGCGACGGTTTCATCGATGCCGACGATGATTTTCTGGACAATTCCCGCCACAGGGGAGGGGATTTCGGTATCAACTTTGTCGGTTGATACTTCCAGGAGCGGTTCATCGACAGCGACATGATCGCCCTCTGCCTTGAGCCAGCGAGTGACCGTTCCCTCGCTGACGCTCTCACCGAGAGCTGGCATTGTTACTGAAAATGTCATTGACGCTTCTCCTCTTTAAGTAACTTCTCTTGCGATTGTGAAAGTGCTCTCAACCGTGGGCGTGAAGTGGTTTCCCGGCAAGTGCCATGTGTGCCTCACCCATTGCCTCTGACAAGGTTGGGTGTGCATGAATGAGCGATGCGACATCGTTGGCGTTCGCTTCCCAGTTGAAGATCAATTGCGCTTCAGCGAGCAATTCACCGACGCGAGCGCCGACCATGTGCACACCGAGGATCTGGCCGTCTTTCTCAGATACCAGTTTCACGGAGCCTGCAGTGCCGAGTATCTGTGCCTTTCCGTTTCCTGCGAGGTCGTAACTCAATTCAACAACGTCGTAACCCTTTTCTTTGGCTTGCGCCGTGGTCAATCCAACCGAGGCAACCTCAGGATCTGAATATGTGACGCGAGGGACGCCTGGGTAGTTGATCGGACGAGGGTTCAATCCGGCGATCTCCTCGGCAACAAGAATTCCCTCTGCAAAGCCGACGTGAGCCAACTGAAGAGTCGGAATCAGATCGCCGACGGCCCAGATGCCCGGAACGTTGGTGCGGCACTTGTTGTCAACCGTGACATAGCCTCGCTCCATCGCGATTCCCTGCTCTTCGTATCCAAGGTTGGCTGAGACAGGACCGCGCCCGACTGCTACGAGCAGGAGATCGGCGGTAAATTCCTTTCCATTCTCAAGGGTCACGCTTACGTTCTCCTCGGAAACCTTCGCTGATTGGAATCGGGTGCCGAGTTCGAAGTTGATCCCTCGCTTGCGGAAAGCGCGCTCCAACTGCTTGCTCGAACTCTCATCCTCAAGGGCGACAAGGTGAGGAAGTGCTTCAATGATCCGAACGTCGGCGCCGAATGACTTCCACACCGACGCGAATTCGCAGCCAATAACGCCTCCGCCAAGGACGATGACCGATGCTGGCACGTAATCCAAGGTTAAAGCGTGGTCGCTGGTGATGATTCGTTTTCCGTCAATGTCGAGACCTGGAAGAGAGCGGGCGTACGAGCCAGTGGCGAGCAGGACATTCTTTCCGGTGTATTTCTCGCCGTTTGCTTCGACGGTGTTCTTGGAAACCAAACGGCCATGTCCCTGCACGAACGTGATATTTCGTGATTTGACCAGCCCCTGCAAACCTTTGTGGAGCCGGCTTACGACGCCGTCTTTGTAGGCGTTGACTGCGGGCATGTCCATCGAGAGGAACTGGGCGTTGACGCCGTAGCGGCTTGCCTCACGCGAATTGTCGGCGATTTCCCCCGCGTGCAATAGTGCTTTTGTCGGAATACATCCGCGATGAAGGCAAGTGCCTCCAAGTTTGTCTGCTTCGATGAGAACTACTGATAAGCCAAGTTGTGCACTTCGTAGTGCGCACGCATAACCACCGCTGCCGCCACCGAGGACGACGAGATCGAATTCAGCCACTATTCACCTCTCCAGTTTGAGACCCTTATTCTGCCAGCGTTTTGGAAGTGCAATAACCTCGTTACGCCTAGGCGGAGGCGTTCTCAATGAAGCGGATGAGGCTGCGCGTGGCCACTCCGGTCCCGCCTTCGGGGGTATAGCCAAAGGCTCCAGTTTCGTTGTAGGCGGGGGAGGCGATGTCCAAATGGACCCACGGCAGGTCGCTGGGAACGAATTCCTTGAGGAAGAGTCCGGCCACCAGCATTTTGCCCATTTTCTCTCCCATATTGGCGAGGTCGGCAACGGGGGACTCAAGGGATGGCCGCATCTCCTCAGGAAGAGGCATCGGCCAGAATGACTCGCCACTTTCTTGGGCAGCTGCGAGGAATAGCTGCGAGATTTCCTCGTTGTTGGTCATGACCGCACTCGTTCGTGTTCCAAGGGCGATCGTTTGAGCCCCCGTCAAAGTTGCAACGTCGATCATGCCATCCAGGCCCTTCTCCTCAGCGGCTTTTACAAGGGCATCGGCAAGGACGAGACGTCCTTCTGCATCAGGATTTAAGACCTCGACTGTTTTGCCGCCGTAGGCGGTGAGGATGTCTCCTGGCCGAGTGGCGCTATCGCTGACCATATTCTCTGCAAGGGGAGCCCATGCGTGAATGGTTACCTGCAATTTCAATGTGGCGATCGCCAATGTCGCAGCACAGACTGCAGCTGCGCCTGCCATATCGGACTTCATCGCCTCCATGCCCAATCCGGCCTTGAGATTGAGACCGCCGGTATCGAAGGTGATGCCCTTGCCGACTAAGGCATATTTCCTCTTTGGTTTCTTCGGAGTGTAAGAAATATGAAGGAGGCGCGGGGGGTTTGCAGATCCCTGTCCCACTCCAACGATCCCGCCAAATCCCTGGGACTTTAATTGTTTCTCATTGAGGATTGAGATTTTCAATCCAGA
Organism: uncultured Actinomycetota bacterium; assembly: GCA_963844465.1. Taxonomy (GTDB): domain Bacteria; phylum Actinomycetota; class Actinomycetes; order Nanopelagicales; family Nanopelagicaceae; genus QYPT01. The sequence goes on along the minus strand of CAWJOR010000060.1, from coordinate 7,542 downwards.
CTTCTCACCACCTGCGCTCGCTACTGCTTTCTTGATTGCCTCAACGAATGAGACCGGGTGAAGGTGACTGGGAGGGGTGTTAACTAAATTCCTCACAAGGTTTGTGTACTCACCGACGACAATTGCGCGATGTGAAATTGATTTGGCTTCTGGTGATTTTGCAAACGAGGTGTGAACTGTGATGGAGGTAACAGGTGATTTTGCCTCCCCCTTCGTCTTTCCCTTGAACTCTTCGAAAACGTAAGAACCCAGCACTGCACCTTCTGCAATGGCACTCACAGATGCAAGGTCGGAAGTAGGAAGTGAGTATGAGACGGCTTCATTTCCTGCCAAGGATCGGGTTGCAGCCCCTGCTGCCCGTCGCAATGTCTCATGAGGATACTTGCGTGCCACTTTGCCCAAACCTGAAAAGACGAGAAGTTGAAAGCCCGCAGCAGGGAATTTGACTACTTCGTCTACCTTTCCTGTCGCACCCATTGTGATGAGTGCTTCCAAGAGCGGTTTGGAATCAAGTGCCAAATCGCCGGACTCGATAACAAGCGAAGGCTTCTTCCCATCATCAAAGGCCAGACCGACCACGAGAATGCCCTTGCTTGCGACGCCATCTGCCAGAGTTACCTTCACCACGACTCCTTCGGTTCTTCCTTCGTTACGCTTCCTACATTACAAATGGACAGCCTAGGCGATAGGTTGACGACATGAAACATTCACCTCTACATCAACAACATGTCGATCGCGCCGCCAAGATGGCTGATTTCGGGGGATGGCTGATGCCCATCGACTACCCAGAAACTGGCACGATCGTTGAACATACGGCAGTCCGCGAGCGCGTTGGCATTTTTGACGTCTCCCATCTAGGCAAGGCCTCTGTCAAAGGTCCCGGCGCCCTCGATTTCCTTAATAGTGCACTGACCAACGACCTCAACCGAATTTCTGATGGTCAGGCGCAGTACACCATGATCTGCAATTCGCAAGGTGGAGTCATTGACGACCTCATCGTGTACAGAAACAGTCCCGAGGATTTCTTCCTTGTTCCTAATGCCGCCAACACCACGGATGTTGTCGCTGCTTTGAGAGCTCTCGCGGACCCGACTATCGAAATAGTCAATTTGCACGAAGATTTCGGCGTCATAGCCGTGCAGGGACCAAAATCCGGTGAAGTTCTTCGTTCACTCGGTGTAGATACGGACTTGGACTACATGAGTTTCTCGCATGTGAATATCGCGGACGTATCGGTGATTCTTTGCAGGACTGGCTACACCGGCGAAATGGGATTTGAGATCCTTCCATCATGGAGGGGCGCTCTGCCTGTCTGGAATGCAATCGTTGAGGCGATGAAGCCTTTTGATGGCGTTGTGTGTGGATTGGGTGCACGGGATACTTTGCGAACAGAAATGGGTTATCCATTACACGGACATGAACTCTCTCTTGACATCACCCCAGTCGAAGCAAGTGCTAACTGGGCCGTTGGCTGGAAGAAGGAACACTTCACTGGGTCAGACATCTTGCGAATCCAAAGAAGCGAAGGAGCACCGCGAAAACTTCAAGGTCTCAAATGCGTTGGCCGCGGAATTCCTCGGGCGCACATGACTGTAAAGGCAATGGACGGAACAACGGTCGGAGAAGTCACAAGTGGAACATTCTCGCCGACTCTCAAAGAGGGGATCGCGCTAGCTTTAATCACTCCCAATTTCGTAGTTGGGGACCATCTGCTTATTGACGTACGAGGGAAAGATTGTGAAGTCGAAGTAGTTAAACTTCCCTTTGTTCCTTCTCACGTCCGATAAGAGCCGCTTCGCTTGCTTTGAATTCGATCGGACTTTGGAATGATGCGCGTCGCTTAGTACGCCGCATTGCAAACAAGACCGCAGGTGCTGTGATGACCGTGAGCATTGAAGTAACAAATGCTCGCGGCACATCCCAGGCCATGGATGTTGCAAAATGAAAGATGATGAATCTGTGGGCATTGGTCGCGATGCTTGCCCCTGGTACATAGGAAATTTGCGTATGCGAGCCCAACGCCCACGGCCAAAATTGCAGATCCATCAAAAGACCAAATAGCAAAGCTGCAAATATCCCGTAGATCGCCAAGAGGGCTACTTCCATCCGGCCTCTGATTTCCCTCTTTCCTAGACGTTGTGGCAGCAGACCTGCACCGAGCCCGACCCAACCTGCGGCAAACATCTGATAGGCAAGCCAGGGACCAAAGCCTCCCGTGATGAATGCCGACACGAACATCGCAAGGACACCAAGGATGAATCCGAAGGCAGGGCCAAATACGCGCGCACTGAGGATAAGGATGAACCACATCGGTTCAATGCCGACGGCTCCTGCGCCCATCGGACGCAAAGCCGCCGTCAAAGCCGCAAGAACGCCGAGAAGTGCCACAGACTTGGCATCCAGGCGCTCGTTACTAATATCGACGATCAAGACAGCAAGTGCTACGGGGACTCCCACTATCGAGAGTATCTGGTTGTTCACATGATGGGCCGATGAGTGAGCATTGAGGAAGAAGGGCCAGAGAAAGCAATAGGCACTGATAATCGATGCAACGACAAGCACGACGAGCGAGCGGGCTCGAAAGGAGTAGATACCTGCAGTTGTACTCATCGAGTCGTGAAGATCGCTTCGACAACATCCTTGACGGTGAGCCAGGGCGCGGGTGACATGATTTTGGCGACTTGCGGTGCAAACGCCGGTGAGGAAAGGAGAACGTCAACGGTTGTGCCATCGGCTACGACGTCGCCATCGGCGATGAAGATCGTGCGCGTTGCGAGGTCGGCAACAAGTTCGACATCGTGGGTTGCCACCAAGATTGTGCAGCCGTGTGCTGCGCTTTCCCGCAATGAGGCAGCAAGGGAATTCTTAGCGGCGTAATCAAGCCCCCGTGTGGGTTCATCAAGAATCAAGACTCTCGGTTTTGCAGACAGGACGACGCTTAGTGCGAGCGCAAGCCGTTGACCTTCGGACAAATCTCGGGGATGCGTTTTGCCTGAAATTCCAGCGACGAGTGCTTGTAACAAGGCGAACGTCTCACCCTCCGCGATTTTGTTGTCTCTGTCTGCGGCTTTGCATTCGGCCGCCACACTTTGACCATAGAGGAGGTCGCTTGGTTCTTGTGGAATGAAACCAATCGTCCTCGTCCTTTCAACACCGTGTAGATCGAGAGGATTGGTCCTGCAAACCGAAATGTCACCATGGCTCACTTTTAGGATCCCTGCGATAGCGCGCAAGAGAGAACTTTTTCCCGCACCGTTTCGTCCCATGATTGCAACGATCTCGCCCGCGCCAATGTTGAGGGAAATGTCACGAAGAGCCGGGGCGACCCCGTACGACAGGGATACCTTGCTAACGGTCACAGTCTCTGTCGAAGACGGCGTTGAGGTTGGGGGCGTAGGAATCTCAAGTTGTTCAAGTTCTTTACGCAGGCGTTCAGTCGATCTTCTCATGTCCCGCACGCTCAAACTGATATCCGCAAGATTGAGAGCGCGAGCCAGTTCTACGATGGGCGGGGCGATGTCGGAAGACTTAAGAACTTCTTGAGGCGTGCCAATAAGTGTCTGGCCGTCACCTTTGATGTGGATGATTCGATCAGCAAATTGGATGACTCTTTCCAGTTTATGTTCAGAAATAATCACGGTTAGGCCTAGATCGTGGACAAGTCGTTGGATTATTGAAAGGACTTCTTCCGCTGCGATCGGGTCGAGCGCGCTCGTAGGCTCATCGAGTACGAGAATCTTGGGATGCATGACGAGCGCGCTTCCAATAGCGACTCTTTGCTGTTCGCCTCCGCTGAGCGTTGCGATAGATCTGCCGCGAAGGTGAGCCAAGCTCAGCAGATCAAGGATTTCCTCAACGCGCTTGCGCATGAGATCAGCGGGCAAGTTGAGGGTCTCCATGCCGAAAGCGAGTTCCTCCTCAACGATGTCGGTTACGAAACCATTCAATGGATTTTGCCCGACAATTCCTACAAGGTGTGCCAATCCTCCGGGTTTGACTTCACGGGTCGATATACCGTTCACGCTTATGTCGCCTGCGAGTATTCCGCCAGTGTGATGGGGGACCAGTCCGTTTATTAATCGAAGTAACGAGGACTTCCCGCTGCCGGTGGAGCCCATGACCAAGACCAGTTCGCCTTCAGAAACGGTAAAGGAGAGATCTTCAAGAATTGTCTTGGTCGATGTTGGGTAAATAAGCGACACTCCAGAGAAGACGATCATGTCCGCACCGGCACTTCGTAGACAGAGATTTCTTGCGGCGGGACCGCGACAAGGGCGATGACAGCCGCGGCCAACGAGGCGATCGGGAAGGCAAGAATGATCAGGGCGGCGAGACAGAGCGAATATTCAGCGATGCGCCACCGGTTCGGTCGGTATTTGGAACGCTTCTTGCTGAACCCGTAGCCACGTGAATCCATCGCGGCCGCAAGATCCAATGAGCGGGAGAGCGCATCCTCGAGCAAAGGAAGAGCCATCCGTCTCCAATTCTTCAAGCCCTTTACATCTTGGCCGCGCAACCTCTGCGCTTCACGAATTCGAACGGAACTGGTAACCAATTGCGGAAGAACAGAGGTGGCAATGACGACGGCAACACCGAACTCGTAGACCATCACGGGCAGAGAACGGAGGAGTCGGTGAGGGCTTGCAAGAGATGCTGCTGCCCCAAGAAGAGCAATGATTGACGCGATGATAATTCCGTCGTGAGCAGTTGCCATCAGGCGCTCTAGAGTGACCGCACCTCCAATTCTGATTCCTGGCATCCACGTTGGCAGAGGAATCTGAGGAATTGCAAAAAGGATTCGGCCTGCCGTTGGCACCCCGATGAGAATCCCCGTGAGAGTCCTTATTGCGATGACCCACATTCCCAGTTTGAGCGACCATTGGAAACTCTTCGACCACGGCGCATTCTCGGATTTCCGCCAGACGACAATCGCGACTGCACCCACGGTGCTCAGTGCAAGCGGAACGGAACTGGCTTTCGCAAGTGCAATTGCGATCGAGCCAGCCCATATCCACCAGGCAAGTGGGTGCAGGACGCGATTCATGGCGTCTTTACTTTTTTGGAATCAGCGCCGATGGCGTTGGTATCTCAGCTCCGCATTCTTTTGCTGGATAGTTACTGAAGGCGCAAATGAAACCGGAGGATGCCGTGCGTGCTTTCACAACTTGCGACAGCACATCTACACCGACAGCGTTCTTATCGACCACGACGCACTTCGTGAAGTTGCGGGGCCTTGACTCACCCTTGGGGCGAAGAAACGCGCTGCCGTAATCGACAACGAGACCGATTCGCTTCTTACCGGCGGGGACAGTCTTGACCAGTCCGCAAATTCGCGCGAAATTCGGAGCCATGCGCGGGGTGGCAGCATCAGGAATGCTGTCGCTGCTAAAAGTAAATGCCCAGCCCTCAACGGAGCCATCGGCAATTGGAACGGTCGGGCCCGTCATGGCCATAGTCCATGCCTTGGCGCCTGGAGCGGCTTGGAAATAACCCCAGTAGCGGTACCCCTTCTCCACTGCGTTGGCAGATGGGGCAATCATCGACGAGAAGATCGCAGCAACTGCCACGATCAAAAATGAACGTTTATAGATATTTTTCACTGATGAGTCTCTCTATAGGGAGTCTCACAGGGCGAACCTTGAAAAATGCCTGAGCAATAAAAAAGTCGTTCGAATTATCCTCGAACGACTTGGCTATCGGAGCAAACATTTCTGTCTGGACTTATCGCCCCGCAAACCTCGGCGGGTGGTGTCGATTTCGAGCTCTAGGCCAGGTAATCCGACTTAGCAGTAGTTCACTGCTTTACGGTTGCGGGTCAGCGCCGGAATTTCACCGGACTTCCCCTGGGCGCTAGAACAGATTAAGTTGTAGGGACACCAAACCATAAGTGCCTTTACTTGGCAACACGGCACGCTTTGAGGAGAAACTCCATGGAATACCGTCGACTTGGTAGTTCAGGCATGTACGTTTCTGAGATTTCCTACGGGAACTGGATTACGCATGGATCCCAGGTTGAACAGGCCAGCGCTATTGCGTGCGTTAAAACGGCGTTGGACCAGGGGATAACCACATTTGATACGGCCGACGTTTACGCCAAGACAAAGGCGGAGACGGTTCTCGGCAAGGCTCTCAAAGGAGTGCGACGAGAGTCCTACGAGCTTTTTACCAAGGTCTACTGGCCGACCGGTCCCGGCAAGAACGACCGTGGTCTTTCTCGTAAACACATAATGGAGTCTTGCCATGCCTCTTTGAAGCGACTTGGAACTGATCGCATTGATCTATATCAAGCACATCGTTTCGACTATGAGACTCCCCTTGAGGAGACATTGAGTGCCTTCGACGATCTGATTCGACAGGGCAAGGTGCATTACATCGGCACCTCCGAATGGCGAGCTAGCGAGATAGAAGAAGCGCTCAAGATTCAAGATGCGCGTGGATACAACAGGTTTGTCTCAAATCAACCTCAGTACTCGATGTTGTGGCGAGTGATCGAACAAGAGGTGGTGCCTCTGTGTCTACGCGAAGGAATTGGACAGATTGTCTGGTCGCCTATTGCTCAAGGTGTCCTCACCGGAAAGTACAAGGCGGGCAAGAGGCCACCGGCAGGATCACGCGCCACGGACAAGAAGAATGGCGCGGAGATGATTTCGCGTTGGCTGCGAGACGATGTACTCAATGCTGTTGCGCACTTGAAACCCATTGCTGAAGAGGCGGGTTTGAGTCTTGCTCAGTTGGCCGTTGCCTGGGTGCTGCAGAACAAGAACGTGTCTTCCGCGATCATCGGTGCGACCAAGCCTTCGCAGGTGAAGGAGAACGTCAAAGCATCTGGCGTCAAACTCGCGCCTGAAACAATGAGGTCAATTGATCGGGTGTTGGGAATGCTTCCCGAGACGGATCCCTCGCTTAACGAGAGCCCAAATCCGAGACCTTAGTCCTTCTTCTTTCCAGGAGATGTCTGAGGTTTAGGGGTGCGCAGTCGACGAAGCTGCGTTGATCGAGTCCATGCATACATGCCCAAGCCTTTAGTGGGAGCTTGAGGAAAACGCGTAGCGATTTCGCGCTTGATGCGACGTGTCAAGAGGAACCAGTCAACGATTGCACTGAGCATGATGAAGTACATCAACAGTACGGCGACTACCTGCAATTTCGGCACGCGCGAAACGACGAGAACAACGAAGAGCATGGGAAGGAAATACTCACCCACTGAGCGACGGGCATCCACGGTGTCACGGACGAAGCGACGCACCGGTCCGCGATCACGTGCAGGAAGAGCGCTTTCTTCACCGCGCATGTAGGCGGCACGCGCTTGCGCACGCAGCTCTCTTGTTTGCGCTTTCTGTTGCGAGCGCTCGGCCTTGTTCTTGGCCGGCGCTAGAGAGTTGACGACACGCTTTGCCTCGGCGTCTTTGCGCTTGGGGGTCGGGCGTCCCTTGTTTTCTGGTGCTGATTCGCTCATGTGGGCGACTATAGAGCCACCGTCCTATTTCGGGTAATTCGAGCATGCGCTCGAGGGCTATTTACGGTAATGCGAGCATGCGCTCG
>CAWJOR010000059.1:0-8849 GCA_963844465.1 uncultured Actinomycetota bacterium | reverse complement strand
GACTCAGGGTGTCCAAACATGTACTCCCTCAGCAAATGGTATTGATTCGCGCAAGTGTCTGAAGTTGCCCTGACCAAATGACAGGTGGCTGTAGGCGTATAGACACGCCGCAATGCCCAGCGCGTCGGCAGAAAGCTTGCCCTCATATCCATTCTCGCAACTGACAATGAAGGTGGCGTCAGAACGTGGCGCCATGTAAAAGCCGCCATTGCTCAAGGCATAGAAAAGCCAGTAGCCACCATGGTATTGAGCCGCAAGCCGACCCACCATATCGAACACGGTGGGCTCCAGGCGCATAGAAAAATTGGCACCAAACAACTTCGCTGTGTGCTGCAGCCGATCTGCCTCCGGGACAAGGCGAGCTGTGACGACAGGATTCATGGAGAACTCCAAATATTGAATTGATATTCCCCCCACGCGCGTGCGTAACCATCCAGAGAAAACGGATCGTTATGCAAGCGAGTGGGGGGATTTTTTTGTAGAAAGAAAGAGAAGGCCGTTATGGCTCGGTGAAATCTGCGCAGATCAGGCCCAGACACCCACCATGTCTGATGACAAGTGGGCAGCCATCGCAGCGCTGTCGTAGATGGTCGTTGGCAGTAAGGCATCGGGCAAGTCGGCATCGATGTTGGCCACGGCAAAAGTCAGGTAGTCGGTAAAGCTCATTTGAAAACTCCAGTTAGTTGTGAAAGAAATGAAAAGCCGCAGCACACACCCCTATAACGAGTAGTACGGCGGCCAGGTGGGGAAACAGAAAAGACAAGAGCGCTATGGTCAAAAGGCCGATGCGCCGGGTTGATGAAAATGAGAGAAAGAACGGTTGTCACCACGAGGGCGACTGTGATTGCGAAGATTGATGATGCTCCTTGGAAATCGGGTCGGATTTGGTTCGGAAGACGTCCTCCTGTTGGTGCAGCTGCGAGTCAATGGTGGGCAAGAGCAGCGGACTGTTAGTCCAAAGGAGTCAAGCTTGCAAACGGTTAAGACTTGCGCGCTATGCCGCCTGCTTCTTGGACCTGCCCCGCTTGGGTACTTCAGCGGCAGCCATAGGCAAGGCATCCGATGGTTCGGCGTCTTCCTCCAGGTCCACGCCCGATGCGATAAGTGCATTGACGCGGGCAAGGAATGGCGCCGGGTTTGCAGTCTTGTAAGTACCGCGCGCATCCAGCGACTTCTCGATCAGGCCCTCGCCTTGGAGCAGTGCCAGAGTGAACCCAGGCATTGTTCCTGCTCGTAGATTCCCACAGCGGTTGCAGCGCAGTCGAGGTGATTCCGTCGGGCGTCGAAAGCGACTTGGAAACCTCCACCATCGAGAACCACGTGTTGCTGAACATGCCAGCAGCGGTGTTGCCCCAAAGGCGGAAGTGAATGGCACCATCTTCGGTGCAGCCCACGTGGTCCCGTCAGGATCGCTGCGCCCCGAGAGCGATGGACAGGTGGCAACGCGCAGGATGCGCATGGGCATATCGGTAGCTTCGATGGCGAAACTCGATGCTCAGTTTTTTCGTTCATGATTTACTCCGGGTTGTTAAGGTGAATGGTCGGGTTACGAGTTACTTGGCCGCTCCAGGCTTGGAAGTTGGTGCGGTGCAGGCCAGCGGCGTTGGTAGATGTCGCGGGGCAGGAAGGCGCTGGTCAGGGTGTACGTGAATGCGGTAGCGTTGGTCATGTGATTTCCTTGGTGAGTTGAATGAGAGATTGATCAATGCCCAAAGGGGCATCTTTCACATAAGATGGTTGGAACTGCGCGGAGCGAACGGAATGGGGAGTGCTGGCGACCACTCGCCGATTCACGAATGCAGCAGCCGCCGCCCGATGCAAAGGATCACTGCCCACGCTGCGACGTAGATGGCAAGGAAGATGACGATCCCGATCAGCAGGATGCCGAGCCACAGAATCGCAGCAGGTGCAGCCAGGCCCAACACGGCACCAATGGCAAATCCTTTGATGCCATACTCAGAGGCTCCTGTGAGGGCGCACACAAGCACGCAGACGGCAATGAGGATTGGTAGCTTGCGGAAATAGTCCCGCATGGTGCCGATGCCAAGCTTGTGCATCAGCGACTCGAATGCCATGTTCACCACATTGGTATGGGACACGCCCCAGATGGGCAGAACCTTTGAGAATTGGAACTTGCGACCGGAGGACCTACCGGAGGAATTGCGAGGCGATCGATAAGCGATGTCTTAGAGCGTTCCCGGCGCTGCATGCCGCTTGCACATATCCAGCAATTCAGGAATACCGCAGGATTTGGAATGAATAGCTCGATGCCAAAGCCGTCGTCACTGATGATGAAAACCAAGTCGTAGCAGAGCGGATATTCCTCAAGAATCTCTGGGGCTTTCGTGAGCGGATCGAAGCCTATCTGTGCAGCAACGGCGTCCAAGGTGTCGCCGCTTTCGATGATCAGAAAGTAGCCATGCAGGTCGGCGTCGTAAGGCTCATCACCGGACATCGATTCGATCCGTTGCAGGATCATTTGGCGAATGGCGGCGTCGGGAACAGCATCGGCGGGGCTACGGATGATTTGCATAGAGGCCTTTCGGAGTTGGGCGGGGATAGGCAATGCGTAGATGTCGGTTTCGCCTCCGTCGCGGTGGCGGGTAGAGATTGATGGCTACGGGCATGGGGATCTCCATGGAAAAAAAAGCACCCAAAGTCACAAGGACAAAGGGTGCTGCATATGGGCCAAATGAAGGCATGCCCAGGCCTACGACGTTTCCAGTTTTTTGCCCGCGTAATGTCGTCAAATAGGCTTATTGCTTTGGGAAAACAAAAGCCCCGAGGATTTCTCCAGGGGGCTTGGCGGGGTGATGGTTGGGACGGGTTACGTGATGATGGTGTTCAAGGTACGTGAGTTATGGTGCGGCACCGCTATTCTTGCGCACTGGCTTTCAGCTTTATCCATCGCGTTTTAACGGTATAGACCGGCTTGATTTGCAATGAGATATCAACAGGCGTGATGTCCGTCCGGCCCTTTTCTTCGTCAGTCATGACGACCCAGGTGAATGCGTCATCGCCGGGGTCCTGGAACTCCTTGAGGATTTCCACTTGGCCGCCTCGTTTGAACATTTGATTTCCCTCGGTGACCGACTCGAAAATCAGACCGCCACGATACCAATTCGCTTACCCACTATGTCCGCAAAGATCTTGTTGAGTTCAGTTTCGGGTAGCGCATCCAAAAGTCTGAAACCGCCAATAGAATTTAGCTCCATCATTATTTTCCGAAAGGTTGTGCGTTCAAATAGCGCTTTCTTGCCCGCAGCTGACTGAATCAAGCCCTTCAAGATCACTGAAAAGACGTTCGTAGACTGAGCAACGGTCGGTCGCTCGATAATGCTCGCCCGTACATCCGATCTGTACAAGAACGCTTCAAGGACTGCTTTTTGGTCGACGCCCGCAACTCGTGTGCAAAGGTGGGCCATCCACCACAATCTTGACGCGATATTGTCTCGCTCTACCTGCCTATTTGTCCGTGCAAAGAAATGGGTTTGAATATGTGAGATTGCCAATTCATCGTCAGCCGGAATCGGCCATCTGACCCTACCATATTCCAATAAGACGGTATGCGAAAGATACACCCAAAGTCGCTCGTCACGCGCGTCGTAGGCGGCAAGGTGCGCAAGGTAATCATGTATCGCCAAGCAATTGATGACCTCGTAGTATTCATCTTCTTTTGGAAACCTCATCTTCTTCAGAGCGGCATCGTTTGTCTCGACCGGCAACTCCAGATGCTGTGACGAATCCAAATCCAGATACGTGAAATCACCTTTTCTATAGCGATCAATGTTGTCGCCAATATTTTTTCGCAGATTTTCTACGGCTATATCCCTGGCAATTCGAATCTTCACGTCTCAACTCCCTTGAACACATACGCCTCGACCAAGCGGAATGGGCTCTTCATCAACCGCTCAGCAACCATATACTCATCGTGCTCCTCTAGATTTATACCTTCGTTATGACATTTTTGTGCAATAACTTTTCCCCACCGCGTTTCACTTACATCAACGCCACCGTGCTTCAAGAAAGAGAGACACTGCATGACGGCAGAAAAATAAATCGAGTTCATAAGAACAGCACGATGCGATTTATTATTTCTCGCGTCGTCAATGAGCGCCTTTAGATCGGTGCTAACAAGTATGTGCACCTTATCGTTCTTGGGTCGCACTTGCCATTCATGTCCGATGATGTTCTCGTCTTTTTCAAGAACAAAAATAGATGAGAGTGGCTTGAATACATCTCGATCGATGTATACAACTTGCGGACGATCAACTGCGAGGACTGCCCCGATTGGATACCGGAAGGGGCCCGCACCGAACTCGGGATTGATCCAGTGGGAGTGGTAGGCCTTTATGGATTTGACCGCTGATATGTATGGATAGACTTGGACTTCACCTCTTAAACTACCAGCCGGGAACGTCACTTCAAATTGAGATATGTTCACGGATTCGACATGTCGAAAATAAGTGTCTCGGCACGCGAAAACCACAACGTAGCGAGCACGTCCTGCAGCCACTTCCGACTTTAGCTCTGCTACGCTGACTTGGAAGGCAACGCTCGCGTGGACTTCCTGTCCATCCTCGGACGGCGCAAATTCGACGGTTACTTGCATGTCGCCATCGACATAGTCGTCAACGTCGGGCCGCAAAACAGGGTAGGGAAATGCCCTTAAAGTATCAAACTGCATTTGCTTTCACCCTTATCGTTCCGTCAAATGGGCGGTCGAGCAGGAGATCAATCGTTAATCTCTTTCCCGCCTCACAAGCGATCTTCATACGTCCGTCGATGATCGTGCCGTTCGACGCTTCAATCATGCGCAGAAGGCGGTTGGTATCAGCTCCCGAGTCTTCAAGTTCCACCTTGAGGTCGCCAGTCAGCTCAGGCGTGAAACTAATCCGCCGACGCGTGGGTGAAGTTACGACGGCGCGTACGTTGCGAAGCGCTAGTGCGACCACAGGCGGCGCCTTGCCGCCCCCGCCACCTCCCGTCGCCTTTCCACCATCGCCGCCATCGCCCTCCCCACTACCTCCACCGCCACCTTCTCCCTGACCCTCCCCCTCGCCCTCTCCGTCTGGGCCCGCCCCTGTGTCCCCGCCTTCGCCATCGGTGTTGCCTGATTCGTCACTCGAACTGGTCACCTTTTTGGCAGGTAGCGGTCGTGCGCGAATCTTGATGATCCCCCTCGGGTTCTCATCGCCATCACGTGACCCGGAATCACCACTAGTTTCGTCATCGCCGAAGAACTCTGCAAGCTCATCGAGCTCAGTCACCTCCGCAACTGGGTCTTGCGCATGCCGCCGTAGCATTTCTCTAACCCATTCAGCAACTTCCCGAAGAGCGATGCGTCCAACCCGCTGTTGCTCAGCGGTCAGCAATCGCGCCGGTTGAAACTCGTCATGGGCGGGCGGCTCCATGTCCCGGAGAAGGGCGTTTCCCTTTTCGCTCATGCACTCCAATACCGCTACAAACTCCTTGAATTCACCAAAACGACGTAGCCTTTCTAGGTCAGACGTGATGAGCATTCCGTTCCGAAGGACTGCCACCTTCTTGGGCAGGTTCTCACCGACAAGAATGCATAGGCGGCAGCGCCCCAACCCGGCATTTTCAGTCTCTTCAACTTTGCTTTCACCGCTCGCTAGTGCCTGCAAGAAATTGCCGCTGTTGATGAAGGTGTCCGGCTCATCCTTTTGCTCCTGGATCGCCTCACGTATGCTCAAATCTTCAAAGACGCTGTTAATACTATTTTTGGTCAATGTGGGTCCCCCCTCAATCTCAACTTGAAGGTTTCCGCGGGCGATCGACGCAAAGAAGCTTTCTGCAATGCTCGCGGCTAATATCTTCTCCCAATCCTTTGTTGGTGTGAACCCCAAAACGTGTAAGGTGGTACCAGTAACATCGGGGCCTGACACATCTCTTTGGAGCCAACCCGGGAGAATGTCACATTGCCCAATAAGTGGCAGGCAATTCTTCTTAACGCCCCAAAATCCCGTGGCTCGATGCGTCCTCGACGCATGTTTGTGAGACATTAGAATCGACTTGCCTTGAGTGTAGTGCTGCAAGTTACCACCAGGATCCTGCCATACCGTCGTAATAAAGGTGGTACGAAGGCCCGAGACTGTAAACGGAGCGAATTTTCCAATACCGAACGATCCGCTTGCCGTGCCTGAATCTTTTTTCGACTGCCCTGTGGCCTTCATCAGCGCAAAGTAAGGGCTGCCATTTTGGCATGGGCCCTCGACCCCTTTTGTATTGCTATCGGCAATCTGCAAAACGGATATTTTTGACTTTGAAATTATATCTACCGCGTTGTCAAAGAAAATCTTGGCTTTTTCACTTTCACCAGCCGCGCCATCACGACAAGACTTGATAGCCCCGCGCAATTCGGATATGTTTGGGATTGACACCGTCGGGACGCTGACCCGTTTTATGCTGATACGAGCAGGAACGCCATTTTTCGCGGCATCCGAAGTGTTTTGCGTTGCTTCGCGTCCGAGAGATCGGAACGGTGAGCCGGAGAAATGCTCAATACCAGCCGCGTTGAACCCATCCCATTGCTGAGACTCATCAACCGGAAACTCGAAACCGATCTTAGCCATCGTTCATGATCCCCTTAGTTAGCCGCGCATAAACGGAACCTGCCAGTATTTCAGACACCGGCACCGCCACTGCATTTCCTATTTGCGTGTAGCGCTTTGCTCTGGGCATAGTCGCTGGGAAAGAGAAAGTCTCGGGAAATCCTTGCAACGCAAGACATTCATATTCCGTTAGCTTCCGCAGACCTCGGGGGGTATTAATAAAGGGGACGTTGTGCCCGCCTAAACCCATGTTTGCCGTCAAAGTCGGACACACGCCGGGCTCTTTAACTCTGACGAAATACTTCCTCAATTGGTAAATTTGCTGATCTCCGCTCATTACACCGTTGATCATGTGATAGTACCTATTGTCTTTCGGAAGATAATAGCTATCCTCAACTTCAGCTTCGAATTTTATAAATTCAGCTAAATCTTTAACGGAAGGCCGGGCAGGCTCAGGAAACGTGAATCGGCCACTGCTAAAGTGCGCAGTGGAAAGCGCGACCATAAATAACCGAATCCGTTGTTGCGGAAGGCTCGTCAGAGTTGCCGCATTCAGTTCGACGGCATTTTCTTCGCGAAACCAATAACCCGCCTTCCTAATTTCGTTCTGCAACCGTAGAAACCAAGCGCCCCCTTCTCCGTACCGCAAGAACGGTGCATTTTCGAGCACGAGAACTTTCGGGCGGTCCTCGCCGAACTCGTGGAGCAGGCGAATCACTTCAAAAAATAGCTTCCCGCGCGCATCATCGAACCCTGATTTAGTGCCAGCTTGAGAAAAACTTTGACAAGGGAAGCCTGCATGAAGGACATCGACCTTCTCCAGCTGATCGCCTTCGACGGATATGCCTCTCACATCCTTTTGGATCAATCTACGACCGGGCAAGTTATGGCTGTAGGTTTCCGCTGCTTGGGGGTCCAGCTCGACCGCCCACGATGTCTCGAAGCCCGCCCGCTCGAATCCGAGGCAAAAACCCCCAATGCCCGCGAAAAGCGCGCCCGTTCTCATTTAGGCAACTTGAACTGATCCTTACGGAGAGGTTGGAGGCTCACCTTGAATCTCAGCTCTGTTTCGTTCATTTTCTTTGCGATCGCTTTGAAGATGACTTTCACGTCCTCTTCGGAGTAAGAATAGTTGGACCTGTTGGACAGATTCCCAAGCAACTCAAAATCTTTGAGAAGCTTTGAGGTTCGGGCTTCAACAAGTCTGACAAAATTGGTTCGCGCGTCGCCCATGCAGGCAAGTCCCGTTGTGAGGTTGTGGAGTTTACAATGCTGGAGACCGCTCAGTCAAGATATCCGCGTACATTTTTAAAATGTACCCGCTTATTCTCTCCTTCTACCTTTGGAACGGAGATATCTTGGAGCTATCTGCAAATTCACGAGCTGAAAGCCTACGCTGGGTGAGTGGGCGAGGTGCTGCAGATGACGTCGCTGGCATCCGACATCGTCCAGGCGATCCAGGATGGGCGCCAACCACGGCACGTCAACTTGCAAGCAATACGTGGGCGGCTTGGGGAGGTGCCGCTGGATTGGGAGGAGTAGCGGGGGATGTTTGGGGTTGAGGCGGCACCTTGGTGATCGGCCAATAAGGCTCGCAAAGGACCGCTATCAGCCTCATGGCGGGTTGTCACAGCGTTGTCGCGTGTGACCTTGCCCCTGAAAAACGTATCCCTTGCTGATGTGTAATTTGGCAAGGAGAGACGGGAATCGAAAAGGTGCACCGGGCGCGCTACACGCTCGAATACAAGCTGGAGACATTGCGGCTGATTGGTTCGGATCAGTGCATAGCGGCGGTGGCTGCAATGCTGGGATTGGCCGATCAAACGCTGCACAACTGAATCAAGGCGCAACGCGAGCGACAGCGTACTTCGCGCGGGAGTCGGTGTGAAGTACGCCTGGATTGATCACAACCGACGCCATTGGCTACCAAGGGATCAAGGAGCGCAAACGCTACATTCACCACTTCGGCGTGGCGCCACCCGGGGACCTGGGCCGCCTTGACCTGTGGCCAGGTTATGCAGGTGACCTGCTCGGTTTCTTCAGACCACTGATTCCAATAAGACGGCCGGGCCGGTAATGTGGTTCTTGGGCTGTTTGAATTCCAGCGGGGTGAGATAGTTCAGACTCCTCTGAGGCCGCACGTCGTTGTAATGACGCCGCCAAGCTTTTGCCGAGGACCCTACTCTGAAGATCAATGCGAAGGAAAAACGCAAGGCCTGATCCGCACTCCACCCCCCGGCCCCCATGCCGAACCCTGCGCCACCCAAACCGCGT
>CAWJOR010000058.1:0-5444 GCA_963844465.1 uncultured Actinomycetota bacterium | reverse complement strand
CGCCTCCCGCGTGACTCTGTGGGAGGGAAGTCTATCGGTGGACTGGGGTCACCAATTGCCTATAAAATCTCACGCTCAGGGTATGACGGTGCAAAAATGCGCACGCCCCAAAACCAGAGCGTGCGCATCTAATCTTCTACAGCCTCAGAGCGTTAATCTTCGCTCGCGCCGTTCACGGTATCGCTACCTTCGCCACCAACGGTGGTGTTATCGCCACTGGTGTCGGTGATACCGTCATTGCCAGCCCCGCCGTCCTCAACATCGTTTCCTTCGCCGCCGTTGAGCTGATCATCGCCCAAACCGCCGTTGAGCTGATCATCGCCCAAACCGCCGTTGAGCTGATCATCGCCCAAACCGCCGTCCTCAACGTCGTTCCCGTCGCCGCCGTTGAGCTGGTCATCGCCTTCATCGCCCTGGAGCTGGTCATCGCCCAGGCCGCCGTCCTCAGTATCGTTGCCTGCACCGCCAATAAGTTTGTCGTTGCCTGCACCGCCAATAAGTTTGTCGTTGCCTGCACCGCCGTTGAGAACGTCGCCACCTGCGCCGCCAATAATGGTGTCGTTTCCAGCTTGGCCACTAATTTTGTCAACTCCAGAACTGCCGCAAACCAGGTCGTTACCTGCGCCGCCAAGAACGGTATGTGTTCCAGAGCCCGTGACCAGAATGACATCAGCCTTAGGGGTTCCTTTGATGGTGACCGCGCTTGAGACAATGGTCGCCTTTTTCCCCTCGCAAGTCAGGGAAGAGGCTGCCAGCGCCGAAGGTGAGACCAACATGAGTGTAGGAACAAAAAAGAGAGCAGGAACGCTCAAAACCGCCACACGCCTAACAAACATATTCATCCTTCTTCCCCTTAAAAGTAGATTGATTGTAAAACGATCAGAATGCCTCTTCCGTTACAGAGAAGCAGGGATTTCTGGAACCATACCTTCTGGTTTGGTTGAAATGAGTAGAAAGGCCGAATCCAACCTCTCTTTCTGCCTTGCAATCTCACCCGCTGAGAATACTGGCTGGTAATGGGGCAAAAACACAGAGGACTCCCAGAGGGACTTCATTGAATGCACCCACTTGCCCTCGTAGAGTCATTAAAGACCAAAGGAGAGCGAACATGACCGATAGCGCGCGTTTACCAAAGCCACTTCTAGAGATTTGGCAGTGGCAGAATCATGGTGCCTGCAGAGATCTTCCCTCGGAAATGTTCTTCCATCCAGATGGAGAGCGTGGGCCAAGTAGACGAAATAGGGAGAACAAAGCACTCGCCGTCTGTGCTTCATGCCCGGTGATGAAACAGTGCCGCAAGCAGGCTCTGGCAATTCAGGAGCCGTATGGAATTTGGGGTGGCCTCACCGAAGATGACCGAGTGGCAATTCTTGGCAACAAGGTCCGTGAGGCCATTCCTCACGCGTCTTAACTACTTAGCTTTGCTGGCGAAGTTCAAGACCTTCCAAACGTCATTCTCTTTCGTGAGGTTGACTGTGAATGAGTAGGTCTTTCCATCCGTGCCTGGAATCTCATAGACAACTTCTGAAGTTGAGGCAGATCCAGTTGCGGCATCGACCTTCTTACTCGTCATCTTCTCGCTTGCATTGAGAATCGGTCCTACCTGCTGAACTACCGCATCAAACTGATCAGAGGGTACGGCTGCTTTTGCAGCGGTGGAGAATAGCGAATACGCAGTCGCAGCATCGCTGGCTTGAACTGCATTTAGAAATTGGTTGCTCACGGCAACCGGTGCTTTGGTGGCTGAATTTACAAAGAAGGTAAGTCCTACAACTACAACGACTATTGCAGCAATTACGATCCCGATAATCTTCCCGATGCTCCGCTTCTTCTTCACAGCCTGCGTATTCATCGAATAGTTATCCGGCTGGGCTACCTGTCCTATGTTCTCGCTCATGTGTGATCCTCCTTGATCAGCAATCCTTCTGCCTCAAGAGTTCTCTCTATTCGCACACCCTGCAATGACGTTGCCCTCCATCTACCGAGTGGCAACACTCACGCAATGCAATGAAGATAAATTAACCGATGGAGATATTGAAAAAGGTAATCATGCGATCCCAAGCCAGCGCAGACGCATCTTTGTCAAAGACCTCGGGCCGGTCGTCATTAAAGAAAGCGTGATGCGTGCCGGGATAGTCAAAGGTTTCGACGTTCCCACCCGCGGACTTGATTGATTTAACAGCCTCTTGAATTCCTGGCGCAGTTGATTTTCCGTCAGATTCGCTGCAATGAATCTGGGCACTCTTGCCTGAGTAGTTCTGCCAATTGGGAGACATGCGCTCCCACGGTAGTCCTGGATAAAACGCAACAGTTGCTGTGATTTCTGGGGAGAGCGTCGCACTCCACAGGGCAAGTGAGCCGCCCATGCAGAAGCCAACGGCTCCGATTCCTTTGCCGGAGACGTCATCACGATCGCTTAGGTATTTCGCAGCTCCATCAATATCGAGGGCGGCTTTGTCCATCGCAAGTCCCATCAACATCTTCATCGCGTGGTCTGGTTCCTTGGCAATCACCCCGTGATATAGATCTGGCGCAAGGGCAACAAAGCCCGCCTCTGCAAAACGATCTGCGACGTCCGTGATGTGTCCTACTAGGCCCCACCATTCTTGGATCACGATGACAGCCGGGCCGCTTCCACTTTCTGGTATCGCCAAATATCCATCACACGTTCCGCCGTTACTTGCGAATGTGACTTTCTCTCCCATGATTTCCGCCTTGTCTAGTCAGAGTACTTTTGAAAGAAATGCCTTCGTACGCGCGTGCTGCGGGTTGCCTAGGACATCGCGTGGATGCCCAGATTCCACGACAACTCCGCCATCCATGAAGACAAGAGCATCGCCCACTTCTCTGGCAAAATTCATCTCATGGGTCACCACGATCATTGTCATTCCGTCCTCTGCCAATTTACGCATGACGTCGAGAACTTCACCGACCAATTCAGGGTCGAGAGCACTAGTGGGCTCATCGAACAACATCAACTCAGGCTCCATAGCAAGAGCACGGGCGATTGCCACCCGTTGTTGCTGACCACCGGACAGCTGTGATGGGTAGTTATTGATCTTGTCTATCAATCCAACGCGTTCGAGCAATTTGACTGCCCGCTCTTGTACTACGGATTTGGCTTCTCCTTTAACATTCAGTGGAGCCTCCATCACGTTCCCAAGAACCGTCATATGAGGAAAGAGGTTGAAGCTCTGAAAGACCATCCCTATCTTCTGCCTTTGCGCGGCAACTTCGCGCTCGCGCATTTCATGGAGCAGCCCGCCCTTTTCGTGATAGCCGACGAGTTCGCCATCGACACGAAGCCTTCCTGCATCAATCTTCTCTAAGTGATTGATGCATCGAAGGAATGTCGATTTACCCGAACCTGATGGACCAATGATGCAGAGGACCTCTTGCTGGGCTACCGATAGATCGATGCCCTTGAGCACTTCCAGACGACCGAAAGATTTATATACGTTCTCAGCCTCCACCATCAGTTTTGACATGCTCAACCACTGATCCCAAGAAAGCGAGTGCGGAATCGTTGCACTGGTGTCGGCGGAAGAGCCCGCAACGACCCGCGAGAAAAATGACGTTCTATGTAGAACTGTCCGGTCATCAACACGCTTGTCATGCCCAGATACCAAAGACTCGCCATTATCAACATCGGCATCACTTGATAAGTGCGCGTGTAAATATTCTGCACTTTAAAGAGCAACTCATAGTAGGGAACATATGCAACCAGCGAGGTTGTCTTCAGCATTGAGATCGTCTCGTTGCCCGTTGGAGGCACGATCACTCGCATTGCCTGAGGTAGAACGATGCGACGGAGTGAGAGCATCTTCGGCATGCCAAGCGCAGTTGCTGCTTCGCTCTGCCCCTCATCTACAGAAAGAATTCCTGCACGAACGATCTCGGACATATAAGCGGCCTCATTAAGGCCAAGTCCTAGAAGTGCTGCGGCTAGACCTGGAATCAAGTCAAAAGTTCGTGCGGAGAAAAAGACGTGTCCAAATGGAATTCCAAGGCCGAGGGTTGGAAAGAGGGCACCGAGACTTGCCCATACGAGCAACTGCACCAGCACTGGCGTGCCGCGGAAGATCCAGACGTACAACCATGCGGCCCCTGATACAAGGGGGTTGGACGACAAACGCATGACCGCCAAGATGATGCCCAGTACGACACCGATAAGCATTGAAAAGAAGGTGAGCATAAGCGTGGTTCGGACACCGGCGATTACGCTGGCATCAAATGCATATTTTGCTTGTTCGGCCCAATGGAATCGAGGGTTGGTGATGATCGCGTGGATGGCCAGAATGGCCAAGATCGCAATTATTCCGGCGGCTACCCAACGGCCAGGATGTCGTACAGGGACGGCCCGAATTGCTTTAGGCCGTCCCTCCGACAAATTTGAACTCACGGGTGCGAATCTAGTCGCTTAAACGTGAGTTGACGAACTATTTCGCAGCGTTGATCAGCGAAGTCGTGACAGCCCCGTCTGCGGCACCGTACTTATCAAGAATTGTCTTGTAAGTGCCATCTGCGATGATTGCATTAACTGCGCCTTGAACGGCCTTTGCGAAATCTCCCTTAGCTTTTGGAAGGGCAATTCCGTACGGCGCAGTGTCGTAGGCAGTTCCAACCACAATAAGTTGGCCACTGGAGGTCTTCACCGCGTATCCGGTGACCGGAGAATCAGCAAGCATCGCATCATTCTTGCCGGACACAACTGAAGCCGTAGCATCTTGCTGTGACTGGTACTGATTGATCTTGATTGCAGGTTTTCCTGCACTCGTACAGGTCTTCGAACGCGCAGTTATGTCATCAACCTGGACAGTTCCTTTTTGAACCGCAATATTCTTTCCGCATGCCGTATCCGGGGTAATAGTGGAGCCGGTTTTTGCTGCCCAAGAAGATCCAGCGCTGTAGTAAGTGACGAAATCAAGAACCTTCTCGCGGTCTTTGTTGTCCGTGAATGAGGATATGCCAGCCTCGTACTTGCCCGACTGGATTGCAGGGATGATGGAGTCGAAGGGTGCGTTTACGAACGCGGCCTTGAGACCGAGTTTTGCGGCGATAGCGGTACCAAGATCGATGTCCATGCCCTGCATCGTCTTACCGTCAGTGCCAACGAATTCATTTGGTGGATATGTTCCGTCTGAGCCGAATGTCAGGGTGCCGTCCGCAGATACATCCGTGGGAACCATTGCAGCCAGAGACTGATTCCCGGCCGTTGGAGTTACGGTTGGAGTTGCTGTCTTCGTAGACGAGCACGCGGACAAAGTAAGGGCGCTTATAGCAAGCAAGGCAAAAACTGAAATCTTAAAGCGTGAGGTTGCCATCGAGTATTCCTTAGTAAAAGTTAGTGAGAAAGGATCTGACTAATACTAGACCTCTGGAATCAAACTCCAAGCCCTGACTCCGCCAATAATGCCCGCTTCATTAGGAACAATTACCACATC
>CAWJOR010000057.1:0-15802 GCA_963844465.1 uncultured Actinomycetota bacterium | reverse complement strand
TGAGTCCCAGTGATAAGCCAAGACTGCGTTTGATGAGTGAGCGTCGGCCAAGTCCAGAGGCTGCGCCTTGTTCCTTAACAGTGGCGACAAAGTCAGCGCGGTCTTCTTCCTCGGATCGAAATTCGTGGCGCTCTGCAACGACTTCAGTATCTGTCATCAAAGTCTTCGCCCAGTGAACTGCACCAAGTCCGATGAAGAGCAGTGATGCCGTTAGACCGAGGCCCATATAGAGCTGCTGTTCGTTTTGGGAGCCCATCAATGGAATAAATACGAAACGATCTGAGCGGATCCAGATGTACGAATAGATGAAAAGAACAGTGCCAAGAGCCGATATGGAAAAGAGGATGGCAACCTGACGCTCAGCTCTTTTTGCTGCCACCGGATCGGTATCTGCCTTCCGATGAACATGCTCCGGCAAACCCGGATCTGATAGGCGCGGGGCTTTATCTGACATTTTTTCTATCTCGCTTTCGTCGCCAACCAGACTGCAATACCGATCAGCAGCCCGAGTCCTAGTATCCATACCAAAAGTCCTTCAGTAACCGGTCCAACGCGGCCCATCGAAGCACCGCCCAAACTTGGTTCATTTTGTGCTGCTTTGATCCACTTGATGATTGAAAGCTTCTCGCTTGGAGTGACTATCTTGTCTGAGAACACTGGCATCGACTGTGGGCCCGTGATCATGGCTTCGTAGATCTGCTCAGGGGTCGAGTTCATCAGTGTCGGTGCGAACTTCCCTCGCGTCAATGCTCCACCCTGCCCTGCGAAGTTATGGCACATGGCGCAGTTGTTGCGGAACAGTTCGCCGCCCTGTGCCGTGCTTCCATCACGTTCGTAGTATGTGACCTCTTGATTTGGAATCGCAGGCCCGGGTGCCAATGAAGCGACATAGGCAGCCAATGCAGCTACTTGGTCAGGGTTGTATGCAGGCTTCTTGCGAACCGCTTGAACGCCCAGATCGGCCATCGGCATCCGCCCTGTTCCAACTTGGAAATCTACTGCGGCCGCGCCAACTCCAATGAGTGATGGCGCCACTTTGCCACCTTCAGCACTTAGGCCGTGACAGGAAGAGCATCCCTTGAGAAACAACTGCTTTCCTTCATCAATTGCCGCAGTGCGGGACATCGCGTTGCCGGCTGAGCGCGTTGTGGCACTCGCAACGGAGAATGTTGTTCCGATCATGAAGAGCGCAAATACCAAAAGGATCGGCCCAGCGAAACGATGTCGTCGGTAACGCGAAAGGCGCTTCACGATGTGATCTCCATTAATTGAATCCATTTCTTAAATAGTTACTTGATCAGGTAAATGGCTGAGAAAAGTGCAATCCATACGACGTCAACGAAGTGCCAGTAATAGGAAACCACGATGGCGGTGGTTGCCTGTTGGTGCGTGAAGCCGCGCGCCTTGTTGACGCGGATCATGACGATCAAGAAGGCAATGAGTCCGCCCGTCACGTGAAGACCGTGGAAGCCAGTAGTGATGAAGAAGACCGAACCGTAGGCTCGTGACGAAAGGCTTAGCCCTTCTTGAACGAGAGATGCGTACTCAAAGACCTGACCACCGATGAAGAATGCGCCCATAAGGAATGTGAGTGTGAACCACTCGCGCATACCCCAGTCCGAGACCTTCCAGAGTGGACCCTTGCGCTTGAGTTGAAAACGCTCGGCGGCGAATACTCCAAACTGACATGTCACAGATGAGAGAACGAGCACAGTGGTATTGATTGCCGCAAACGGCACGTTGAGCATCTTTGTTGACTCCAGCCAGACTGCAGGTCCTTGAACGGCGCGCGTTGTGAAGTACATCGCAAAGAGCGCGGCAAAGAACATGAGTTCGCTCGAGAGCCAGACAATCGTTCCAACGGCAACGAGGTTGGGGCGATTAATTTTCGGGGTAACGACAGTGGCGCTAGACATGGAGGTGATTATTCCTGAATTGTGGGGATTTGCTTAACCAAGGGCCTTCAAGGCGGGGCGATTCGCTCCCGTCCGGAGGGTGAGACAGGTCACTCACCCTCGATTTGCCCAAGTCGGGAGGGTCATGATCTCCCTTTGGCGGATTAGACTTCCCGACATGGCACACACGCTGACACGCAAATCAATAGTGATCTACTCAGACGACTCGGCCGTTCGGGCCGCCATGAAGGCCGCTCTGGGCAAGCGGGCTGGCGCGGATTTGCCCGAACACGACATCCATGAGTTCGCGACGGGCGATGCTCTTCGTGCCTATATGGATGAAAAATCGGCCGATCTGGTTATTTTGGACGCCGAGGCGACCCCCGAGGGCGGAATGAGTGTCTCCCGTCAACTCAAGGATGAGGTATTTGAATGCCCTCCCGTCCTCCTTGTCACCGCACGCGCCGATGATGCCTGGCTCGCGACTTGGTCCCGAGCCGATGCCTTCGTACTTCACCCCATCGACCCATTCCTCTTCGCCGACAAGGCAGCACAGCTGCTACGTCAAAATACCTTGGTGCAATGACCCAAGACCTTTCATGGCCTGCAAATCTGGAAGCACTAGCAAAGGGTCAGGACCTAACCGCTGACCAGGCGCACTGGGCGATGCGGGAGATCCTGGAAAACAGGGCCGACACCGAGCAAATCAAGTCATTTCTCCTTGCCTTAAAAGCCAAAGGAGAGACCGCCCATGAGGTGAGTGCGCTTGTGGATGAGATGTACCGTCACAGCGCCCCCATTTCGATTGCCGAGCGGGCCGTAGACACGGTGGGCACCGGCGGGGACGTCGCACATACGATCAACATTTCTACGACATCGGCAATTATTGCTGCTGCTGCAGGGGCTCGAGTAGTCAAGCATGGCAATCGCGCTGCCACCTCGCTGTCAGGTGCTGCGGATCTGTTGGAGGCACTCGGTATTGCGATAAATCTTGACGGCCCAAAGGTTGAAAAATCTGTACGAGAACTTGGAATTGGCTTCTGTTTTGCCCCGATGTTCCACCCCGCGATGCGATTTGCCGGACCTGCGCGGAAGGAGTTGGGAGTACCAACCGTTTTCAACATCTTGGGACCTCTTGCGAATCCTGCAAAGCCCAAGGCGGCAGCCATCGGAGTCGCCAGCGACCGCATGCATGTGGTCACTGCAGAAGTTCTTGCGGATCGAGGCGTTGACGGTTTTGTCTTTCGAGGTGATGACGGACTCGATGAAATCACTCTCACGACATCGACGACCCTTATGACTATCGGCGGTGGCAAGATTGAGAAATCCACAATTGATCCTCGAGATTTCGGAATCGCCCATTCGCCCTTATCGGCAATAAAAGGCGGAGATGCCCAAGAGAACGCGCGGATAACCAGGGCGATATTTGCCGGAGAACGTGGTGCTTATCGTGACGCAGTTGTACTAAACGCAGCAGCTGCGATCGCCGCCTTCCGTGGTGAGCAGGAAAGAACCCCGATCGAACGCATTACAGACGGAGTAAGTGCAGCAATCTTGGCAATTGATAGTGGGGCAGCGACTCATCTGCTTGCGCGCTGGGTAGAACTCACCCAGAAATTGGCTGCTTCCTGATCACGGCCACGGATCTTCTCTAATTCGTATCTAGCAGCACCTGCACCGAACACAGGGGACGACCACTCGCCTTCGAGGGAAACTATCCGAATCCCATCACTGTCCAAGTATGAGAGCAGCTTTTCGACTTCTTCATATGTTGACGCCGGCAAGATTGCGTCGCCGTTCTCAACGACCTCTGCGCTGGCAACAAGGGACGCAATGGTGTGAGAGACATCAATCCCAGGCGTAGATAAGGCAGTCCCAGCCAATTTGCCGTAGCGAATACATGCGAACTCCCAAGTGCTGATCTCGTTCTGGGGCATGCGCTGCGCTACGACTATCTCTGGAATGCGCGTCAGGGCGCGGATGCGCGCACCACGCGATACGCCTCTGACAAATGAACCAAGTTGATTGCGCACCGCCGCCGCTTCTTCAAATTTCTCGTCCAGGGCGAGCCGACTCATTTTCTCGTTGAGCATGGCAACAATCTCGCGGACATCATCCTTATTGAATTCATTCGGATCTTCGACAGAATGGTTGATCGCTTGTAGGGCAAGACTGGCGTCCTCACCGCCTGAGAAAGGCCCAATCCACTTTATCGAGTCGCTGATGGATTCGCTTCCGCGCACAGTAATAAACCTCGGGTGCGGTTTCTGGACGACTTTAGCCCACGTTGCTTTCTCCTGCGATTTTGAACGCCGATTGTATTGTGGCCTTTTCTCGCTAATGAGACGCAGTTCTCGTACTTGTGCTTCGAGCACAGTGGCGCAGATGATGGTGTCGATGTGGTCGGCAACCGCAATCATCTCTTGAATACGCTTTCGAGTTTCACTCGCCGTGAAATATGTTCGCACCCGACTCTTAAGATTTCGGGAGGTCCCGACATAGAGTGGCTCGTTCTTGGGGCCGCGGAAAATATATACACCTGGTGCGTCGGGGATGTTGTTGACGAAGTGTTTCTTCTCGCGCTGTGCGGATGTGATTCTGGTGCTAAACCCTTTGAGTTCGTCGAAGGTGGTGACTCCAAAGGAACCGACGCGCTCGAGCAATCCGTGCAGTACATCCACGGTCGCCTTCGCGTCATCAAGTGCCCGATGGTTGGGCGAGGTAACAGTTCGGAAGAACTGCGCAAGTGTGCCGAGTTTGCAGTTGATGACTTCGTCCCTCAATAGGACCTGTCTTGCCAACCGAGCGGTGTCGAGAACATGATATTTCGGCCAGAGATAATCCTGGTTGGTGGCCGCGGCTTTGAGAAAACCGATATCAAAAGGAGCGTTATGCGCAACTAAGACATTTTCTTGGTGGGGTCCTAGAAACTCGAGAAAGGCGGGGAATACTTCCTCAATCTTCGGCGCAGGAGCAACCATGGATTGGGTAATTCCTGTCAAGATTGTGATGAATGCAGGGATTGGCCCACCAGGATTTACCAAGGTTTGAAACTCGCCAATAACTTTGCCGCCGCGGACTTTTACTGCGCCGATCTCGGTAATTCCAGCGCCAGTCGTAGGGGATGAGCCAGTTGTCTCAAGATCAAGCACTACGAAAGTGGTCTCAGAAAGTGGCCTTCCAATATCGTCGAAGGTGGCCTGCCAGTGATGACTATCTCTTTCGGCGCCCATGAGGCGAACTGTAAGTGATTGAAGTGACATCCGCAGAAGGTCTACCCTCTCAACCATGACAATGAGCAGCGCACCAGAAGGACTCCTCGAGGATTTCGCAATCCGTGGGAGCGGGCCTGAGGGCAAAATAGGAATTCTCTTAGTGCACGGATTCACGGGCTCGCCCGCGGCGATGCGCCCATGGGCTGAGTTCTTCGGAGCTCGCGGATACACCGTTCGCGTGCCGCGTCTGCCCGGGCATGGACGTGAGTGGCAAGACCTCAACAAAGTCTCATGGACTGAGTGGACGGATCTCATAACAGATGAATTGCAGCAATTGGAGAAACTTTGCGACAAAGTATTCGTTTTTGCTCTGTCCATGGGCGGAGGCGCGTCCCTTTACGTCACAGCCCACCACGGAGAACGAATCGCAGGACTAGTACTGGTCAATCCCATGATTCACATCCCAGGACTGTCGGCAAAGTTTGCCCCGTTCATTGCGAAATTCCGGACGCATTTGCCGTCCGTGGGAGGCGACATCAAGCGACCTGGGGTCACAGAGTGGGCGTATGACGCGTTGCCGACAAAAGGGGTAGTTCAGCTGGCAAAGCTTCTTAAGAGTTCGCGTTCGACTCTCGGACAAGTGAAAGTGCCGCTGCTTCTGTTTCACAGCGTAGAAGACCATATTCTGCCTGTGACCAACACTGAGATCATCATGAACGAAATTGGCTCGCCTCGAAAGCAGCGGATCGAATTGATGAACAGCTACCACGTGGCCACTATTGATTACGACTCGGATTTCATCTTTGAGAACTCGCTGGTCTTTGTCCAGGAACTCTCCTGATGTCTGTTGACCTCAACATCAAAGAACCTGTCAGTTACCGCAAGACCTACATCACGATGCTGGTCTCTTCGTTGTTGAGCCTTATTGCATCGCTGGTCTTATCGGTTGACGCAATTTCGCTGGCAAAGAACGCGAACTCGAAATTGTTCTGCGACATCAACGCCGTCGTCTCCTGCGGCAAGGTAGCCCTTTCGTGGCAGTCGAACCTTCTTGGTTTCCCCAATGCATTCATCGGGCTCATCTGCGAACCCGTTGTCATCACACTTGCCATGGCGGGGTTGGGTCGAACTACGTTTCCCAAGTGGTTTTTGAAGACTGCCCTTGCTGTCTATTTCATTGGTTTGAGTTTTGCGCTTTGGTTGCTCTCTCAATCCTTCTTCGTGATCAAGGCGTTCTGTCCTTGGTGCTTGGTAGTCACCATCTCGACGGTGACTGTCTTCTCAACGATGCTTCGCGTCAACCTGTACGAAAACACTTTCAATTTGCCTCAAGCTCGATACGAGAAGGTTGCAAATTTCCTGCATCGGGGTTGGGATTACGTCGTTGTAACGGCTATCTATTCGATTCTGATCTTGGCCATCCTCTTCAAGTACGGCAAGTACTTCCTTCCTAACCAATAGGCAGCGCCAACGAGTTGTTCCATCCCCAGGCTAAGCCAGCCTAAAAAATTCCCACCCAACTATTCAAAATTTGGCCCATTAGTTTTACCCTTTGGGGATGAAAAATAGGACCGAGTTACGAACCTTTCTTTGGTTTGGTGGGCACCTGGATGAGGCCCTTGATTTTTACAAAGAAGTTTTCGACGGCGTGGTAATTCACGGCGTCAACCGGCCCGAACCTGATGGCCCCTTGTTCACAGCGGACTTTTCCATCTTCGGCCACTCATTCATCGGCATGAATTGGCCCGGTGGCCCGGAGTTCAACGACTCCATTTCAATGTCGCTGTCCTGTGATGGCCAAGAGGAAACCGATCGCTTGTGGGAGGCAATCACCAAGGAGGGAACCGCAGGTCAGTGCGGTTGGTGCAAGGACAAATGGGGATTGAGTTGGCAGGTCTCCCCATGGCAGATGAGAGAGCATCTTGAGAACCCTGATCCCATCAAAGCGGAGTATGCAATGAACGCACTAAGAAATATGGGCAAGATAGTTCTATCTGATCTTTACGTTCACTAGTCCCACGCGGAGATGTCAGAACTTTTCGGTTATGACGGTGACTCCACCGGGCGAGCAGGTGATGCGAATAGTCTCAGACGCATTTCCTCCGGGAGCGTTTTGTTGCACACTGCCCTTTAGCTGACAACTTTGCTTGCTCTTCTTTGGCCCAGTGGACTTCCAAGCACCACTTACCGCTCCGCTTGTCGTTGCGTTTTCACCAGTAGAGGGACCCGAAAGTTTGTAGGTGAGGTTTAGGGCGCCATTTACCGTCCATCCGGCAACGCATTTCCAATTGGAGATAGTTTGGCGAACGGATCCTGAGACCGTCAAAAAGTTCGTGCTTTTTGTGAGAACTGTCGTGGTGGCCATCTTGGAGCCGATATATCCACCGCTGGTACATGTGGATCGATATTCAATTGCAAGGGTTCCAGAACGAGTCAACGTTGTTTCAGTTATCTCTGTTTTTCCCGCGTTTGCTGCCTTGGTGAGGGCGGCGCCCACGTCCGACATGGCCTTGTCCAACCCGTCGTATATTTTCTGGATTTGGGTCTTTGTCATTCCGCTGGCCATCGTAAATGTTTCTTGCATCTGCGCACTGGAGGGAATTTGAAGGCTTGATATGACCAGTATCGCGACGAAGGCGGAGGTCATCCGATATCTGTATTTCATTCTGCGTACCTCAACTCGAGTTGGGCTACCATCAAAATACTCAGAGGACCGAGTTACGCAAGAAGATACTGAGTGGAAGCCCTAATTGATAAAGAAAAACAGTTCGGGATCGCCCTCGTCCAGTTCTTCAGTATGGTCGGATTTGCGCCAGTGGAGTTTTGTGAGCGAAGTGGCGATTCCCTGTATATCCAGACCTGCGGCCATGACCTGGCAACGCGATTCTGCAAATGCCTCGGTTATTTGATCAATCAAGTGGTGGACCGTACTGGGATCGAACCAGTGACCTCTTCGATGTCAACGAAGCGCTCTACCGCTGAGCCAACGGTCCTAATTTGCCGAAGCATACCCCACGGCTTAACTCGCGGGGAAAATGGTCATCTTCCGAAATCATCCTCAATTCGCTCAATATCGTCTTCGCCAAAATATGAGCCAGTCTGTATCTCGATAAAAATGACGTCGACGTCGCTGACATTGCTGACTCGGTGAAGGTCACCAATCTTTATTTCCACAGTGTCGCCGGGCACGTGATGTGAGATGACGCCGTTGAGCGTGATTTCTGCTTCACCTTGGACGATGTACCAATGCTCGGCACGCTTTTCATGGCGCTGGTATGACAGGCGCTTTCCCGGGGTGACCCAGATGCATTTAACTTTGAAGAATGGAGTCTCTTGGAGAACCTCGTAGCGACCCCATGGACGGATGGACTTCTCTAGCTCCATTGCCAGTTCCGTATCCTTCCGTTGGATGATCTAAGTTGGAGGTGGAGACGGGATTTGAACCCGTGTAGCAGGATTTGCAGTCCTGAGCCTCGCCTCTCGGCCACTCCACCGTATAAAAAATCGGCGGTCAATATATAAATATAGAGAACGCCGACCATTAGAGCGGACGACGGGACTCGAACCCGCGACATCCACCTTGGCAAGGTGGTGCGCTACCAACTGCGCTACGTCCGCACACACTCACGATCACACGGATGTGTTCGTTTGTGCTTGGGGAAATCTACCGTAGCGCGGCGTCATGCGCCAAAGCGAGCCAAGATGGCCCGCCTGGTCGTACGGTTGCGACGTGGGATTGACGAGTATTTCAGCCGGGGAACCCCTTTTCTGGATGGGTGGGCGACTTGCTTACGATTTGCAGGAGATATCTCACGATCCTGCACGTTTGGATGCACCGGGGTTTTGGGCCGTTACTGCCACCTTTGAAGGCGAGTGGACGTGTGCTCGCTTCGGGCGGGTCGTTGACTCACCATTGCCCGCGCTCGATCAGAATTGGACGCCTGTTGGGAATTCCTGGCGAAGTTCCATTGGGGAAGACGAGTACATCGAATATGTCCAGAAGATCAGAGAGCAGGTTTCTCAGGGTTGGGTGTATCAAGTCAACGCTTGCCGCGAACTTGTAGCTGAATTTTCCGGGGAGTCGTTGTTGACATTGATGCAGCAAATCCTGACCCACAACCCCGCGCCTTTTGCCAGCTACTTGAATCTTCCTGGAATCGAAATTGCGTCGGCTTCACCCGAACTATTTTTGAAACGCGAAGACGGAGTCGTCACCTCTGCGCCGATTAAGGGCACGAAGCCGCCGGAAATGGACGAATACGAATTCGGAAACAAGGACAAGGCAGAGAACGTGATGATCGTCGATTTGATACGAAATGATCTCGGGCGAATATGCAAGACGGGAACTGTGCACGTTCCGCGATTGCTGGTGACTCAATCGCACCCGGGCCTTAGCCATTTAGTCTCATACGTTGAAGGCACTCTTCGCGACGGGATCACGTGGCCTGAAATATCCACTGCTCTTCTTCCTCCAGGTTCGGTTAGCGGTGCTCCTAAATCATCGGCCGTGAAGACGATCACCGACCTTGAAGGCCAAGAGCGTGGCCCATACTGCGGACCGCTTGGTTGGGTGGAGAACGGAGAGGCGATGCTCTCTTTAGCGATTCGCATATTTTGGACCAAGCGCGATGGATTCTTGCGTTTTGGGACCGGGGCTGGGATCACATGGAGCAGTTCGCCTGAAGGAGAATGGGAAGAGACGCAATTGAAGGCGCGCCGGCTCATCGCCATCGCAAACGGAGAAATATTGTGACCGAACCATTTCCAGGTGGCGATGGAATTTTCGAAAGCCTCAAGACTATTGAAGGTGTCCCATTTGCCTTGACGCGTCACATGGCTCGAGCGAGGCGAAGCGCTGAAAATCTAGGGATGAGAATTCAATCTGATACCGAGATTCGCGAAGCAATTTTGGATTTACTTCATAGGGCTCCCGAGTCGTTGGAATTTGGAAGGCTGCGAATCAGATTTCATAAGTCTGGAGAATTTGATCTCGTGCACGAGACCTACCATCCCTGGACGAGTCCGGCCACATTGACGATTCTGAATCGGCCCATCAATGAGAGAGCTCCATCCGCAGGTCTAAAGGTCCTTCCTTTCGCGGAAAATATCGAATGCTTGAGACTTGCCCAAGAAGAAGGCTTTGATGAGGGGGTTCGTTTCAACCTCAGCGGGGTGGTTGCCGAGAGCGCAACTTCGAATTTACTGCTGAAAGTCGATAATCGCTGGGTGACTCCAAGTCTGGCATCGGGGTGCCTGCCTGGCATCACCAGGGAACTAGCACTTCAATGGCTCGACATCCAAGAGCAAGTTGTGACACAAGAGGATCTTGAGCACGCCGAATCGATCTATTTGATCTCCAGCTTGAAGGTGGCACAACCGGTTTCACTCTTTGACGGGCGGACCCTTGAGATTGACACACTGATTCGGCAAGAATTGCTGGATCGAATGGCGCAGGACATCGACCCATAATGGGGCTATTAGCTCATCGGTAGAGCGCTCGCTTCACACGCGAGAGGTAGCAGGTTCGACACCTGCATAGCCCACCTTTAGGTAGACTCACTGGCATGTCGCAAATTGAAGTCATCGTAAACGGTCAAAACACGTATATTTCAGATGATCAGCGACCCACACAAATTTTTGCCGACCAGAAGGACGTCGTCGTCTGCCGGATCAACGGGGAACTCAGAGATCTCTGGACTGATCTTCAAGCTGGCGACATTGTCGAAAGCGTCGCGATTTCGTCCCCTGAAGGCCTGAAAGTGTTGCGACACTCAACTGCGCATGTCTTGGCTCAAGCCGTCCAGCAAGTCTTCAAAGACACGCGCCTGGGTATTGGACCGCCGATCACCGATGGCTTCTACTACGACTTCGACCCGGCAAAACCATTCACGCCTGATGACTTGACCGCCCTTGAGACGGCAATGCGCAAGATCGTCAAAGAAGGGCAGCGATTCCGACGTCGTGTCGTCACAGAAGATCAGGCCTTGGCAGAGCTGGAAGGCGAGCCGTACAAGTGCGAGCTGGTCGGCTTGAAGTCGCCTGCCGCCGATGAGACAAGCGTCGAAGTTGGCGGGGCCGAACTTACGATCTATGACAACTTGGGTCGAGACGGTCAGCCGGTCTGGAGCGACCTCTGCCGCGGGCCGCATCTGCCGTCGACTAAGCACATACCCGCCTTCAAACTCATGCGAAGTGCTGGGGCCTATTGGCGGGGGTCGGAGAAGAATCCGATGCTCCAGCGCATATACGGCACCGCCTGGGCTACCCAAGATGACCTCAACAACTACTTGGATTTCCTCCTTGAGGCAGAGAAACGCGACCATCGCCGACTTGGTGCGGACTTGGATCTCTTCTCATTCCCCGATGAGATCGGTTCGGGTCTTGCTGTCTTTCACCCCAAGGGCGGAATCATCAGGCAGGCGATGGAAGATTACTCGCGCCGTCGCCACGTCGAAGAGGATTACGAGTTCGTCTATTCACCGCACCTCACTAAGGCGGGGTTGTTTGAGAAATCGGGTCACTTGGATTGGTATGCCGATGGCATGTACCCGCCGATGATCCTGGACGAGGAACTTCATGCCGACGGCACCGTGAAGCGTGCCGGGCAGCAGTACTACATGAAGCCCATGAACTGTCCTTTCCATTGTCTTATTTACAGCTCACGTCAACGCTCTTACCGAGAGTTGCCGCTTCGACTATTCGAATTCGGTTCGGTATACCGGTACGAGAAGTCTGGAGTGCTTCACGGCATTACTCGCGCACGCGGATTCACTCAGGACGACGCACACATTTACTGCACGAGAGAGCAAATGGCGGGCGAGCTCGACAGCCTGCTGACTTTCGTTCTTAACTTGCTTCGTGATTACGGATTAAGCGATTTCTATCTTGAACTGTCAACGCGCGATCCTGAAAAGTCCATTGGTGAGGACTCCGAATGGGTCGAGGCCACCGACGCACTTCGGGAAGCCGCCATCAAACAGAATCTCGAACTTGTTCTCGATGAAGGTGGCGCCGCTTTCTACGGTCCAAAGATTTCCGTGCAGGCAAAAGACGCGATCGGTCGCACGTGGCAGCTGTCCACGATTCAAGTCGACTTCCAAGAACCTGGGCGTTTCGATCTCGAATACGTGGCAAGTGACGGATCGCGTCAGCAGCCAGTCATGATTCACCGTGCCCTCTTCGGATCAATCGAGCGATTCTTTGGCGTCCTTACCGAGCACTATGCCGGCGCATTCCCACCGTGGTTGGCGCCAGTGCAAGTGATGGGTATCCCCGTTGCCGATTCCTTCGAGCCATATCTTCGAGATGTGATCGCCCAGATGAAGAAGCGCGGAATTCGAGCCTCGATTGATGCCTCAGATGACCGCATGCAGAAGAAGGTTCGCAATGCTCAGTTGGAGAAGATTCCATTCATGGTGATCGCAGGCGATGAAGATCTAAAGGCCGGTGCAGTCTCCTTCAGGTATCGCGACGGACAGCAGCGTAACGGAGTCTCCATTGCTGATGCGATTGAAGAAATTGAAAGTGCGATCCGAGAGCGCCGACAGGTATAGGTGGTTGCGATGATTGATGGGGTAGGTATGCCCGATACGTGGCAGCGGATGTGGGCACCCCATCGGATGGAGTATCTGCGCGGGGAGAATCGTCCATTGGCCACCAATGATGTTCCATGCCCTTTCTGTCGTATCCCTTCGTTAACCGATGAAGAAGGACTCATTGTTCATCGCGGAAAGACCGCTTACGTTGTAATGAATCTGTACCCGTACAACGCAGGTCATCTGCTTGTCTGCGCCTACCGACATGTCGCAGACTTAACCGACTTAACCGGCGAAGAGCGAAGCGAGATTTCAGAACTCACTGCACATGCGATGAAGACGATCAGAAAAGTCGCAAATGC
Source organism: uncultured Actinomycetota bacterium (assembly GCA_963844465.1). Classification (GTDB taxonomy): domain Bacteria; phylum Actinomycetota; class Actinomycetes; order Nanopelagicales; family Nanopelagicaceae; genus QYPT01. Next base: position 2,795 of record CAWJOR010000057.1, on the reverse strand, counting down.
TGCTGGTTTCAATATTGGCTTGAACCAAGGCGAAGCATCTGGGGCCGGTGTCGCCGATCATATTCACCAGCATGTGGTTCCCAGATGGGGAGGGGATGCGAACTTCATGCCCATCATCGGGGGAGTGAAAGTCCTGCCTCAACTTCTTTCGCAGACACGGTCTGACCTTGCGGCTGCTTGGTAGCTGATCGCCAGTACTTATAAGTTGCCGTTAGCAAGGTCATTTTAAGGATCGAGCGTAATTAAAAATTCGCTTTCGTCAGACTAAGAACTCTGGATTCACCAACCCTGAGAGTTGGTTGAACTATTACTCGATTAATTCGATACTCGGCTCGACGTCGATGTAGCGTTCTTGATACTCCATGTCGTAAACACGTTGCACTGATCGGGATCGAAGTGACACCACATAGTTTTCCACCAAGTGACGTTTGCCGTCGCGATCATTTATGTCGGCATGCACGACTTTGGGCTCGCACATAAGCTCCATGCCAAACCGCTCGCATGAAGCGTCATTGATATGCTTCATAAATTCGATGTTCTCTCCGAGCGCAGATCCTAATAAATAAACGGTTTCAATCTTTTTACTGAGCAATTTTCCAATGTGCCTTACGTATGGCTCGATATTTCCGTCCTCACGTTTAAATTTCCTGGCAATGATGACAATCCCGCAACGAAGGTATGTTCCACTGAAAACCGTGGGCGTGACATCATCACCAACTTTGCGGTGGGAGTACTTTTCCAAGAAATGCACATACTGACTTACTTCAGCTCGGATCTCATTCTTCTTCGGGTTGTAGTAGACCTTCTCGCCCAAATGTTCAAGTTCCTGCACTAAGACGGGGAAGAATAGGCCGACCCGTTCGACAAGTCCATATTGATGAAGGAGATCCGCGATTGTTTTATTCTCAGTTGCAGGCGAAAAGTAGTCGTCAAAAAACTTGTCTGCGATGTGTGGCTTTTCCTTCTCAAAAAGCTGCCGAGCAAAAAATAGATCAAGCGATTCCGACTGGGATTTTGAGAGGTATTTCTTGGTCTTACGCATAAATTCTGAAGCGATAAAGATCATGCTAGCCTGAACGAAATTCTTGTCCTGATCCTCGTGTTGCCGCATCCTAACGACGAGCTTAGTTTCTTCCCTAAGGGGCGAATTCTTCTCTAGGGTATCTAGCCAAACGATTTTGACGCCCGAAGTTGTAATTTTGGGAGATTGCGCCCGTATCTCATTTACAAATTCGTTCACGCGACCTTGTATGTCGTAAGCGGCGTATCGTTTTCTTCCAAACCGAAATACTAGAAGGACATATTTGGCGATAATTGAAACCCATTTCTCAAATTTATCGGGTACTAAATAGAAGAAGCCAAACAAGAGTCCTGAGGTACCGAAAACGCTAATTAAGGCCGTCACAATAGTTTTTTCCATTAGAGAGTCACTTCTCCGTTTCGAACCATGAGATATAGCGCCCGAAGACACTCCGGTTTATCGCAAACAAATTTGATATCTCCGGATTGTTTGAAGAGTGATGACAAGTTGGACAGGTCAACTTTTTCCCTGCAGAACTTGCAACGTTCTAAACCGTCTTCAAATGAAGATCGACGTCCAATGGAGTCCAAAACACGAAGCAGATCATCATCAAAAACGGCGTTTAGGCTTTGTCGTGGTAGTCGACGCATATTATCTCCAGAGCCGTTGGACGTTTTGTAGATTGTGCCACAAGGACATTGATACGGATAGGTTGATCTATGAGGGCGATTTTCGTGGGCTGAATTAATCGCGGGTTCAGTCAAGTGGTTTGTCTTTTGACTAACTTCGTATCTACTAGAGGATTCTCGAAGTGAATGTGCTTCCTCCTACGCGATCACGTCGAGCTGCGGGCTGTGCACATGGCTGTCGATGAAGCCCGGCAGGATCAAGCGGCCGCGGTGGTCGATGCGCGTCCAGCCTGCGCCGGGATCATTAGTTTGGACCCCGGCGATGCGGCCGTCGGCGCCGATCAGCAGCCAATGGTCGGGGCGAAATCGCACGGCCGCGCTGGCGACATCGGCCAGGGCGGGCTGCGCGACGAAATCGAGCAGGTCGCCGCGCAGCGCCAGGCCGAGGCGGGGTAGGAGTTCAAGCTGCGACGCGTCGATACTCATTCAGGATGTCGGAATCTGGACGTGGAAAAGGCTAGCATCGTATAAGGTCTGGCTTTCACGACCCCATCTTCCGCGAATTTCGGCGAGACCAGTCCATGCAGCGCACCCGACAGCGTTCCATCCGTTTCTTCCATCAAGGTCGAGTCACCGAGGTGCAAGACCTGACCCCCACCACCACGGTGCTGCGGTGGCTGCGCGAGCACGCGCATCGCACCGGCACCAAGGAGGGTTGCAATGAGGGCGATTGCGGTGCGTGCACGGTGGTGGTGGCCGAACTCGCCACGCCCGATTCGATCGCCTCCAGCGTCGTCGGGCTGCTCAGCCTGCGTACCGTGAACGCCTGCCTGCAGCCCTGCCGACGCTCGACGGCAAGGCCTTGCTGACGGTGGAAGACCTCGTCCGCGCGGGCGCAGCCTTGCACCCGGTCCAGCAGGCGATGGTCGATTGCCACGCCTCGCAATGCGGTTTTTGCACGCCGGGTTTCGTGATGAGCCTGAGACGACCTACGAGCGCCATTGCGAGGCGGGCACGCGCCGCGTCCCGACGCCGGCTCGGCGACGACCTGGCCGGCAACCTGTGCCGCTGCACCGGCGACCGGCCGATTCTGGATGCCGGCGAGCACATGTTCGACCTGAGCAATGCAACGGAACGAGATGCAA
>CAWJOR010000056.1:0-8001 GCA_963844465.1 uncultured Actinomycetota bacterium | reverse complement strand
TGATGACATTTGCTACGCGACTCAGAACCGCCAAGTTGCCATCAAGCAGATCGCGCCTCGTGCCGACTTGGTTCTCGTTGTCGGCTCAACCAATTCGTCCAACTCAGTCCGGCTCGTCGAAGTCGCCAAAGAGTATGGAACACCTGCTGCTTACCTCATCGATTTTGCTGCCGAGGTAAAGGATGAATGGCTCGATGGCGTCGAGACGATCGGTGTCACAAGTGGCGCTTCGGTGCCCGAGATATTGGTGAAGGATCTTCTCGAATGGCTAGCCATGCGGGGCTATGGCGACGTTGAGACAGTGAATGCCATTGAGGAGTCGCTACTTTTCGCGTTGCCACCTGAACTACGAAAAGACCTGAAGGCAGCCGGTCAGGAAGCGATCACCCACAAGAAGTAGGTAGTTACTCCTCGTTTGGAAGATGCGGGTGCGGACCAGCTCCGATATTTCCATAACGATGGTTGGTGATCGAGACACTCTGTTCCAGTAACCAACGTGGCATTTCAACATCTCCACGTTGGGCAATTGAGCGGCGATCGACAGAGATTCCCTTGGCCAAAAATTCCAAAACGGGCGGAGTTCCTGCCGCCAACCATCGGACCTTGTCCTTTACTGATATTCGATTGACCAACTGATCCTCAGTTTCGATGATCGCGGTTGGGCATTCGGGTATTGGCTGATCGGCGCTGAATTCAATTTTGCTTTTTGTCTCGCCCGCAACCCAGGTGATGTACTTGATCAGATTTGGATCTTCTGACCCGTCAATTCTCACGACAATGCCGCGCCGAGATGGCAAGTAGCGCTGGTAATTCCGTTCGACGTTGAGGTCAGCAGCATCAATGGCCTCGTTGCCGATGCGCGCCCACCACCTTGCAGAACTCTGAACGCCTTCATCGATTGACTCAAGCGGTTCCCATTCGCGCAGGTTGTTGACGTAGTTTGCTCCGCCTGCCTTAGAAGTCGGGCCGACGCTGCTGCGCTTCCAACCACCGAATGGCTGTCGGTTCACTACAGCCCCTGTTGTGCCACGGTTTACGTAAAGATTTCCTGCCTCGACTTGGGCGATCCACTGCTCGCACTCTTTCTCATCGAGGGAATGCACTCCGGCGGTCAGTCCGAAATCAACGGCATTCTGCCAGGCGATTGCCGCATCAAAGTTAGGTGCAACCATGACGCCAAGGACAGGACCGAACCACTCGTTGCGATGACTCCATGATCCAGGGGCCACACCCAACTTCACGCCTGGTGACCAGAGATGCCCGGTTGCATCCAATTGCTTTGGTTGGACAAGCCAACTCTCTCCATCATCAAGGGTAGTGAGGGCGCGCAGTAGCGAACCGGACGGTGGATGAATCACCGGTCCGACAGCCGTCGAGTAATTTCTGCCCGCGCCGACGCTGAGGCTTTCCACTGCATCTTTGAGTTGGTCTAAGAAAGAAGGATTCTTGTAGATGTTCTCTTCGACAATTGCCAAACTCGCGGCGCTGCATTTCTGGCCAGCATGGCCGAAGGCCGACTGCACTAGATCTTTTACGGCACTATCAATGTCGGCAGCTGCTGAGATGAGGATGGCGTTCTTTCCGCTGGTTTCTGCCATCAGTCGGATCGCTGGCTTCCATGAAGTAAACATGGAAGCGGTATCAAATGAACCAGTGAGAATGACACTATCTATTCCAGAGTGAGTAACAAGGTGCAATCCGTCGTCGTCATCTCGAGTGGGAACGAATTGCAGAACGTGTTGTGGCACGCCCGCATCCCAGAGTTGGCGAGCTATCTGCCAGGCGGTAGCCACTGTCTCAGGTGCTGGTTTGAGAATGACAGCATTTCCGGCAGCAAGGGCAGAACAAACGCCTCCCATCGGAATGGCATAAGGGAAATTCCACGGCGGCACAACGAGGACAACGCCAAGCGGCTTTGAGTCGGTGCATTTCTCGTAAGAACTCAGCGCGTAGAAACGCGCAAAGTCGATTCCCTCGCTTACTTCAGGATCGGCCTCGGCCACGGTCTTCCCGGAATCGCGCGCCATGATCGCGATCGTCTCTGCCCGCTCGTTCTCCATCAGGGTTGCGGCCGCTCCCAGAATTCGTCCGCGCCCTATTGGGCCAAGCGCCTCCCACTCATCCACGTGAGCTCGCGCTGTCGCGACGGCTGAGTCGATGTCTTCACGATTTGCGATGGAGTACGTGTACCACGGTGCGCCATCCACGCTGGGATCCGTGCCCGTTTCAACTTCACTACGGGTGAGAAATTCACCCATGATCTGCAATGGAATTCGCAAATCGTTGCTTGCGTAATGACGCGCAAAGGCGGATTCGAGTTGTGCGCGGAAGTCCGGGTTGGTCGTATCGGCGTCGCTCTGATTTTCAAACTTGCCGTCATCGAATGCATTCTGCGCATAGTGGCGCTTTAGAGAGTGACGTCGCGAATCGGTAGAGATCGTATGTCGCTCGACGACGGAGATGAGGAATCGACTTTCTTGTTCTTTGAATTTGTCGTTGTCCAGGGCCATGTCAAAGGAGGCTCTCAAATAGTTCTCTTCGGATGTGTTCTCATCGAGTCGTCGAACTAAGTAGGCAACGGCTGCCGGAAAGTCTTCGTGCCTAGTAACCGGCGTATACAAGAGCACTCGTCCGGTCTGTCCCGCAACGGCCAATGCCTCTGCATTTGCCATACCTTCCAGCATCTCGATATCGATCTGATTTTCAACCCCACGAGTCTTGGCAACCTCGATTGCCCAGGCAAGGTGAAACAGGTTGTGGCTGGCGATGCCGATTCGCACGGCGTCAGCGTGGGCAGGATTCAGTGCGACATCGATGAGCCGGGCATAGCTGGCATCGACATCGGACTTGCTCTCATAGGGCGCCGGTATCCAGCCGTGGAGTTCGGCTTCCGCCTTCTCCATTGCCAGATTTGCCCCTTTTACCAAGCGAATTTTGATGGTTCCACCAGAGCGCTCGTGGCGTGCTTTCGCCCACGAAACTAAGTCGGCAAACTCTCCATGAGATTCAGGAAGGTAGGCCTGCAGAACTATGCCGGCGTTCATGGCTTCAAACTCGGGCTCGTCGAGGAGTTTCTTGAATACTGCCACGGTGATTTCCAGATCGCGGAACTCTTCCATGTCCAAGTTGATGAATGTTCCGGTCTTGAGTGATTGCCGGTAGAGCAGACGCAGATGATTTGCAACGCGTTCGATGGAGCCCAAGTAATCAATCGTGATCAACTGGCTTGCAATCGATGAGATTTTCACGGAAGCGTAATTGACTCCGGGCCGCTGGATCATCTCAATGACCGAGTTGAGTCTCTGTGCGGCCTCTCCTTCTCCGAGGACTGCTTCACCGAGAACATTGATGTTGAGTTTTGCTTCCTCCCCCGTACGACGTGAGATGTGTTTGGCGAGGGGATTCTTTTCGGCAGGAAGGATAATTCCATTGGCAGCCATCCGTACTCGTTTATGGACGACCTTCATCACCAATGACGGGAAAACATATGACAGTGCACTTGCCGCTTTGATTCCAACAAAGTCATAAACTCCAAGACCTGAGACACCTGCGGTCTTGGCGGACCTTCGCAAAGTCTTGGCCGCGTTGCGCATCGAACTCATGCGCATCACTTCATCAGTCAGCGACATGGTGAGCGCGACAGCAGATGGGTCTTTCAGAAGTCTTGCGAATCTTTTTCTATTTGCCTCATCGTGACGCGTTCTCGTTTTATCCGATTGCGTCAGGAGATTCGAAACCAATGTGATGGTGCTATCGGTAAGTCGGTCAATGTCCTCATGAGTTGGAAGCGGATTTGACAGCACTTTCGTCCTTTCTGTAACAGCATTGTTAGCTAGAGGGCAACAGTCAGCGTAGTCATGATTGCAATTGTTATTGGCAACGACTGCATGAGCCCATGGAGGGTGGCCACGGTCGAGTGGGGGCCATGTCGCCGCTGGCTGAAGGCTCCGAGCACAGAAATGATGACGGGATACGTAGATAGCGCTCCAGCCACGCGGGGCCCCAGGATCGAGGCCGTACCCGTGAGTGTGACGATGAGAACAACGGTTACCAGCAGCCTTGCAGGCAACTCCCATCTGGGGATCTGTGTGATCTTCGGCTCGACTACATATGCGGGCCAGAATTTGGTGGCAAGTGGCCAGGCAGAGAGCAGCAATGGAAGCAAGATGTATAGAGAAATCTCAAAACTTGTTAGCAAGGCACCGGTTGCCAAGCAGGCGATTGTTCCGGTTGCAAGCGAGCGGCCCCACGACATTTTCAAGGCAGAGACGGCATAGACCCAGGAGAAAACGATGAGTGCAACTTGTCCGACGAGAACGCCGTGCGCGGCACGAGCGGCAAATGATGTGCCATCCTGGAAATAGATGATGAAAATAAAGGGACCGGTTGTAAGAGGCAGACCGATGAGCCGACCGCCGATGCCGTCTCCCCAACGACCTTGGATGTAACTGACGAGACCTACAAGAATCGGTGCGAGAAAGAGTTTTAAGAGAAGAAGCGAACTCACTCTATGGCGCCGTAATCAATTTTCTCGAGGTAGTTATCTCGTCGATGAAGTCGAGATCGATCTCAACGCCGATTCCCGGGCCGGAAGGAACTCGCAGTTGTCCGTTCTCCATGACAAAGGGTGTGGTGATATCTCGATGGTAGTAACGCGACGATGCACTTGTATCCCCAGGTAATGTAAATCCGGCAAGAGAGGCAAGTGCGATGTTTGCCGCTCGCCCAATTCCGGTTTCGAGCATCCCACCGCACCAGACTGGAATGTCATTTTCAACGCAGAGGTCGTGGATCTTGATTGACTCCAGATATCCGCCGACGCGACCAGGTTTGATGTTGATGATGGTCGTTGCTTTCATTGCGAGAGCATCACGTGCGGATTGAAGGGACGTAATCGATTCATCCAGACAGATGGGAGTCTGGACCACCTTGGCCAACATCGCGTGACCCAGCACGTCGTGTTCATCCAATGGTTGCTCGATGAGCAGGAGATTGAAGGGATCTAGTTTCTTTAAGTGGTCGGCATCCGAGCGCGAGTAGGCCTGGTTCGCATCGACTTGCAGAGGAATATCGGGAAATAGCTCGCGGATCACTCGGACTGGTTCGATATCCCAGCCTGGTTCGATCTTCAATTTGATGCGCCGGTAGCCCTCATCGACGTACTGAGAGACTTCCTGCGCCAAGGCGTCGATGGAAGAGGTGATCCCTACAGATACGCCGCAGTCGATCATCTCTCTGGCCGAACCGAGGTACGACCCAAAAGAGATGCCTTCGAGTTTTAATTGCGCATCCAAAATTGCTGTCTCAACGCAAGCCTTCGACATCTGATGGCCGAGGAATGGTTTGAGCAGACCTGCCACTTCTTCGGCACGGATATCTCCTGCTGCAAAAACTTTCGGAAGTAAGAATCTTTCAATGACATCTTGGGACGCGAAGGTGTATTCGGGGGAGTAAAGAGGTTCTGACATTGCCACACACTCGGCCCAGCCTTCAGAGCCGTCGAGTGTTCTTATCTTCATGAGAAGCAATTCGCGCTCGTACTGCGTTCCAAAAGATGTGCGGAAGGGCCTTACTAACGGCAGGTTGATTATGCGAAGTTCGACATCTTTAATCTGCATTTACATAGCCTCTTTGCTCACCACGTATGCGCCCTCTTTTGCCAGGCCTGCAATATGCCAACCTGAGTTCAACCGTGATTCAAGTTCTGCGCGCAGCGCCAAGCGCCACTCCGATGCGGAATCACTATCTGTCGAACGCAATTCGATGATGTCTTTCGGAAGATAGACCGCGACTTTTTTTGCATCGGTCGGGACTTCGTGTCTGGCCGGTTCTTCGAAAACATTGGCCAGCGCAACTGGGATGCCATCAAGTGGAATCTCCAGATTGAGATTGTGGGCCGCCTCGATCACGCGATCCGATAGGAGCGACCATTTAGCGATCACGCGATCGGTGGGATCTCCGGCATTCAGTGCGTCAGGCAGATCGCCATAGAAGTCAGAGAAATATTCAAATACCTGAACACCGAGTTTGACGAGGTTCAATCTCGCATTACGTCTCACCAATGGGTCAAATGTCCATGTGATGGTCTCGTAGCCGTTTTCAAGTGCCCACGCCCGCTGGTGCCATTTCAACGCACTGCCGATATTTCGATTCCGATATTTCTCTTTTACTGCTGCCATGTGCGAATGCAAGTGGAGATGCTTTTTTGAATCGATCCCGGGAAAGGCAAATGCTGCCGCCACTACCTCGCCATGCACGAAGACTCCGCTGACGTATGTGCCGTTGTGCACCATCGCCTGAAGAAGGTTGGAGGTGATCTGGGTTCCTTCATCGGTGGGCCAGACTTCATCAAAGATTTGCCGAGCGAAGTCCTGCTCCTCGACCGTGGCGAGAATTCGAATTGTTACCTGCGCATCATCGCTTCTGCGTTTTGCATCTTTGTGAGCTTGGGCTATCGACTCGGACGTGATCATGGAGCCAGCGTAGAACAGACCAAGACAATCTGTCCTAGTTCCTTTAGGCTAATAAGCATGAAAGCAATCCAAGTTAATCGTTTTGGCGGCCCCGAAGTCATGGAATACCTAGACCTTGCAGATCCGAGCCCAAAGCCAAACGAAGAGCTCATTGCAGTCACCTCGATTGGCATCAACTATGCCGATACCCATCAGATCGAGAACGGCTATCTTTCCCCGCAGACTCTCCCTCTGATTCCGGGTCTGGAAGTAGTGGGGCACACCAATTCGGGCCGGCGAGTGCTGGCCTCGGTCGAGACTGGCGGTTATGCGCAGAAAGCCGTTGCCCGGAAGTCTCTTCTGATTGATATTCCCGATGGTGTCACTGACGAACAAGCTTTATGCATGTTGGTTCAGGGATCGACTGCTTGGCACATTTTGAAAACGGTGGGACATCTGCGACCAGATGAAAGTGTTGTTATCCATGCCGCCGCGGGCGGTGTCGGCACCATGGCGATTCAACTCGCCAAGTTGTGGGGAGCACGGGTCATAGCAGTTGCATCGTCAACTAATAAGCAAGAGCTTGCGAAATCCTTGGGCGCAGATGTCACCATTGACGCCAATAGCGAGGACTTATCGGCCGCGATGCTCGAGGCTAACGGCGGCAAAAAGGTCGATCTCGTCCTTGAGATGGTCGGCGGGAAGACATTCGATGCAAGCTTGGATGTTCTGGCGCCTTTTGGGCGAGTCATCACTTACGGAAATGCGTCACGGAAACCACCAAGGGCGGTTCATCCCGGATCATTGATCACCGGTACCAAGACCATCACCGGTTTCTGGTTGGCGCATTGCTTTGGCCACAAAGAGCTCTTCCATGACGTGATCGCAGAGTTGTTCACTCTGGTTCTTGCAGGAAAAATCACCCCTGTCATTGGGGCGACCTACCCACTCTCCCAAGCGGTGCAGGCTCACCAAGACATGCTGGAGCGGGCGACTTTCGGCAAGGTCACTTTGGACCCATCCAGATAAGGGTGATTGATTCTGCTCGGTTATTGAACCCACATCACGTTGAGATACTCGGATATCTTCCCGTTAACCACCCAGCGATAATGCTTTAGCCTGGTTTCAAAACCGTCAGTTTCTTCCAAGGTGCTGACCACCCTGTTTTGCACTTCCACGTCAGTCGAGAACCCCACGGTTGATTGAAATGGGAGCCAGCGCCTAGAGAAATCCATTTACCTTTCAGGTTCTCCTGGAGGGTGATTGAAGTGATGCTTGTCCAGCAATTTGTGAGAGCGCCAATTGTCTGCGACCCAGTTGGACAGTAGGCATACTTGATCCCATCGGCTCTGGGCACGCGCGTTCCCAACCAACAGTCCGCTTGCAGGCTTTGTCTGGCGGTGTATCCCGTCCAAACTCGCAACTTCATGATGTCTTGGCCGAAATTAGCGCTGGTCACATAAAGGTTTCGTCGGGCATCAAGACTTACCTTCTGCCCAGAGGAACAAGTGGTTTTTGCTTGCATAAGATCGCATGCGGTGGGCACATG
>CAWJOR010000055.1:0-22576 GCA_963844465.1 uncultured Actinomycetota bacterium | reverse complement strand
GAACGCGAGCAGGTGTACTGGGCCGGCCGGGCGACTCTCGTCCGCCGTCCGGAGGACATCGAGCTGTACGACCGGTCGTTTGCGGTCTTCTGGCTGGCCGCTGCCGGCGGAGCTTCGGCCAGGAAGCGCGCGAACTGCTGCACGTCACGCTCGCGATCGACGACGACAGCGAGGAGGGCAGTGAGGACGACGACAGCAGCACCGAGGCCAACGACGACCCGACCCTGGTGCTGCGCTTCAGCGCAATGGAGGTGTTGCGCAACAAGGACTTCGCGCAGTACTCCCCCGACGAGCTGAAGATCGCGCAGGAGCTGATGACCCAGCTGCGGTTCATCGGCCCGCCGCGCCACTCGTTCCGCTACTCGCCGTCGCGCCACGGCCGCCGCCCCGATCTGCAAGCCACGGTGAGGGCGTCGCTCCGCGCCGGCGGCGAGCCGATGCCCGCTGCCACTGGCGCGAGCCCGGCGAACGCTTGCGCCGCCTGGTGTTGCTGCTGGACATCTCGGGCTCGATGGAGCCGTATGCGCGAGCGATGCTGCGCTTCGTGCACGCCGCCGTCTCGGGCCGCCAGCGGGTGGAGGCCTTCGCGATCGGCACCCGTCTCACCCGGATGACGAAAGAACTGCACAGCCGCGACCCCGACACCGCCCTTGCCGCCGCGAGCATGCGGGTGCACGACTGGAGCGGTGGTACCCGTCTGGGTGATTGCCTGCGCGTGTTCAACGACCAGTGGGGCGTCCGCGGCATGGCCCACGGGGGCGATCGTCGTGATCCTCAGCGACGGCTGGGACCGCGGCGACCCCGAGGTGTTGGCCGAGCAGATGCAGCGGCTGCAACGCATCTCGTACCAGACCGTGTGGGTCAACCCGCTGAAGGTGACACCCGGTAACGCCGCTGGCGCCCGCGGGATGGCCGCCGCGCTGCCGTTCGTCGACGACTTCGTCGAAGGCCATAGCCTGGCTGCCATGCAGGAACTCGCCAGAGTGATCGCCAACGCGGCGCCGCGCGAATTCCCCACGACCGGCACCGGTGCGAGATGAAGGAACTGTTCGACGACATCGACCGCTGGCGTTCGGCCGGTTCACGCGTCGCCATCGCCCGCGTCGTGGACATCGAGGGCTCCGGCCCGCGCAGCCCGGCGCGGCGATGGCCGTCAACGAGCACGGCGAAGTCGCCGGCAGCGTCAGCGGTGGTTGTGTCGAGGGCGTAGTCGTGTCCGAGGCCCTGGCCATCCTCCAAGGTGAAGCACCCGCCCGCATCGTCACCTTCGGCTACAGCGACGACGAGGCCTTCGCCGTCGGGCTGACGTGCGGCGGCTGCTGATGCGTGTGACAGAGATTGCGCTTGCGGTATGCGACGGGAGGGCGTGGCGTGCGGCGTCGGTTGTTCTTTGTTGGTTCCGGTCAGCAGGGAAGGCCGTGAAAGCCGGCCACAGTTGCGCTGCGGTTACGCGTCACAGACCCCAAGGCGCGCTGGCGGGTCTGCGGCGTGCACCCAGCATGGGTCCTGAATTCCGAACGCAGTCTGTCCCTGGCGGCTGGTGGGCCGAGAAGCGCGGACCAACCGGCATTACCTGGCATCACGCCTGGTTCTCGAGAAGGCCCGTCGCGATGCCACCGACAGAGAGTCGGTCAAACCCCTCGAGATCAGAATTCCGAGTGTCAAAAACGTGTCACTGATCCGTTTGAAACTCGGCAAGTCCGTCTTGAATTCACCCGAACTCTTTAGAGTCATCAAAACGGCCTATCGCCAGCAGGCATTGAAACACCATCCGGACCGCGGCGGGGATGCCGACTCCTTCAGAAAAATCCATCAGGCCTATGAGGAACTCCTCAACTGGGCCGAAAACCCCTCCTTCGTGAGACGCCGCGGCTTCCCCGACAAGTGGTTTTACGACAGCACGACCAACCGTTGGGTTCAGCCAACGTCGCACCGCGCTTGAACACCCGAACGACACGAAGAATTTTTTTTACAAGTTCGGGTATTCCGGATCCTGATCAATAGGTTATGCCGTTTCCATTGGTTGTAACCTTTGAACCCTTATATTAAACTTAACGGTAAGATACCCAATAGAATGGTCACTTTTAATGCACCAATAGCCGGACGGAATACATTGGCGGGCAAATGGTAGGTCAATTTTGAGCGAGCCCTTGGCCCGCAGGCACCTATTCCAAGGGCTCGTTTTTGATCAGGGTCTCGATGATTTGCGAAGGTATTCCTCGGCCTTGCTGACATGAAAGCGGCAGGCGCCGGCCCCCGGATGCCCCCCGCCCTCGAAACGGAGAGCAGCATCCCGACGTTCACCTTGCAAGTGCGGTTGAATATGCTGTGCCCCCGTTGACCGCAATTTTATCGACATTCTTGGCGTCGTAGCGGATGCGAACGTGTGCGAAAGCCTCGGGAAAAAGAGAATAAACCAGAAATCGGTTTCCGGCCGGAGCTTTGCTGAGGGGTCTGAAATCGGTGATGGCCACCTGCCCCCGCACGCGGGTGCGCTCCTCTAAACGCCTGCGGTAGCAACCCGTCTCCGCGATGATTCTGTCGCAGCGCAGCCGCACCTCGGAATCCAACAGGACGGAACGAATATCCGAATCCCGCAATAACGCCACCAGACCGATTCCAATAGGGCTCATCCGGTTCATCCTGGTTCAATATTGTCATCGAGAGCAACACGAAGTCGTATTTTTCCGGCTGAAGCACTTCGTCCAGGGACAAGTCGGCCGAGTCGATTTTATCGGCCGCAGCAACAAGTTCGCGACGATTTTCAGGAAATCGATTCGGATAGAAGTCATAGATGATGCGGGCGGCCGAAGGGGCCTCGCGAAATTCTCCTTCGAACGGATTATCGATTCGGTTGGTGAAGTGGTGGTCAAACGACATCGTACAGCGATCATCATAGGGTAGGTTGGCGATGATGTCGCCAGCATGAATTTCCACCAACCCTTTTTGCACGTCACCGGGTTCGACCCATTTGATCGGTTCGGTAATTGTCTCGACATCATGCAGCAATACCGCGGACCACTCCGTCGAAATCGGGCCGGCGACGATTCGCATTCAGCATTCTCCGAGATTGAATGATCCAAGGCGCTTGAAACTATTGTAAAATTGTGTATATATATTTATTTTAACGGATTGGCAACCCTTTTGGAGGAGGAAGCGCCTCATCGGCACTCTATCTCGTGCAGCACGGCAAGAGCCTGCCCAAGGACATCGACCCCGATCAGGGAATCTCGGAAACGGGCCGGGCTGAAGTCGAGCGTATCGCCGGGGTCGCCGCGAACTATGGCATCAAGATAGCGGGAATCGCTCACAGCGGCAAGAAAAGAGCCTTGCAGACGGCCGCCATTTTTGCCGCCGCCTTCGACCTGAAAGACAAAGTGGTGGAACGCAGCGGCTTGAAACCGCTCGATGATGTCGTCCGGTTATCCGCCGAACTTCGGTCGCAAGACGGCCTGATGCTGGTCGGGCACCTGCCGTTTATGGAGAAACTGACCTCTTATCTGGTCACCGCCAATGCGGATAAAACCGTCTTCAAATTTCAAAACGGGGGCATCGTCTGCCTGGAGGAAGATGTTGAAAAGAATTCCTGGTTCATCAAGTGGACCCTGATGCCCCACATCGACTAGTGTCGTGTCATTTTTGAAGTGTCTCGAATCCTTGAGAGATGCAATTGAATGCATGTAAGGTTCCAGGTTCAACGTTCAGGGTTCAGGGTTCAACGCTCAATGAAAGATCTCATTTCTTCAACCCTGAACGGGGAACGGTCAGCCTTTGAACCTATCTGCTTCACTTCTTACGACAAACCTGTTTGGGTCATTGGATATTGTAATTTGGAGTTTCATTGGGCTGCATCAACCTTACCGGTTGTAAGCGCTCTCTTGCTATGGTGGAACAGCATCATGAATACCTTCTTTCTGTTTTATTAACTTTTTTACTTTACATAATAATCATCGTCTTAGGTATTAGTTAGCCTCTGGAACTGTCAAGCCCTGGTAGCTTCCCCAACAACACCGGGGTTTGCCGATGATTATTAAAGAGTCATTTCGCATGGAATTTGAATGCATCATCTATGAAAAAAAGGATAACGTCGCCACCGTCAAACTCCACCGGCCCAAAGTCCTCAACGCCATGAACATCCAGATGTGGCGCGACCTTCAGAGTGCGTTGGACGATGTCAAGAACGACCCGCAAATAAAAGTGCTGATCATCACCGGAGAAGGCCGGGCCTTTTCCACCGGAGCAGACCTGAAGGAGTCCAAAACCCGCAGCCTGGAAGCGTACCGCGACTATCTCGTGGAGCTTCAGGAAACCTCACGGCGGATCATCCGATTCGAAAAGCCGACCATCGCGGCCATCAACGGCTACGCCCTGGGCAGCGGCTATGAGCTGGCGCTGGCCTGTGATATACGCATCGCGGCCGACGAAGCGCAAATCGGCTCGCCGGAGGCCAAGGTGACGCTCATCTGTGACCGGTGGCGCCATGCGTCTGGTGCAGGACCTCATCGGACCGGGCAAGGCCCGCGAACTACTCTTCACCGGAGGTCGTAGAAGTATCTGGTGGTAGTTTATCCATTCAACAGCAGTGGGATAAATACGATGAGGTACTAGCGACTTACGGCAAAAAAGAAGCTGAAAACTTTATGCCTAAAGAGCCGCGCCCTGCATCAAAAGCTACCGAAGCGAAAGCAGAAGAGGCATCGAAAACGGCAGCGCAGGAACTTGTTGGCAAGGTCGTAGATGCCTTGAAAAAGGCGGACTCGATTGAGGGTTTGGATGAAGTTTATCTACACGCCGAAAGCATCCTGAGCGATTCCGAACTCGAATCCATCCTTGTTGAATATCGCACCTGCAAAGAAGCGATCCTCAAAGGCAAAGGTGGTTTGTTCGACTAAGTAGCATCAACCCAACGCGGGATCACCATATCCCGCTTGGGGCATGGTGTAACCGCTTTTTTGTGTATCAATCAAAAGGAGATTCACCATGCTGAACAAAGTACAACTCATCGGTCGTCTGGGCAAAGAGCCGGACACTCGTCACATGACTAACGGCGATGCTGTCGCCAATGTTTCGTTGGCAACAACGAAGTCTTGGAAAGACAAGGCAGGCGATAAGCAAGAGAAAACCGAGTGGCACAACCTCGTGTTCTATCGCGGTCTTGCCGAAGTCGTTAGCGAGTATCTGAAAAAAGGCGCTCTCATCTATGTCGAGGGCGAACTGACAACCGAGAAGTACGAGAAGGACGGCGAAGATCGTTACATCACCAAGATTGTTGTGTCCGAGATGAAAATGCTCGGTGGCAACAACAAGGCTGACCACGAAGAGCATTCGAGCGCGGCACCAGCGGCGAAACCCGCAAGCGGTCCAGCAAAGAATGATAAGCGCGGGAAGACTGATCAAGAACCGTTCTAACTGAAGTACCCACCCTAGGGGGAACATCCCCCTAGGGGATGCTTCCTTGCCGGTGGCTTAACACCCACCAACCTGTGCGGGACACACTAAAACATCCCGTGGGGTGCTTTGGTGTGTCCCGTATGGACTAACCAAGGAGGCATCATGGAAGCAAAAGAATTGAAACAATTGGCCGCCGGCCGCTGGGAAAGCATCATTGCAAGACTTGCTCCGCAACTTGGGCAAGCAATAGATCGCCTGCCTCACCACGTCCCATGCCCTGTGCATGAGGGCACGGATGGATTCCGGTTGTTTAAGGATTTCAACGATACAGGCGGCGGCGTATGCAACACGTGCGGTATCAAGCACGATGGCTACTCGCTGCTCATGTGGGCGAATGGATGGGATTTCAAAACCACGCATGAGGCATTGCAAGATGTGTTGCTGGTAGGAGGTGGAAACATCACCCTCCCGCCAGTGTCCACCAAGCCAGTTACAAAAAAGGTGAAAGAGACGGACGTTGAAGACAGACGTGATTCTCTGAATCATGTCTGGAAAGACAGCGTGACTCTCTCATCACCAGAAGCGCGGCCAGCAAGGCGGTATTTTGCGAACCGTGGCATCACGAACGTTGACTATCGGAAGATCGATAGCAAGATGATTCGCTTCGTTCCTTCGCTGGACTATTTCGAAGAGGACGAAAATACCGGCAAGTACAGGTCAACTGGAAAGTACCCTGCGATTGTCACGATGGTGTGCGATTCAAATGGTTGTCCATCAACCATTCATCGTACCTATCTAACACCTGAAGGGACAAAAGCACCTGTCCAGTCGGCCAAAAAGATGATGCGGCACTGTGCTGATAATCTGTTTGGTGCGATGCAAATTGCAGTGTTAGGCAAGAGCAAGGTGTTGGGGGTCACAGAAGGTATCGAAACGGCACTGGCAGTAATGAGTGCTTTCAACATACCTGTATGGCCTACTGGCAATGCGTACCTGCTGGAAAACTTTGTGCCCCCCAAAGGGGTGGACGTGGTGATCTACGCTGACAAAGACCTTCCTTCCAAGCAACATCCGGAAGGACACGGACAGAGTTCGGCAAAATTGCTACTGAAGCGTCTTTGGAGTGAAGGTACTAAAGCATCCGTCAAGATCCCAGACAACGACATCCCGCAAGGAATGAAGTCTGTCGATTGGCTTGATGTGGTGAATGGCACGTTAAAAGTGTCAGCAATGAAAACGGTCGCGCGTTAGGTTGCAATCCCCATGTGAATGGCGAGCGCAAGTCCTAGGCCGTTTTACCCCGCTTGCCGGGGCTTTTTACGGCACATTCCAAACGAGTGTGCCGCAACAAGCAGGATTCACACGCGAAGCTTATTGCTTCGGGTTGATATTGGTGACTGGCCAATCCAAATAAACAGAAGACACGAGAGTGTCAACGAATTACCCAAGCAATACCTATCCACCCACGCGGGGACACATCCCCGTCAGGGTCGGTGTGTCTCCATTTTATTAAGGAGAGCACCATGGATCGTGAAGACGTATTAAGTTTTTTGAGATTTCTCTCGGAAGCAACGATCGAGGAGATCAAAAAGAGCAAAGCGAAAGTGCAAGAGTCTCTTGCGGACGTAGACCCAGAAGGCAACGTAGCGGCAGACCTTAAATTTCTTCTTCGGAAGTGTGATGAGGAATTGCTGGCTCGCGCCGAGTATTACAAGTTGAAGTCACAACAGAGAGGCTAACGGCAGGGTGCAGGGTGCGACGAAGTTTGTCGTACTCCGCATCATCCCGTTGCAGGATCGCAGTAACAAGCTGGCGGCCAATGGATTCTCTGAATTCATTACCACCACCATCAATCACCGTGAGCTGTGCGCATGTGTTTTTCATGTGGGCAGTCTAGCACGACAATTTTCAAAACCCAATCGGGGGACACTCTCCCCTCTGGGGCGTGGTGTCCCTTTTTAACAAGGAGAACACCATGCAAGACAAGTCCAACAAGCCAGACTGGAACTCGCTGTTCGAGCAGGCGCTGACGCAACCAGGAGTGATGTCGAAGGCGTATTCGGTTTTCTACGAGTACAGCCTAGGCAACGCATTCTTGGCCGCAAGCCAACTGATCGATCGCAAGTTACCAATTTCACCTATCGCCAGCTTCAACAAGTGGAAAGAGCTTGGCCGCATGGTCAAGAAAGGTGAGAAGGCGATTGCCCTCGTGATGCCCGTTACCGTCAAGTCCAAGTCGAAAGATGAGGGCGGGGATGGTGAGGTCAACGCGGAGTCTGGTTCAAATCCGCAAGCCAAACAGTCAGGACGCACCATCTTCATCCTGAAAAATAACTGGTTTGCACTGTGTCAGACGGACGGCGCGGAACATGCGCACGAAGTCGTCATTCCGAAATGGGACAAGGCGAAAGCTTTGGCCGCACTGGGGATCACAGAACAAGGCTTCAGCCACATGAACGGCAACGCTCAAGGCTACGCGATTCCGAACGAGAAGAAGTTAGCCATCAACCCGCTTGCGGCGTTGCCATGGAAAACGACTTTTCACGAGATGGCGCACTGCCTGTTGCACTCATCAGAAGCGCAAATGGCTGATGGCGAAATGTTGCAGAAGTGCATCAAGGAAGCCGAAGCGGAAAGCGTTGCATATCTGTGTTGCGCGACGTTGGAGTTGCCGGGGCTTGAACAAAGCCGCGCGTACATTCAACACTGGTTGGACTCAAAGGAGCAATCCGAAGAGTTCAAAAAGAAAAGCGCAGCGCGGGTGTTTTCAGCAGCCAACAAGATTCTCAAAGCCGGTGCCGAAACTGCGAAAGCAGGGGAGGTGGGTAATGAGTGATCCAAATTTGGTAAGGCTATATACAGCGCACGGTGCCGTTTATATCGACACCAATCAGTTAAAAAGTGGGCGTAGCCACCTCACAATCTTCACGTCACGCGGTAATCGACTGAAGGATGTAGGAGCGACGAAAGATGTACGGGAGTTCGCCATGTATGGTGTGCACCGCGACAACTTGTATGCCTCACAAGAACTAGCCGATGCAGCTTCTGATGCAATCTGGCGTGCGCTGTATGGTGATAGGGCAATGACCACGCAACAACTTCGTGAGAAAGGCTGCTAGATGAATAATCAAAACACGCCATTATCCAAAGAGCAGTTACTGGTCATGGAAGTAGAGAACGAAATTTTGAGTGTTGCTGAACTTAGCGAAGAGGTTACACATAGCGACCTTCAGGGGATTGCTAGTGTGGCCGCAAGAAAGATCATCGCGAAGGTTCGGGAGCACTTGGATTCTGCTTCAAACTAGTTTCAACAAACCAACCCTGACGGGGCATCGCTCCGTTAGGGGGATGTCTCGTTATTCATTAAGGAGACACAAATGAAATTTGATACCAATGGTCTAGATGTAACAGATCAGGAAATCATCCGTAAATGCATCATCGCTCGCGATCAAATCGGAGAACCGCGCATAGGTGACTATGTGCGCTTTCCAACGGGAGAGCTGGAGAGATTCAGCCATTATTGGGGCGATGGTTTGCAGACATCTGCATCCGGTTCGTTCTTTCTGCTCAACAACGGAGGAGCCAGTTTCAGTGGCGGATTGAATCCTTGTACACCGGCCGACAAGCTGGAACAGATAGAAGCAACGCTGCCCGGCTCGTTTTGGATTTTTCATCACAATGTTGCTGGCGCAGGTCGCGGGGTGTATTTCAAGATTCCATGTCGTGTTTACTTAACGACTGCCTCGTATGGGGGATTTCTGGGCAAGGACTTTTGTTCTCATGAAATCGAGGCTCTGAAAATACAACTCGAAAGCGATCTGATTCGGCAAATGGCTATCTTGACGAGCACAAATGCGCACGGGGAGGCATATCAACTAGGTGCTAAAACTCTTGGATTGATTAAGTTAAGCGAGCGATTTGCCGACATAAATCGTCGTCACTTGCAACTCGGCTATCTTTCCCCTGAGCTTGAACTTGAGCGCAAGAGTGGCTATGACGAACTGATGGAGCATGCTCGAACTCACATGGGTCCCGCTGAGTACCAGCAGTTCTACATGGCAACGTAAACCAAAACATTCACCATCTGGTGAATGAAACTTAATCCACCCAACGGGGATGTATCTATCCCTCGCGGGGGTAGTGCATCCCTTTATTCATTTCATCAATAAAGGAGATACACAATGGAACAGCAAAACAATCCATCACAGATGCGTGAGGGCGATATCAATACTCGCATGCGTGTGGGAAACATTCGTCCAGGGAAGTACAACCCAAGGACATATTTCGATCCCGAAGAAATGGCTGAATTGCGCTCTGGACTTCGGGCGGCTGGTGGAGTCATCACGCCAATCTTGATTCGTCCTGTAGATGACTACCACGAGGTGGTTGCTGGCGCACGTCGTCGGCAAGGGTCAATCGAAGAGTTCGGTGAGGACTATGAAATTCCGGTTCTTATCCGAATCATGTCGGACGAAGAGGCGGAAAAATTGGCAACGATTGAGAACATCCACCGTGCAGCCATGAGCCCCACAGAAGAAGCGGAAGCCGCAGCCAGAGAGTTGGGACGTTGCGGCGGTGATCGAGATGAAGCTGCTGGTCGCTTAGGGCTGAAACGTCCAGACTTTGATAAGCGACTTGCTTTGATGAACTGTGCTGAAAGCGTGAAGAAGGCGCTGACAGAACGGAAAATCAAACTTGGCCACGCCGAATTGCTTGCCGCCGTACCAAAGGATAGACAGGAAAAGGCGATCGCAATCCTCCTTGCTCAAACAGCGCTCCCAAGCGTTGCTGAATTCAAAGCAGGGTTGGAGAAGATTTCACGCTCTATGGCAACAGCGATTTTCGATAAAACTGACTGTGCAAGCTGTCACCACAACAGTGGGAACCAGCAAGCATTGTTTGCCGATGCCGTCTCTGACGGACATTGCACGCATGGCGAGTGTTTCGACCGAAAGACCGAGGATGTGTTGGAAGCCAAGAAAAAATCCTTGGAAGAGAACTATCCTAAAGTGGTCATCGTCCGTCAGGGCGAGAACCACACGGTCATTAAGTTGGTCGCCGATGGTGCAACTGGCGTTGGAGCGGAACAAGCGGCGGCATGTCGTAGCTGTCAGTCGTTCGGAGCAGCGGTCAGCGCGATACCCGGTAAAGTGGGTAACGTGTATGAATCACACTGTTTCGATACGACCTGCCACGCGAAAAAGGTTGGTGAACGTCTGTTGGCGGAAAAGAAAGCGGCTGCAAAGCCGGCGACTGCTCCAACAACGGCTAAACCTGCCGGTTCAAAGCCTGTAGCTGGCAAGGCTGGGGAGAAATCCACAACCACCTCCAAGGCTACCGTGACATCGGTTCAAGACACTCAGCGTGTCGTGGACTATCGTATCGGTGTCTGGCGAAAGGCGTTGAAGAAAGAGTTGTTCCTGGATCCACATAAGAACCTGTGCTTGCTCATCGGCGTAATGATGACTCGCGGCGGGTCGAATGTGTCTTCTACAAAGCTGGCTTCTGGTTTCGAGGCGCTGACATCGCAAAAGCCTCCCGTCAGCAATGTCGGGGAAGCGGCGGCGATGGTGGCCAAGGCAGATGAGGCAGTGCGCTCAAAGGTGTTGTCTGGGATTGTTATTTCGATCACGGATAGCATCGAGAAGCATCACTTGCCGGAAATGCTCAAGTTCATGGAAGTGGACTTGGCGAAACACTGGAAGTTGAACGCGGAATTTCTCGACTTGCTCACCAAGAGCGAGATCGAGGTTATCGCGGAAGAGCTCGGACTGAAGGCCGCGCTTGGCAATCAATATGCCAAGGCAAAAGGCGGCAAAAAGGATGAGTTCATCAAGGCACTTATGGAATGCAAAAACTTCGATTTTGAAGGTAAGATTCCAGCGGTGTTAAGTTCGATGTAGTTTAGGATTCACCCACCCCTTCGGGGGTGGTTTTCCAAAGCGCATTAGAAAGTACGTTTCGGAAAACAAGGCTTCACACCCAGCGCTTATGCGTTGAGTTGATATTGGCATCCGACCAATCAAAACAAACGGAAGACGAGCAATCGTCAAAGAATCACCCAAAGCATCAATCACCCAACGGGGACACGTCCCCTTGGGGTTGTGTCCCCTTTTTTATTTAAGGAGACACAGCATGCAAAAGGTTTTTAATTTCTATGCAGACCCCGGCCATGGCTGGATGGCAGTTAAGAAGCAGCAGCTTGTAGAACTCGGCATCGCTGCAAAAATTTCGCCATACAGCTACCAACGTGGGGACACTGCGTACCTCGAAGAAGATTGTGATGTAAGTCTATTCTTTGAGGTTTTCCAAAAACTAACTGGCGAAAAACCAGTCTTAAAGAACCACCACAGTGATCGACGTTCAAAGATTCGCAACTATGATTCTTATCGTTGTGATTCGGCGACATTCCGTGTGGTTGCAACCGTTCATAACCCTCGGACTGATGAGGGAGCAAATCCCGCAATGGTGTGGAATACGGATTCGCGCGAGGCAGCAACACGCCAAGCAGAATACTGGACTCGCAATGGATACTGGTCGGCAATTTATGACGTGGCATCTGGTGAGGCTCTTCACGACTTCACACCAACAGGTAGTTTGCAATGACTTGCGTGGTGCGTTACTCGATAGCTCAAAAGTCTGGTGGTTCACATGAAGATGATGAGACACCGCTTTACAGCCTAGCAATTCAGCACGAAAACGAAGGAAGTGAAACACTTGTTCGTGAAGTTAAGTTTGAGCCCGCTGCTGAAATAGCACGCAATCACGCAAAACATAACGGGTATAGCACGTACCTTCTAAACGGTCGCATCTGCACCGTATAGCATTTTTAAAACCCAAGCGGGGACACTATCCCGCAAGGGCATGGTGTCCCCTTTTTTTGTTTCACGTAAAAAGGAGATCCACCATGTTCCAAGCACTACAACCCTTGCTGTCCACCGTAGCGAGTTTGACCGTCTCGATGGTCGAAAATGCAGATGGCACTATCACGCTGACAGTCATTCCTAACGGGGTGAAAAAAGGCGGCAATCTTGATAGCCAGATGCAACTCGTAGGCACTGCCGCTGAGCTTGATGAGGGGTTCGCCGCTCACTTGATCAGCTATACGGCCAAACGGCAAACCTTGGCAGATCAACTGGCCGCTACCGAAGCTATTTTGGAAGCGCAACAGAAGCAATCTGCTGAGAAAGCGAAGAAGTCGATCGCCAAGCCAGCTAAAAACGCATCAGCTTCGACCGCTGGAAATTCAGAGGATCCGGAAGATGATGATGAGGCTGGCGGTGATGATGAACTCGGCACAAGCAGCACTGCGCCGTCTTCAGCAGAACCTTCATCAACAGCTACCACACCCGATGCCGCTAAACCGGCTCCGGACTTGTGGGGTTAAGGGGAGGATGACGAAATGGCTATCCAAACCACAATACTGAAGCGCACCTTTGCGTACAGCGGCTTGACCCTTCCTGATCCTGGGAGCGGTTTATCGCTGGAAGAAGTCCGCGATGTCTACGCAGCCACTTACCCCGAACTGATCTCTGCCTCCATCGAGGGACCAGAAAAGAAGGGGGATAACTTGGTCTACACGTTCAAAAAGGGCGTGGGGACGAAGGGCTGATCATGGGGTCATCACTGAAGGCAAGGCTCAAAGCCTTATCCAAGGATGACACCTCAACCAAACAGACAGGGCTAGAGATAGCCCCGTTTGAATCCAAAGAGGAGCAATCATGCGTAACAGCACTGGTTCAACTCGTGCGCTCGTCAAAAAGTGCACAGAAAGAAGACCTGTTGCTGCCTCCTTCGGGGGCGCTGCCGCTGGTTTTCTAACTCTTCCCAAAATTTCTCAGCACGTGCCAGTTACATCGGTGATCGATGAGGAAGATGGGAAGTGGTTGCAGACCGCCAGGTTGTGCGCTGAATTGGTTGAGGATGACGAACTCGTTATCCATGACAACACATCGGCGCGCGACATCATCGGTCAATCGCTATCTGTGTGGGCTTCAAAACACTGCGCAGATATACAAGTGCTGGATAAATTCGAGCTTATCGCCTGTCTGGAACGAGATGCTTTCGGCCTAGATTACGACGGTGAGCCAGGAAAGAAATGCCTGTACATCGGCTTTCAATCACAGCAAACAACGCCATACATCAACGTCAAGGCGAAAGTCGAGATGTTGGAGTCGGTGCATCCCGGTCTCGGTCGAACCGCAGTCACTATCGCGGAATTGGCCAGCTACCGGACGTTCACAGCATTCACGCCGCAAGTGGCTCTTCATCACGCCTCATACCTGTATTGGTGTGGGATGGATAACGATGAGGATTACAAAGAAGAGATGGGCTGTATTGGTGAAGAGGGCGAGCTTGACGACGATACATTGTTGCCAAGCCAGTTCTTAGCCTCATTCCCAAGCTATCTAGTCAGCGGCGAACAGCTTGAACGTGACGTGATTCAACGTATCGCAACCAGCACGGAACCGGCAGGCGAAACGGCGCGGGTCATCATTTCCATCTTGGACTTGATTGATCAGGATGCCAAGTTGCCCTACCTCCACGATTTCTATGGGGAGCCGGTCTACTTTTCCTGCTACATGGGGACAGGTGACGACATGCTGGGTCGTGTGATTGATGACTTTTATCAGAGCACGAGCGATGGCGGTGAGTACACCGACATGTATGGAGTGGCCGAGGTCGCATTCAACAAGAAGGCTTTCCTGAAATGGAAGTCCGACATGGAGAAAGGCTTCGCGCTCTACACACAACTTGATCGCCTGATGCGTTGCATCGGCGATGTTCAATAAAGGAGGCATCATGCAAGTTCAAGCAGCATGCGTGTCTGGCGCGCAGAAGGTGTACGGAATGTCTCAAGCGATCCTGTTGTATAGCGAACGCGGCGGACAGACTGTATTTGCTTCGGTGCATGACATTCAAACAAGCAAAGAGGGTGTAGCAACCATCGAAGCGGGAACTTCAGTCTCCAAGACTGGCCTCGTGAAGATGATGCAATCCCTCGTGCCGGAGGATTACGCGCCGGCAGAGTTGTTGGGGAATCACATTCTCGCCAAAGGGAGCGACTACCTCGTGTGGTACTGCAAACCCCAGAAGCGTCATGTGTGGTTCAAAAACGATGAGATCGGAAACGAGGTAAGCGCAAATTGCCATCAACCTGGATTGGTGTTCATCACCAGCAAGGAAGATTGGCATGTGTTCGCCGTCAAAGGCAACAAGCGTCCAACATCGAGCACGCCACTGTATGTAGCTCCGTACCTCAACGTATGGGCAGGTGGACGCATTTGTACTGGCAACATCGAGACTCCGAAAGGGGGATTGAAATTCAGTACAGAAGCGTGGGAAGAGGCTTTTTTCAGGAGCTACTTCACTCATCCGAACCAGCATGGAAAAGGTGCGCTGACAAAGTATCGCGGCGGGATTTTCTCTCTGTGGCGTTCCCTGATGAAAGGTCGAGCATTTCCGACTGAATCATTGGTGCGCGCCGGTGAGACGCTGGGTAAGGCGTTTGAAAGGACGGTGAAACATGGACAGCCGTGACGTTGCGAATCAATTCGTGATGCCCACGGTGATGGTGCCAAGTTACTCCGAACTGGAAGAGTTGGACACACCGGGCAATCGACTTCTGATGGCCTCAAACGGTGTCTGGCTGGAAGTTTGCCGCGCATGGCTGTATGTGCGCGAGCAGGTCGCATTACCTCCGCGCATTCCGGTTCCTTACGGGCTGGTGCGCAAGGAGTTGCGATTTGGTTTTGGCAAATTACCGACAGCGATGGTCACTCAATTTATCGAGGTGGCCAGAATTCGCAGTCCAAATGAGTGTGCAGCTTGGGTCGTCTGGAATCAGCGGACGAACGAGTGGAAGCTATTGATGCTCGAAGAGCGTTCGGTAGGTCCAGCGCATGTCGAAGTCGACCGGCCAACATTGGGGGAAGACGAACACATGGTCTTGGATTTGCACTCACACGGGCTGCTGGACGCGTTCTTTTCCGGTACCGACAACTACGATGATGGCCGAGGCGAAGTAAAAATCGCTGGAGTCATTGGTAACTTAGACCAACCAGAGGTGACAGCATCTTTTCGCCTCTGTGCGAATGGGGTGTTTGTTCCTCTTCGAAGCCCAATTGGGCAGGAAGGAAGCAAATGATCCATAACATCGAATCTGACCTGCTCACGCGGGCGGTGAAGGTGGTGTTGGTCGGGGCAGGGGGTACAGGGTCACACGTCTTACGGCGGCTGGCCAGTATGCACCTTGCAATGGTCGAGCTAGGACATCCTGAAGGTTTGGATGTCTTGGTCATCGATCCAGACACCGTTTCAAAAACGAATGTCGGTCGGCAGAATTTCTGGCCATCCGATGTTGGGCAGCCAAAGGCCGAAATACTGGTCAACCGCTGCAATATGATGATGCAAACGAGCTGGCAAGCTGAAATTGCGAAAGTCACTGACGATTCGCGGTTCAATCAGCCAGATATCGTGATCGGATGCGTCGATAACAGGAAGGGTAGAGGTTCGATACTCAAGGCGCTAAAACGCAGTGTGTACCGTTCATCCAGCTACTACTTGGATATTGGCAATCGTGAACATGATGGCCAAGTGGTGCTAGGCGAGATCTTCGGCGAGAGCTACAAGCGGGAACATCGCTTGCCTCACGTTGCCGACCTCTACCCAGACATCATCGACGGGTCGAAGGATGCGACAGACGATGCGCCCAGCTGTAGTTTGGCTGAAGCGTTGGAGAAGCAGTCTCTGTTCATCAACGACACGATGGCGAATGCGGCATGCAATCTGTTGTGGGAGTTGTTCCGTTATGGACGGCTCACGCATCACGGCCAGTTCGTCAACATAAAGTCGGGGAGAGTAACCCCCTTGAGCATCGACCCCGAGGCGTGGAAGCGCTTTGGCTACGATGAGAATGCAAAACCAAAGCGGCGCAGGAAGGCCGTTAAGCAGTAGGTAGTAAGAGAAGCCAGCACATTCGTGTGCTGGCTTTTTCTTGTCCAAAATTCCTTGTTCTATTTCATATCGTAACGTAATATCATATCGTAACGTATCATATCAAACAGAAAAGGAGATCATCATGGCACGAGAAGCAAACATCACGTATGAACAGGTCGCAGCCGCCGCCGACGAACTCAAAGCAAAAGACGTAAAGCCGACCAGCCGTGCAGTGCGAGAGGTTCTGGGCACTGGCAGCATGGCGACTGTCTGCAAGTTCCTGGAGCAGTGGAAGTCTGGCCAAGCAAGGCAAAGTCAAGTGACGGACGACAGTATTGATCAGTCTGTAGCCCGTGCGTTGAACGCCCACATCGCCACCAAGATTCAAACGGCCATCAGCGATTCAACTGCGCGTTTGGCCGATATGCAGGGCGAATTGGCTTCAGTTATTTTGGAGAACGAGCGCCAATCCAACGAAATAAGCGATCTGACTGTAGAGGCGGCTTTTCATAAAGAAGAGGGGGCAAAGCTGGCCGGACAGATTGAGCGGCTTACTACCGATCTTACAACCACGATATTAGAGCTGGGGGCTGAGCGCCAAGCTGCGGAACAGGCTCGCATCCAATTGGCCAAGGCAGAATTGAGGCTTGAGGCCGTACCGCGCATCGAGGCCGAGATTGAAAAGGTGCGCGCCGAACTTGATGTCGAGCGAAAGTCAGCAGCGAAGGCGAGAGAAGAGGCCGCCGAATTGCGCGGTCGCATCGACGGCCTGAAGGAAAAAAAGTGAGCGTGTTCGACACCTTCGTGGCCAAGCGCCAGACGTTGGTGGATTTCTGCAACCACCGCGCCGGCATCGTGAAGCTGCTCACTGAGCATGATGCTCACTTTCAGTTGATCCAAGCTGAAATGAAAAAGTTCTACCAGTACGGGATGCCCAGAAGCTCTGAGCCTCTTGGTCGGCTTGAAGAATCGATCAAAGAACTGGACCGCATGTACTGGCGACAATCCTTTGACCACACCGGCCTGATGCAGCTGCTGGACGCTCAATCGAAAAAGAAGTTCGACCAGGATCTTCAAGAGAATCCACCTGAGTTCACCATCGAGAACGTGCAATCGAGCTTCATCGATCTATCCCAAAACGCCGAAAAGATGTTTGAGGATGGCGTGGTCAACGTGTTTCGTCGGCTGTCCAATAGATACATGACCAATGATGGCTTCCGCATTGGCGACAAGGTGGTGATGACTTGGATGGTTGAGCCAAGTTTTCGGCGCGGTTTGCAGCTGCGCCATGGTCAAGGCGAAGACGAGATCAACGACATCGACCGCGTATTCAAGACATTCGACGGCAAGCGGCATATAGAGCGCTCTCTATCCTGTGCCATGAACACAGCGATCCAGGATGGCGGACGCTATGAGGATGACTACTTTGCTGCCAAGGCATTCAAAAACGGCAACCTGCACCTGAAGTTCAAGCGTGCCGACTTGGTAGAGAGGGTGAATTTGGTGATCGCCAAGCGGTACGGGGCTACGATTGGGGATAGGGCGTAAATTGAACAATCATTTGAGATGACAAGCATAGGCCGATGATTGGCAAAAGCGGTAACTTGGAGAATATGTCCGCAACTTTTGTTATGTCCAAGAGCGGAACATCACAAGCGTCTGGTTAAGTGAATCGCATCTGTCAAGAAGCTGCGTACAGAAAGCCATCTAGCGTTAATCAGTTTTATCAATAGTAATTAATTGACACATACTTATCCAAAGGGAAGGTTCATCTAACCCTTCTGAAGGGAGTGGGGATATGGTTTAATGCCCAGAATTAGCAATTTCTGTCCTAAATAGATAGAAACTTGCGTGTTTGGGGGGACGTGCCGAATTGCCTGAATCAATAAACAACATAACCGAATCCGTCCCGCAGCCTTCAAGTGCGTGGGTGCGTTTTCTGAGGTCCTATGGGCCTACACCAAACAATTCGAACCTTTTTGATGAATACATCACTGGTGCACTCAGCCGGGCGAAGGTTCGGCCAATCACTTTGTCGAGTCCTCTGCTGGAGGCGATTAAGGCGCGGGTAACTTCTGGAGTGCCAGGCTCCATTTTGATTGCAGGGACGGCCGGGGACGGTAAGACCTACCACTCCCGCAGCCTATGGACGTTTTTGGGAGGGAGTTCTATCGACTGGTCGGACCACTCGACGGTCAAAGAGTTGAAGCTTGCGGATGGGCGCAGGGCTGTCTTTATCAAAGATCTTAGCGAACTTGATGACGAGCAAAGTGATGCCGCGTTGGAGCTTCTCGAGATGTCTGTTCTAGGGAGCGAAGACTCCGCTTTTGTCGTGGTTGCCGCTAACCACGGTCAGATTCTTGAGCGGCTGCGCGATCTGGGTTCCCGGCAACATCGAGTTCATCCTCTGAGAAAACCTATTCAAGATGCATTTCTGCTCTCCGGACATCTTCTCGATCGCCTCGCCATCTTTGATTTGAGCCGGACAACCCATCGCAATTCGCTTGAAGAGATTCTGAATGCTGTTGCAGGACATCCTGAGTGGGGAAGCTGCGTGAGTTGCCCGCTTCAAGCCGAGGGACGAGTGTGCCCCATTCTTGAGAATCGAACTCGTTTGTTGGGGGCGTCCGACGGCGGTCGTTTTGCCAGGCGTTTAGGGGACTTAGTGGAAGTCGCTCGCCTCAATGGTTG
This sequence comes from uncultured Actinomycetota bacterium, assembly GCA_963844465.1. Taxonomy (GTDB): domain Bacteria; phylum Actinomycetota; class Actinomycetes; order Nanopelagicales; family Nanopelagicaceae; genus QYPT01. The sequence continues at coordinate 3,556 of CAWJOR010000055.1, read as the reverse complement.
GCATTTACCCGTGCGGGACATGCTGGCCTTGGTATCAAACATGATCTTGGGGCACAAGGAGGCCAAAGAGGGCCTCATGGCCTGCGTGGATGTGGCGCGCATTCAAGAAGGTCAGACAACAGAGCGTGGAAGTCTCTATGGTAATGTGTTTGGTTCCAACCTTCCTCGCCGCAGGGCGATGGACCGGCCGGTATTCAAAGCTCTAGCATCGTTTGGCATTGGCGACGAAACCACTAATGGCGCCGATGGCTTGCTCGTTTACGGAAATGACGATGCCAAACTCAAAGAAGATTTCGCCAGATTCGTTAGCAACGATCTAGTCTATGGCGCCACTCCATCATTCACGGCAGCTCAACAGCGATACCTCGAAGGCGATGAGGCTGCTCGGTTAGAGGGAGCTTCGGAGTTTTTGGAGCGGTTGGAAGCGCAGCGCCGTAGGCTCTTTTTCACGTTGCCGGACGATGTGGTCGACTACGAATATTGGGATATGACGGCATTTCGCTTCGCGGGCGACTATTTAGAGATGACTTCTGCGCTCATCGACAAAAGGCCGGTCAACGAGACAATCCGCTCTCGCTTGGTTCGTGGTCTCAACCGTGTGATGACGGGGCTCTTGATCGAGAACAACGATCTGATTTTTGTGGCCAGTTCTGGGGGGTTCACCCAATCCAAGGTAAGCGTCCTGTGTGATACACAAGTACCTGCTCGGCGTGTTGGTGGAATTGGTATGGCAGTCAAGATTGATCCATATTCCGAGCGCCCCATGCTTGATGTTGCCTTGGACAAGGGGGGAGAGAATTCGGTGATATTTGGTCTCACTCCGGTTCGCTTTGAGTTCCTTTGCAGGGTGGCCGAAGGCGCTTTGCCAGGCAGTTTCTCCAACGAGTGTCTAGAGGACATGCTGGCTTTCAAGGCAAAGCTTCTGAGAAAGGGCGAGCTGATCCGAGAGCAACGAAATAGTAACGATGATGACGAGCCAGGCTCGGGAGACGGTGCGATTACGCTCAACTTCATTGAAATCGAACAGAGTGGGCATGGATTCTCACGGCCTGTCACGGTGAGGATTGGGACATGAGAAACAGGATTGACAATGTCGATTTCGCCGTCGATGAGCACATTTGGGGGCATCGTCTCTATGACGAACAGCTGCCTCATTTGGCGGTGCTGGAGTTTCTGGGGGTGCTTGGCGCCAACTTAGACAATCCCTTAGTTGCCGCGCCAACAGACAAGGTGAGATACCGTCCACAACGCCAAATCAGGCTCCGAGGTCTACTTTTCAACAACCCTTACGTCGAGTCCGTACGAGAAAAGGCCATCCCAGACGAGGAGAAATGGCGAATCTGGATGGAGTACTTCGCGCAAGACGCGACCAAACTCGGTGACGAGGACGTGAATTACTTGCGCAGGGTCTTCACGAACTTCGACGACTTTGCAAAAGCCATCGAGTTATTGCGCTCATCGTCCTTCGAGGCCAGAAGCAACAAGCGTTGGAGTTCCAAGTTCGTTTTCCCTTTTGGCCCCGATGCTCTTTACGAGGACTTGCGCGTGGACGCGGGAGGAGCCTCTAATGATCGGCGCTTCTTCGCGCGCACAGGCGAATTGCTTTACTTGATGCTTTGCCGCGCCGATCGAGGCCCCGAGCTTGGACAAAAACTGGTCGAGCGCCTGTTTGACAAGACCGTACCGATGAACAGGTTGGTCAAGGCCATGCAAGGTGATCCACAGTTTGCCCAAGACGCGCGCGATGTGGGATATCTCCCGCACGCGAAGCATCTGCGTTTTGATCGGCTATGTGACGATTGGTTGGCCATCCTGTCGCGAGACATGCCGATTTACGATGCCTTGGAACACTTGATTGCAAGCGCTGGTCTTAACCTGCTTTTGTATTTCCTCGAATGCGGTAAGGTGCAAGCGGGAGATGTTGATCCAGTGGAGTTTGTGTGCGAAATCGTCTCCAAAGAGCGCACCAAGGTGCGCTCGCTCTCGGGTGACTCATATCAGGCCAATCAAGCTGTTTCGATGCGCGCGGTGAGGGCAGCTGTCGAAGGTGTACGGCTCACGGATGAGTGGGCCGCAGCCATCAAGTCGGAGTATCCAGACGCCGAATGCGCCAAGCTTATGCACGCGGCATTCCAGTGGCCGAAGGCAGATGGAGGGGACGATGGAGACGCTGGTGCCAAGTCAGGTGACGCGCTGGTTCGTCAACTTGTAGAAAAGGCGGAATCGAGGCATGAGCAGCACGTTGGCAAGATTCACGCGGCTTGGTCCAGAGCTGTCGGCCTGAGTTCGCGCAGGCTCGCGAGGCGGACGCGCTACGCGCCTAATGACCGGTTATTGAAGACGTTAGTCGTGACTATTGTTGACGACCGCATGCAGTTCGACGAGTTTCTGCACGAAGCCTGGCGCCGCTATGGTTTTGTGATCGGAGACGTTGAAGGTGGGCAACTGATCAGAGACAAGCAGGTCGATCAGGAGGCGTTGAGCGAAAATCGGGGAAATCTTGAGGCCCGTCTTGTGGGACTCGGACTAGTCCGGCGCCTCTCCGATTCATGCTCCTTTGTGGAGAATCCATTTGGTTCTGAGGGAGAGAAATAATGCTGACTGATCGAATTATTGGTCGCGTTGGCGCCGACATCCTTTCTCGCAGGCTTTCGGACTCTCGTCAAGGTGACGGAAGGTTGCCTGATACCCCGGCGCTGTTTCGCTTGGACAAGCTCTCACCGGCTCAGATTGCCTCGATCGTGCGAGAGATTCTTGCCAATCCCGACTTGTCCGCCAAGGTGGACCTGCGCATTCCATCGGATCTGGTCAAAGGCCTTGGACTTCCAGAATCCGCACTGACTGCGCTCAACGCCGGAGCTGTGCGAAATGCTGGCACCGACAAGGAAGCTTTGCTCACAGCCAATGGCAATGAGCACAACCTAGCGGACACGCTTGGGCACGTGACTCCTTTGGGGGCCAAGGAGCTCCGTTCCAACGAGGACGCGTGGGTCGAGGCCACTTGCCATGTCTCTGGTATCGCGCCGACACCAGATGATCGCATTGTGTTTAAGTCCGCCCTCAAAGGAATGCTCGCAGCATCCGACCTGTCGCTAATTCAGCTTGGAGAGTTTTGTTGGAAAGTCAGCGAGGCAATCTCCGTTCGTGGACATCCAATACGTGATGCCATTGGCTGGGCGCTTCCGTTCGTTGGGCTACCGCGCGACACATCGTTCTTCGCCAATGCCAAAACTTACGGGGCAGCTTATGTGCCTTGGCGCAAGGCCTTTGAAAAGCTCATCACCAACCGCGCACCTTTCCTTTCGAGGCTTAGAGTCAATGGTCAGCCTCTTGATTTAGAGGAGATGAAGACTCGCTTGGACGAGTACAGCGAGGACATCAAGGACAACATCCGTCCTACGCTCGAAGCTTTTATCAACGCGCCCATGGGGGACGATGTCACGGCGGCTGAAATCGCCTTGCTTGAATGGGAGATGGACGGGGTCCACTACATATTCGATAAGCCTCGCGAGAAGCAGCAAGGCCTTGCAGAGTCGACCATCCACTTCTTCGACCA
>CAWJOR010000054.1:0-61904 GCA_963844465.1 uncultured Actinomycetota bacterium | reverse complement strand
GCGAGGATTGGGTCGACCAGAAAAAGCCCTCGAGATGGCTGGGTCTCCAGAAGTTTCGAAACTGGAGAAGGCCGAAGAAATTGAAATGCGCATTGTTGCCGCTGGAGCACGCAGAGATCTCGGACAACTGGATGCAGCAGTCATCACTCTAACGTGTCGGGAACTAAAAACCGAAAATGCGGAATGGTCGGTTCGTTTGCGATATGCCTACGCCGATGCCCTTCATGCGGCCGGTCGTATAGCCGAGGCAAAGGGGTGGTTCCGAAAGTGTGTGGAAATCGACACAGAGGAAACCACGGACGCTGCTGAAAGGGCGCAATAGTTCACAGGGTGAAATGTTCACACACGCCCCTATTGTTTCCATGAGAGTGTCAGCGGCTTCTTAGAGCCTTTCCATCTAGTCAAACGTAGATGGGAAGAGGTTAAATCATGAAGAAGCCTGCAAGTGGTGCCGAAAAGGCTGAAGTCGATTCACTAAATGAAGTCCTATTGCGAGGGCGAGTATCAGGTGAACCCCTTGAGAAAGAACTGCCCAGTGGCGATCATGTCGTGGAGTTCCGAATTGTGATTCCCCGGAAGACCCGCGAAGGCGTGGATACACTCGATATCGCCGCGTGGAATTCCAAAGCAAGGCGCACGGGCTTGTCTCTAAAAACCGATGAATGGGTGGAAATTTCAGGGGCAATTCGGCGCAGATTCTGGCAAGCACCAAGCGGTGTTGCCAGCCGATGGCAGATAGAGGCAAGCGCAATCTCTAGAATTTAGGTACCGTAATGCTCTAGAGATGAGTAGGGGACCATGGCAAACGACATATTCAGCACGCTTCGCGTCTATATTTCTAAGTTAACCGAGGGTGAGCACACCCCTGCGGAAGTTTTGGCGTCGGTCAATACATGGCTTCGTGAAAGCGGAGAAAGCATCAAAGCCAAGATCGAGGAAGAAGTCGAACGCGCAGTTGCCAAGAGAGGCTTCGTCAAGCAAGCCGACTTCGACCAATTGAAGAAAGAGGTCGATGCACTCCACTCCACCAAACCAAAGAAGGCAGCAGCCAAGAAAGCGGCTCCAGCAAAACCCAAAGCAGCAAAGAAGGCAGCACCGAAGGGAGCGAAGAAGTGACCGAAATTAGTGAGACCACCGATATCCTCGCCTCCGTGAAATCTGAACTCGATCAAATCGATAATCTTCCCGTTGGAGAGCATTCGCAGCATCTCGAGAGCGTGCATCGAAAATTGGAGACTGCGCTCTCCACTATCGACGGTCTTTAGTACTTAGGACATGAAGACCCGTTTGGATGCCGAACTCGTTCGTCGAGGCTTGGCTCGCTCGCGTGAGCATGCCGCCGATCTCATTGAATCTCGTTCCGTGATGGTCCGGGGGATACCTGCTTCGAAACCAGCCACTCAAGTAGATGCTGAGACCTCAATTATCGTCCAAGGCGATCGGGACGATTTTGTCTCACGGGGAGGCCATAAATTGGCTGGGGCTCTCGATGCCTTTAACGACATCGTCGTCGATGGCAAGAAGTGCCTTGATGCAGGAGCGTCCACGGGGGGATTTACTGATGTGTTATTGCGCAGAGGAGCATCCCAAGTTGTGGCAGTTGATGTTGGCTATGGACAAATGGCTTGGGAACTTCGCCAGGACCCTCGCGTAGTAATTTTGGATCGCACGAACATACGTCATCTCACCAGCGAAATGGTCGGCGAGCCTGTTGATCTAGTCGTGGCAGACCTTTCTTTCATCTCTTTGACGCTGGTGCTCCCAGCCCTCGCTGCCGTTTCAAAGCCGGATGCTGACTTCGTTCTCATGGTCAAGCCACAGTTTGAAGTTGGGCGTGAAAGATTGGGCGCAGGTGGGGTGGTGCGAGATGTGGCTCTGCGTCGCTCGTCGGTATTGGATGTCGCTGGCTCCGCGTTAGAACTCGGACTGGGGACAATGGGAATCGCCGCAAGTCCACTGCCCGGCCCAGCTGGAAATGTTGAATATTTTTTGTGGCTGCGATGGGGGGCAGACCACATCGATGAGGAAGCCGTTGATCGGGCCATTGCAGAGGGGCCGCAATGACTGTGAGCCGTTCGATACTTTTCATCGTAAATCCAAATCGCGAAGACGCGAAGACGGCGGTGCTTCGACTTGCGCATCAATTTTCTAATGCAGGATTCGCGCTGTACACAACAAGCGAGACTGTTATCGATGGACTCGTACCTTTGACCGACGAAGTCCTGCCAGAAATTGAAATCGCAATCGTTCTGGGCGGCGATGGAACGATGCTCAGAGCCGCAGAGGCAGTCCGCGGAACCCAAATTCCGTTGCTGGGGGTGAATTTGGGGCGAGTTGGTTTTCTTGCGGAAGTCGAGAAGGCCTCTTTGGATGAGATCGCCTCGGCAGTGATCGCCCGGAATTTTCTCACTGAAGAACGCATGGTCTTGGCCTATTCTGTCGAACGCGGCGAACGTGAGATTTCATCGGGGTGGGCGCTCAACGAAGTGACGATCGAACGAAGCGAGACGACCATGGTCGAGCTCTTCGTTCAGATTGACCATCGTCCACTTTCACGTTGGGGATGCGACGGACTTATCTGTTCGACGCCGACAGGATCGACGGCCTATGCATTCTCGGCGGGCGGACCAATAGTTTGGCCGGAAGTTAAAGCACTCCTTGTTCTTCCAATTTCGGCGCATGCACTTTTTTCTAAACCGATGGTTGTTTCCCCAGAATCCAAGATTGTCATTGATGTTGAATCGAGTCACGCGCTGCTCTCGGCCGATTCGCGCCGAAAATTCCCTCTGCGACAGGGTGACAGGGTTACGCTTACGAAAGATACTGACACTGTGCGTTTGGCGCATGTAAAAGAGATCCTCTTCACTGATCGTTTGGTGGCAAAGTTCAAACTCCCTATTGAAGGCTGGCGCGGTGAGTGAACGCTCTGAACTAGAAGAGATATCCATACGCGGACTCGGTGTCATCGAGGAAGCAACACTTGAGTTGGGCCCTGGTTTCACCGTCCTTACGGGTGAGACGGGTGCCGGCAAGACAATGGTTCTCACGGCTTTGTCATTGGTGCTGGGTGGCAAGGCTGACCCTTCACTTGTCCGTAAAGGCAGAGACCGCCTAGTCGCCAGTGCGACATTTAGGATTCAACCCAAAATTGAGGAAATTGCAGATGCCAAAGGGGCCGCTACCGAGAATGGCGCGCTAATACTGACCAGAACCTTGAATTCAGAAGGCAAGAGCCGTGCCTCTGCTGGGGGAGTCTCGGTCCCAGCCAGTGTCCTAGCCGAACTAGGCGAAGAGCTGATTGAAATACACGGTCAAGCCACGAGTATGAGCATCACCAAGGTTTCCAAGCAGAGAGAGATTCTTGACCGGTACGCAGGCACGCAATTTACCGAGGTGCACGACCACTACAAGGCTGCCTTTGATGAGTACAACAATTTGAAAGCCAAAATTTCATCCCTTAAGAGCAATGCGGCGTCTCGAGAGAAGGAGATTGTCGCTCTTCAGGAATTCTCCAATGCATTCATGAAGATTAAGCCTCAACCGGGAGAAGCCAGTTCGCTCTTGGGTGAGATCACTCGTCTTTCATCTGTTGAATCACTTCGCACGTCGGTGGGTGAGTCCGTATCGCTATTGCTTGCTGAGGAATCCGGGATTGTGGATGCACTGGCAAGCACGAAGCGAAATCTTGAAATGGTTGCGGACAAGGACCCCTTCATAAGCGAAATTCTTGCCGCCGTTACAGATAGTTTCTTCCAACTTTCAGAGGCCGCGCAGTCTGCTCATATCTACTTAGAGGATCTCGAAGCGGACCCCAAGAGATTGGATACAGCACAAGCAAGACGGGCCGAGCTCAGCGCTTTCTTGAAGCGGTATGCCTCTGCCGAGGAGGCAGATGACCAAATCTTTGAAATGATAAAACGTCATGACCTCGTCGCAGAATCAATAGCCGACTTAGCGGGAGGTGAAGATCGCTTAGCGCAGATGGAAGAGGACTTGGAATTACTCTTCGACCAATTGTGCTCCCGAGCGCAGATTCTTTCAGAGGTAAGGCGAGATTTTGCAGTGCAACTTTCCGAATCGGTTACGCAAGAAATTCACATGCTTTCCATGCCGCATACTCAATTCTTCTGCACTATTTCGTCTCCTGACTATTCGCAGGCATTGGACCCCTCCATCTTCACTCTTAATGGCGCCGACGAGGTAGCAATGTTGCTTCAAGCCCACCGAGACGGCCCGCTTGTACAAGTCGCCAAAGGTGCAAGTGGCGGAGAACTCTCTCGAGTAATGCTCGCCCTTGAGGTGGTACTTGCAGAATCTGAGCCCGTGGGTACGTACATCTTTGACGAAGTGGATGCCGGTGTCGGTGGCAAGGCCGCGATTGAAGTGGGGAGGCGGCTTCGAGAATTATCACAATATGCGCAGGTGATTGTCGTGACGCACCTTCCTCAAGTGGCGGCTTGGGCCGATTCTCATTTTGTAGTGCGAAAAAACGATGATGGAGCCGTAAGCCAGAGCGATGTTATTCAAGTTTCTGGAGATAGGCGTATTGAGGAGATCGCACGGATGCTTGCGGGCCATGAAGACTCACAAAGCGCTAAGGAACACGCCGCAGAACTCTTGGCTATGCGGGGATAATGGGATTGCCCTTGAAAGATGATAGGTTGGTCTCCCATGGGCCAACCTCATGTGACTAAGCATTTATTTGTAACCGGAGGCGTAGCCTCAAGCCTGGGAAAAGGCCTCACCGCGTCGAGTTTGGGACGTTTGCTCCGCTCTCGCGGAATCCGGGTGACCATGCAGAAACTCGATCCCTACCTAAACGTCGATCCTGGCACTATGAATCCCTTCCAGCATGGGGAAGTTTTTGTCACCGATGACGGGGCTGAGACAGATCTTGATATCGGCCACTACGAGAGATTCCTAGACACCAACTTGCATGGATCGGCCAACGTGACAACGGGCCAAGTCTATTCCCGGGTCATAGCACGCGAGAGACGAGGCGAGTACCTCGGGGAGACCGTGCAGGTAATTCCGCACATCACAAATGAGATCAAAGAGCGAATTCGGGCCATGGCCGCACCCGATATTGACATCGTCATCACTGAAATCGGTGGAACCGTAGGAGACATTGAATCCCAACCGTTTCTAGAGGCGGCAAGACAAATTCGCCAAGAAGTTGGTCGCGAAAACGTTTTCTATTTGCATGTCTCCCTCGTTCCTTACATCGGCCCGTCGGGCGAATTGAAAACCAAACCAACTCAGCACAGCGTGGCGGCACTTCGGAGCATTGGTATTACACCGGATGCGATCGTGATTCGTTCTGATCGCGAGATACCTTCTGCGGTGAAACGAAAGATTTCCATGATGTGCGATGTCGATCTGGAAGCAGTGGTTGCTGCGGTCGATGCACCTTCGATCTACGATATTCCCAAAGTTCTACATTCTGAAGGACTCGACGCCTACGTGGTAAGACGCCTTGGCTTGCCCTTCAAGGATGTTGATTGGGAAGAATGGGACGCTCTACTTGTCAAAGTCCATCATCCGGAAAATAGTGTGCGAGTAGCCCTTGTCGGAAAGTACATAGACCTTCCCGATGCATATCTTTCGGTAACGGAAGCTCTGCGTGCCGGCGGATTCGGCAACAATGCAAGAGTAGAGATCAAGTGGGTGCCAAGCGATAATTGCGAAAGTTGGGAAGGCGCCAAGGAACATCTATCTGATGTGGACGCCATCTGCGTGCCAGGGGGCTTTGGAGTCCGGGGCATTGAAGGAAAAGTTGGGGCACTGCATTTCGCACGAGTCATGATGATCCCCACATTGGGTTTGTGTCTGGGACTTCAATGCATGGTGATCGAGGGTGCTAGGAATCTTGCGGGAATCAAAGACGCAAATTCGGCCGAGTTCGCACCCGAGACAAAATCTCCGGTTATTTCCACCATGGAAGAACAACATGCCGTGGTTTCGGGGGAGGCCGATATGGGTGCAAGCATGCGCCTTGGGCTCTATCGCGCAGTCTTGGATCCAGATTCGATCGTTGCAAAGACATACGGGGCCAAGGAGATATCAGAACGCCATCGCCATCGTTACGAAGTTAACAATGATTACCGCCAACAACTCGTTGATGCCGGTCTTCGTTTTTCAGGCATATACCCTGAACGCGACTTAGTCGAATTTGTTGAACTGCCAGCAGATGTCCATCCCTATTACGTTGGGACTCAAGCCCACCCTGAATTCCGTTCAAGACCGACGCGTCCGCATCCGTTGTTTATCGGCTTAATCTCTGCGGCCCTTGCCGCTAAGGGCGTCAGCGCAAGCTCTTAGCGGAGAGTAGGCTGACCCACTGACAATGAAGTCTCACTTAGGAGCTGGAAATGATCGTTGGTGTACCAAAGGAAATAAAGAGTCAGGAATCACGAGTCGCAATTACCCCTGAAGGAGTTAGCGAATTCATACGAGCCGGGCACTCGGTTATCGTTGAAAGCGGAGCAGGTCTTGGATCCTCTATTTCCGATCAAGATTTCGTATCGCAGGGCGGGCAGATTCGTAAGACCGCAGAAGAGGTTTGGGCGCAAGCTGATCTCATCCTGAAGGTCAAGGAACCTATCGCGAGCGAATACCCACTGATGCGCAAAGGGCAGGTTCTCTTCACTTATCTTCATCTCGCTGCATCAAAGGCCTGCACTGATGCCCTCATCGCAAGCGGCACGACCGCAATCGCCTACGAAACGGTGGAGCTCAACGGTCAACTTCCTCTTCTCGCCCCTATGAGCGAGGTGGCAGGGCGGATGGCAACCCAGGTAGGTGCATCTGTTCTTCAAAAGCCAAATGGTGGCCGAGGAGTTCTTCTCGCGGGCGTTCCTGGTGTAGCGCCAGGCAAGGTCGTCGTCATTGGCGGCGGTGTGGCTGGTCTCAATGCAGCGGTGATCGCACTTGGTATGGGAGCCGAAGTCACGGTCATCGATCGAAGCATTGCCCGTCTTCAATATATCGATTCGCTGTATTCCGGACGTATCAAGACGCTGGCTGCTTCTCACCACGCGATCGATCGCGAAATATGTCAGGCTGACTTGGTGGTTGGGGCCGTGCTGGTCCATGGTGCGAAAGCCCCGAAGTTGGTCAGCAACGATCAGGTACAGAAGATGAAGCCCGGTTCAGTTCTCGTTGATATTGCCATTGATCAAGGAGGCTGTTTTGCGGACTCACATGCGACAACGCATGCTGAACCCACTTTTTTGATTCACAACAGTATTTTCTATTGTGTAGCTAACATGCCAGGGGCTGTACCTGTGACTTCCACGTACGCGCTGACCAATGCAACTCTTCCTTATGCACTCTCTATCGCGAACAAAGGCTGGCGCGAAGCCGTCAAGACGGATAAGAGCCTGGCCCTTGGTCTGAATGTCCATGAGGGTGGTATCTACTACGAGGCGGTCGCGAAAGCGCACAACTACGCCTATGAAGTTCTTGCCTCATAAATGATATAGATGACGGAGATGGAATTTTCGCAAGAGGCCCGCACCTTCCTGGATCACCTGAGGGTGGAGCGCGGACTTGCCGAGAATTCCATCTCTGCATACGGAAGAGACCTAACACGTTTTGGCAAGTTTCTTAGTCTGTATTCACTTGCGCTTTCAGATGTCAACCCTCAACGAATTCGCGAGTTTCAAAATTGGCTACGTGAAGAGCAGTTAAGCCAATCATCGATCAATCGAATACTTTCTGCTTTGCGAACTTTCTTTCGCTACCTTTCGAGTGAGAATGGTTTCACTGATCCACTGATAGATATTGAGAAATCACGTCAGATGCGTCGCCTTCCTAAGGCGCTGACCGTCGGAGAAATCGTCTCCATGATCGATGCGGCATATCGCGAGGGTGATCCCGTGACTATTCGTGATCGCGCTCTTCTGGAATTGCTCTATGGCACCGGCGCACGAGTGAGCGAAGTTGTGAATTTGGACCTCGCCGACATTCACCAAGTCGCCAGCGAAGGGTTTGAACTTCAGACAATCAAGCTGCGCGGCAAGGGCGGAAAAGATCGAATCGTTCCTTTGGGAAGTTTCGCCAACGCCGCTTTGCTTGACTACATGACGAGAATTAGGCCGAATTTGGCTCGGAATTCAACCAAGACGACTTCGGCGGTCTTCCTCAACCAGAGAGGGACCCGCCTTAGTCGGCAATCGGCCTGGCAATTTGTTCTAAATGCAGCCAAGGCGGCCGGCATTTCAGGAAAAGTCTCGCCACACGTATTTCGCCACTCGTATGCCACTCACTTGCTAGACGGTGGTGCCGATATTCGCGTCGTCCAGGAATTGCTGGGTCACGCATCGGTGACCACTACGCAGATCTACACTCTCGTCACCATCGACAAGGTTCGAGAAACCTATAGTTTGGCTCACCCGCGAGCTAGGTGAGATCTACTGTCCTCGCAAGCGTCGAGCCAGAATGCTCTGATCTCCCTTGGCTTCGAGGTCGGCGATGATCACTGCGATTGATTCTCTGACGATTCGTCCACGGTCGGCGGCCAGGCCTAGATCTCCTCGTAGCAAGAGACGTGCCTGATCCAAGTCGAAAAGTTCTTCAGGGGAGAGATAGACGGTGATTTTCTCCGCATGCGATTCGCGACCTGTGGGAGAGCGGTCAATGTTGCTAACACGTCGTCTTGGCGTGGTTCGAACGCTCTTACTTTGTCCACGTGTGACAGGCGCCGTTGCGTTCTGGATTATCGGCGCAGGTTCAATCTCGGGCGTGGTGTCACGAACTGCAGTCAGGGCCGGGGTTGTAGATCGAAAAAGTTCATCTGCTCCTGGCAAACTGGCTCTACGACTCATCGTAATCCTCCTCGTGCTATTAACTCCCGAGCTAAACGTCGATAGGAGGCCGCTCCGCCAGAATTCGAGGCGTACGTATTTATGGGCTCACCTGCGACCGTGGTCTCGGGAAAACGGACGGTTTGGGCAATCACTGTTTCGAAAACACTTTCAGGGAACGCTTGAAGAATCCGTTCCAACACTTCGCGGCTATGCAGGGTCTTTTTGTCGTACATCGTTGCCAGAATGCCAATGAGTTTCAGAGAGGGATTGAGGTTGATTCTCACTTTCTCCAAGTTCTCTTGGAGTTGGGCAAATCCTCTAAGGGCGAAGAACTCGCACTGGAGGGGCACAATGACCCCGTCAGCCGCAGTCAGAGCGTTAAGCGTAAGGAGCCCAAGAGTCGGCTGGCAGTCGATGAGAATGACGTCGTAGTACTCCCTGACGCTAGCCAAAGTGCGCTTTAGGAAGTTCTCCCGGCCCATCTCATTGACCAGGGTGACTTCCGCAGTGGCTAATTCCTTATTGGCTGGCAGTAGATCCATCCCAGGGATGGAAGTCTTGAGGATGATCTTGTCGATGTCGGAATGCGGATCCATCAGCACTTGGTAAACGGTCTCCTGGAGCTTGAGCTCATGGGCGTTGACGCCCAGTCCAACCGAGAGGGCGCCCTGTGGATCGAAATCGACAAGGAGCACTCGACGACCATATTCGGCCAGGCTGGCACCCAAGTTGATTGTGGTGGTCGTCTTGCCGACGCCACCTTTCTGGTTCACGATAGGGATGATCTTGGCGTGGCCGTGATCCGCGAGCAGTTTGGGGATTGGCCAATTCTTGGGGGTCTGCTTCAGGAGGGTCGACGTAGTTGCTACATCATCATCAAATGTCGATTTAACGCTCAATCGAGAAACCTCTCTGCCGCTTTAAGGCAGGACTCTACGCAGAAGGGCAACGCCTAAGCAAGTGCAAGAAATGAAAGCGAATGTGAAGTACCGTTCGCTGGTGGAAACTGCAGCCAGTGACGTAAATAGCGAGATCACTCCAGGATTTGCGGTTCACCTTGATAATTTCGATGGACCCTTTGATCTGCTTCTCCAACTCATATCCCGGCACCGGATGGATATTACGGAGGTCGCCCTGAGCGAAGTCACAGATGAATTCATCTCCTTCATCCGGGCTTTGGAAGTGTCAGGGGAGGGATGGCGTCTAGACCAGGCAACTGAGTTTCTCGTTGTCGCCGCAACCCTGCTGGATCTGAAGGCGGCCCGTCTTTTGCCAAGCGGCGAAGTCGAAGATGAAACCGACTTGGCACTTCTTGAAGCACGTGACCTCCTTTTCGCCCGGCTTCTTCAATATCGAGCCTTCAAGGAGATTGCGGCTACCTTCAACGACCGTATTGCACGTCAGGACAAAACTTTCCCTAGGGTGATTTCACTTGATCCTCACCTTTCCTCGCTTCTGCCCGAGGTGCTTATCGGAGTGGGGGCAGAGCGGTTTGCCGCGATTGCTGAGCGTGTACTCGCTCCGAAACTCACGCCCACGGTAGCCATGGAGCACCTTCATCTGCCCCTGGTGAGCGTGGCTGAGGAGTCCAAATGGGTTGTCGAGGCTCTCAGACGATCTAAGTCCATGAGCTTCCGCCATCTGGTGGCCGAAGCCGAGAGCACCTTGGTGGTTGTGGCACGCTTTCTGGCGTTGCTGGACCTCTACCGTCAGGGCGCGCTCAGATTCGATCAGGTCGTTTCCCTCGGTGAGCTCCAGATAAGTTGGGTGGGTCCCGATTCTGGTGAGGTATTAGCTGGTGAAGAGTTCGATATTCCTGTAAGTGCTGAGACAAGTGAGACGGAGGAGGGTTCAGATGTCTAATCTTGAACTTGAGCATTCGATTGAAGCGATTTTGATGGTGATCGATGAGCCGGTGACGGAGGAGACTCTGGCCAAGGTGCTGGATTCCTCGGTCGAAGAGATTGCTACGGCTCTAGAAGCCCTGGTGGTCAGCTACGAGAGCAACGGCTTTGAACTTCGGAGCATTTCCGGAGGTTGGCGTTTCTACAGCAGGCCCGAGTATTCGGCGGTCGTAGAGCGGTTCGTGCTGGACGGACAGCAATCCCGTCTTACCCAGGCCGCCCTAGAGACTTTGGCGGTGATCGCTTACCGGCAGCCAGTTTCCCGAGCACGAGTCTCAGCTATCCGTGGCGTGAACGTGGAAGCGGTAATGAAGACCCTGGTAACTCGGGGACTAGTAGAGGAATCCGGGCTTGAACAAGAAACGGGCGCAATTCTCTACCGGACAACGACCTACTTTTTAGAGCGTTTGGGGCTCAATTCTCTCTCCGATCTACCCGCTCTTGCGCCCTATTTGCCAGATCTTGACCGTCTCGACGAGGTTCTTAGCGCCCTCACTGATTAGCCAGATCTTCGATAGACTGGGCCGCTAACCCTGCCTCCTCGGGTACGTGACGGCTTGCGCCGGATTGGAAACGCCCCATGGCCCTCACACGACTCAACAAGATCATCGCCGATGCTGGAATAACCAGTCGTCGTGGCGCTGATGAACTCATCCATGATGGCCGGGTAAGCGTCGATGGAGCGATAGTGAGAGAACTAGGGACGAAAATCGACCCTGAAAAGGCTCAAGTAATGGTGGATGGTGAGACAATTAAGGCGAGTTTGACTAAGACTTATCTCGCACTTCATAAGCCAAGAGGTGTTGTGTCTACCATGTATGACCCCGAGGGGAGACCTTCACTTTCTGATTTTATTTCCTTGCGAACTGAGCGTCTTTTTCACGTGGGGCGTTTAGATAAAGAGAGTGAGGGCTTGATTCTTCTCACCAACGACGGCGAAATGACTTTTCGTGCAACCCACCCTTCCTACGGTCTGGAGAAGACCTACCTGATTGAGTACTCAGGGGATCTTCCGAGGAATGCAGAAAGCTCACTTCTTCGAGGTATCGAATTGGAGGACGGTTTGGGCCGGGTTTTGCAGTTCAAATCATTGTCACCGACCTGGATTGAAGTGACCATACATGAAGGCCGTTACCACATCATTCGCCGACTTATGGAGGCAGTTGGAGTAGATGTCTTGCGCCTTATTCGTACCCGCTTTGGCCCGATTCTCCTGGGGGATGTTCTCGAGGGAAGATGGCGCGATCTTAATGAAGTCGAGTTGGTAAATCTACGTAAGGCTTTAGATCTTTAGCGATATATCGATTTTAAAGATTTTACACATAGTCATTAAATAGATATATCGATAATCACGTCGCTTCCTAGAGTCTCTTTGTCGACTATTCACCGAGATTTCATGCGGGTTAATGACAGTGTAAGTGGTTATGTCGATTTTTCATCCGTCATGTGAAAGAATTTCAAGAAGCCGTAAGAGGTTATAGAGGTTAATATTTATATCGACATAACCTTCTAGACACATATAGAGAAACACCTTTAATTGCGTGCTTCAAATTGTCTGGCAAGGTAGCCTTCGAGCATGAGCGTACGGGCAATTCGTGGGGCAATTCAGGTTGAAGCCAATACTGTCGAGGCAATCCATTCCGGGGTGAAAGAGTTGCTTGGTGCCATGCTTCAAGGCAATGACTTGAATGCCTCCGACGTCATTTCGGTGATTTTCACGGCCACCCCAGATCTCAATGCGGATTTTCCAGCTGCGGCTGCCCGCGAGATTGGTTTTGGGGCAGTGCCCCTTATATGTGCTTCAGAAATCAATGTTCCGGGTGCATTACTTGGTGTCATTAGAGTCATGTTGCACTGCAATACCAAGGCTAAACCGGAAGAAATTTCTCATATTTACCTCAAGGGCGCTGTAGCTCTTCGGCGCGATCTCGCCCAATGAGGGGTGTTCGGATCGTTGGTTCTGGTCTAATCGGAACCTCGATTGCGTTAGCACTTTCGGCTAAAGGCGTCCCGGTTGCAATGATCGATTCCGACGATGGAAGAGCTGCTCTAGCACAGGACCTCGTAGGGAACGCCCATCTTGATCACGTGGATCTCGTGGTCTTTGCACTTCCTACGTCGAAACTACCCTTGGTCCTTGAGCAAGAATTCAGATTAAACCCAAAGGCTGCCTTTATTGATGTAGGAAGCGTTAAGACTAAACCTCTACATCAAATTGAATCTAATCTCATGGTGTCGCGCCGTTTCTGTGGATCCCACCCCATGGCAGGTCGTGAGATTGGCGGTCCAGAGGCCGCTAGGGCAGATCTTTTCGTGGGCCGCCCATGGATCTACACCCCGACGCCAAACTCCGATGAGGATGTTCTGACTCTTGTCGTCGACCTCATTGGGACGGTGGGGGCTACGGCCATACGGATGACTCCCGAAGAACACGACTCCGCAGTCGCCCTCATCTCTCATTTGCCTCAGATATCGGCCTCCCTTTTGGCGAAGCAACTCCATTTAGGTCTGGACGGCTGGCTCGCCTTGGCGGGCCAAGGGGTACGGGATGCGACACGAATTGCAGCCTCAGATCCAAAACTCTGGCGCGAAATCATCTCTATGAACCGAGAGAAGATACGCCCACTCTTGATCAAGATGAACGAGGATCTCTCTAATTTCATTAGCGAATTTGATGATGATGACGCCGTTGAACAATTTATCGAGCAGGGGCGAACCGGGCGAGAGAGGATCCCAGGAAAACACGGAGGCCGACCTCGCGACTACACGTACCTGCCTATCGTGATTGAGGACAAGCCTGGGCAGTTGGCAGCCCTGTTCCAAGAATGTGCAAAGGCAGAAGTCAACGTTGAAGATCTATCCATTGAACATTCACCGGGCCAGTTCACTGGTTTAGTCACGCTGGCACTTTCGTCTTCGGATGCGAATCGACTCGCTGACCATTTGGCCGAACGAGGATGGAATGTGCATTCTCCGAGGTAGGAGATGGAGAAGTGACTCAGGGTTGAACGACTAGACTCGCCCCTATGGGCATTGTCGTAGCAGTAGATGGCCCAAGCGGGGCAGGTAAATCGAGTACCTCCCGAGCCGTGGCGACACGCGCAAAATGGGATTATCTGGATACCGGGGCTCTTTATCGCGCCGCCACATGGTTGGCACAAAGAGAAGACGTCAGCGAACCTTACGAAATTGTGGATGCGCTCAAGAAATTTCCCCTTAAGTTCGATACGAACCCTGAGAAGCCAAAGGTGTTTTGTGGAGATGTCGACATTTCCGAAGCAATCCGTTCCCAGGCGGTGACAGACCAGGTCAGCCAAGTGAGCGCTCACCCGGAAATTCGCCAACATCTGCTCGAGTTGCAGCACAAACTAATTTCTCGGGCCGTCCGCGGAATAGTGGTTGAAGGTCGCGACATTGGCACTGTAGTTGCTCCCGAAGCCGCGTTGAAGATATTCCTCACGGCCGATCTTTCCGCTCGAGCCGAGCGTCGCGAGAAAGAGATTGAATCTCCATCGCAGATTCTCTCGACGGATGCAGTCGAAGAGTCTCTTGCCCAAAGGGACCTCTTGGATTCCACACGGAAGACGTCCCCGTTGATGGTCGCCGCCGATGCCATCGTCATCGATTCCACCGAACTCTCGCTCCATGAGACGGCCCAAAGAGTCTGGGAATTGCTCAAAGAACGCAGACTTCTTGGCCTGCCGATAGTGGCCCTTCTTGGTCGCCCCAATGTTGGCAAGTCGACCTTGATCAATCGTTTCCTCGGCCGTCGTGAGGCGATCGTTGAAGATACTCCTGGCGTAACTCGAGATCGCGTCACCTATGAGTGTGAATGGAATGGCCGCGAGTTTATGGTCATGGACACCGGGGGATGGGAGGCTAAACCCGACGGCATCTCGATCGGCGTCAGCGGTATCGCAGAGCTCGCGATGCAGGAAGCTGATGTACTTGCATTGGTTATCGACGCCCAGGTTGGCGCACTCGATGAAGATGACATCTTGGTTCGAGAACTTCGCAAAATGAAGAAGCCGATTATTCTCGTCGCCAACAAGGTCGATGGACCTGCAGAGGAAGCCCAGGCGCATTCGCTCTGGAATCTGGGGCTGGGAGAGCCGCAATTCGTCTCTGCTCTTCATGGTCGCGCAAGTGGTGATCTTCTCGACAAGATCGTCAAAGTGCTCCCCGAAGTAGGCGCGGCGCAAAGTCAGGATGGATACCGAAGGGTCGCGCTCATCGGGCGACCAAACGTCGGCAAGTCGAGCCTTCTCAATATTCTTGCCGGAAGCACGAGATCCCTCGTTGATGACGTTGCCGGAACAACACGCGACCCGGTCGATGAACTAATTGAACTGGGCGGATCCATCTGGCGCTTTATCGACACCGCTGGAATTCGCAAACGCGCTAATCAAGCAAGTGGGACTGATTACTACGCGACGCTTCGCACCCAGGTTGCCTTGGAGAGAGCTGAAGTCGCAGTCGTCGTTCTCGACGCTTCATCGCCAATTTCGGAGCAAGATCTGAGAATTATCACCATGGTCGAGGAGGCCGGTAAGGCGCTCATCATCGTCATGAACAAGTGGGATCTGGTCGATGAAGATCGTCAAATTTCCCTTGACCGTGAAATTGATCGGCACCTGGACCAAGTTGAATGGGCGCAGAGGGTGAACCTTGCGGCGAAAACCGGATGGCATCGGGATCGTCTTGCGCCCGCACTCCGAACCTCGCTCACGAGTTGGGAGAAGCGGATTCCAACCAGCCGTCTCAATTCCTTCCTCGGCACTCTCATCGCTGCAACCCCGCCACCTGTACGAGGTGGAAAACAGCCAAAGATCTTGTATGCGACCCAAGCTGGGATCGCACCACCTCGTTTTGTCATCTTCACGACGGGCTTCTTGGAGGGCTCCTATCGGCGCTTTATCGAGCGTCGGTTGCGCGAGGAATTCGGTTTTCCTGGGACGCCAATCCAAATATCAGTACGAGTCCGCGAGCGGGAGTAATATTCCACCCGAACGAGCAATCGTTCACCGGGGCGTAGCGCAGCTTGGTAGCGCACCAGGCTGGGGGTCTGGGTGTCGCAGGTTCAAATCCTGTCGCCCCGACATGTCTGTAGTCACGGTTCCCAATGCGCTCACGCTGTTGCGTGGGCTCGGGATTCCTCTTTTCGTCTACCTTGCCTTAGGTCGGCATGCTGATGCGGCCGCCATTGTCGTGCTCGTGATTGGTGGGGCCACGGATTATCTCGACGGAAAATTGGCCCGCGCATGGAATCAAGAATCTCGATTGGGCGAATTGATGGACCCTGCGATAGACAGGCTCTACATTGCAGCAACTTTGATCGTGCTCTACGTACGTGATGTGCTCCCGCTCTGGATCATCCTCGCTCTTCTCGGAAGAGACGTGATTCTGGGGATCATGACTCTGGCTATGAAGCGTGTCGGGATCGGTCCATTCACGGTTACATATCTTGGCAAGGCGGCCACGTTCAACCTGATGTACGCCTTTCCATTACTGCTTCTAGCCAAATCAGAGGGAACCCTTGGGGAAGTGGCGTATGTCATTGGCTGGAGCTTCGCAATTTGGGGAATTGCTCTTTATTTCATCACCGGAATGAACTACTTTCAGGCGGGATGGCGCTCGATCGCACATGCAAAGTAAGGTAGTCACTTAACAACATTGATAGGAGATTGTCGTGTCAGAAGCACCACTAGCGTTACGTTATACAAAGGAACATGAATGGGTGGCGACAACCGATGTTGCGTCTCACGTGCGAATCGGAATCACCGACTTTGCTCAGAGCGCGCTGGGTGACATCGTCTACATCCAACTGCCTAACGTTGGTGATGATTTGGTAGCCGGCAAAGTGTGCGGCGAAGTCGAATCAACCAAGAGTGTCTCTGAACTTTACGCCCCAGTCTCTGGCAAGGTGATAGCAGTTAACGCGGCCCTCACGGCTAATCCAGAGATTCTCAATTCTGATCCGTACGGAGCAGGCTGGATCGCCGAGGTCGAAGTGACGGGTGGAGAAGATGAGCTGCTGAGTGCACAGGAGTACGTGCAACTAACGGCTTGACCTGCGCCCAACACATCTCTAATGTCAGCCTCAAGTTGATGTTGAGTAAGGGGGGATGGTGTGGAAAAGAATCCAGAGCCTGACCTGACTACCACCATCCATCTTGGGGCTCGCCAGGGTCCAGGGGCGTTGTCATCAGATCGCCTTACGGAGAACCTCACCAAGTTGAATGAGGAGGAGCGAGGCATAGTTGCCAAGCTCTCATCCAGGGACGGGATGCTGATTGTCCATCGCGGTCCTGGCAAAGGTTCTCGTTTCTTGCTTTCGCATTCCACGATGATCGGGCGTTCCCCTGAGAGTGAAATCTTCTTGGACGACGTCACTGTGTCTCGAAAGCATGCGCTGGTCTCATCAACTGACGTAGGCGTCTTCACAATGAAAGATTTGGGAAGCCTCAACGGCACATACGTAAATGGAAAACCGGTGACGGAAGTTTCTTTGTCGTCGGGTGATGAGATTCAAATCGGCAAGTTCCATATGCTCTTTTTTGGGGGAAAATCATGAGCGTTCCTGCTCGCGCGTATCTAAGCATCGGCGAAGTTCTTGGGAAATTGAGGAACGATTTTCCTGACATCACCATTTCAAAAATTCGCTTTCTTGAATCAGAGGGTTTGATAGAACCTCAGCGAACGCCATCCGGATATCGCAAATTCACCAACTCAGATCTAGAACGTCTGAGATATGTGCTGCTAGCTCAGAGGGATCAATATCTACCCCTTCGGGTGATCAAAGAGAATCTTGATGCGTTGGATAGGGGACTGCAACCTGCTCCAGTATCGGGTGGAGTCCCAGTTCCAAGACTTGCCACAATTGATGGCGAACTTGCTCCGGCTAATTTCGCAGAGAACACTGACATGCGCTTATCGCGTGATGAATTGCTAAAGGCAAGTGGAATAACTGAGGAACAACTCGTCGAACTTGAGTCCTATGGCTTGATCGCTCCGCGGGGTCGCCACTACGACAGTGATTCGCTGGCGATTGCTCGGGCAGTCACAGAGATGTCTGGCTTTGGAATAGAACCAAGACATCTTCGATCCTTCAAGTCCGCGGCAGATCGCGAGATAGGCCTCATTGAGCAGGTCATCACTCCTTTGATAAGGCAGAAGAGCTCCGAGGCAAAAGCAAGAGCCGAGGAAGTTCAACGAGAGATAGCCGCTCTTTCCGTCCGCCTCCATGCCGCTCTTGTGCGCGGCGGCTTGCACCGACTGCGCTAAGACGATGATTCCGGTGGAGGTCGTTGGGGTACGCGTTGAAATGCCATCCAATCAACCGATCGTTCTGCTGAAGGAAATCGATGGCGTCCGTTTCCTGCCCATTTGGGTGGGTGCAGTAGAAGCCACAGCAATAGCATTTGCCCAGCAAGAGGTGATTCCGCCGCGGCCGTTGACGCATGATCTGATGAAGGAACTCTTGGAGAAGCTAGACGGGTCTTTGGTGGCAGTCCATCTCACCGAATTGCGTGACGGAGTCTTCTATGCAGACTTGATTCTCAAGAACTCCAATCAGGTAGAGGTCACGCTCTCAGCCAGGCCCTCCGATGCAATTGCGCTTGCGCTGCGGACCAAGAGTGAGATCTTGGCAACTGAAGAATTGCTGGCCGAGGCGGGGATAGAGATTCCCGAAGAGGATAGCTCCCAAGCTAACGAGGAAGTCGAGCGCTTTCGAGAATTTCTGGATCAGATCAATCCAGAAGATTTCGCGGGCTAAGCCATGCTGGTCCGTCGAGCCGCCCTAACATTGAGGCTGGGAGCCACGGTCTTCTTCTTCGCCGCTGTGGCACTCATTATCAAACCCTCAAACGTGGCCACGTTCTTCGGCTATCGAGCACAAGCCCTCACCCCAGAACTTCTATGGACTCTACGGGTCATGGGATCGAGTTTCCTCATTCCTGCCCTTCTGGGACCTCTCGTTGCCGCTTTCGCCGGGGAGAGGGGCCTTCGCCAAGCCGCCGCTGGATTGGCCTTCATATCCCTCGGGATCTCAACCACCCTCTTCTTCACTCCTGGCGCGTGGGCTTGGGGCAAGATCACCTGTGCCGGAGTGGGATACATCTTCGCTCTTCTTTACTTTTATGCCCTCCGGGGACGCGGTCGAAACCGTTAACCTCTACTTGAGGTTTTAATCGTGTTGATCGTTGATTCTACTTCTTCGCCCTCATAGGCTTATGAAACCTCCCCGAGAATCGAGCTTCACGTGACTGAGCAAGAGCGCATTGAGATTGGATATAGAGGTGCGACGGCGTGTGCTGCCGCCGGCATTTCATACCGTCAGCTCGATTACTGGGCGCGGACAGGCCTCGTAGAGCCAAGTATTCGCACGGCCATGGGTTCGGGTAGCCAACGTCTTTATGGGTTCAGGGATATCTTGGTTTTGAAAATCGTCAAACGCCTTTTGGACGCGGGCGTCTCATTGCAGAATATCCGGACCGCTGTGGATTATTTACGCAACCGCGGTGTGACTGAACTCGAGCGGATCACCTTGATGAGTGATGGAGCCTCGATTTATGAATGTTCGAGTCCAGATGAAATAATCGACCTACTTCAAGGGGGACAAGGGGTATTCGGAATTGCTGTTGGCAAAGTCTGGAGTGAGGTCGAAGGATCACTTGCCACTCTCCAAGGTGAAGTAGATGGACAGATAGTAAGTGGTGAATCTAACGACGAATTATCGCAACGTCGCAAACGCAAGGGTGCCTAATACGGTCTACCCTGCTGACTTAATGTCAATGAGGGGAAACTAATGACGCGCTCGTACGAAGTAAATGAGGGTTTTGAAAGAAGACACATAGGGCCCTCGTCAGATCAAGAAAAATTCATGTTGGGTGAGTTGGGCTTTGATTCACTAGAGTCGTTCATCTCCAAAGTTGTTCCCTCAAGTATCGCAATGGGTCAGCGCCTTGGTGACATCTTACCAAGCCCTGCCACTGAGACTGAAGTCATCGAAGAACTCAGATCGCTCGCGGCAAGGAACAAGGTCTTCACTTCCCTCATCGGCACCGGTTACTACGGAACGATCACCCCTGCAGTTATCTTGCGAAATGTCCTCGAGAATCCTGCCTGGTATACCGCCTATACGCCCTACCAACCCGAGATCTCACAGGGACGTCTCGAAGCACTTTTTGCATTCCAGACTCTGATCTGCGACATGACTTCGCTTTCCGTTGCTAATGCATCGATGCTAGATGAGGCGACTGCGGCGGCCGAAGCAATGACCCTTGCTCATCGAGTATTCAAGGGCGGGGACGAAGCGGTCTTCCTTGTTGACAAGAATGCGCACCCGCAGACCATCGCGGTCATCGGCACGCGTGCCAAGCCTTTGGGTATCACTCTGGAATTGTTCGATCCTTCTGCACCCCTTCCTGCCTTTGAATTCTTCGGCGCCTTCGTGCAATACCCGGACACATATGGTGAGATTCAAGATTTCACCGCTCTTGCAACTGCCGTACATGAACGCGGCGCATTGATGATCGCAGCAGCAGATCTGCTCGCATTGACTTTGCTCAAGCCGCCGGGGGAGTGGGGTGCCGACGTGTGCGTCGGTTCGGCTCAGCGGTTCGGGGTTCCGATGGGATTTGGTGGTCCGCATGCTGGCTTTATGGCGGTGCGCGCTGGACTGGAACGTTCTATGCCAGGTCGACTGGTTGGTCAGAGCATCGATACCGAAGGCAATCCTGCACTTCGTCTTGCACTTCAAACTCGCGAGCAACACATTCGCCGAGATAAGGCGACAAGTAATATCTGCACGGCCCAGGTTCTCTTGGCAGTAATGAGTGCGTTCTATGCGATGTGGCATGGACCCGATGGGTTGCGCAAGATCGCTTCGCGCATCAATGAACAGACAAATCGATTGGCATCAGCTCTCACTCAAGCAGGGTATGAGATTTCATCGAAGAATGTCTTTGATACTTTGACAATTTCGGTGAAGGACGCAAAATCGATTTTGAAGAAGGCCGAGGACTCCAAAATCAATCTCCGCGAAATTGGGGATAAGACCGTTGGACTCTCGCTGGATGAGACCACCACGGAGAAGACTCTGAATGATCTGGCAAGAATCTTCTCAATTACTCTTCCAACAGGGGAGAGCGGCACATCGATTCCTAAGTCGCTGCACCGGACAACGGAGTTTCTTACACATCCGATCTTCAATGTAAATCATTCGGAAACAGCGATGATGCGCTATTTGAGGACTCTGGCAGACCGAGACTTGGCTCTGGATCGCACGATGATCCCTCTTGGCTCGTGCACAATGAAACTCAATGCCGTCACTGAGATGGAATCAATCACCTGGCCTGAATTCTCGTCTCTTCATCCGTTCGCGCCCGCTTATCAAAGCGAAGGATCTCGCGAACTCATTGCTCAGCTTTCGCAATGGTTGGTCTCCATCACGGGCTATGACGCTGTCTCTTTGCAGCCTAACGCCGGCAGTCAGGGGGAGTTTTCAGGACTGCTCGCAATACGAAATTTCCATGATTCAAATAGCGAACAACACCGCCGCATCTGCTTGATTCCATCAAGTGCTCACGGTACCAACGCAGCAAGCGCAGTCATGGCAGGGATGAAGGTTGTTGTAGTCGCATGCGACGAGCATGGCAACGTCAGCCTTGATGACCTACGCAGCAAGATTGCAGAGTATGCGAAAGAACTCGCAGTGCTCATGGTTACCTACCCGTCCACTCATGGCGTTTTCGAAACCGCGATCGGTGAGATATGCGCGATGGTCCATGATGCGGGCGGTCAGGTTTATGTAGACGGTGCAAACTTGAACGCGCTTGTCGGACTTGCGCAGCCTGGAAAATTCGGTGCAGACGTTTCGCACTTGAACTTGCACAAGACTTTCTGTATTCCTCACGGCGGAGGGGGACCAGGTGTTGGACCAGTCATCTGCCGGTCACACCTTGCGCCATTTCTTCCAAACCATCCGCTTGATGCCCTTGCTGGACCCTCCACAGGACCTGGCCCGGTCAGTGCAGCACCATTTGGCTCTGCGAGCATTTTGCCAATCTCTTGGGCATACATTCGCCTTATGGGCGGTGCCGGGCTTACTCATGCCACCGAAGTCGCGATTTTGTCGGCAAACTACATTGCCCGAAAACTTCGGGATTTTTATCCTGTTCTTTACAGTGGGGAGGGGGGATTGGTTGCGCACGAATGCATCCTTGACCTTCGCGACATCACCAAAGCGACTGGTGTCACCGTTGATGATGTCGCCAAGCGATTGATGGACTACGGCTTCCACGCACCGACGATGAGTTTCCCTGTTTCAGGCACACTCATGGTGGAACCGACCGAGAGTGAAGATATCGTCGAGCTGGACCGCTTCATCAACGCCATGATCGCGATCTACGGGGAAATCCAGGACGTCGCCAATGGCGTCTACTCCCACGAGAACTCGCCTTTGGCCAACGCTCCGCACACAAGCGAGAAGATTGCCTCCAGCGACTGGAAGTATTCATATTCACGCGAGATAGCAGGATTTCCTCAAGGAATGAACCTCGGTGAGATCATTGGTCGCCGAGGGAAGTATTGGCCGACAGTAGGTCGTATTGACGGTGCCTATGGAGATAGGAACCTGATCTGCGCCTGCCCGCCAATCGAGGATTACGCCTAGAAGAGAATCGACGTGGAGGATAGGGAGAACCAGAAAACCCTATCCTTACTTAACATAATGTAACTTATCGGCGTTACTTCCGAACCGAGTCTGCCAGCCCCAGAGGCTCACTTTGGTCAATGCTTCCATGACGATCCGTCTGCTCATCTTGGATCGCCCCAGTTCGCGTTCAACGAAGGTGATGGGAACTTCCGAAATGGTCGCACCCGCTGCATTCGAAGCGAGAATCATCTCGATTTGGAAGCAATATCCTTCGGAGGCAATTTCGTTTACATTAAGGCGTTTCATGAGATGGGCTGAATAAACCCTGAAGCCACCCGTGAGGTCGGTAAAAGGCAACGTCAAGGCCCACCTGGCGTAGGAAGTACCGATGCGCGAGATAAATTGTCGATATTTTGGCCAGTTTCGGATGGAACCTCCTGGCATCCACCTGGAGCTCATTACTACGTCGGCGTTCCTGGCTCTAGCCAGCATGGGTAGAAGATCCTCAGGTCTGTGGGAACCGTCCCCGTCCATCGTGACGTAGTGGGTGAAATGAGGGTGGTTTGTTGCCCACTCGAATCCGGCTCGATATGCCGCCCCCAGTCCAGTTTTGTGTTCGCGTTCCAGAAGATGAATCCGCGGTGAGTGAAGATCCTTGATGAGGTTGGCCGTGCCATCAGGGGAATTGTCATCGATGACCAAGATTTCTAGGTCTGAATAGCGGTCGAGCAATTGCGCAACAAGTGAACCGATCGATTCTGCTTCGTTGTAGGTGGGAATCATCACCAGCGGACTGAATGTCATCGTGGGATTCTCCATCGTCGTAGCCGCCCTAAAGAGATAAGGATAAAGGGAAGGAAGACTAAAAGGGCCTCAATGTGGGAGCCATAATTATCCGATATCGAGACCGAATCATTCAATCCGACCTCAGAATCGATTACCGCCGACGCATTCTGGGCGGTTTTGTCCGTGACTCTCCCCCTTGGGTCAACTAGGGCGCTGATACCAGATGTGGCAACACTGATCGAATAGCGTTGGTGTTCAATGGCTCGGATACGAGTTATTCCGAGTTGTTGGTCGCTCTCTGGGGAGAGTCCGAAGGTTGCACTATTCGTTTGTACGACAAAAACATTGCTCTTCTTGGCCATCGCTCGACCGGATGCATCATCAAGGAGTTCAAAGCAGATGATTGGTGCGAATTTCGCTTGACCCACACGGTGGATGACAATGCGATCACCTGGCACGAAATCGACAACGTCCTTTGCGTAGGGCGAGACGACTTCGGCAATAGTCCGCAATGGAATGTATTCGCCGAACGGTGTGAGATGTCGCTTTATGTAGATTGACGTCGGCCCTATTTCTGGCTGCCAGAGAATTGATGCGTTCTGAAAATTGGTTCCATGCTTGAGCACTGCACCTACGATAAAGGGAATGTTAAATTCATCAATCACTGACTGAAGTTGATCGCGAACGATCGGGTCCTTGAAAGGATCGACGTCAATCGAATTCTCAGGCCACAAAATAATTTTAGGTTCTTTTCTATGGCTCGTTATGTAGTTCACGGTTGTACGCAGATGATTCTCAAAGACCGCAGTCGCACGAGAGTTGAAATCTAGGCCGAGGGAAGGCACTCCCCCTTGTACAGCCACGAACGTGAAATTCCTTTTCGGTAGATCAGGGCTGGTCGCGTTCACTGCGACCGTGAATGCAATTATCAAGCTGATCAGCACTCCAGCAACTGTGAAATTACGCTGAATAGTGAAAAAAAGAACAACACCCAACATTGCTACAACGAATCCGAGAATAGGTGCTCCACCGATACGCGCCAGATGTGCAAAAGGCGAATCTGCTTGACCAAACGCGATTCTCCCCCAACCGAATCCATTGAACGGAAAATGACCGCGCAAGAATTCGACGGCAATCCATAGGGAGGGAAAGAGGAGAACATATGATGGTCTGGACATTGCGAAGAAGGCCAGGGGCATCAACAAGACCACTTGAAGGACGGTAAGAATCAACCATGGGACATCGCCCACGTACGTATTGCTCCAAGCCAATAACGGGCCGAAAAAAGCGATCCCAAAAAGCATAACTACAACTAGACGATAACGGAGAGTCTCTTTCGACAACAGATAGATAAGTAAAGCCAGTGAAACTGGTGCACACCACCAGAATCCAATCGGGGCAAAAGAGGCGAAGGCGAGCAATCCCGATGTGAGAGAAAGGGCAATCACCACTGCAAAGCCGAGACCAATCGATCAACACTTGCACCCAGTGCGTACTTCTCCTGCATTTCTCGGATGAGTTTCATATCCTTTGGATATTTCGGAAGGTTGAGAGAAATATCCGGAAGGGAAATATCGCGAGCACACTGAACCAGGGTCGGTGCAATTGCCAAGTAGTCGCGGCCGGAAAGAATCTTCTTGGTCAGAGCTGGGGTCAACACTGGGTGATCGCTCTCAGCGGCTGCGATGACGTCTTCCACTGTATGGAAATGATTCGCGATGTGAGCAGCCCCCTTCACGCCTATGCCTTTCACTCCCGGGAGCCCATCTGATGGGTCACCTCTGAACATGGCAAATAGTGCATATCGATCCCCCGGTATCTCGTACCGATTGGCTACCCATTGCTTATCGACGAGTTCATGTTGCGAGAGTCCTTTAGCCAGATAGACGACCGCGACATTTCGATCGTCATCGACCATTTGGAAAAGATCGCGATCACCTGTGACTATCCGGACTGGGCCCTCATGCTGCACGGCATACGAGGCCATCACGTCATCGGCTTCGTAGTCATCAATACCTATGACGGTGATTCCGAAGGCATCAATGAGATCCAACAGAATTGGAATTTGAGGCGTGAGGGTGTCTGGCTCTTCTTCTTCGTCCTCGCTCCCCGTCTCGACCCTGTTGGCCTTGTACTCAGGGAAAAGCGAGACCCGCCAACTTGGCCTCCAATCTCCCTCGATGCAGGCGACAAGGCGATTTGGCTGGTACATCGTGAGCAGGCGTGCGGTCATGTCGAGGTAGCCCCGGATAGCGTTCACAGGTGTGCCGTCAGGGGCAACCATCGTGTCGGGCATCCCGTAATAGGCGCGGTACCAGAGCGAGGCGCTATCTAGAAGCATCAAGGTCATGCTTCACCACCGAAGTAGGCAACCACTCCGCGATCAAGTTTCTTCATTGCCTCTATGCATTTAGGGCGCAGTTTCTCACTCGCTACCGAGATTTGTTGAAGGAGGTCTATCAGTTGCTTGGTCGAACGCACAAAATCTCCCACCGATAGATCCGAATCTTTGAGAACACTCTGTAAAGAGTGCCCATTTGCCCAACGGAAAGAAATCCAGCAGAAGCCGAAATCAGGCTCGCGTTGCGTCGTAACCTGGTGGCCTTTCTCGATCACTTCCAATCGCGCCCACAGACGTATTATCTCAGATAGAGCGCTCTGAACATTTCCAGTCGGTATGCGAGGAGCCTGAACCTGAGAAGATCGTCCTTGGAAGATGACGCTGGATACAACGCTCAGCAATTCCGATGACGAAAGAAGGTCGAACAAGTTCTCGCGAATTGCCTCCGTCAGCAAGAGATCGGATTCGGTATAGATCTTTGCAAGAATTTGGCCTTGCGGAAGGGTCTTCTCACCTTCTATATAGCCGAGCTCGGCAAGGACGTCGCAAATGTGGTCAAAAGTACGGGCGATGACGTGCGTTCTGTTTTCAACTCGAGAGAGGAGTCCTATATTCTCCCGATTCAATCGGTCGGCACGTTCGGAAAGGCGTGCGTGGTTCTCCCGATCACTGCATGAATGGCAGGGATGTCCCCGCAAGCCTTTTCGTAGTCCTACGAGCTCGGATTCCATGTGAGCGCGTTGCCTGGGGTCGAAACCTCGTTTTGCCTGACGGTGAGAAAGCAGAGTCTCGGTCGCCTTAATCTCGCGTCGAATAGCTGCGTATTGTTCGAAGTCGCCAAGGTGACATTGTGCGCTTTCCATGAATTCGGCGATGATCTTCTCATTTTTATGGATTTGCTTCGTCAACCCGACCACAGCCCGGTCGGCCTGAAATTGAGCGAAGGAGGACTCAAGGGATCCTCGTGCGCGTTCGCGGCCAAAGCGGGAAATCAAATTTATCGCCATGTTGTATGTGGGAGTAAACGATGACCTCAACGGATAGGTACGCGTTGAAGCAAGCCCCGCCGCTGTCGCCGAATCCACGACAGGTGACCATTGGACGACCGCATTTCCTTCAATGTCGATTCCGCGCCTTCCTGCGCGTCCAGTGAGTTGCGTGTACTCACCCGGCGTTA
Organism: uncultured Actinomycetota bacterium; assembly: GCA_963844465.1. Taxonomy (GTDB): domain Bacteria; phylum Actinomycetota; class Actinomycetes; order Nanopelagicales; family Nanopelagicaceae; genus QYPT01. Next base: position 35,227 of record CAWJOR010000054.1, on the reverse strand, counting down.
CTGGAACATGCGCCTCTCCGTTCCACTTGACCAACTTCTCAAGCACCACGGTACGCGCCGGCATATTTATCCCAAGCGCCAGGGTTTCGGTCGCAAAAATCGCTTTGAGAAGTCCTTTTTGGAAAAGATCCTCCACCGTACTTTTGAAACTTGGAAGCAACCCTGCGTGATGAGCTGCAATTCCTCTTTCCAATCCAGCGAGCCATTCACTAAAACCCAGCGTTTCCAGATCTTCTTGGGCGATGTTCTCGGTGTACTTCAGGGCGGTTGCGCGAATTTCTGCGCGCTCTTCGGATGTTGTCAGTCTTATACCTGATGCGAGGCATTGTCGGACGGCCGAATCGCACCCAAGCCGCGAGAAGATGAATGTGATCGCAGGGAGCATATTCTCTCTTTGCAGCTTCTCGATCACCTCTGCGCGTGAAAGTCGGTGTCCACCATCGGACCAATCCTTCCTATTTCCCCGATCTCTAGGTGTTCGGACGCGCCTCAATGCTTCTCGCTCACGTCGGAGAATTTCAGGATTGACCCGTCCATTTTCCACGAATAGATCAATGAGGCCATTGTCGATGAGCACATGTTGATATAGAGGAACGGGGCGAATTTCACTCACGATCACCTCGGTGTCGCCACGAATGGTTTGAAGCCACTCCCCGAATTCCTCGGCGTTGGAAACGGTCGCCGACAGCGAGACGACCTGGACGCTCTCCATGAGGTGAATGAGAACCTCTTCCCAGACGGCGCCGCGAAACTTATCGGCCAAGTAATGAACCTCATCCATTACCACGAAACCGAGGCTTGCCAATGTGTTCGATCCTGCATAGAGCATGTTCCGAAGTACCTCAGTTGTCATCACGAGAATGTCTGCCTCACCGTTGATGCTGGTGTCACCCGTGAGCAATCCGACGCGTTCAGTTCCAAACCTTGCAACGAATTCCTGATACTTCTGATTTGATAGTGCTTTGATTGGAGTGGTGTAGAAGCATTTGCGGTCCCTCTTAAGCGCCATATACGCGGCAAATTCTCCAATCACCGTTTTCCCTGCCCCCGTAGGCGCGGCTACAAGCACGCCCTTCCCGGATTCAATGGCCCTACATGCCTGTACTTGAAATGGATCAAAGGGGAAATCAAAAGTAGATGCGAACTCCGTCGTCAATTCAGAGGATCGCCTCCGCGAGGACTCCTCGTACCGTTGAGCAGGGGTTGTCATGGCAACCAAGTTAGCAGCGCTGAAGGCACCGATTCTGTCTGGACCGGCAAGACGCCTACCCGTTCACCGTCGGCGTAGGCAATGGCGGATGAATTGATACTCACTCTCTTTCCGCGGAGGATTTTAACGGCGGGATGCTTGATGTGGGTACCCGCATACACTTTAGGAAAGACTCGAAGAAACTCCAACTTCGAGATTGGACTTAATACCATGACATCAAGGAGATCATCGCTTAGATCGGCGTTCGGACAGACTTTCATCCCGCCGCCGTATGATCGACCATTTCCGATCGCAATAAGCATCGCCTTGGTGGTGAACTTTTGGCCATCAATGTCCATCTCGTAACTCCTTGGTTTAAAACCGAGTAATTCCAGGACGATTGCAACATTGTACTTCGACGGGCCCTTGGGCCATTTCATCTTGTTTGCGCGTTCATTGACCATGGAATCGAACCCCGTCGAAAGGATTGCGCCAAACCACTCACCGTCAACAAGTCCCAAGTCAACTCTTGACCAAGGTTTGTCGATGACCTTGTGAAGAATCTCTTCCACGTTATCCAGGGACCAGCCTAGGGTTCTGCAAAAATCATTTCCCGTTCCTGCGGGAATAACCGCCAAAGGTATTGAGGTGTTTGCAACGTGTTGAAGCACCAAATGAACCAGACCGTCTCCCCCCACGGCGACAACCCCTGCGCACTCTTTTTCATTCGTGAGGAAGGTCGTGAGATTCCGACTCGTGTGCTCGGCTGAAGCGCCCGTGACCATTCGATACTCGATGCCGTGGTGATCAAAGAAATCCATCGTACGGCGGCCGTAAGCGGCCCCTTTCCCTCTTCCGGAGATAGGGTTGATGACGATTGCCCACATTAGATATCGGCTCCTTCTGCAATCGCGTGCTTGGCTCGTCGGCGATCGACTAGAAGGGCGATACCTCCAGCAAGGAAGTAGAGCCCACAAAGCGGCACACCCAACAACGCCATCGTCAAAGGGTCTCCAGTGGGAGTGAAGCCCGCTACGAACAACGTGATGCCGAAAACCCATATCCGCCAAGGTCGCAAGATTGCTTTTCCTGAGATAAAACCGATCAGGTTCAAAGCAACGAGAAACACCGGAAGTTCGAAAGCTAATCCGAAGAGGAGGATGACGCGAAGGACGAAATCTAGATAATCGTCAAAACGGATGAGGTTTGCAAGTGAATGCGGTGTGAAGCCGAAGAGCACCTTGATTGCGACTGGAAGAATGAGGTAACCCAACGTGGCACCAGCGGCAAAGAATGGCGTGGCTGCAGTAAGAAACAATATTGAGTTTCTTTTCTCTTTGCGATGCAAACCTGGCGAGATGAATGCCCACAGTTGATAGAGCCAAAGTGGGGCGGAAATGATGAGTCCAGTGAGCAGGGCGACCTTGATTTGCAGATTAAGTGGACCAAGGACTCCGCTGATATAGAGTGAACCACAGTGCGTTGACTGGGAAGCTTTGGCCTTTGTTAGGTCACAGACAGGGCGGGCCAGCGTGGTGATTATTTGATTGTAGAAATACCAGCCGATCCCCGATGCAAGCAAAATGATGAGGGAAGAGCGGACAACCCTTCTTCTCAATTCTCGCAGATGTTCAAATAGCGGCATTCGACCGCCTGTCGTGGCCGCCATAAAAGTTATTTCTCCGTGCCGCCTTCGTCGTCGGACTTCTTCTCATCCTTGTTTATGTCCTTCAACTCGGATTTGAAGATCTTCAGGGATTTCGCCAGAGAGCGAGCCGAATCTGGTAGTCGCTTTGCTCCGAAAAGTAGTACTAGGACGAGCAAAATCAACAGAAGATGGGTGGGTTCTCTTAGAAAAGGCATCGCGTTAATCTCCTAGTTCTTCCGGGCTCTTTACACGCCATGATGGCGACTAAACCAATAGGAGGCAACGCTACCCCAGAAATCTTAAAGGCAGAGTCCAAGGAGCAAAATCTAGGCTTGATAGGCCTTTAGCGCCTGCAATGCGCGTTCCTGGAGCAAATCTCGCAATTCCTGAGGAGCCTCGAGCGCAACCTCACCGCCCAGGCTCATGATCTGCCTGATAGCCCAGTCTGCGCTAAAACTCTCAACCTGGATTTCTTTAGCGGGATCAACGTCGGTTGGCGTTAGGTCAAGATTGAAACCTTCGACTACGTCTCTCAATCTTGACCCGATACGCAAAGATATTGTGAACTTTTCATCATCTCTCTTTGATGTCTCCCGAGGTGGGGGATTTTCCGGGCTAGTCATGGACATCACGTCTACGATTCGGTCCAATCGGAAAGTTCGATAACTCCTGGTCAGTTCGCAGTATGCAAGTAGATAGTCATGTCCTTTCGAGACTGAGAACTCCAGTGGATGGATTACTCGATGGGAAACTTCATCGCGTGAGATTGAATGGTAGGCAATCTTGACCGCGCCTCTTGAGGCAATTGCTCCCTCTAGCCGTGCGCGTTCGTTTGAAAGCGCGGAAGTGCCTGCTTGAACTTTCTGTTGAACACCGGCATCTACAAGACCGATGAGCTTGGAGACAAGGCGCGAAATGGTTTCTGCCAACTGCTCATGATCAGGATTCGCGTCACCTTGTAGTGTCTCAAGTCCGAGGACAAGCGCAAGGACCTCATCGCGATTTAGCACCCTCGGTCTAGCCAAAGTGTCGGCATTAGAGATGCTCACCACGCCGGTGTCAAAGGAAATGTCCATCAACTCCAGGGGGGTGTATCCCGGCAAACCGCACATCCAGAGAGTTGTGAGGTCTTCGGTGATTTGGGAGGTGGATACGGAGAACTCTCGTGCAAGTTCTTCAAGCGCGATCCCTTGATGGGTGGCCAAGTACGGGACAAGATCAAGGAGTCGCTCGGTTCGTTCAAGACCTGAACTTGGAGCGGTCTTACTCATGCGCGCTCACTAGAGATTGAAGGCGTGAGACGATCTTTTCGCGAATATGAGTCGGTGAATGAACTATCGCGTCATCGCCATGCCAGAGAATCGAATCTATGAAGCGTGCTTCATCAGAGTAGGAGACCTCACAAAGATCGAATTCCTCATCGGATGAAATGACCAGGGCGTCACCTCTTAGTGCATGCCCTCTCCCCGTGCGAATTGAAACCTTCGCCGTTTCGCGCTTCTCGAACAATGTGGAATCAAGAAAAGCAAGCACGTTAAAATTTGGATCCGCGTCAAACGAGGCCTTCTTTGTAACGAGCTCGACCTTGCCGATAATGCGATCCAAACGGAAGGTACGGATATCCATCCTGTCTTTGTCGAATGCCACTAAGTACCAATGGCCTTGTCTGCTTCCCAGACCATAAGGATTAGTCGTTCGCATCTCTTCCTGCATCTGCGCCGAAAGATAACCAAATGTCACGGCAATTCGATCAGCAATTGCTCTTGTCAATGGCACGAAGTTCGAGGAAGTGACATTGAGTTTCGGTGACAAGTTGGGAAGGGCATCAAAGTCCGAAGCAATGCCGAGAGAACGCAACTTAACTAGGGCGCTCTGAGCGGATTCTCCTAGGGCCGCCCCGCGCCAAGCTTCAGCTGCGAGTGAGAGGAGCGCGACTTCAGCGCCATTAAGTTCGCCGAGATTGAGAGAGTAGGTCTCGGGACGTATTCGATATCCAGGCTCGTCTTCGAATCCAGGATCCACGCCGCGCACATCGATGATGATTCCGATACGTCGCAGATCGTCTTTGTCCCGCTCGAACATTCGCTCTTTTGATTCAACGGAACCTTCATAACCCTCAATGGTTCGGAAGATCTCAGATTTTGTTAAGTACCGTTTGGTGGCCAGCAAGGCGATCGTCAGGTTGATCAGTCGCTCATTCTTGCGCGATGCCATCGTAGCCTCCCTTTGAAGGTCGCCGACGTCGCGCAAGAACCTCGACTCCGGGAGCCATGCGCCTTGACTGAATAAGAAAGCCCGTGTGTCCGATCATTCGATGTTGAGGTCGAACCGCTAGACCCTCGTGATGCCAGCCTCGCACGAGCGATTCGGAGCTTTCGGGTTCTGTAAAGCGTCCGTCGTCCTTGAGTGCTTCTGCTGTGGCAGAGAGTTGTGTTGTGGTTGCTACGTACGCCAGGAATACTCCCCCAGGACGCAGGACAAGAGCCGCCATGTCGACACACTCCCATGGTGCGAGCATGTCGAGAACAACGCGATCAAAAGGGTCTTCAAAGACCTGGTCTTGCACAGATCCGACTTCAACTTTCCAATTACCGGGAAATCCTCCAAAATAATTTGTGACGTTGGAAGTTGCGTTCTCCGCAAAATCTCCACGTCTTTCCAGCGAGTGAACAAAACCATCCTTGCCGACGGCCCGGAGAAGTGAGATTGTGAGAGCTCCACTGCCAACTCCGGCCTCAAGCACGCGAGCACCCGGATATATGTCGGCAAAACCGACGATCAATGCGGCGTCCTTGGGGTAGACAATCGTTGCCCCGCGTGGCATTGATAAAACATAGTCGGAAAGAAGGGGCTTAAAGGCAGTGAATTTCAGTCCGGCGGTAGTCTCCACGACCGAACCTTCTGGCATGCCTATCAGGTCGTTGTGTGTGATCCAACCTTTGTGGGTGTGCCATTCCTTGTCTGGGGTGATGGTGAAGCTGTAGAGCTTCCCCTTGGAATCGGTTAGTTGAACTCGATCACCAGCAGCGAAAAATCCAGGAGTAGACACGGAAGCATCTTAGAGGTTCACCCCCGTGCCTTGGGGAGTATCTTGCCCCCCATGAGCAAAATCAGGTTGTCCCCGAGCCGAGTTAACGATTTCTCCACTTGTTCTCAACTTTATAAGTACCGTGCTATTGACCAATTGCCCGAATCCATCAGTCTAGATGCAGAGCGCGGCACCCTCCTTCATACGGTTCTGGAAAGGCTCTTTGATTCCCCAGTTCCCGACAGGACTTCAGAGACTGCCAAGCAGATTCTCCCCCAACATTGGAATGACCAAATGGAGGCGAAGCCAGAACTTGTCGCATTGGTTACTGACAATAAAGAGTGGATTGATCGAGCAAATTCTCTCCTCGATAATTACTTCCTGCTCGAAGAGCCCAATTCGTTTGAACCCACTCACCGTGAATTGCACCTTGAGATTGACTTGAACGAGGAGATCTACCTACACGGTTACGTTGATCGTTTGGATGTTGCAAGCACGGGCGAAGTTCGCATCATTGACTACAAAACTGGAAAGGCGCCCAAGCCTGGATGGGAAGAGAAGGCCCTTTTCCAATTGCGGGTATACGCCTTTATATACTGGCGAAACTACGGAGTCATTCCGAAACTTCTTCAATTGATTTACCTCGGAAATGCCCAACTAGTACGGAATACGCCGACGGAGCCCGACTTGATTGCGACCGAAAAGATCCTCCTTCGAATCGGGGATGAAATCACAACGGCAATACGAGATGACAAGTGGGCACCAAAACCTTCAAGGCTCTGTGATTGGTGCTCGTTCAAGAGCATCTGCCCGGCCTTTAACGACTAGGAATTGAACTCTCGGTAGAGGATCTGGAGTCTCTCGCGAGTTAACTCTTCAACCGAGTCCACAACGCATACGCGTTCGCTGGCCGAAATCGGTACCAGATGCGGAATTGCTACTACCAATCCCCCACTTGCGCTTGCAGCGGCGACCCCTGTTGCTGAGTCCTCAAGTATGAGGCAATCTTCGATAGCCACATCGAGGAAACTCGCAGCCGCTAAATATCCTTCAGGATCAGGTTTAACATTCGTAACGTCATTGCTTGATATTGAGATCGCAAACCTGTGGCCCACTAGATTGTCGAGGACGGCGTCCACAAGTACACGAGGACTTGCAGAGACAAGGGCCATCGGGAGGTTGAGACCTTCACACAGCGACATGAGGTCTTGCGCTCCCTGCATGAGTGAGGCTCCATGACGAAGATGCGATTCAGTGAGAGAGATCAGAGTATCCGTGAACCAGTCAGGTGTCTCTGCGCCTCCGGCCAGGTCGAACATATATTGGCCAACACGGTCGAGTGGCCCGCCAAGGCAATGCGCTTGATCCTCCGAGGTCCATTCATATCCAAAGCGCAGCATTAGTTCCGTCTCTGAAGCCAGCCACATCGGTTCGGTGTCGACGAGAGTGCCGTCCATGTCGAAGAGCACTGCCGAAAAGAATGGATTCATATTGTTGGCCATGACAAGTTCTTAATTGGCGTTGAAGTATTTGGCTTCGGGGTGATGAACAATGATGGCAGAAGTCGATTGCTCGGGGTGAAGTTGGAAACCTTCAGAAAGCTCAACTCCAATTCGCTCAGGCTCCAGTAACTCGCAAAGTTGAACTTGCTGCTCGAGGTCCGGACACGCGGGGTAACCAAATGAGTAACGAGAGCCACGATAGCCCTGATCGAGAATCGCCTGAAGTTCAGGGGCGTCCTCATTGCGGAAATTGAGTTCCTCTCTTACGCGTGCGTGCCAGTGTTCGGCAAGGGCCTCCGTGAGTTGAACCGAGAGGCCGTGGAGTTCGAGATATTCGCGATATTGATTCGCAGCGAACAACTTCGCGGTCGCCTCACTTACAGCAGATCCCATTGTGACTACTTGAAATTCGACGACGTCAGTGCGTCCCGAATCCTTGGATGCGAAGTAATCGCTAATGCACAGTCGTCGGTCGCGAGACTGTCGCGGGAAAGTGAAGCGAGTGCGTTCTTGACCTTTAAGCGGCCCTTCGTGATGCAGGATTATCAGATCGTTACCCTCGCTGACGCAGGGGAAGTAGCCGTATACGACCGCCGCATTAAGCCAGCCTTGCGACAAGGCCTCACTGAGGATGGAACGCAATCTTGGGCGGCCCTCATTCTCGGCCATGAGGTCATACTCACCTCGTGCGCCCTTAAGGCCCCATTGGCCAACAAAGAGGGCACGCTCATCCAACATCTCGGAATATTCGGCAAGCGGGACGCCCTTGATGATCCTGCTGCCCCAAAATGGCGGTGTGGGAATTTCTACGTCAGTTGCAACGTCGCTCCTCTTGGTGTCAATTTCTTTTGCGACATCTTCAGTTTTGACAGCCCGCACTCTTCTTTCGCGGAGAGGTGGCAGAGCCGCACCAGGTTCACCTCGCTTGATCGCCATGATGGTGTCCATTAGTCGAAGTCCCTCGAATGCATCTCTTGCATACCGCACCTGACCGGGAAATTGACTTGCTAGATCCTGCTCAACGTAGGCGCGTGTTAGTGCCGCTCCCCCCAGGACGATGGGCCATCTCTTGTCCAAACCTCGCGAGGTAATTTCCTCGAGATTCTCTTTCATGATCACTGTTGATTTAACTAAGAGTCCGCTCATACCTATTGCATCGGCGTTAGAATCGCTGGCCGCGTCAATTATCTGGTTGATCGTTTGCTTAATTCCAATGTTGACGACTTTGTAGCCATTGTTGGAAAGGATGATGTCGACAAGATTCTTCCCGATGTCATGGACATCGCCACGGACCGTGGCGAGGACCATTACGCCTCGTCCTTCATCTCCTGTCTTCTCCATGAAGGGTTCGAGATAGGCGACAGCGGTCTTCATGACTTCCGCACTTTGCAGCACGAAAGGCAGTTGCATCTCCCCCTTGCCAAATAATTCCCCTACTATCTTCATGCCCTCAAGCAAAAAAGTGTTAATGATGTCCAGCGGTTTCATGCCTTCGGTCATGGCTGATTCAAGGTCAGCTTCGAGGCCGACCTTCTCTCCATCGATGATTCGACGAGTCAGGCGCTCGGTTAAGGGAAGTGCCGAGAGTTCAGCTGCACGAGTTAATCGCGATGAGGTGATTTCTACGCCTTCAAATAGTTCAAGGAAGATCGAAAGCGGATCGTAAGTGCATTCGCCATTGTCAAAACGTCTGCGATCGTAAATTAGATCCAATGCCACCTCGCGTTGGCGTGCATCGATCCGTGCCATTGGTGTGATTTTTGAGGGGTGGACGATGGCAGAATCCATACCCGCCTCGACGGCTTCATGTAAGAAGACGGAATTCAGGACGACTCTCGCTGCAGGATTGAGGCCAAAGGAAACGTTGCTGACCCCCAAGGTCGTATTTACATCTGGAAACTCCGCCTTGATGGCACGTATCGCATTGAGCGTCTCTATACCATCTCTTCTTGTTTCTTCCTGCCCTGTGGCGATTGGGAAGGTGAGGCAGTCAATCAAGATATCCCCGGTCTTCAGACCCCACTTCTGAGTGAGGTCCTGGATGAGGCGTCTGGCGACGCGGACTTTCCATTCAGCATCACGGGCTTGGCCGGTCTCATCGATAGTCAGTGCCACTACGGCTGCACCATGTTCCTTGACCAACGGCATGACGCGTGCAAAACGCGACTTGGGTCCATCTCCGTCTTCAAAGTTTACAGAGTTGATGACGCTTCGCCCGCCGAGTTGTTCGAGGCCCGCTTTGATTACCAACGGCTCTGTTGAATCCAGAACGATGGGAAGAGTTGACGAGGTTGTGAATCTTCCTGCAAGCTCTCGCATGTCTACGGCGCCGTCTCTACCCACGTAGTCAACCGATAGATCAAGCATGTGTGCACCGTCGCGTATTTGATCGCGAGCGATTTCCACGCAACCTTGCCAATCTCCTGCCAACAAGGCGTCACGGAATGCCCTTGAACCATTGGAATTAGTTCGCTCGCCAATGGCCATATAGGTCAGGTCCTGCCTAAAAGGCACGTATTGATAGAGAGAGGATGCCCCTGGCTCAGACTTTGGTTCTCTCTTTGCGGGAACAGCATCCCTGAGTGCGTCCACAACTTCCTTGAGGTGCTCGGGAGTCGTACCGCAGCATCCGCCGACGAGGGATACTCCGTATTCACGAACGAACACCGAGAGAGCCGCGGCCAGTTCTTTAGGCGTCAAAGGGTATGTCGCGCCATTCGGTCCCAGAATTGGCAGGCCCGCATTTGGCATCACGGAGATTCCGATTTCGGCGCTCTTGCTCAGGTAGCGAAGATGTTCCGACATCTCTGCCGGTCCGGTTGCACAGTTCAGGCCGATCAAGTCGATATCCAGAGGTTCTAGCGCGTTCAGCGCTGCACCGATCTCCGATCCCAACAGCATGGTGCCGGTTGTTTCCACGGTTACCTGGGCTATCAGCACTACATCTTGGTCCGTTTCCTTTATCGCGGCTCGTGCACCATTTATCGCAGCCTTTGCCTGAAGGAGATCCTGGGCGGTTTCGATAAGGATTGCATCAACACGTGCATCCACCAATCCCTTCGAAGCCGTGTAGTAAGCATCTTTCAATTTTTCATATGTCGTGTGGCCAAGGCTTGGTAACTTGGTGCCGGGCCCAAGGGAACCGATTACATACCTGGGTCTTTCTTTTGTCGAGAATTTATCGGCACTCGCTCTTGCTAGCACTCCGCCGGCATAGGCAAGTTCATAGATGCGATCTTCTATCCCATATTCGGCGAGGTTTGCCCAGTTTGCCCCGAAAGTATTGGTCTCAATCGCGTCGACCCCCACGGCGAGGTACTCCTCGTGCACGGCCCGCACGATGTCAGGTCGACTCACGTTAAGGATCTCATTGCAGCCCTCGTGACCTTCAAAATCCTGCATAGTCGGATTTGCCGCCTGAAGCATCGTGCCCATGGCACCGTCGGCGATCACCGTGCGCTGCGCCAACGCCTGGCGCAAGGACTGATTTGAGGTGATCATTGGTGGAAGGTTACCGTAAGGTGGCATCATGGAGATTCTCCAAATACCGCCCCTTCGTTCACCTGTCATGATCTTTGCCTTCGGTGGCTGGAATGACGCGGGTGAAGCCGCAACAGGGGCGGCGTCTCATCTATTGAGCATCTGGGACAACACGCTAATCGGGAATTTCGATCCTGAAGATTTCTATGATTTTCAAGTTAATCGGCCGATGGTTTTCGTGGATGATTCAAAGGTTCGAAAAATCACCTGGCCCACAACCGAAGCCTTCGGAATCCTCACCCCTCAGTTTGAATTCGATCTTGTTGTCGTAAAGGGCCTTGAACCATCGATGAGATGGAAGAAGTTCACTAGCGATCTGCTCGATCTCGCCGACGATCTCGAAGTCTCAATGATTCTTACCGTGGGTTCATTGCTTGCCGACACCCCTCACTCGAGACCAATTTCAGTAAGTGGCAGTGGATCGCATCCCGATATCGCAAAACGTCTTGGCGTCGAAGTAAGCCGATATGAGGGTCCAACAGGAATTCTTGGAATCTTGCAGGAGGCCGCTCAACGCAGAGGAATCGATGCCATCTCGTTGTGGGCCGCGATTCCTCATTATGCATCCAGCCCACCGTCTCCCAAGGCGACCCTCGCATTGGTAAATGCACTTGAGGACTTCTTAAATATCTCAATCCCATTGGGCGACCTGCCAGAGCAGGGCAAGATGTGGGAATCGGCCATAGACGAGATGGCACAGGAAGACACCGAACTCGGAGAGTATGTTCGACAACTTGAAGCGTCCAAGGATGAAACAGAACTCCCCGAGGCAACAGGTGAAGCGATCGCGCGCGAATTCGAGCGCTATCTCCGCCGCAGAAATATCGAATAGCCTCGCTAAAGGGCAATTCCCAGCAATAGGTCGATTGCACGCGAAAGTTCTCCTGCCGAGCCACCCGCTGCTCCGCCTTCGGTCTCCAGGCACCACGTCTCCAGAGTTTGCATTGCGCGCGGAGTGTCAAGGTCGTTTGCTAAAGATTCGATGATGGCTTGCACTACTGCATCGGTCGGAGCGACTTCAGGTCGTGACAACAAGAGGCGAAGTCGATCAAGGAATTGGGTAGCTTTCACGAGCCGATCGTCAGTCCACATGCGATCAATAGAATAGTGATCGGAGATTAGCGCCATTCGAACCGCCATTGGATCTGCACCTTGCTCTACCAATTTCGAAAGAAAAGCCAGGTTTCCTCGACTCTTACTCATCTTTTCCCCGTCAAGGCCGATCAAACCCGCATGCATGTAAATCCGCGCCAAATCCTTTCCTGTCAATACCGCGGCTTGTGACGCGCCCATCTCGTGGTGAGGAAAGAGCAAATCATTTCCTCCACCTTGAATGTCGATCACAAACTCCTCATTGTGCGACACTGACAAATAGTTAAGGGCGATGGCGCAGCATTCGATGTGCCATCCTGGTCGGCCATTGCCAAATGGCGATGGCCAACTCGGCTCGCCAGGTCGCTCGTGCAACCAGACCAACGCATCAAGGGGATCCCTCTTGCCGAGCCGGGCCGGATCGCCGCCACGTTCGGCGGAAAGTTTGAGCATTTCATCCTGTGAAAGATGGGCGCGAGTTCCGAACTTTTGATCTGATCTGACTGAAAAATAGAGATCGTTCTCAACCTGATAGACGGTTCCCAACTTTTGCAGTTTTTCGACGGCGTCGACAACTAGAGGAATGGATTCGACGGCGCCGACGTAATGCGCCGGTGGAATGATGTGAAGATCGCTCATGTCTCCACGGAACAAATTGATCTGTGACTGAGCCAAGTCCTTCCAATCCACTTTGTCACGGGTAGCTCGCTCAAGAAGTGGATCGTCGATATCTGTCACGTTCTCGACAAAATAGACTTCTTTGCCCATGGCTCGCAAATACCTGTTGACGAGATCGAAGGTGATATAGGTTGCCGCGTGACCTAAATGCGTTGCGTCATACGGCGTTATGCCGCACACGTACATTCTGTATTCTTCCTTCACCGGCAGCGTCGTAAGTGCCCCAGTAGACGAACTTCGGAGTGACAACGGTGGAAACTTGAACGACGCATCAATCGGCGGCAGGTAGATATCAGCCCATGAATTCATTGTTTTATCCTAAAGGAGAATCTACTTCAATATGCTTTAGTACGGAGGCCATGGAACCGCGGGCCAATCCTCGCTCGGATGGGGGAAAACGCCTTCGGATTTGAGGCGTTCGACTCTCTTGACCAAGGCGGTGATCTCCCTCTCTGTGAGCAAGGCTTTCAATTCCGTGGGTTCCCGCAAGTACTCAACTACCGAATCCAGTTGAAGGAGTTCTCGATCACTGAGCGGGTGTCCAGCCCATCTCCATAAGACGGTCCGTAACTTATCCTCAGAGTGAAAAGCGACCCCGTGGTCACAACCGAAGACCTCCCCCGAAGCGGTGGGCAGAATGTGCCCGATTTTGCGATCGGTATTGTTTATGACTGCATCAAAAAGGGCCATCTTCCTCAACGCGGCGCTGTCGCGTTGAAAGAATTCGATCATGTCAATTGATTCGTCGACGTCCACCCAGAGTTGAACTGCCCCCTCGCCAAAGGGACCTTCACGAAGCACCGTCAACGGAACCACGCTAAATTCGCATCTTTCGCTTAAAACATAAGCTGCATATTCGCGATACGCGAGGGTGCCGTCGGCGAAATCCCATAGAGGGCGTTCGCCTGCAATGGGTTTGTAGATGCAGGTCAGCAAAGTAGTGCCTTGGGTGACATTGGCGAGCATCGTTGCATTGGAAGCATCCACCAAACGCCCAGTAACTTTCATTTCGCCACTTTGAAGGGCCTGTTCGAGTTTGGAACTAACGCCTGTAGCCATTGGCCCTCGGACAGACATGGCCCCGTGGATCCAGTGCAAGACCGCAGAATGGACACGGAGGGCGCCCCGCATTGACAACGGATGCTGCGCGTCTCACAAAGGCATTTGTCTGAGCTGGCGTGAGAACCACCCGCAAAAGATCTGGGGCATCCGAGTCGTCGTCTGGATAAATCTCCTGGCTGTCGGGTGCATTCTCATTTACCGCCTGAAGTTCCACAGAGACCAATTCGCGTTCGCTCAGCCACGAAAGGGAGACGATCCCAACGCGAAACTCCTCAACAATCGGGGTTTCAAGAGGATCTTCATCTCGTGGCAATCTTTCAATAACTAACGATGGGTCGATCCGGCGCAATTCCCGCAAAAGAATCTCCAAGCGATCTGCGATTGCAATCACTTGCGTCTTTTCAAGTAGGACAGATACAAGTCTGTTGCCTGAGCACGCTTGAAGGAAAAAACTCCTCTCCCCTGGCTCCCCAACGGTTCCCACGACAAATCGCTCAACTGGGTCGAATGTATTCACGATTCGCGCCATTTACAGTTTCTGCCCCATCACTGGATTGCCTGCGCCGCCGCCTACAACTAGACGCCTTCGACGGTCTAGAAACAATTCTGGATTCAACGGCGATCGAGAATCATTCATGAGGATCAGCCTCGGTTTAGTCAAGGAATAATCCAGAATTGAAACGGACGCGGGGTCGATAACGATTCTCTGAAATTCATCCAGGTGCATATTCAGTGAGGCAGCGATGATCGACTTCAGGACATCTCCGTGGGAAACAAGAATTACATGCCCTTTCCCGCGTTTGGCCAAACCGCGCTCCAATGCCCGCATTGCGCGTTCTTGCATGGCTGCCAAACTTTCCCCATCGGGAAAAGTCACCTGTGATGGCACTTCCTGGACCTGCTTCCAGAGCGCTTCATTGGATAAAGTTCGAAGTTTTCGTCCCGTCCATTCTCCGTAATCGACTTCAGAGAGATCTTGATCTATCTCAACCTTCACATTTGAATTTGTCTTCGCCATCTTCTTCAACCAAGGTGAAATCGTCTGCTCGCATCGTTCCATCGGACTCGAACGCAGCGACTTGACCGGAATGGTTCCGAGTCTTCTTGCCAACTCGTTTGCTTGTTTTCTTCCCGCGGGCGAAAGCAGGACGCCTACAGATCTCCCAGCAAGAATTCCTGAGCCATTGGCGATGGAATGAGCATGTCGAACGAGGACGACCAATGTCACGACCGTTGCCTCACTTCCACTAAATCCTGAGAAAGAGAAATTATCAGGACAAGCAGGAAGATTATCGGGGAATTCCTCTCCCCGCCTTGCTAGGGTCGCATCATGGAATTTCGTCGTGCGGGCAAAAGCGGGCTCCTGATCTCAAGGCTTGGGCTGGGCACCATGACGTGGGGGCGCGATACAGATGAGCACGAAGCAGCCGACCAAGCTCGGGCTTACCTGGATGCTGGGGGGAATTTCCTTGATACCGCGGCCCTGTATGGAGACGGTGATAGCGAGAGAGTCATTGGAGGCCTCATCGGGACCCTCTTCCAGCGCGACGAGGTCCTCATTTCTACCAAAGCGGGAATCTCCGTTCAAGACGGCGAACGCGTCGTAAGCACCTCAAGGCGATCTCTGATTGCCGAACTTGATAACTCGCTCAATCGTTTGGGTACAGACTTTGTCGATCTTTGGCAGGTGCACACGTGGGATCCATTCAATCCTTTGGACGACACACTCTCCGCTCTCGATTACGCCTATTCCAGCGGGCGGGCACGATATGTAGGTGTTTCGAACTTTGGGGGCTGGCAAAGTGCGCGAGCGATTACGAGACAGGAGTCTTTTCCAACTAAAGCGCCCATCGCGACGCTCCAGAATGAATACTCATTGCTCAATCGAAGTGTTGAGAAGGAAGTGCTTCCATGCGCCAATGATCTTGAAGTTGGTTTCTTGGCATGGTCGCCGCTCGGCCGTGGCGTTCTTACGGGCAAGTACCGAATGGGTACGCCCAGCGACTCGCGCGGTGCCAGCCCCCACTTTGCTGGTTTTGTTGAGCCTTATCTTGACGAACGAAGCATGAGAATAGTCGAGGCCGTCAATGTGGCAGCTGAAGGGCTTGGCTATTCGCCCCTAGAAGTGGCCTTGGCGTGGGTTCGTGATCAAGTCGGCGTCACTTCCGCGATCGTCGGTGCCAGAACAGGCGCTCAGTTGCGCGGGATCTTGATGTCAGAGGAAATCTCTCTTCCCTACATTGTCCGTAGCGCGCTGGATGACGCTTCGGCGATCTAGCAGTTCTCGAGGAAATTCTCTAGGACCTTTACGCCAAAACAGATTCCATCTACGGGCACCCGCTCATCGACCCCGTGGAATAGCGACATGAAGTCCAAATCCGGAGGAAGACGTAATGGCGAAAATCCATAGCCAGTGATTCCCAAATCCGACAGCGCTTTGTTGTCGGTGCCTCCGCTCATGCAATATGGCACAGGGATACCCTCCGGATCCTGAGACCTCAATGCATTACACATGGCGTCTACGAGATCGCCGGTGAAATCAACTTCCAGGGCAATATCCCGATTGACCGTCTCGATCTGGATATCAGGTCCGATCAACTCGCGAATCGTTTCATTGAGTTCCTCTTCAAACCCTGGAAGAAATCGACCGTCAATGATCGCGGAGGCGCTTTGTGGAATCACATTGGCTTTGTAGCCGGCCTCCAACATAGTTGGATTCGCAGAGTTTTGGAGAGTCGCGCCGATCATCCTTGAGGTCGAGCCAAGCTCTTTCAGAAGAGGTCGAAGATCAGAGAGATCAAACGGTTTGTTCGTGGCCTTCGCGACCTGTTCAAAAAATACCTTTACTGTCTTCGTGTATCGCTGCGGCCAGGTGTGTCTTCCGATCTTCTCCACGGCGGTTGCGATGGCTGTAATCGCATTGTCATCGTTCATCATGGAGCCATGACCTGCACGACCATGCGCGGTCAGCCTCATCCAGTGAATCCCCTTTTGGGCTCCTTCCACTAAATAGAGACGTTTGCCATCGCCGACAGTGACTGAGAATCCGCCGACTTCTGAAATTGCCTCGGTGCATCCAGCGAAAACCTCGGGATGCTCCTTCGCCATCCATCGTGAGCCATACGTCATTCCGGCTTCCTCGTCAGCAAAAAAGACAAGGACGATGTTTCGTGGGGGTTTGTAGCCAACTCGTGCCCACTTGCGCACGATTGCCAAGATCATGGCGTCCATGTTTTTCATGTCCAGGGCTCCTCGACCCCAGATCATCCCATCTCGAATCTCGCCGCTAAAGGGATCAACCGACCAGTCCTCGGCATTCGCCGGAACCACATCGATGTGACCGTGCACGACCAAGCCAGGTCGATCGGTGTCCTCTCCCTCGATATTTGCCACAACATTGCATCGCCCGGGTGCTGCCTCATAGATTCGCGAAGAGATTCCTACTTCAGCCAACTTAGTGACAACGTAATCTGCCATCGCCTTCTCGTCGCCTTTTCCTTCACCGAAGTTGACGCTGGGAATTCTGATCATCTCCTGGCACATGGTGATTGCATCCTGTTCAAGCTCGGAGCGATCAGAGTGGCTGAGATCATGGCTGGCAGTTGTTGTCATGCGGCTATTCTGTCTGAAAATCGACTGCTTTTGTCTCCAACAGCCCGCATTGATATCCTTGGCTTTCACTCGTCCGGGTGGCGGAATTGGCAGACGCGCTAGCTTGAGGTGCTAGTGCCCGCAAGGGCTTCGGGGTTCAAGTCCCCGTTCGGACACAAGATCCCCCTGACCGTTAGATGGTCAGAATGAAGCGCACGCCTTGAAGACCAGAGGCCAAGTCTTCTCCAAATCCGCAGTCAATTGATTGAACCGGGTGTTGAGTTGCTTTGTTCGCGTCGTTTGGCTGGTGCTGGTAGTCCGGAAGTTGTTGACGACTTTGAGCAATTCTTGGTTGAGGTAGACGAGATGGTCGCGGTTCTTCTTGCATGCTGCGGTGCCGTTACTAGCAGGCACGGGTACAGGCACGAATTCACCTTTTTTCGCAACAGCCGTCGGCGCAGCACTGCAGGCTGAAATGGCGCGAGTACCGTTTTTCGCCAGGGCGGCCTTCCCTGCGGATGTCTGCTTAAGCGTGCGTTGGTAAATCGCCTCCACGGCGGGAGGGAAGCTGGACATCTTCTCAAGCCGAGCGTTCATTGCCGCGTTGTAGGCGTTTTGCGCTGTCGCCGCTAGATTCCCGATCGCCATATAGTTTCGCCAAGCGACGCAGATAGGTGTTCCGTTGCTCACCGGAATAAGGGCGGGAAGCAGTAGGGGCACAATGTGAGATGGCGCAATCGACACGGTTCCCAAGATGACGGTTTCAATTTTTGAAAACTCTTCTTGCCTAGTGCTCGCATAAGGGTCCTCGTTAAAGGTATTGACTTGTAGGTAGTAGGTACCTGCTGGGAAATCCTTCTCGCTTAGTGGCGGCGATGTGAACGTGTAGGTGCTCTTCTCAGGATATGTCGAGAGAGACCAATATCCTTTGCAATTGCCTTTATTGTTGCAAGCCATCAAGGGACCATAGGACGTCTCATAGGCGGCCTTGGCATTGACGGGATCGCTGTCTATGACAACTGACCCACCTCTGGGGTTGCTTTCGCGAGCGTTTAGGTGGGCCATCCCGTCAGGCGCGCTAAATTCGACAACAAGCCGTCTTTGATCATCGAATTTGGCCGAAACGATGGTGGGTGGATTTCCACTTCGCCACGCTGCATCCGCCCCCACCGACACTGGAAGGGAAATCAGAGAGAATAAGAAGGAAGTCATGGTTGCGGAGAAAAATACCCGCCGCATATTCAGAGATTCCATTGGCGCACCATCCTTCGGAACAGAACCACTATACGAAGATCAAACTCACAACGGTGAGTGGTGGTACTGAAAGCTGGCAAATATGCCGCACATACCACAGGGCCTCCGGCGTACTCCGGAGGCCCTGTGGCAAAACGGTAATACTTGGCTCGACTAGATCCCCTTTACAGGGCGAACCGGACGAAGGGCCTTGAACGTGTCAACCTTCTGCCCAATCTTGATCTGTTGGATTGGACTAATTGGCCTAGATCCAAGTTCAGCACGAGCCGCACTACGCGTCGCTATTGCAGCAACAACGGCCAAGTGACGCACCTTTATGGCGTTGGCCTTCTGCGCCTTTGACTTGGATGCTCTGAGAGAAACGGCGAAAGTATGGTTGGCATTGTGCACGGCGGTCTCAAAGGCCAGATAGATGGTCTTGTTCAACTGCTCGTACATGGCCAGTGTGGTCTTATAACTTCGCGCGGCCGCCTGGTATGACTTCTCGTAACTTTGTACCGCCGCTTGGTAGGCGTTCGATTGTGACATGAAAAGCGTTGCTGACTTGTTGTACGCGATCGTGACCGTCTTGTACGCCGTCGTCAAGGTTGAGTACTGGACAGCGGTTCTAGTGGGGGTATTGGCCTTCAAAACCGTCTGATAAGCCTGCTGCAGTGCCGCATCCGAGGCTTTGTATGCGGCCAATGCGGTTGCGTAGGTCGATACTTGTGTCCTAAAGGTAGCTGTGGCTGCATCAAACGCGGCCGACGACATGTTGAATGTGGCAAATTGTGATGAATAGGAAGCCACGGTCAGGTTTGCGCTAAGTGCAGGATCCACGGCATATGCCGCGCTCGTTGTGCCCAGGATCAAGCCACCACTCAAGAGTGTGGCTGTGATGATCTTCTTCGTCTTCATGTGTAACCTCCCTGCAAGTGCAAAGCAGATGTGCCTTACACATAAAGAATGACGCCTGAATCTGCGAAAGCTCTGCGTAATTCGACCCAGTACCTTGTGGGAGTCAATGGATTTCTTCATACATGCCAAAGAACCCCTGATGATCCAGGGGTTCTTTGGTCTCTCCAATTACTTGGTGAGATTAATGTTTTTCTGATTTATGTGATTTTCCAGATTTATGTGACTTATTCGATTTTACCGATTTATGTGATTTCTCCGATTCATGCGACCAATTTGATTTCTCAAAATGGGCCGGCATGAACGGTTGAGCAAATCGAACGGCCTTGAAACCATTGTCATTGTCAGCAATCTTAATCTGTAGTTTGGTTGGCTTAACCAACTTCGCGCCCAAGGCATCTAGGGCCGCTTTTCGAACCGCAACAGCCGCAACTACAGCGCTGTCACGAACATTGACAGCAGCACTCTTTTGAGCATCGATCGTTGCAGTTGACATGGCAGATGCGAAAGTCACGTTTGCGTTCTGAACTGCCACATTGAAGGCAACGTCGATTATCTTAGTGAGTTGCTCACGCATCTCTTCCACCACTTTGTATCCCTGGACAACGCCCTGGAATGTCGTGTTATAACTTGTTGCGGCAGCCTGAAAGGTGCTCGTTTGCCCCTTGAAGGTAACCGTGGCAGTGCTATAGGCAGTCATTGCCGTGTTGTAGGCGCTGATCAATATGGCATATTGAGCAGCAGTAGTGACAGGGGAATTCGCTGTGAGGATCGCCTGGTAAGTCTGAAGTGCAGTGTTGTATGAAGTTCTGTGCACCTGAACCGCCGTGACGTATGCAGCCGCCTGAGCCTTGAACGTGGCTGTTGCAGTGTCAAATGCAATTAGCGATGTGTTATATGCGGCTATTTGGGAATTGTACGTAGCCAAAGTAAATGTTGCAGTAGGTGTCGGATCCACGGCATTTGCCGCGCTCGTACTGCCTAGGATCAAGCCGGCACTAAGTAGTGTGGCTGTAATGATCTTCTTCGTCTTCATGTGGAACCTCCCTGCAAGTGCAAAGCAGATGTGCTTTACGACTTAAGGCTGGTGGGCCTTTCTGTGAGAGCTCTGCGCAATTTGACCCAGCACCTTGTGGAAGCGGCGTATTCCATCCGACACGTCAGAAGGCCCCCGGTGCATACCAGGGGCCCTCTGACTCTCAGAGAATCGGAGAGTGTCTTGCTTTTCCTACTTCTTTGACTTCTCTACATGTGCTGGTCGGATTGGTCGAGCTGGTCGATCAAATTTGAAACCATCTTCTTTGACACTGATTTTTACCTCTACCTTGTGTGGCTTGACAATCTTGGCACCCAGGGTGTCAAGAGCTGCCTTGCGAGTCGCAATTGCGGAGACAATTGCACTCTGACGAGCGTTGGTAGCGGCAGTTTTTTGAGCATCGGTCGTGGCAGTCGACATCGCGGTTGCAAAGGCCACATTGGCGTTGTGGACCGCAAGATCAAACGCGACGTTTATCGACTTCTTTAGCTGTTCACGCATTTCAAGGGTCGTCTTGTAGCCTTGATAAGTAGCCTTGTAAGCGTTGTAGTAACTCAATGCAGCAGCCTGATACACACTCAACTGGGCCTTAAAGGTTACTGTGGCGGTGGTATAGGCAGTCATGGCTGTGTTGTAGGCAGCCACCAAAGCAGCGTACTGAGCCGCGGTGGTAGCAGGGGAATTCGCCTTCAAAATGGCCTTGTACGTCTCTAGCGCGTTGTTATATGACGTCTTGTACACCTGAACTGCCGTTGAATAAGCGGCTGCTTGAATCTTGAACGTAGCCGTCGCAGAGTCAAATGCAATCAACGAAGAATTGTATGCGGCTACCTGAGAATTATACGAAGCCGTGGTAACCGTTGCAGTAGGCGTTGAGTCGGTGGCGAATGCCGAGCTTGTGGCACCTAAGATCAAGCCAGCACTCAGTATTGTCGCCGTTACGATTTTATTTCTTTTCATGTGGAACCTCCCCGCAAGTGCAAAGCTGATGTGCTTTACGTCTAAAGACTGAGGGATGTTTCTGTGAGAGTTCTGCGGAAATTGACCACGCAGTTTGTGAGAACCTTAAATAATCCTCCATTCCACGCCCATGTCCCCCGAATGAAGATCATCGATTTCTGCACGAAACAATTCCCAAGTAACAGTCGAAGTCATGTGCGATCTCGTTGCGTGTGATCAATCTTGATTCCTGTTAATTTCCGTCCTCAACTAAAAACAACCATAGGAGGAAATTGCCATGGTAGGGAAAGCATTTTCAATTCCGTCAGTTACTAATGAAGACCGATCAAAAAGATTAATAGACGCAGGTGCATACTGGAGCGGACGCATTGAAGAGGACGTTTCGCGTGCGGCACTCACGTATAAGGTAAATGGAGTAGGAGTCGGAGCGGTTGCGACACGTCTTCAAGCGGGCAAACACATCTTTCATATTGATGAACCAGCCGGTCTTGCCGGGGACGACATTGCTGCCAGTCCCGTGGAAATCGCCCTTGGTGCCTTCATCGCTTGCCAGATCGTGGTCTACCGTTTGTACGCACAGAATCTTGAAATCGCGATCGACACGATTGAAGTGGCGGCCGAAGGCGATCTAGATGTTCGGGGGCTTTTTGGCATGAATGAGCAGGTGCGCCCAGGATTTTCTGAGATTCGTCTGACGACCCATATAACAGGCTCAGACACCGATGATCGATATGCACAGCTTCAAGAATTTGTTGACAAGAATTGCCCGGTGCTAGACCTTTTCGCAAATCCCACGCCCGTAAAGTTGAGCCTCTTAGCCAATCAATAAAAGAGATGACTTTTGGCTGTAATCTTCACGCATGGATCCGGCCCTTGAGCACGCTCGTGCCTCTATAAGGCAGATAGCGGATTACCCAATACCGGGGATCTCTTTCCAGGATCTAACTCCCCTGCTGGCCCACGGCCCGTCATTTCACGCGGTCGTTTCCGAATTCGCGCCTCTGGCTCAAGACTGCGACGTCGTGGTGGGGGTCGAAGCGCGAGGGTTCATTTTCGCTGCGGCAATTGCCTACTCTCTTGGTCTGGGTTTTGTCCCCATTCGAAAGAAAGGGAAACTGCCTTTTGACACCCATGAAGAAAGTTACGGCCTTGAATACGGAACAGACGTTGTGGCGATTCACCAAGACGCTATCGACATTGGGTCGCGGGTCCTTCTTATAGACGATGTCCTTGCTACTGGTGGAACTATTTGCGCTGGTATCCGTCTCATATTGCGTTCTGGAGGAACAGTCTCTGCCGTTGGCACCGTCCTAGAAATTTCTTCATTGGAACCGCGCAAACGGATCTCAAGTGAATTTCCAGAGGTTTCGGTGCACTCAATCTTCACCGTCTAAATGCGTATCAAGGAAATTCAAGGACTGCGCGCTTTAGCGGTTCTCCTTGTTATCGCCTTCCACGGCAAATTCCTTTCAGGCGGCTTCATAGGCGTCGATATCTTCTACGTAATTTCTGGTTATCTCATAACGGGTCTTCTTTTGAGAGAATTGAGTGAGACTGGATCTATTTCACTCTCTAATTTCTACTCCAGGCGAATTAAGAGATTGCTCCCCTCCACCTTTCTCGTCCTCGTTTCAACCGCAATTGCCTCTTTCGTTGTCATGCCCGCGAGTGCTCGATCGAATCTGGGACGCAATATTGTGGCGGCCGCCCTTTATGTGAGCAACTACGTATTTGCATGGTGGCAAAATGATTACCAGAATCTTGGAACCACCCCGTCCCCCATTATTCACTTTTGGTCTCTCGCAGTAGAAGAACAATTCTACCTTGTATGGCCGTTGCTGATTCTGGTAGCAGCGCGGACGGGACGAAAGAGAAGGGTTACCACGGTACTTGTCGCGGTTACCCTCGCATCGTTGACCCTGTCGCTCTTGGCTACGTCGAAATTTCCAATCTGGTCTTTCTATTCTCTTCCGACAAGGGCATGGGAACTTGGGCTCGGCGCATTGGTGGTATTTCTTCGCGACTACCCTCTGGCGTTTCGGCGGTGGCGGTGGGTCGCTTGGTCTGCTCTGACTCTAGTTTTCCTCGCCGCGCTGATATTTAGCGAAAATACGCTCTTCCCAGGGCGCGCAGCCCTTCTTCCGACATTTTCTGCGGCCTTTCTGCTTTTCATGATCAGCGACTTGCCGAAAACTCTTTCCCGAACTTTCAATCTTCGCCCCATTCAATGGATCGGTGATATCTCCTATCCTCTCTATTTGTGGCATTGGCCGGCATTGGTGCTTCCGGTCTACGTTCTCCACGCTCCCCTGACCCCATTCCAGCGCGCAGGGTCAATCGCTCTGACCTTCGTCCTCGCGGGATTGACCCATCGTTTCGTTGAAAATCCACTTCGACACGTCCACAAACCTTTCTCCTCCGTTATTCGATTAGCCGCAATTGGCACAATCACAGTTTCGATTCTCGGCGTAGGGATTTCGTACTCGTCTGCCAGAGATCTTCAAATAAGAGGTATATCTGGCAGCACAGCTCTCAAGGCGATCACTCGATTACCGGCAATCTATGCAGACGGATGCCAGGTCGGCAAATCAGCGACATCATCTCCGCCGTGCATTTACGGTGATGTTCATGGAATGAAGACGATTTTCCTCTTCGGTGACTCGCATGCGGCTCAGTGGTTTCCGACATTAGATTCGATAGCGGCCACCAACGGCTTCAAGCTTGTGGTTCTAACAAAGTCGAGTTGCCCTGCCTCCAGTGTCCAACTTCCTGATCAGGGGGCTTTTCGCAATGCTCCCTGCCAACTCTGGCGTGAGAATTCGTTTAAAAGAATTGAAAAGGCGCGTCCGTGGGCAGTGATTGTTTCCAATTTCGAGCACTATTCACCCCCGACTACCATCTCAAATTCTGCGCAGTGGTGGAGAAAAGGCGTGATTCTCACGATGACACGATTGAGTCGCATGGCTCAACACCCCATATACATGCAGGACACCCCATGGCCAGGTAGAGATATTCCCTCGTGTCTTCTTCAGCAATCCATTTCAACCTGTTCCACGCCTCGCCCTACACCGGAGTTGTGGCTAACTCAGAGTTTGGGCAGTCCCAGCAAGGTCATCGATCCAACGAATTGGTTCTGCGCAAAAATATGTCCTGCGATTCGAGATGGGATTGTCGTCTACCGAGATGCTACGCACATGAGCGTTGACTTCGCCACGCATTTGGACCCATTACTAACTCGGGAATTGGTCAAGTTGAGCGTGGTCAATAAGTGAGGTCCAATTTATGGCAAGATCAATCCTGTGGCTGAGTTAATTTACTACTGCGGGACAATGGACAGCGGAAAATCAACCCTTGCCCTTCAGACTGCCCATAACCATCAAAGCCGCGGGCGCACTGGTCTTATGTTCACCAGCAAAGACCGCGCAGGCAGCGGTGTCATCTCTTCTCGACTCGGGCTTCAACGCCAAGCCATTGAGGTCGACTCGGATCTGGACATTCACCGTTTCGTGGTCGACCAGCTTTCGATGGGCGAACGCATTGACTACGTCATCTGTGACGAAGCGCAGTTCTATCAGCCCATGCAAATTGAGCAATTGGCCAAGATTGTCGATGGATTGAGCATTGACGTCTTTGCGTTCGGAATCCTGACTGATTTTCGGACTTCTCTTTTCCCAGGTTCGGCAAGGCTCATCGAGTTGGCAGACCGCGTGAACACACTGCAAGTAGAGGCTCTGTGTTGGTGCGGAGCACGCGCTACCCACAATGCACGAACATTGGGTGGGGTCATGATCACCGAAGGCGAGCAAGTCGTAGTGGGCGATGTATCGGCGGGACAGGAAGTTGGCTACGAAGTCCTCTGCCGAAGGCACCACATGCGTCAAGTCACTGCACGCGCATCCAGGGCCGCCCACAGTTCTATTGAGCCGCTACCGTTTAATAGCTAATTGTCATCGCCGGGAAAACCTTCTAGTTCATCAGCGTGTAAGAACATGAAGGCCCCATACGAACAGCGGGGCGACCGCCAATGCAGGCAAGAGGTTCCCAACGGCGATCTCTTTGATCTTAAGGAGTTTGAGTCCGATTCCAAGAAGTAAAACGCCGCCGGTTGCCGTCATCGCATCCACTTGATATCCGCTAAGGACGCTACCAAGCCCGACTCCTATAAGAGTCCAGAATCCTTGGTAGATACCGACGGGAAGAGCTGACACCGCCACTCCCCACCCTAGTGAAGCGGCAAATGCCATCGACGCGAAGAAATCGAGAGTGCTTTTCAAAACGAGTTGATCTATTCCGGTAGACATTCCATCGCTGATGCTTCCAAGAATTGCGAGCGGGCCGATCGCAAAGATCAGCGATGCCGAAACAAATCCTTCAACGAAATGACTCTCACTCGACGCTCTGAAACGAACTCGCAATTTCTCGCCGAGGCCGTCGAGGCGATCTTCAATTCGTGCTGCCGATCCAATGAGTCCGCCGATCAAGAGCGCAGCCAGGATCGAAAGAAGTGTCCAGCCAGTTGGCAGCGAACCAACAAAACGCGCCGACCAGAGACTTATCAGTGCACCCGCCCCACCGAGGATGACGGTGATCCCGAGAACATCGGTTAGAAGATTTCTCGTTCGTACCGGCATCCTGCCCCCGACGAGCACACCAAGGGTGGATCCACCAACGATCGCAAAAATATTGATAAGGGTTCCGATACCTGGAAAAATCGCGAGTTTCATCGTGCTGCAATGCTATACGAGTCATATTGGCATGCGTCGACCACGACCAATGAGATAGCCTCCATCAATGTTCTCCGGATACGTGAGCCGCGTTATCGAGTTTTTCAAACCGCACCGAACCATTCCAATTACTCCGTGGAGGGCGAAGACCCGCTGGGATCTTGCACCCAAACGTGTCGCAATTCTGGCGGCTTCACTGTTTCTTTTCGGCATCGGCGAATCATTGCTAGTGCAATCTCGTCTGGGTAATTCTCCATGGATCGTCCTTTCTGAGGGCATATCCCTAAGGACCGGGATCAACCTGGGGTGGTCCACCTGGGTGATCAGTTGCGTCGTTTTGTTATTGTGGATTCCCCTTCGCGAGAAGCCCGGTTTCGGCACATTCCTCAATTTCTTGGTCATACCTGCAGCCCTACAAATCGGCGTCGACTTCTTCCCGGAGCAAAGCCGTTTTCTGCCAGGACTTGCTTTTGCTGTCTCCGGGGTCGTCCTCGTTGGCATCGCCTCGGCTCTGTACATCAGCACCGGGTTGGGCCCAGGTCCCCGGGACGGCTGGATGACGGGTATTCACCGCCATTCTGGGGTGCGGGTTGGGCGAGTACGCCTTGGAATCGAGGCCGTCGTCCTTACTGCTGGCTTCGCCCTTGGCGGCCGAGTGGGGCTCGGAACCGCCGTATTTGCCCTCTTTATTGGACAGTCCATTGCCATTTCATGCGGAATCCTGGCTCGCCTTACTCATCGGTAACATAGATCGCGCGATAGCGTCTGCTTTAGCTTCCTCCGGCTTGTAGGTCGTGAAACTGCACGGGGATCATCCCCGATACAAAAAAGAGCAAAGGGGAAGAGCGTGCTTGATACGTATTTCAAAATCTCCGAAAGAGGCTCGACCGTTGGCCGCGAGATCCGCGGTGGTGTCGTCACTTTTTTCACGATGGCCTACATCGTCGCCCTGAATCCTTTAATTATTGGGCTGACCAAAGACGGTGACGGAAAGTATTTGGGCGGTGACGGCTCACACCCCAATCTTGCAATGATCGCAGCAGCCACTGCACTTGTTGCGGGGGTTATTACCATCCTGATGGGCGTAGTCGGCAACTTTCCCATCGCTCTTGCAACTGGCCTTGGGTTGAACACCTTCGTCGCTGTCGGCATCGCGACAAAGATGTCCTGGGCAGATGCCATGGGCCTGGTCGTTATAGAAGGTTTGATCATCACGATTCTGGTTCTCACGGGGTTTAGAACCGCGGTCTTCCACGCAGTGCCTCAGCAACTCAAGATCGCGATCTCAGTAGGCATCGGCCTGTTCATCGCCTTGATTGGCCTTGTCGACTCTGGTTTTGTGCGCCGCACTGGTACTGGTCCGGTCCCCGTGACTCTTGGCGACAACGGAACTCTCGTGGGGTGGCCGATAATCGTCTTCGCGTTCGGGCTCTTCCTGATGATCGGACTCATCGTTAAGAAGGTCAAGGGCGCGCTATTGATTGGCATCGCTCTTGGCACTTTGGCAGCAGTACTCATCGAGAAAGCATTCAAGATCGGTCCGAGCTTTATCTCGCCGACGGAATTCAATCCAAAAGGTTGGGGATTGAACATTCCTACTGTCCCATCCAAAATTGTCGACACACCTGATTTCGGATTACTTGGTCACTTCAGTTTGCTTGGCTCGTTCAGCAGGATCTCAGCGATATCTGCCATTCTGCTGATATTCACACTTCTACTATCCGACTTCTTTGACACCGTAGGTACCCTCACGGCAATCGCAACTGAAGCCGGATTGGTGGATTCGAAGGGCTACATTCCAAAAACCGAGCAAATCCTCTTCGTCGACTCCTTGGCAGCAGTTGCCGGTGGTGCTGCCAGCATCTCTTCAAACACCTCCTACATCGAGTCCGCTTCTGGTGTCGGAGAAGGTGCGCGAACTGGCCTGGCCTCGGTCGTTACCGGAATCTGCTTCCTCTTCGCCACATTCCTAGCGCCGCTAGTCGCGATTATCCCTTATGAGGCAGCAACGCCCGCATTGGTGATAGTCGGATTCCTCATGATGACGCAGATAAAGCAAGTGGATTGGGAAGATCTGGGCATTGCAATTCCAGCATTCCTCACAATCATCTTGATGCCATTCACCTACAGCATCTCAGTCGGTATCGGAGCAGGCTTCATCGCCCACGTAGTCATCCGCTTCATTCAAAAACGGCACAGAGAGATTCATCCGCTACTTCTGCTTGTATCAGTGTTGTTTGTTATCTATTTCTTCACAGCGCTTATCAATGTCTGGATCGCTTGAGGCTGAACTAGCCTAGAGACCAATCAATTGCCCGTCGAGCCGTGCTCGCGAGCAATTGATTGGTCTTACTAAAAGGTTGTGATCCAAAGAACCCTCGATACGCCGACAGCGGACTCGGATGCGCAGACGAGATTACCAATTCCTTAGCAAAAAATGGCGTGAGTTCTTGCGCATGTCTTCCCCAAAGAACTGCAATGGTTCCTCGTTCCCCAAGCACCCTCGCTATTTCATTGGTGATGACCTGCCAATTGAGTTTTACATGTCCTGCACTCTGACCTTGGGGAGTTGTAAGTATTCGATTCACCAGCGCAACACCTTGGTCTGCCCATGGTGTCAAATCCCCTGATGATGGAATCTCGCATCCAATGTCATCATGAAGCTCGCGAAGAATGTTTACTAAAGTTTTGGGAATTGGATGGACTTGCCTCGGAACAGAGAAGGCCAATCCCATCGCATGTTGCGGATTCGGGTATGGATCCTGCCCGAAGATCACAACCGACGTCTGGGAAATGGATCTACGAAGGGCTTTAAAAACATCTTCAGGTGCTGGGTTAAAGTCATACCCTTCGAGTGATGCTTCTATCTTCCTGATTTCATCACGAACATTTTCCAGTGCAGTTATCCACTCTGGATGGACACCTTCAAGGATGTTCATAGTGCTTTAGCGAAGAATCGAGAACCTTCCTTCGCGACGGCAATGGGAAGGCCGAATACCGCGCTTATGTGCTCAGAGGTAATTACCTCATCGATTGGCCCCGATACCGCGATGACGCCATCCTTCATAAGAAGAGCATGGGTGGTTCCTTCAGGAATTTCTTCAATGTGGTGGGTGACCAAGATCGTTGCAGGTGCACCAGGATCGCGTGAGAAGTTCGCAAATCTGCTCAATAAGTCTTCCCTGCCGCCAAGGTCCAGTCCAGCAGCTGGTTCATCCAGGAGTAGAACTTCTGGATCGGCCATCAAAGCTCGACAAATTTGCACCCGCTTGCGTTCACCTTCACTTAGAGTTCCAAATTCGCGATCGCCAAGATTACGCACCCCGAATGTGGTCAAGAGCGCTATCGCGCGTGATTCATCCCAGAGGTCGTAGTCCTCATTCCAGCGTCCGAGAATCGCATAGGCCGCTGTGAGCACGACATCTCTCACGAGCTCATCTTCGGGAATGTTCTCTGCCATCACCGAACTGCAAAACCCTATTCGGGGGCGCAATTCAAAAACGTCGACCCGGCCCATCGCACTCCCCAGAATCTCTACGCGACCCACGGTAGGAAAGCTCATGGCGGCCAGCAATTTGATGAGGGTGGACTTTCCGGCCCCATTGGGGCCCAGGATCACCCAACGCTCCCCCTCGGTCACCGAGAAATTGACCGGACCCAAAATGATGCGCTCTCCTTTGCGGACGCTGACATCGGAAAGGGCGAGAATGGTTCGTGGATTCATAGAGATAGAAAGATAGCGCCTCTCTGGCATGTCGTACTCCGCAGACGCGATAACCTCACCCCATGTCCGTCACACCCGAATCCGCGTCCCACCCCTATACGGGGCTGATCCTGCTCTCGGGCCAGGATTCACCTGGTATCACGCAAGCCCTCTTCAGCGCGCTATCGCCATTTGCGGTGACCATCGTGGATATCGAACAGGTCGTCATACGAGATCGGCTGATACTGACCGTCTTGATCTCGTTAAACCCACAGCATGCCCAAGCCGTCGAAGCAGATCTTTCTGAATGTGCTGCCAGTCTGGATGTCGATATTGCTGTCTCCTTTTCCCATTCGAATCCCGATTCGATTGCAGCCAAATCGGGGCTGCTCCATGTGACGGCCCTGGGCAACCCGCTTAAACCTTCGGCGATCGCTGCGATCGCGGGCGAAATGGCCGAACAAGGCGCGAATATTGAACGGATCTATCGGACTGCCTCCTATCCGATTTCAGCCTTTGAATTCGTCGTATCCGGCTCGTCTCAGCAAGAAATCCAGGCGGCATTGGCAACGGTTTCAGCCGACCAAGGAGTCGATATTGCCGTTCAACGTGGCGGACTGATGCGCTGGGCCAAAAAATTAATTTTGATGGACGTGGATTCGACCCTGATCCAACAAGAGGTCATAGAGCTCTTAGCGGCCAAAGCTGGGGTGGAAACTCAAGTTCGTGAGATCACGCAGGCGGCCATGCGCGGTGAGTTGGACTTCGCACAATCTCTTGCGGCACGAGTTGCCCTGCTCAAGGGGCTGCCGGCAAGTGTCATCCACGAGGTTCAAGGCGAGATTTCATTAACTCCTGGAGCACGCACTCTTGTCCGCACCCTTCAACGCCTCGGGCACACAGTCGCCGTAGTAACGGGGGGATTCATCGAAGTCATTGAACCCCTCCTCAAGGACCTTGGTATCGAGCATTACCGAGCCAACAGCCTTGAAGTTTCAGAAGGCCTTCTTACGGGCAAGACAGCGGGCACTGTGATTGATCGCCGCGGAAAAGCCGTAGCTTTGAAGGAATTTGCAGAACTGGCCGGAGTCGGCATGGACCAGACGATAGCAATCGGTGATGGCGCAAATGATCTAGACATGATCACTGCTGCCGGACTCGGAATCGCATTTAACGCCAAACCTGCGGTCCGCGCGGCCGCCGACAGCGCTGTCAATCAGCCCTATTTGGACAGCGTTCTCTATCTCATGGGTATCGCCCGTGAAGACGTCGAGGATGATCAGAGTCGGCAGGCGTGAATGTCGGTCACGAGAATTCCTCTTGCCCCTAAGGCCCACAAGGCATCCATAACCTGATTCGTTTCCTTCTTAGGAACCATTGCCCTCACTGCCACCCAATCCTGCTTCTGGAGAGGTGAAATCGTAGGCGACTCGAGACCAGGTGTTATCGCGCACGCTTTTTCAACCACGTCTTTTGGTACGTCGTAATCGAGGAGGACATAGCGTCTGGCAATAATGACGCCTTGGAGTCGACGAATGAGGATCTCAAGACCAGGGGCAAGGACCGCATCCTTGCGCTGAATGAGGACAGCTTCACTCGTCAAAATCGGTTCGCCAAAAGTCGTAAGCCCGGCTTGTCTCAAAGAGGCTCCAGTTTCGACCACGTCGGCAATGACGTCGGCTACCCCAAGACGAACACTGCTTTCGACGGCGCCATCAAGACGAACCACGGTGGCCTTGATTCCCGCCTCAGATAGGTAGTTTCCTACAAGTCCTGGGTATGAGGTGGCCACGCGCTTGCCATTGATATCTGCCAACGTCCACTCACGCCCAACCCCACCGGCAAAACGAAAAGTTGAACCGCCAAAACCCAACTCGAGTACTTCCTGCGCAGGTGCTCCAGAATCAATAAGAAGGTCTCGGCCAGTTATACCCGCTTCGAGTTCGCCGGATCCGACGTAGATAGCGATGTCACGTGGGCGCAGATAATAGAACTCAACGCCGTTGTCAGGATCGGCCAGTACCAGATCGCGAGAGTTGGTGCGCTGGCGATATCCGGCTTCTCGCAAAACTTCGGCGGAAGCTTCCGCGAGCGAGCCCTTGTTTGGAACAGCAATTCTCAGCACAGCACTCCCCCTAGAGGTATCGGTAAACATCATCGAGGGTGATCCCTCTTGCCAACATCATCGTTTGAAGGTGATAGAGAAGTTGACTGATCTCCTCGGCTAATTGCTCGTCACCTTCATGCTCGGCAGCAAGCCAGACTTCACCTGCCTCCTCGAGGATCTTCTTTCCGATGGAATGCACGCCCGCATCAATGGACGCAATGGTCCCAGAATTGGCAGGACGTTCGATCTGAATCAATTGGAGTTCTGCCCAGAGCTCATCGAAGGATTTCATGCCCATAGGTTACTGGACGATCCTTCGCTCAAGTTCGAGCATCTGCAGGGCTGCATTTGCGGCCTCAAAACCCTTGTCCTCAATGCTGCCTGGTAAGCCCGCTCTGGCTTGGGCTTGTTCGATGGTGTCGCACATCAATACGCCGAATCCTATGGGTTTCTTCATCTTGAGCATCAGGTCCATCAGACCCGCGGTCACTCCCTCGCAGACGAAATCGAAATGTGGCGTCTCCCCTCGCAGGACTAGACCGACTGCGACCACCGCGTCGTATCCATTACCCAGTAGATAGGCGCATGCCAGTGGCAGTTCGAAAGAGCCGGGAACCCACTCAACGTGAAGCTCAGCGAGTTCTGCTTCCTCGCAAGCCCGACGTGCCCCATCGACCAACGCTTGGCATATCTGTATGTGCCACTGCGAACTCACAATCGCAACTCGCGCATTGCCCAATTTCGGGATTGCTATCTGTGGGGCTCCCTCACCACTCATTTCGCCTTCTCCTTTCCAAATAACTCGCTGTCACTCGGAATAATGTGACCGAGGCGGTCACGTTTGCTTGCCAAGTAACGCGCGTTGAGCTCGCCTTGACCGACTATCAAGGGAATGATCTCAACTTCAACGCCAGATTCTTCAAGTGCGGCGACTTTTGCTGGATTGTTCGTGAGAAGCCGAATCTTCTTCAATCTCAACATCTGAAGCAACTCCACCGCATCGTGCCATTTGCGCTCATCGATCTCGTGTCCCAAAGCCAGATTCGCATCAACGGTGTCGAGCCCTTCATCTTGAAGCGCGTATGCACGGATCTTCTCGATCAACCCAATACCGCGACCTTCATGCCCCCGCAGGTAGATAAGAACGCCGCGGCCTTCAGCCTCGATCTGCGCAAGGGCACTGTGCAATTGTGGACCGCACTCGCATCTCGTAGATCCAAGAACATCGCCCGTAAAGCATTCAGAGTGCACTCGCACAAGAGGGGCGTAATCGGAATTTCGCGCTTGAATCTCTCCTAGAGTCAGTAGGACATTTTCATCGCCGTCGATACCAGTGACCACTTTGATCGACCATGTTGACTTTTTCCTTGGCAAAATTGCCTGGGCCGCAACTTCGGCCAAACTAGCGCTTTCTTCTTTGGGGTATTCCAACTCCGCCAATTCAGATATTGAAATCGTTGGGATATTGTGGGTTTCGGCAAATTTGCGCAGTCGCGCGCCTCGCATGAGCGATCCGTCGTCATTGACCAATTCCGAAAGCACGGCCGCAGTAGACAAGCCCGTCAACTTACAAAGCGCGACGCCTGCTTCGGTGTGACCCCTTCGCACAGAAAGCCCTTCTGCATTGGCGATAAGTGGAAAAACATGGCCTGGTCGAAGAAAGCTCGAAGCGGTGGCTTCGTCATCTGCGAGAGCATTTGCCGTCCGTGCTCGCTCTTGTGCCGATATGCCGGTTGTGACGCCTTCTTTGAAATCCACTGTTACAGTGAAAGCGGTTCCTTTAGAGTCTTGATTGCGCACAACCATGGGTGGAAGGGATAGTCGGCGGGCACGCTCTGCATCGATGGCTACACAAACAACTCCCGACGTATGCCGAATCATGAACCCCATCTTTTGAGCGTCCATGAAGACCGCAGGTGCTATGAGGTCGCCCTCGTTTTCCCGATCAGCATCATCGGTCACGATGATAAATTGGCCCGCCTTGAAGGCAGATAAGGCTCGATTCATCATGGGTTTACTCCTTTTGCAAGCAGGCGTTCGACATATTTGCCAAGCACATCGACTTCAATGTTCGCTTTGTCTCCGATTTGAAGAATCCCGAAAGTTGTCTTGGTCGATGTCTCAGGAATGATCCACAGTTCGACTTCTGATAATGCGTCATCGAGACTCCCAACCGTTAATGAAACCCCGTTCACCGTTATCGAACCTTGCGGGACAACGTATTTCATCAATTGGCGAGGAATTGCAATAACGAAACGCTCCCATCGCTCTCCTGGTTCGCGTGTGACCACCGTCCCGACACCGTCGACATGGCCCTGCACCAGATGCCCACCCAATCGCTGCGTTGGCAGCACTGCGAGCTCCAAGTTCACCGGGCTCGAGACACGTAGATTCTCCCAGCTTTGATCGCCCTGATCAAGCTGTGTTTGCAGCACGCGTGATACCTGCTCGGCAGACTGCAACACCGACTCGCGATCTGCGCCGGAAGCTACCACCAGATAACGCACATCGGAAGCGCCCATGTCGGCACGCAGGTTTCACCAGCGCTACATCAGCCTGGGATACCGGACTGAGCGAGGAAATATTGTCGTTCCACAGGCGGGTTCGGTGTCCGGCCAGCACGATCAGCCGCCAGCAGCAGCAGGGCTGCGCCCCAGCGCAGTCTGGGGGCCTGCTGCACCAGACGGGACAGCACCTGTCCGATGGCCGAGTACATCATGAATGCGAAAAAGTTGTCGGCAGCAGCGGCTGCAGGACGAAGCGGGCGACGGCTGCCGGCGGCGATCAGGCCGGCGATCGAACACAGTCCGAGTCGCGCAAGCCCGGAAAGCCGGACAGCAGCAAGGACGCAAAGCCGAATATCGAGGTCAGTACGCCTAAGCGGATGGTGGGCCAGAAGCGACTGACCCAGCTTTTCGCATCGTTCGCCCGGTGGCAACCTGTTCTGATTGCACGAACAGGTAGATGGAATAATCCACCGCCTCGCCGATCAGCGCGGTGCCAAAACCCAGTGTGATGCCATGCACCGCTCCGAAGCCCAGACTGACCGCAGCGATACCTGCCAGCGCGCCGCTGATGACGGGCAAAAAGCCCAAGGCCAGTGCGGTGAAGGAACGATAGACCAGCAGCAACAGCGTGGCGATGAGCACTACGCCGACGATGGACAGGCGGGTGACCTGGTCCGATCGGCGTCGCGCGACGTCACCGAAAATACGCCGG
>CAWJOR010000053.1:0-24876 GCA_963844465.1 uncultured Actinomycetota bacterium | reverse complement strand
TGGTCACTATGTCGGATGGTTTCCCAAGAACTGCATCACGGAATTGTTCGTGTTCCATCCGAAGCGGCTCGTGCTTGGCGATGGCGTAACGAATCACATCTCCTTCACTTACACCACGGAACTGAGCAATCTCATCCCACCCTGAGGTTACGGTTCCATTCGCATAGAAAGTTAGATCGGCGGTCAGCGTGTCAGCTACAAATGCTCCTTTTTCGCCCGTAAGAATTGTTACGCGCTCCTTCAAGGGACTGAGCCAATTCACAAGGTGGTTGGTGATAGTTCCGTCTCCGAGAGTTCCAACAACTGCCACCAAATCCTCATGTACTCGCCCGGTACGAAGCGCAGTGCGTGCAGATACCGAGGTGTACGGCTGGCCCGTGATCCATGAAGTCAGATCGATGTCGTGTGTTGCTAGATCCTTGACTACGCCAACATCGGCAATGCGTGCTGGAAATGGACCCTGGCGGCGGGTCACCACTTGATAAAGAGAGCCAATCTGATCCAACCTACGCCTAGCCTCCTGAAGAGAAGGGTTGTATCGCTCGATGTGCCCGACCGCACCCACTAAACCAGCGTCACTAAATGCTTTTGTCAGTTCCTTGGACGAAGCCGTGTCGTGGGAGAGCGGTTTCTCCACCATCGCATGGATGCCCGCGGCAGCTAGTTGTTTGCCGATTTCAAGATGATAAATGGTTGGCACTGCGACCATCGCGTAGTCAATACCGAGCTCGATGAGTTCCTGAACGGAGGCGACGACAGTACGACCCTGTGCCACTCCTTGCGCATCTCCGGCGGGATCAGAGACACCGATGAAATCCACGCCGGGGAGTGAGGCAAGCACTCGTGCATGATGGCGGCCCATCATCCCAAGGCCGACAAGGCCAGCTCGCAAATTTGTCACGAGTTAAGCTCCTGCTGAGGCTATCGAGTTGATAACCGAAACAACGGTCTCCAGATCAGCTTGAGAAAGTGCTGGATGCACTGGAATAGAAAGGACTTCATTCGCGGCACTTGTTGTGTTTGGCAGATCAAAGGTCAGTCCGAAAGATGGAAGTCGGTGGACGGGAATTGGGTAGTAGACGCCATTTCCCACTCCACGCTTTGTCATCTCTGCCCCGAATGCATCGCGATCATGTCCAACGACTCGGATCGTGTACTGGTGGTAGACGTGAACCGCGCCAGGTGCGACGTACGGCACCACGACTCCTGTGAGATGTTCATTAAGGAACCTCGCATTCGCCTGTCGCTGCTCGGTCCATTTTGCCAACTTCCGAAGTTGTACACGCCCAATCGCGGCGTGGATATCGGTCATGCGAGTATTGAATCCGACGATTTCATTCTCATACCGCTTCTCCATGCCCTGGTTGCGGAGTAAGCGCGACTGTCGTGCAATTTCATCTGAGGCGGTTGTGATCATTCCGCCTTCACCTGACGTCATATTTTTGGTTGGGTAGAAGGAGAAAACACCCGCATCACCGAAGGCTCCTACAGGGGTTCCATCAAGGGAGGCCATGTGTGCCTGAGCCGCATCTTCGACGACTAGGAGATTATGGCGTCTGGCAATATCCATGATCTCGTTCATTGCTGCCGGCTGACCGTAGAGATGAACGGGCTGAATTGCCTTTGTTCGAGGTGTGATTGCTGCCTCTATCGCCGCCGGGTCAATATTGAATGTTCGAGGGTCGATGTCCACAAACACTGGTGTGGCGCCGGTCAACGCAACCGAGTTGGCCGTGGCGGCAAATGTGAATGAGGGGACGATGACTTCATCTCCTGTGTCCATGCCAATCGCCTCAAGGGCCATGTGAAGTCCTGAGGTTCCAGAGTTAACAGCGATGCAATGCCGACCAGCGACGATGGCGGAAAATTCCTTCTCAAACGCTGCGACCTCTGGGCCTTGAGCCAACATTCCAGACTGCAGCACGCGATCTACTGCCTCACGCTCTTCTTCGCCTATTAATGGTTTAGCTGCTGGAATCATTGTGCTCATTGATCTACTTCCGCGAGAGTATTTGCGTCACGTTGGATATAACGGACGCCGGTTTTCGGACATGTGAATTTGCCGGCGCCATCATCGGTCAATGGTACGCCAGCCTTTCCAACCCAACGAATTCGCTTGGCAGGAACGCCTGCTACAAGTGCGAACGCGGGAACATTCTTCGTAACTGTTGAACCGGCGGCAACAAGGGCCCAGGCGCCGATTTCAACTGGAGCGATGCAAACGCTACCCGCCCCTATTGATGCGCCCTCACGAATTGTCACGCCCGTTGCTTCCCAGTCACTCCCACTTTTCTGAGAGCCATCGGGATTGACTGCCCGGGGATATTCATCATTTGTCAAAATCACTCCTGGGCCAATGAAGACACCAGCTTCAAGTATTGCCGGCTCGTAAACCAATGCGTAGTTCTGAATCTTGCAGTTATCGCCGACAAGCACACCAGTACCAATATATGCACCTCGTCCGACGATCACATTCTCTCCGAGAACGCTCTCTTCTCTCACCTGTGCGTAGTGCCAGATTGAAGATCCGTCACCTATGCGAGCGCTAGTCGCCACATCGGCCGTGGAATGGATTCGCGCGGGGGACCCTGAGAGCATGGGGCAACCCTACCTTTGGGCCTGCCTCAATTGCCCAATTGCCTTGGCAACAAGGTCGTAACTTGCACCACTGCGCCAAAAGTCCACTTGCGCTTCGGCGCGTTTTCGTACTTCTCCATATTTATCAGGATTTTCTGCCCAAGAATTCAGAATTCCAGCCGTCTGTCCGGCCGTTAATTCAGTGGTATCAAAATCCACGGTGGCCCCAGCACGCGTCGAAACGATGACCTCACGCGGTCGAGGCAGATCCGTCGTTATGACCGGGATCCCGCACGCAAGATATTCGCCGATCTTCGTAGGCCAAGCTCTCTTGAATGCCGGAGTATTTTCCAAAAGAGAAAGTCCAACCCACGCACCCTCTGCGAATTTCCAGGAATCTTCAGGCTTGAGCGTTCCATGAAAATGAACTCGAGATGCCGCAGAGGAATGCTCCTTCCACGCAAGTACTCGTGAAATATCTTGACTGGAAATAGTTCCGATCACATCAAGATGCCAAGCAGGTGCCAACTCAAGGGTTCGGAGCATTGACCACAATCCACGCGAACCGCGTACATCACCTACATACAACGCCCGTGGAATCGAATCCGGCGCATGAATGTCTGGCAGAAATCGCACGTCTGGCGCGTTAGTTATTACGAGCCGCT
Source organism: uncultured Actinomycetota bacterium (assembly GCA_963844465.1). Lineage (GTDB taxonomy): Bacteria > Actinomycetota > Actinomycetes > Nanopelagicales > Nanopelagicaceae > QYPT01. The sequence continues at coordinate 21,634 of CAWJOR010000053.1, read as the reverse complement.
TCTTGGCCGTAAGAGGGCGAACCCATTCATCTACAACGACTGTCACGTCAGCTCGAGCGCTAGCAAAAAGCGCCAACTTTGCCAGGCCAATCGCGATGATCTTCTGCATCCCCTTAGCCCACGCGCGATCTTCGATGAGCAGACGATAATCCTCGCGTACGTCGGCGATCCAAGGACGTTTGCGCAGAAGGGTGCTTGCCCAGATGGCAATGGCACCCTCAGGGTCAGGAGTGAAAAGCACCTTGCCATGCGCTCGCCAAGGTAGCAAGAACGCATTCGTAACTCGAGTAAGACGTGAGCCTTTAGACACGATGTGAAATGCAACGCCATCCGGGACATCGCATCTATTCCCAGAACTGAATAATTCAACACTCAGGCCTTCAGAGATACACGAGGCCATTACGCGCTGCAAGCGGGCATTTGATACATCCCGCCCTGCGGCGAGAATACTGACGTCGTATCGCTTCATGTCTGCTTTTCCTTTAAGACTTCGGCATATATCTCTCGCAAAACTTGTGCATCTCGATCCCATGAGAGCTCAGTCCTTGCGGCCTTTACATTTGATATCAACTCCGAATGCCGGCCGATTGCCCTTGCGATTGCGTCTTCCATCGATTGCGGGTTTCCTGGCTCGTAAAGCTCACCGATGTCGTACTGGCGAACTATTCGCGCCAATTCTGTGACGTCGGTTGCAATCATGGGAACCCCGGCATGAACCGCATGAAAGAGCTTGTTGGGCAGCGCCAAACGATGGGACTCAAATTTATTCGAATGTGTGACGAAAACTAGTCCCGCGTTCTGCATAGCTTTCGTAACCGCCTCGATTGGTTGGGCGCTCAATACCTCAATGCCCATTTTCCTTGCGCGAGGTACATAGTTGGCGGCCCACTGGTTGTCGTGTTCTCCCATCCAGCAAATTGAAAGTGGAATCTTTTGAGCAACTCCCATCGTTACTTCAAGTTCTCGAAAGGCATCAATTCTGCCTGCGTAGATAATTCCGCGTGGGGGTGTTACGACCTTCTTTGAGTTGTCCGCCTCGATTGGAAAACTATTTCGCACGACAAAGACTTTTTCGGATCCTCTCTCCCGCCGCATCAATTCAGCGATGGATTCACCAACTGTAATAACAGCACTCGCCTGCGAAGACCACCGAGCCTCGGCCGCCGCCTCCTTGCGATCGGCAATCGGTGTGGGTCGATATTGGCGCTGTCGGCCCAACCACCATTCGTGACTGTCGTAGATATATGGAACACCATGTTCTTGCGCCAAGCGTTGTCCAATTTCCAGAGCGGTGAAATCGTGGGCGTGCACAATTGAAAATTCCAAGGACGAAGCGATCTTGTACGCCTCTTCAGCCCATGCACCAAAAGATTTCTTTCTATGTTGGGGCAGAAGAAACCATCTCAGCAAACGCAGATGAGAGGGCAATTTCTTAGTTGTCAGAGAAGCCATTGATGACGGGCGCAAGCCCGACCCGCCCGAAGCAGTGAGAACGGAGATTCCTATTGGAGGTTGGAAATTCGCTGGGACATTACGGCCGATGATGGTTACTTCAAAGCCATCCTCCACCAGAGTTTGGGCTTCCCTTAAGACTCGAGTATCCCTTGCCACGGAAGTCGCAACCAACATGAGAACTGTTCTCAGACTCTTCTGGGTTGTCACAAGAGATAAAGATAGTGCCTACCAATAGGCTTGCCCCATGTCCCAATGGATCCAAACAACCTCTGACTGGCTCGTTTCCAACAATCTGCAGATTCCCCTCTTTATACTGCTGATTCTCCTCGCATTTGCCGAAGCTGCTGCCTTTATAGGCTTTGTCCTTCCAGGAGAAACCTCCTTACTGATCGGAGGGGTGCTCGCTCACCATGAAGTGTGGCCATTATGGCTCTTTCTCCTTTGCGCGATTATTGGAGCGATTGCTGGTGACTCTGTCGGGTATGAGGTCGGGAAACACTTTGGACCTCGGATAGAGGTCTCGCGGATGGGCAAATTGGTCGGCCCTAAACGTTGGCTTCTTGCACAGCGAATCTTCGACAAATACCACGGAGGTGCGATCTTTTTTGGGCGAGCACAAGCCCTCCTGCGCGCGCTAGTACCAGCATTGGCCGGAATGAATAAGGTCCCATACTGGACTTTTCTGAAATGGAATGCCGCCGGAGGAATCGTCTTTTCAACGACTATCGTTCTCTTGGGTTACGAATTCTCCGACAAATTGGCAAAAGTTGAACATGCTCTCAAATTCTGGGCCATCGGATTTTTGACAGTGGCGGTTCTTGTATTCATCTACATCAAACGCAAAGTCGAGGCAATGATTGAAGCGGAAGTGGAATCAGAGTAATCTGCGCAAATGTCCAAGGTAAGCCGTCGAGGGTTCCTCACTGCTCTAAGCGCCTTGATCCCATCGTTCTTAATGTCCAAAGGGGAGGCATCGACTTCTTTCTCTTTTTCTAAAGCTGGCAGCACGAGCCTGGGTGCTCTGCTTGGAAAGTCATCTGATATCAAAGTTGGCCGGACCTTGATCTACTCCGGAAAAGAAACCTCGGGAAATATGATCGAAGTAATCTTGACCAGGACCAAAAAAGGTTTGATTGCACTCGATGGAACTTGCACTCATCAAGGTTGCACGGTCGGACTGGACAGAAAACAGAAGAAAATAGTCTGTCCCTGTCACCACTCTGTTTTTGATCCTGCATCAGGTGCGGTCATTCTTGGGCCAAATGGAAAGTCGAAGGATTCCATCCAACCCCTTAGCCAGTACACAGTCACTGAAAAAGCCGGAAAAATCTATATCAAGTAATCTCCTCAAATTCGCACCAGCAGTGATGTCATGTTGTACCTTTAGCGCCCACTAGACATTGGGGAATCCAAGATGAAATTCTCACGTTGGAATTACCCACTCGTTGCTGCGACTATCGTCGCGCTAGTTGTACAAATGACCGGTGTTTCCGCGGCCGCTGTCGGCAAACCGGGCGATCGCTGTAAAACAGCTGGCTCAAAAGCTTCAAGCAAAATGGGGCAAAGTTTAGTCTGTTCAAAGAATGGAAAGAAGCTTGCCTGGAAAGTCTCAGCGGTAAGTAGGAAAATCTCGACCGCCGTCACGCCATCTGCATCACCGTCACCGTCACCATCTGCGTCGGCTTCACAAACTGCTGCGCCGGCTGCATCAACAACTCCTTCGCCAACCGCCTCAGCACTAATGACTGCTGACTGCATCGCCATGCTTGTGAAAATTGGCGCATCGATGGATTCAGGTGGCACGACGTTCACAAGCGAAGGGATAAACGCGATGGGCAACTGTCAGAAAGACACGGGCACCACAGAGATTATTACCTCGGCCCCATTCAACCCCGCTAATATCGCCTCGATTACAAAGTTCAGATCCTGCGCGGGACACGATTTTGCAGAGGGTTCTGGCGATGGTCAAGTAACGAACAAGGATCCACAATACGAAAAATTCTCGTCAATGAAGCATTACGTAAGCCCGGTCAAGCAGAACGCTGGCGACGCGACGGAAGTTTTCGCGCCTTTTGACGGAGTTATTACACGTATCGCAACGGAGTCCGGCAAGCAATCCAACGGTGCAAGCTATGCGAATCCGGGTAACCAGATTGATCTGGTTCCTTATGCAAATCCATCCATCACATTCACTTTTATGCACGTTTATGGAACAACCTTCAAAGCAGGAGACGCCGTCACTGCTGGTCAAAAAGTTGCCTACCATGAAGTTCAGGGAACAAACGTTGGCCACTCCTCTTTTGATATCGCCATGGGTAGATCTGATATACAAGCAATGATGGCGCATGCGAGTCGCAAATTATCAATGATGAATTATCTGACACAAAGCGTCTCTACCCAGTTCGATAAGGTCGGCCTGACCCGTGAGAACTCCGTATGGTCGGCTGCATACCGAGCCGCGAATCCTTGCGTACTCGTCGGAAATCTCGGATTCTTCCAAGGGCCAGAGAACCCCGCGGACCGCGTAATTCTCAAACACTAGATACTTGCTTGTTAATCACCTAACTCGAATGACTCCTCGCTTTTCGGGACGAAGACGTTCCAATGTAGTTCCTTGCGCAATCGAGTTGCGAGCGCATTTTCTGAATCAGGTTCGCCGTGCACAACAAAAACCTTCTTTACCTTCTTAATATTTCCCAGCCAAGAAATCAATTCATCGGAATCTGCGTGAACCGAGAAACTTTCTATCTTCACAATGGCCGCATGTACTGGGATCCACTTCCCGTGAATTTTCACATGTGGTTCTCCGTCCTCTAACGAACGCCCTCTACTGCCGGCGGCCTGATAGCCAACGAGAATGACGGTGTTTTTCGGATCGGGCAACATCTTGGCCATGTGATGGATCACCCGACCGCCGGTGCCCATCCCGCTCGCCGAGATAATGATGCTCGTCTCCTTAATGTCGTTAAGTGACTTGGATTCCTCGACGGTGTGCATCTCCTCCAGATTGCCCGGATCGAAGGGATCGATTCTTCTCCACCTTTCCGCAACCCCTTCACGGAGTTCGGGCGCATTCCTCTTCACGGCATCTCTGTAGAAATCTAGCGCCGCTAGGGCCATAGGCGAGTCTACGTAAATGGGAATGTTAGGGATCTTCCCTTTGCCAATTAGCTCCCTCAACGCCATCAAAATGACTTCGGTTCGATCTACCGCGAAAGCCGGAATCAGCATTGACCCTCCGCGCCTTATTGCGGCGTTTATCTCATCTGCGAAGGTATTGAGGGGAGCCTCATGCACTCGATCTCCATATGTGGATTCGGTGACTACAACGTCCAAGGCAATGGAAGGCGGGCGGTCAGGAGGCGCCAGCAGCGGATGGTTGTCCCGGCCCAAATCGCTTGTAAAGAGAAGTTGCTTCCCGTCGATTTCAAGCAGCACATATGCGGAGCCGAGGATGTGGCCCGACGGTAGGAAAGTGACGGCCGCATCATCGGTCAATTTCACTCGTGTTCGGAAATCAATGGCAGAAAAATGACCAAGCGTTTTTTCGACGTCTTGCAGATGGTACAAGGGAAGAGGGATGGGGTGTTTAGAAAAGCCTTTCTCGGCCGCGTATCTTGCGTCCTCCATCTGCAGTTTTGCAGAGTCGCGAAGTATCACCGTGGCAAGATCAATGGTGTAGTCCGTCGCGTAAATCTCATTCTTGAACCCCTGCCGAACCAAGAGTGGGAGGTACCCGCAGTGATCAAGATGGGCATGTGTCAGGAGAACGGCATCAATGCTTGCAGGGTCGACAGGAAAAGGATCCCAGTTTTTCTTCCGATTTTCACGCAGACCCTGAAACAACCCCGCATCCACCAATATTCTCGATTTTTTGCTACTGACGAGGAATCGACTGCCGGTCACAGTGTTGGCTGCACCCAAGAAAGATATGGTGACTTTTCCCATGTTGAAAGAGTATTCCTTTAAATACTCAGATGGAGAGTGGAATTGAACAAACAGCCTCGTAATCTTCACAACGATTTCTCTCTCTGTTAATCTTTCCCGACCAGTGTGGGCCGAGGCATTCGCCTTGGAAAGAGTTGGAGAACTGATGAACCGCAAGAATGTGTCCCTGTTTGCCCTTGCACTTCTTGCCACGCTAATTGCACAACCGATGAGCGTTTCGCAGGCAGCAACCAAGCAGCACCCTGGTCATTCAAAACTGGCAAGTTTCTATCCCACGGCAGGAAAGTCGACCTCCACGGCGGCATCCGTCGCTGCGGGCCTAGGTGCGGTTACCTACCAACCGGGGGGAACGATTATTTCTGAACCCAATGTCTACGTGATTTGGTATGGCAACTGGAAGGCCAATAGCTGTTCCGCAGGCAAGGGGGACTCCTCTACTCCCTCCATCATCAACGATTTCCTTGATTCCCTTGGAGAGTCGGACTGGAACAAGATCAATACCACCTACTACCAAATCATCAACGGCAAGAAGACATACGTGCAACCAACTAGTGAAGTTGAAGGTTGCACCGTGGATCCAGGTTCGCAAGGACTCACCCTTGATTCCGAAACGGGTGCACAAGTCTCCGATGTTGTAGAAAATGCACTGTCAACGAGAACACTCAAAACAGATCCCAATGGAGTCTATTTGGTATTAACTGCCAGCAACGTAGACGTTGCGGATTTCATGACCCTTCTTTGCGCATACCACTGGGTTTATGACAACGCCCAAACCACAATCAAATATGCGTTCATTGGCGATGCCTCAACAAATCTAAGCCAATGTGCACCTCAGGTTTCTATTTCGCCAAATGGCAACCCGGCAGCCGACGCCATGGTCTCGGTTATCGCCCATGAATTTGTAGAGGCGGTATCGGATCCATCTGGAACTTCCTGGTATGACCAGGCAGGTTTTGAAAATGCTGACAAGTGCGCTTGGACATACGGAAAAGCTTCAAAGACCGCTAATGGTTCTTTCGCAAACATGACACTTGGCGAACGCCAATATTTGGTTCAACAGAATGTCGCTGCCAATTCAAACACCTGCGTGTTATCCCTCAACGGACATGAGTCGGATCGTGGTTCTGAGCCTCACAAATAGAGGCTAGCAGACTCACTCTTTCCCCCGAATACTGGGTAAAGTAGGTAACAATCCGCCGAATTAACCTAGGAGATTCAAAGAGTGGTCGAACCCGCCGCAGTAATTGTTTCGATTCGTGACCTATCCCGCTCTTTTGGAAGTGTGCGAGCCGTAGATGGTGTGGATTTAGATATCTATGCCGGTGAATTTCTCACACTGCTCGGTCCTTCTGGTTCAGGAAAGACAACCGTCCTTCGAATGATTGCCGGATTTGAAAAGCCGGATTCTGGCACAATCGAATTGGGTGGCAAGGATGTCTCCCAGTTGCCCCCTTACGAGCGAGATGTGAATACAGTCTTTCAGGATTACGCATTGTTTCCACACATGGATGTTATTTCGAATATTGAGTACGGCCTGCGCATTCAGGGTATTGAAAAGAGTGAGCGCCGGATTCGGGCCGAAAAGGCCCTTGAGCAAGTCAGGCTTGAAGGTTATGGTGCTCGGAAACCAGCGCAACTCTCGGGTGGGCAGCGACAGCGAGTTGCTCTCGCGCGGGCTCTTGTTAATCGACCATCTGTGCTTCTTCTGGATGAACCCCTCGGGGCACTAGACCTCAAACTCCGCGAGCAGATGCAGATTGAACTTAAGGAATTGCAGCGCGAAGTTGGAATTACATTCGTTTTCGTCACGCATGATCAAGAAGAGGCGTTGACAATGAGTGACCGGATCGCGGTCTTCAACCAAGGTAAAATCGAACAGTTGGGCACGCCTCGCGAAGTCTACGAGAACCCACAGAGTCCTTTTGTATCCGAATTCGTTGGGCAGACAAACAAGATCGTTCTTGACGGCAAGCATGTGAATATTCGACCTGAGTTCATCACTGTGTCGAAGACGGCTAAGTTCGGGGATCGCACAGTCTCTGGCACGCTCCACGACGCGATCTTCGTGGGTGCGACTACGAGGTACCTAGTTCATACCGATCTTGGACAGACCATTGTCTCCACCCAACCCGACGGCGAAATCGTTGTTGGCGACTCCGTCCTGCTTTCTTGGGAGTCCCAAAAAGAATTCCTGGTGAACTAAACGCATCAGGTAAACCGCGTTCAATGGCTGAGCGCGGTCTGTATAGAGGGAGGTACAGATGCGTAAGAAGCGTCTGTTTTCGCAGATCGCAGCTGCATCCGCAGTAGCACTAATCCTTGCCGGCTGTAGTTCAAGCAACAATAACGCCACAACGACGACTCTCCCTAAGGTCGACGCTCTAAAGACTCTTGGCGCAGGCGAAGGTCAAGTGAATATTGTGGCTTGGGCTGGTTACGTTGAAAATGGATCAAACGATCCCAAAGTCAACTGGGTAAGTGACTTTGAAAAAGAAACAGGTTGCAAAGTCAATGTGAAAATCGGTTCGACTTCAGATGACATGGTTGCTCTGATGAAGACCGGTGAATACGACGTTGTTTCGGCCTCGGGAGATGCATCCCTTCGCCTTATCTACGGCGGAGACGTTGCCCCCGTTAACACATCGCTCGTACCTAACTATGCAGACATCTTCAGCGACTTGAAGGACCAGCAATGGAACTCTGTCGATGGCGTTGCATACGGAATTCCTCACGGACGCGGTGCCAATCTATTGGCCTACCGAACCGACATCGTCAACCCGGCGCCGACCTCATGGGGTGCTGTCTTTGACGCAAACTCTCCATACAAGGGCAAAATCACTGCATATGACTCCCCCATTTACATTGCTGATGCGGCGCTGTACTTGATGAAGACCAAGCCAGAATTGGGGATCAAGTACCCATACGCACTTGATCAGACGCAATTCGATGCTGCTGTTGCGCTGCTGAAGGATCAGAAGCCGCTCATTGGCGAGTACTGGAGCGACTACCTGAAGCACGTTGCTTCGTTGAAGTCCGGTGGGACCGTTCTTGGAACCACGTGGCAGGTCAACATCAATTTGGCACAGAGTGAAGGTGTCAAGGTTGACGGAATCAAGCCAGTGGAGGGTTCAACCGGATGGTCCGACACATGGATGATCAGCAGCAAAGCAAAGCATCCAAATTGCGGGTACATGTGGATGGACCACATTGCCTCTCCTAAGGCCAATGCGGCTGTTGCCGAATGGTTCGGTGAAGCACCATCGAATGCAAAAGCATGTGACCTGACTTCAGACAAGACCTTCTGCGCGACCTACCACGCTGCAGACGCGTCATACTGGACGGATGTCTACTACTGGAATACCGCAACTGAAGCTTGCCTTGACGGGCGAACAGATGTGAAGTGTGTTCCGTACTCAGAATGGGTCAAGGCCTGGTCCAGTCTGCGTAACGCTTAGCAGTGAGCCGGGTGCGGGGAATACTCCGCACCCGGTTTTTTAACATTCATTCCGCAATAGAAAGGAGGACCAAGTGAAGAATTCAATCGCTACGTGGATGCACAAACGACCGAAGTTCCGTCTTGCGGCCCTCCTTGCAGCGCCAACCCTCTGGCTTGTCGTCGCCTACCTTGGCGCACTTGGCGCGTTACTCGTAACGGCCTTCTTCACAATTGACAGCTTCACCGGAAACGTCATCGCCAAATTCAATTTGGGCAATTTTCACGACATGCTCACCGATCCGGCCTACCGAAATGTCGTACTCCGCACGTTGGGGATCGCGATTTCGGTGACACTCATCTGCGCCGTCTTCGCCGTCCCCATGGCCTTTTTCATGGCGAAAATTGCCAAGCCTAAAAGTCAGAAGGTCCTCGTTGCACTGGTGCTGACTCCTCTTTGGGCTTCATACCTAGTAAAGATTTATGCCTGGCGAACCATGTTGGAACCAAATACTGGTGTCTTGGACTGGATTCTGGGACCAATTGGAATTCACTCACCAGGATTCGGTGGTCCCGCAATCATCATTGGGCTTTCTTATCTCTGGCTTCCCTACATGATATTGCCGATTTACGCCGGCCTTGAGCGTCTTCCAAATTCACTGCTTGATGCATCGGGAGACCTCGGCGCAAGAAATCTCTACACTTTTCGAAGAGTAATCCTGCCGCTGATATTTCCAAGTTTGGTCGCAGGATCAATGTTCACTTTCTCATTGACTCTGGGTGATTACATCACCGCACAAATCATCGGGGGCAAGCTGCAAATGCTGGGAAACGTCGTCTACCAGAACTTCAGCATCAATCTTCCATTCGCAGCCACTATTGCAACGATCCCGGTTGCAATCATGGCCATCTACCTGTGGCTTGTTCGACGCACCGGGGCATTGGCGAGTCTGTAAATGACGATTTCAAACCGGGCCAGATATGCGCTGATGTCTCTCATGGGAATCGGCTTAGCGTTTATTTATGTTCCACTATCGGTAGTCGTGATCAATTCATTTAATAGCAGTCGCACTTTCAGTTGGCCACCAGCAAGTTTCACGACGCAATGGTGGAGCAAGGCAATATCCAACACTGGTGTCCGAAAGGCTTTGTCATGGAGTCTTGCAGCGGGATTCTCCGCGACCATCATCGCCTTATTGCTGGGTACATCCCTCGCTTTTGCCGTGAGCAGATATGACTTCTTCGGCAAGGACATCATTTCGTTGCTGGTCGTTCTTCCTATTTCTCTACCTGGCGTCGTTACCGGTATCGCGCTCAGCAACGCCTTCAATCAACAAATGGGATTGTCAACTGGTCTTCTCACCATCGTGATCGGCCACGCCACGTTCTGCATCGTTGTTGTTTACAACAACGCCCTAGCCCGTCTTAGAAGAATGGGCACTTCGCTACAAGAAGCTTCAATGGATCTTGGCGCGAATGGCATCACCACCTTCAGATTGATCACTCTCCCCAATCTTGCATCCGCACTCTTTGCCGGCGGACTTCTCGCCTTCGGGCTCTCTTTTGATGAGATTGTGGTTACCACCTTTACCGCGGGTCCAGGAATTCAGACGCTGCCAATATGGATCTACAACAACCTATTCCGTCCCAACCAGGCGCCAATTGTCAACGTTGTCGCAGCCACCCTTGTTGTCATATCAGTGATTCCAATTTACTTATCGCAGAGGTTAAGCCAAGATTCAACAAGTGGCGGACGGTTCTAGGGGAGATTAAGGCATGAGACTGTACGGAACCTATACGCCTGGGAGATGGAAGTCTCCCTGTAATTTCTATTTTGTGAAGGGTATGAAGCGAGGAATACGAGCCGAATACTCTGCATAGTCTGGGTACTTCAGCCTCAGGTATTTTTCCTCGTAAACCGATTTCAGGTAGAAAAGAATGCACAAGAAGAGGGTGAGTACATACTTGATCGCACTCCCACTATTCAAGGAGACGCCAAAAGCCAGAAGTAGGACGCTTGAATACATCGGATGTCGCACATACCGGTAAAGGCCAGTCGTGCTGAGTTGTCCCTCTTCTTTCGGAATCGGCACAACGGTAAGAGATCGACGAAGGCTGGCGGCGCATACAAGTACGCCGACAATTCCCAATAATTCGAAGGATCTACCCAAAATGATTAAGCGATGAACCTGGGGCCCAATGCTTTGATCCAAGAAAACAAGGAGAGCTAGTAGCACGGCTTGGACGAATACATAGGACCAAGCCTGCAGTTGATTTGGGCTCTCCGACTTCATCGAAGATAGATTACTCTCATGGAGATTTCCTTGGTCCCGATAAGCGAATCACCGCAGGATGCAAGTCGAGTTCTCTCATGGGCACTTGATCACTGGGGCGACCGCCTTCCAAACTATTCGCGCCAAGATTGGGTCGATTTCTACTCACATTCCTCGCACTCCAATTGCGAATCGTGGGCTGGAGAGGGGCAGGAACTCGTTTTTCTTGCCAAGCGAGGCGAAGATCTTGTCGGAACCATCGCTCTTGTTGATTTCGATGAACTGGAGGAATTCCGGCACCTAAAGCCTTGGATTGCTGCTTTCTTGGTGAATCCTCAAGTGCGTGGCCAAGGAATCGGAACACAGATTCTCGAACTACTCGAGGATAAAGCCAGATTATTGGAGATTGATGTACTTCATCTCTGGACCGAAGATCAGGGTGCTTTCTATCGCAAACGCGGATATCGGCTACTTGCCTCTTCAAGGTTTGGAAATCTCAACATTGAGGTCATGCATAAGGCAATAGCCGCTTATTGATCTCCCCATTCTTATGTGGCTCAGTTAGCATGCCTGCATGCTTTCAAAGGGTAAGACGCGAATCGACGGTCTTCTTGGACTAATTGCCGTGGGAGCAGGACTTGCACTTGCTCAGTTACTCGCTTCGTTCAAGAACAACCTGAATGCACCGGTCGTTTCAATCGGGAATCGCGTCATAGACCACGTGCCAGCAAGTATCAAAGAGTTCGCCATACGAACATTCGGAGTCGACGATAAGCGCGCATTGGTTGTCACGATTTACTTCGTCGTCCTGATCATGGCAGTACTCATCGGACATTCGTATTTTTCTGAAAAGCAAAGACGTGCCCAGGCAACAGTCGTAGTAATGACAGCCATTGCCGCGGTTTCGTCGCAATTTGATGCCAACTCTGGCTTGCTCTCGCTATTTCCTTCATTGGTTGCGGGGGGTGCAACGCTCTGGGTCTTACGGGTTTTGGAGACTCGCACCAAAGAAATCGCACCACCTGAGGGAGCACTAAATAGGAGGGACTTGCTCAAAAGCGTTGGGTTCATCGCAGCAGGATCCGCTGGTGCAGTAATCGCTGGCAATTTCTTCCGCAATCACGCGAGTGCGCAATTGCAAAGGCTCAACGTTGTCTTGCCCAAGGCGTTGAAATTCCTACCGCCGCCACCCACTGATCCAGCCCTGACTACTCCAGGATTGTCGAAACTCTTCACTCCCAATAGTGAGTTCTTCCGAATTGACACTGCGATAACTGTTCCGAACGTCAACATCGAGACCTGGCGACTTCACATCGATGGCATGGTCGATCACCCTCTCGAATTCACGTACAAGGAACTCACTAACCGGCCGGTCTTCCAACTCGATGACACGATTGCTTGCGTATCAAATGAAGTCGGTGGAAGCCTCGTAGGGAATGCGCGTTGGCTGGGAATTCGCCTCGATGACTTGGTCAAGGAGGCTTTGCCTGACGGTTCGGCCGATCAGGTAATGGGGCACTCAGTCGATGGGTTTACTGCTGGCTTTCCTCTGGCCGCACTTGATGGACGAGATGCCATGATTGCCATCGGCATGAACGGGGAGCCATTGCCGCTAGATCATGGATTTCCTGCGCGTGTCATTGTTCCTGGTCTTTATGGCTATGTTTCCGCTACAAAGTGGCTCACCCGTATCGAACTGACTCGCTTTGACCGATCTGAGGGGTATTGGGTTCCGAGGGGCTGGTCTGCGCAGGCGCCAATCAAGACGCAGTCAAGGATCGATACGCCCATCATGGGAAGTTCCGTAAAGTCCGGTAAGAGGGTTATCGCCGGGGTTGCTTGGGCACCTACTCGTGGCATCTCCAAAGTTGAGGTCCGTGTGAATAACGGAGTGTGGCGAACGGCAACGCTTGGACCCGTACTCGCAAAGACTACTTGGCGACAATGGTGGATCGAATGGGATGCAAAGCCAGGGAGCAAAACCATTTCGGTAAGAGCAACAGACGGAACAGGGGCGCTTCAATCAAGCAAGAGCGTCCCTATTGCACCTAACGGCGCAGAAGGTTGGCACACGGTCGACGTCACCGTCGAATAACTATCTAGCCTCGTGCCACTTTATGACAACTGGATTTTCCCAATCATTACTATCGATGATGACGTCTGCATTGCGGTCTGCCGGATATTCCGCAAGATAAGTCCGCTGGGCCGGCAAATACTTCGAGCTGTACTTCTTCATGATCTCGTCGCCATGGATGGGAACATCGCGTTCAATAGCACGTTCCATCACAGTACTTTCATCTATCTGTAAGTAGATGATCAGATCTAAGAAGTGAAGTGTCTATTCGCCCTTCGACCCGAATTGGTTTGAGCACCTCGTTTCTTAGCCGTTCACAATCAAAACTGTGTTCAAAATACCGAACAGGCTCGGGTACATCAGGACGGCAGTGGCGAACTAATTTGACAATTCTTGGACAAACTTCTTCAACCAGGCCCCAAACTCAGGTCCCAAGTCTTCGCGCTCGACGGCAAGGCGCACTACCGCTTGGAGGTAGCCCAACTTATCTCCAGTGTCATAGCGACGTCCTTTGAAGATGACCCCATGGACAGGACCGCCGTTTTCAGATCTCTGAGTCAACACCTGAATCGCATCTGTCAGTTGAATTTCTCCACCACGGCCAGGTTTAGTTTCTTGCAATACGGCAAATATTTCCGGCGTTAGAAGGTAGCGACCAATCAGAGCAAAGTTACTAGGTGCATTTTCAGCAGCAGGTTTCTCGACCACTCCCGTTATTCGAACCACGTTTTCAAAGCCTGGAGTCGGGGTAATTGGTGCAATTGCCGCGGAACCATAAAGAGAGATTTCACTCTTCGGAACTTCGATTAGCGCCAGAACGCTGCCGCCGAATTGTTTGTGCGCGGCGATCATGGCGGGCAAGATCGGATCACGCGGATCGATCAAGTCATCCCCGAGTAGGACGGCAAAGGACTCCTCGCCCACGAATGCCGACGCCGTAAGAACGGCATCTCCCAGACCGCGCAGGTGGGCTTGGCGAACGTAATGTATTCGCGCTATCTCAGTGGATTCTCTAACGGTGGCAAGTAGATCAAAACGACCCTTCTTTTCCAGCATGTCCTCAAGTTCTGCCGCGCGATCGAAGTGGTCTTCGAGGGCGCGCTTGTTGCGGCCAGTAACCATGACAATTTCGGTAAGCCCTGCCGCGGCTGCCTCTTCGACCACATACTGAATTGCCGGCTCATCGACGACAGGAAGCATTTCTTTGGGCATCGCCTTCGTGGCAGGAAGAAAGCGGGTACCCATGCCTGCTGCGGGAATTACCGCTTTTCTGATTGAGGTCGAAGGGCGCGTGTTTGGCATGCGCTCACGCTAGCGTATGACTAAAGACTAGTCACCATTGAGTGCGAGCCGATTTCGCCGACAACTTAAGCAATTCTCGAAGAGTCAATATGGACTTACCTTTTTCTAACTTCCTGCGTTCGAGTTCGGTTGCCAAAGCAAGAAAAATGATTGCGGTGGTAAGGGCATCTCCCAGAGCATGATGGGGAGAGTAGGCCGGCAGATGGAGCGACCGCGCCAAGTGTTCAAGCGACGGTTCGTGATCGAGATCCACTTCCACAACGCCGCATGTTCTCGCGAGCCCTGCGGTATCGATCAATCTCTTTGAGAAATCCACATTCACGACCTCAAGGCGATCTTTCAGAAACGCGTTCTCAACCCATGCAGCATGGGCCACCACAACACGTCCTCGCAGCCGCTCGCCAAATTCAGGCATTATTTCCTCAATAGGCGGGGCACTTTCAAGATCAACGGCGCGAATCCCATGTATTCGAATTGAGGAAGGAGATGGCATCTGCTTCGGTCGCACTTCTCGGTAGTAATTTGCCTCTGTGATGATTCGACCTGATTGGATTTGTGCTGCGCCTATAGAAATGATTTCGTCATTCTTGAAATCCAAGCCAGTAGTCTCGAGGTCGATAGAGCAATAATTAATGTCTCGCCAATTCGTATCGAGATCCGATGTGGCAAAAGGACTCAACTTGCCAAGCCAACTCAACTAACTCTCGATTCCCACTCGGCTTGAATACGGTTCTGAATCGCCGCTACAGCTCGGAAGGATTCTCGTAAATGTCTTCTCGTGAGCGAATCAAGACTGTGCGGCGAAATCCAACTCGAACCCTCCTTGCCACTTCGGATCGAGGCAATCTCCTGGTCAAAAATCAATTGATATATGTCCTTAAATGCGTTTACGAGAATGTCTGCCTCGTCCTCCTTCAGCGACCCATTGGCCGCAGCGCGCTTCAAACGATCAATAGTTCCCCCACGGACATCGCCTTGAGCAATTGCCAGCCATCGTGCAAGTGAGGATATCGGCGTCAATCCACCTTTCTTTAAGTCCATTTCGCCTTGATTCTCGCCCGAGTGTTCAACGACAAAGCCGCGAACAAAACCGACAGGCGGTTTCTTCGCCAAAGTGAATCGGAGAAGCTCGGAGAGAAAAGCATGACTGCGAGTTGTTGAGCGGATCGTGTCAGTAATAGTGCGCCCCAAAGCCAATTGCGTGAGAGGTTGGCTATCCGCCGCAATCGAGGAAAGAAGAAGTGCACCTGCGCGGGTCGGATCAGTAAGCCATCCCTGTGAGACCTCAATCCAGGCAGAGCGTGAGCGACTGAATAGGAGGTTGTCTGCGTTGGCACCGTTAGGGCAACGATGGAGCCCGCAGCGCTCCATTAGTGTCAGTACCTGAGTTGCTCCTCTTTGGATTTCATCAGATAGGTCAGCCGAATTCGGTACATCAGCCCAGACGATCGCCGTATCTACATCAGAAATCGGCAAAGGTTCTCGACGGGCCATTGACCCGAGGATGAGCCAAGAATGCGTGATCGGACTGTCGACCGCATCCGTTAGGTCCAACACGCGCGTGAGAATCGCGTCAACGATTGCAGACATGAGCGCACCCACATGAAGGGCAGGGATGCCCGTATCGTGCAACTCCACCAGTGATGGAAGAAGCAGCTTTGAAGCGACCGATAATTCATCAATGCTCTTTGCTGACTCGATTGCTGCGCGGATGAGAAGAGGATTGCGGAGTTCAACCGAAGACAAATCCATCGCTCGTACTATTCCAATGGGTTTTTCATACTCATCAGTTACAACTAAGTGATGGACACCTGCCTCCACCATAAGAAGGAACGCCGCCGCCAAAGTGGTGTTATTTGGCACTGTGATCACAGGTGAACTCATGATCACATGGATGGGGTCGTCTATACTGAAGTCTCCGATACCGACGCGACTACGGAAGTCTCGGTCGGTGACGAGTCCCAATTCAGTTCTTGACTGTACAAGAGCGCACGACTGCTCAGCGTCTGTAATAGCTTTGGCAACCTTGCGCACCGAATCCGATGCATCGCACCAGACGATCTTGCGCATATAACGTGTGACGCTGGATTGAGTATCTGACAACAGGGCGTTCGACGTCAGCCGGTGTCGCGTCACAACAGTTCCAAAGTGATCGAACTGCAGAGCCCTAGTGTCATGCACCACGGTGCGCGGATCTGGTAAGCGGTAACAGAGCGTTTCCTCTGCTGCGCGAACGGAATATTGAGGTGGCAATCCTGTCAAAACAGAAATATGTCCGAACGCATCTCCTGGTGAAAGCTGATCAATGACGTTTCCTCTGTCGAGTACTTCGACAGAGCCCGTTCTGACAATATAGATATGATCCAGGGGAGCCGAACCAGCACTAACGATTACCGTGCCGCTACTAAAATATTCAACCTCGACCTTGCTCGCCAATCGTTCAATATCGTCAGCCGAAAGGGCATCGAAGGGTGACTGTTTGGCTAAGAAATCTGAAAATTCCTGCACTGGTTACCCCCGATTAGAAAGATTAGCGGATTTCCTGATTTGAACTATCAGGCTCACCAGTGCAAGAAGAATCATGAACGAGATAACGCCAATGACGAAAAAGACGATGGAGTTGACGAGTCCGCGTGGAGCCGGCGGTTTTCCTTTTTTTGCCCACAGAATGAGCGTATAAGAAGTTAGACTCAACAACTATGTCCGAGAACCTAATCGAGGTGACTGGCCTCACCAAAAAATATAGCGATGTCATCGCCGTGGACGGAATCGATTTCCATGTTCGAAAAAGCGAGTCGTTTGGCTTCCTCGGGCCAAATGGTGCTGGCAAGTCCACGACCATGCGCATAATTGCAGCAACTTCTCAGCGCACTTCGGGAAAGGTTCTGGTTCTCGGTAAGGACCCGGAGATCGAGGGGCCACAGATCCGTGCCCACCTAGGAGTGGTTCCCCAGCAAGATAACCTCGATATCCAACTTACCGTCACAGAGAATCTATACATTTACGGGCGCTACTTCGGGCTTCCCGACAAATTCATCCGGGCAAAAATCGAGGAGCTACTCGAGTTTGCTCAGCTTGAGGAAAAGCGACACGTAAAAGTAGACGCATTAAGCGGTGGGATGAAGCGACGACTGACCATCGCTCGTGCGCTGGTGAGTGAGCCAGACATTCTCATTCTCGACGAGCCAACCACCGGACTTGATCCGCAGGCGCGCCATATCCTTTGGGATCGACTCTTCCGATTGAAGGAAGATGGCATCACTCTGCTTCTAACAACCCACTATATGGATGAAGCAGAGCAACTTTGTGACCGCCTAATAATCATGGACAAGGGTTCCATCATGGCCGAAGGAACTCCTCTCGACCTTATTAAGAAATACTGCTCAAAGGAAGTTCTTGAAGTTCGATTCGGCTCGGACAGAAACGCCCTGCTTGCACCTGCCATGAAGGAACTTTGCGAGCGCATCGAAGTACTTCCTGATCGAATTCTCCTCTATACCGATGATGCCGAAAAAGCACTGGACGATATCGTCCATGCGGGACACCACCCCATGACTTCATTGGCTCGGCGTAGCTCTCTCGAGGATGTCTTCTTGCGACTCACAGGTAGGAGTCTGATTGACTAATGACTACTACAGATAGCGCTCGCAAGATCCCCAAATTCGGAGCCCGCTACATTCTCGAAGCTCGCCTTCGAACGATGACCAAGTTCGTCTGGATTATCCTCGCAGTCACAATCCTAAATCCTCTTCTATACCTCATCTCAATCGGGGTTGGAGTCGGCAGTCTTATCTCGCACAACGTCGGCCCCCACGGTATGGACGGAGTTTCTTACCTGACATTCATCGCGCCGGCCTTGTTGGCCGCAAGCGCCATTCAGGCCGCGCAGGATGAAGTGACTTTCCCAACGTTCCAAGGATTCAAATGGGGCAGGATCTTCTACGGGATAAACGCCACACCGCAAACCGGCTCCAACATCGCTGGAGGCGTCTTCCTTGCAGCGATGGCGCGCACTGTCCTAGGCGTCGTGGTCTACTCCACCATTTTGTACTTCTTTGGGGCAATGAATTCACCGCATTCGTATCTTGCTATTCCGATTGCAATTTTCTCCGGCGCGGCATTCGGAGCGATCATGCTCGCCTTTGCCGCCTACACGGAAAATGAGGAGAAGTTCTTCACCATCGTGGGTAGATTCGTCGTTGGACCCATGTTTCTATTTTCAGGCACTTTCTTTCCCATCACCAACATGCCATTTTTCGTTCAGTTCTTCGGCTGGGTCTCACCGCTCTGGCATTCGATAGAACTGGGCAGGTACGCCACATACGGACACAAGATCAGTACGACGATGGTGGTAGTCCATTTCACTTACCTCTTAGCGATGCTGGTGCTCGGACTCTTTTTCGCGTTCCGACAATATTCACGCAGGCTGGAAAAATAGTGCTTACCTCCATTGCCGTTGCCATTGCCGAAGCAAGAGCGGGCAAAATGGGAGATCGATACTACGCAGGCCGATCGCGGGCAGTTCTTCAACGCAGTTTCATCGCCTTCAAGTCCTCCACATGGATGATCATCGTCTCGGGCTTTATCGAGCCGGTTCTCTACCTCTTTTCTTTCGGCTACGGCGTCGGCGAATTTGTCGGGACTATAGACGCCGGAGGTGGCCGGATGGTTACCTACGCCGCATTCATCGCACCAGGTCTTCTCGCCACAAGTGCCATGAACGGTGCAATCTACGATTCGACCTGGAACGTTTTCGAGAAGATGCATGAAACTCGCCTTTACCACGGGATGCTCGCTACTTCTTTGGGACCTTTGGATGTCGCGCTGGGCGAAATCGCATGGGCGCTACTTCGAGGGTTCGTTTACGCCGTTGGCTTCATGGCCGTAGTCGCACCTCTTGGCCTCATTCCGAGTTGGCGGGGGATTCTGGCAATACCTGCCGCCGTGTTGATCGCCTTCGGATTTGCCTCAGTCGGCATGGCGATAACTTCATACTTTTCCAGCTATCAGCAGATGAACATCATCCAAATCGCGATGATGCCGATGTTCCTGTTCTCCGGATCCTTCTTCCCAATCAGCGTCTTTTCACCGTGGCTTCAAAAGATTATCGAGGCGTTTCCTCTCTGGCAAGCCATTGAATTGATACGAGGTTTGACACTAGGTGTGATCGATATCGGACTTCTAGGGCACGCTATTTACTTCCTTATAATGATCGCGAGTGGCCTCTATTTCACCACGAAGAGACTCGATGCGCTCTTCATGCGCTAATTTTCACATACGTCCTATGTAGGACTTCGCTCGTTATTACTTCAGGTTGCTCCTGATAATTCTTCAGTTGCGACGAAGGGTTGGAAAACAACTTCTCACCTGAATGCAAAGTCATTGGAATCTGAGCAATGTGGAGTTCGTCCAACAACGCAGCATTCATGAATTGTTGAATTGTGTAGGCGCCACCTCCGACCCTAACGTCCTGTCCGTCCGCTGCCCGCAAAGCCATCTCATAGGCCTGATCAACCCCTCCCGTCACGAAATGGAATACGGTGCCATTGCCCATATCCAAGGTTGGTCTCGAGTAATGAGTCAGCACAAATACAGGGTGCCTGTAACCAGGACTCGAACCCCACCAGCCTTTCCATCTCTCGTCGGGCCATTCGCCTCGTACAGGACCAAACATATTTCGCCCCATGATTGTCGCGCCGATGTTTGTGAAACCACGTTCAATGTAATCATTGTTGATGCCCGAGGTTCCACCACTTTCACCATGCCACTTTTTAAAGGACTGAGTTTCGACGGCCCATGTGTGCAGCAACTCTCCGTTGAGGCCAAGCGGAGCAAACTCAGATTGATTCGGGCCTGCCATGAACCCATCTTGTGAGACCGAGATATTCAAAGCCACGAATCTTGTCACTTCATTCCCTTTCGGACTGTTTGACCAATTTGTAAACCTCAAACCAGAGAACGCTACCAAAGCCCGCAACCACGACCAAGAGCCATTGACTCACGTTCATGTAGGCGAGATTAAAGGCTTCACGCGCTATCGGGACATTCACGAGCAAGATCAGCATTCCAATTCCGCCACCCAAAATCCATTTGATGGTCTTATTCTTTCTCTCTTTGAACGTTTGAAGAATGGAGAGATGTTGCGACCGGTTCACAAGTACCAATGCAATGTTTCCGAGCATGAGCGTACCGAAACTCATTGTCCGTACGAGATCATCGCTTTTGCCTGACCGTAAAGCCCAGAGATATATCCCGAGAACTACCACCAGGACGCCGGAACCTTGAGCAATTGAGATAGCCAGGTTGCGTCTATCGAACATTTTCGCATTCATGTCGCGGGGTTTACGGCTCATGATGTCGGGATCGGTCTGTTCTGACTCGAAAACCACGGACGAGGCCGGATCGATGATCAATTCAAGAAAGGCGATTTGCGCCGGAAGCAAGACCAACGGCCACTTTGAGACAAATACAGGTATCAGAGCCATTCCGAATATCGGCACGTGGATTGCGATGATGTAGGACATCGCCTTTTGAAGGTTCGCAAAAATTCCTCGGCCTTGCCGGATACCTCCTGCAATGGAGGTGAAATCGTCGTCGGTTATCACGAGTGATGCGGCTTCTCTTGCAACATCTGTACCACGCCCGCCCATCGCAATTCCGATGTCGGCCGCACGAAGTGCCGGTGCGTCATTGACACCGTCACCCGTCATGCCAACTACTTCCCCGTCAAGTTTGAGAGCACGGATCAGCCTCAATTTCTGCTCGGGGACCATCCGAGCGAAAACGCTCACGCTCTTAATTCGCTCGGCCAATTCAAGATCGCTTAGCTTGCCTAATTCCGGTCCGGTAATAACCCCGGCTTTCCAATTGAGTCCTACTTCTTTGGCCACCGATAATGCCGTCCCCGGATAATCGCCCGTGATCATCACTGTTCGCACTCCAGCGCCAGCACACTCGGCTACCGCGTTGGGGACCCCAGGGCGAACCGGATCATGCAAGTGAACGAGGCCGAGATAATGAAAATCAAACTTGCCAGGGGAGTCAGGAAGTTCTGATTCGTAATCCAACCTCGCCTTCGCCACCCCCAGCACTCGAAATCCTCGTTCTAGCAATACGGTACTGAACCAAGGGGCCACCATACATAACAAA
>CAWJOR010000052.1:0-10980 GCA_963844465.1 uncultured Actinomycetota bacterium | reverse complement strand
AAATAATCTTCTGGCGCATCGATGGTCAAGTGCTCCATCGGTTCGTGCATTTTGCCGTCAACCATCTTGGTCACAACCTGAGGTTTACCAACGGTAAGTTCGAAACCTTCGCGCTTCATGATTTCAACAAGCACTGCAAGCTGAAGTTCGCCGCGACCTTGTACTTCCCATGTATCTGGGCGTTCAGTGTTGAGGACTCGAAGTGAAACGTTACCGATCAATTCTGAATCAAGGCGGCTCTTGACGAGACGAGCAGTCAACTTGGTCCCGCTCTGTCCGGCAAGTGGTGAAGTGTTGATACCAATTGTCATCGAGATACTTGGTTCATCGACCGTGATCAAAGGAAGTGCGATCGGATTATCCGCATCTGCCAAAGTTTCGCCCAAAGTGATGGTGTCGAAACCTGCAACGGCAATGATGTCTCCGGGACCTGCTTCAAGTGCTGGAACTCGCTCGAGTGCTTCGGTCAAAAGTAGTTCGGAGACTTTGACTTTCTCCATTGTTCCGTCGGTCTTAATCCAAGCGACGGTCTGGCCCTTCTTGATAACGCCTTCGCGAACGCGGCAGAGAGCTAAACGACCGAGGTATGGAGATGAGTCGAGGTTTGTCACGTGCGCTTGAAGTGGTGCACCTTCGTGATACTCGGGAGCCGGGATCGCAGAGAAGATGGTGTCGAAGAGTACGTCTAGGTTTTCTTCCTCTGGCATTCCGCCATCGGCGGTACGAGTTAGCGATGCACGCCCTGCTTTGGCAGAGGCGTAAACAATTGGAAATTCAATCTGCTTCTCGTTGGCATCTAGATCCAAGAAGAGCTCGTAGGTCTCATCGACGACTTCAGCAATTCGCGAGTCAGGACGGTCGACCTTATTGATAACAAGAATTACTGGGAGATTCTTCTCAAGTGCCTTACGAAGTACGAAACGGGTCTGTGGCAGTGGGCCTTCAGAGGCATCCACAAGCAAAAGTACTCCGTCGACCATTTCAAGTCCGCGTTCTACTTCGCCACCGAAGTCGGCGTGGCCTGGGGTGTCGATAATGTTGACGATATTGGTGCCGCGATGAACCGCGGTGTTCTTGGCAAGAATGGTGATGCCCTTTTCGCGTTCCAGGTCCATCGAATCCATCATTCGGTCCTGACCCTCGGATTGCTCCTTGTAGGCAGCAAAGGCTCCGGACTGCCAGAGCATGGCGTCAACGAGAGTGGTCTTGCCGTGGTCAACGTGGGCAATAATGGCGACGTTTCGCAGATTGTCGCGCTTTTTGATCGGCAAACCTGCCAAATGCGCTGTAAATGAATTAGCCATGAACCCTCAACTCCACTCGATTGTGCCCTTAATGAACATCAACAGAGCGGTGCAAAGAATAGCATCTAGCGCATGTAACCCTTAAATCGCGTCATATTTACGCTAAAAGCACGCGAAGAAACTATGTGTTTTGAGGAAATCCCAAATTGATACCGCCATGGCTTGGATCTAACCAACGACTGGTGACCACTTTGCCACGAGTGAAGAATTGAACTCCCTCAGCACCGTGTGCATGCGAATCTCCGAATAGCGAGTTCTTCCATCCGCCAAATGAGTAATACGACATTGGAACAGGGATCGGAACGTTGATGCCGACCATTCCAACTTCCACTTCATTCTGGAATCGACGACCGGCTCCGCCATCGTTTGTGAAAATCGCGGTGCCGTTTCCATAAGGATGACTGTTCACTAATTGAAGCGCCTCGTCATAACTCTTCACTCGGACAACACTGAGCACTGGGCCGAATATTTCCTCTTTATAGATAGACATTGAGGGCGTGACATTGTCGAATAGCGTCGGGCCGAGCCAGAATCCCCCACCGTCAACCTTTACATTGCGTCCGTCAACAACAAGGGTCGCGCCTTCTTTTTCGCCTGCGGCAACATAGGACGCCACTTTGTCGCGATGTACCAACGTGACCAAAGGACCCATGTCCGCGCCTTGAGTTCCGTCGCCCGTCTTGATCTTTGCCATGCGTTCGGTGATCTTTGCAATGAGTTCGTCGGCAATCGGCTCGACAGCAACCAATGCTGAAATCGCCATGCAGCGCTCACCTGCAGAACCAAAGCCCGCATTGATCGCCGCATCTGCTGCCAAATTCAAATCGGCGTCAGGCAAAACGACCATGTGGTTCTTGGCTCCGCCCAATGCCTGGACCCGCTTGCCGGATTTCGTTCCGGTCTCGTAGATATATCGGGCGATCGGTGTGGAGCCGACAAATGAAATCGACTTGATTCCTGGATGTGTTAGCAAAGCGTCTACAGCCACCTTGTCTCCGTGGACGACATTAAATACGCCGTCTGGCAACCCCGCTTCTTTCCAAAGTCCGGCCATAAAAGTGGCCGCACTTGGATCCTTCTCCGAGGGTTTAACTATCACGCTGTTGCCACACGCAATGGCAATAGGAAAGAACCACATCGGAACCATTGCAGGAAAATTAAATGGAGAGATGATTGCAACTGGCCCTAACGGCTGGCGAATCGAATACACGTCAACGCCAGTGGAGACTTCTTCTGAAAAGCCACCCTTAAGTAAATGTGGAATCCCACATGCAAATTCCACAACTTCCAACCCACGAGTAACTTCGCCCGCAGCATCGCTTAGAACTTTGCCGTGTTCGGCCGTAATTAAGGCCGCAATCTTCTCTTTATTGTTATTTACGAGTTCGCGAAATGCAAAAAGGACTTGCACTCTTTTTGTTAAAGAGCTATGACGCCATTCATTGAAGGCTCGAGTAGCAACTTGTACTGCATGGTCAACGGTCGAAACGTCCGCAAAATCAACATTTCCCGTAATTTGTCCCGTTGCAGGATTGTAAATATCCCCACTTCGTTCGGAGGTTTCCTTAGAGAACGCGCCATCAATCCAATGTGTCACATGAGCCATGTGCTTACGTTACTTGGGACAGATATAGTGGCGCTAGTGCGCCTTGGAAAGGGACAAACGAATGGCTAATTCATCTACTAATTCAACAGACGGGGCTGACGTTTTCGCCCAAGATCGAGCACATGTTTTTCATTCATGGTCCGCGCAAGCTCAAATTGCCCCGATTCCTGTCGCTGGTGCACAAGGTTCCTACTTCTGGGATTACGATGGAAAGAAATATCTGGACTTCTCATGTCAGTTGGTGTTTACAAATATCGGTCATCAACACCCAAAAGTTGTTAAAGCAATTCAAGATCAAGCAGCAGTACTCGCGACGATCGCCCCGCAGCATGCAAACGTCGCTCGCAATGAGGCAGCTAAAAGAATCGTTGAACTCGCCGGACCCAAATTCCAAAAAATCTTTTTCACCAACGCTGGAGCAGATGCCGTTGAGAATGCGATTCGCATGGCCAGACTTCACACTGGTAAAGAAAAGATTCTTACTACTTACCGTTCGTATCACGGCAACACCGGCGCTGCGATTACTGCCACGGGCGATCCCCGACGTTTTCCAAATGAGTACGCGATAGGACACGTGCATTTTTGGGGACCATACCTGTACCGAACATCGTTTTGGGCAACCAATGAGGCAGAGGAATGTTCACGCGCCCTAGAACATCTCGAGCAGACCATAATCTTCGAAGGTCCTGCAACCATCGCTGCCGTAATGCTTGAAAGCATTCCCGGAACCGCCGGAGTTCTTGTTCCGCCGAAGGGATACCTCGAAGGCGTAAGGGCACTATGCGACAAATACAAGATTCTCTGGATAGCCGACGAAGTCATGTCCGGCTTCGGCCGTGCTGGCAAATGGTTTGCATTCCAACATTCGACCGTGGTACCCGACTTAATTACCTTCGCAAAAGGCGTTACTTCTGGATATGTCGCCCTTGGCGGCGTCGTCATTCCCGAAGAGATTGCCAAGACATTTGATGACCGAGTTTTCCCAGGCGGACTCACCTACTCTGGCCATCCTCTGGCTTGCGCGACTGCGGTTGCCACACTCGATGCGATGAAGGAGGAGAAGATGGTGGAGAACGCCGCCCATATCGGCGAAACCATCTTGGGTCCAGGACTTCGCGAATTAGCCAAGAAGCACAAGGTAATGGGTGATATCCGGGGCACTGGCGTCTTCTGGAGCGTTGACTTCGTCTCCGACCGCGAATCACGCGCTCCGCTGGCACCTTACGGAGCATCGAGTCCGGCTATGAACGAGCTCGTAGCCGCATGCAGAAAGAATGGTCTGATGCCCTTTGCCAACTTCAACCGGCTGCAGTTGGTGCCTCCCTGCAACATTTCCGAGACCGATGCCAAATTGGGATTAGAACTTCTTGATAAGTCCATCTCTGAAATAGACAAGTACTACACCGCTTAATTAGATAGAGGATTGATGGCGCGTTCGCATAGCTCAAAGACCTGGGTCGCGCTCTGGACCGTCTACATACTCTGGGGTTCGACGTACTTTGCAATAGCGATCGCAGTCAGATCAATGCCATCACTCCTCGCCATGGGTATCCGCTTCCTGCAAGCCTCTCTCTTGCTTGGACTATTCCTTCTCATTCGCAAGGGCACAATTCCTTTTCGCATTCCGCGGAAGGAAATACTCAGCGCAGGAATGTTCGGAGCCATGCGACTTGGTATCGGTCTCGGTGCGACATCCCTTGCCGAGCACACCGTTCCAAGCGGGATCGCAGCATTGATTTACAGTTGCCTTCCCTTATGGATCTCACTCTTTCGGGCCATGTCCGGTGATCGGCCTGCGGCACTTTCTTGGTTTGGAATCGCGATCGGATTCATTGGCGTCGCCATCCTTCTAAAACCTGGACAGGTGACGGCCGTCGCCCACTCCGACCCCAGCAAACTCTGGCTCTGGATGGCTGTCATTCTCTTTGGGAACTTCTGTTGGGCCCTGGGCACTTTTTTGGCACCTAAATTTCCAACCCCGAAAAATACTTTTATCTCCACTTTCTACGAGATGCTTTTCGCGGGAATCATTTTGGTGATAGTTGGTCTGATCTCCGGTGAGAAATTATCGAGTTTCACTCACAGCACGGCATCTGGTTGGTTGGCGCTTCTGTACCTCAGCATCTTTGGCTCGATTATCGGATACAGCGCCTATGTGTGGCTTGTTGCAAATGCCCCTGTCGGATTGACCGCAACATACGCCTATGTGAATCCTGTCGTCGCCGTCTTTCTCGGCGTTGTATTCATTCATGAGAAGTTTCGAATTTCCGAATTGCTTGGAGGGTTAGTTGTCGTGCTGGGCGTAGTACTCGTTGTCAGCGTCGAAGGGCGAAAGAAGTCCGCTACTCCGGCTCGGCCATTGGAAAATCTATAACTGGCAAGCCAAACTCAGGCGAAACCGCACGATTATCTTTCGAAGCTCGCAATAGGGATGGGGATAGAGCAAAAACGGTAAGAAGACATGCGGCTCCACTCAGCAGGATCACGAATCGGGGATCGATGAGCGAAACGATTACCCCTCCGATTGCAAGAGATGACAGTTGGCCGGCGGTCGTGACCCCCGTTACCGCCGATAGAACCCGACCCCTGCTTGATTCTGCGGATCGCTGAAGAATCAAAGCCATGTAATAGGCATTAACAGTGGCAACGCCAACGCCAGCAAAAATTACCGAAGGGAAAAGCATCCATATGTGCCAGGACAAGCCGTTGAGAATGACACCTAGGCCGACCACGATTGCACCAACGATAATGTTCAAAGGAAGTCGCGCCTCGGTTACGGTTCGTCGTTGATTTATTACAGAAGTCGCCAGAATCGATCCCGAAATTGAGGAACCAACCAGACCGTAAATAAACGTCGTCGCATGAAGATTGTCAAGTGTGAAAAACAATTCAGCAACACTGATCATTCCGAAAGAAATATTTAAGGTGAAGCCCAAAATAGTCAAAGCCCGAATAACTGGCTCCCTTCGGACTATTTGAAGGCCGACCCAAATGTCCCCGCGTTTTCGTGGCCCACTTTCGCGGGCATGGAAAGGCAAGGTGAGGAAGAAGGGCACAATTGCCAAAGCCACAAAAGTCAACGAGTCTGCAACCATCGGTGTCACATACCCCAACTTCGCCACCATGATTCCCGCAGCCGCTGGTCCAGCCATTCCTGCTAAGGCGTAAAGCGCCTGCCAGAGTGACATCGCCCGAGGCAGTTCTTCCTTGTCAATGATTTCAGGCAATGTCGCATTCCATGCTGCAGGAGAAATGGCACCCCCAACTCCAATTAAGCAAATCAATACCAACGAGACAAAGAGTGGACCATTGAAGACGAGCAGGGCGGCAAGTCCAGCCTGAACAATGTTTACAACTGGTGCCAGACGTCTAACGGGGACTCTATCCGCCAACGTCCCTGCCCATGGTGAAAGAAAAATGAGTGGAAGTTGACCCGCCGCAAGAATCGCAGCTATCGACAGCGCACCGCCACCGTCGCGTTTCTCCCGGAGTAAGAGTGCAAAAACTGCGAGTTCGTCTCCAAATATTGAAACCGCTCGAGCGTAGGCGATTACACGAACGGTCTTCCAACCTCTTGAATTCGCCTTCGGCATCTACAATCCCAACGTTGTCTAGTGAATTAGCGCAGCAATGATTATCGCAGCACCGGCCACCGAGAAAAACGCAATGTTCCACCGTTTGTTGGATCCGACTCCGCGGATCAGCAATGCGTAGTCGATGGTAGTGAATCCAGTCACGATAAGAGCATCCCTGCCAGCAGTGCGAGAAATGCTGAATCCAAGGAAATGCAGATCTGAAATTTGCGGCAATGATTCAAACCGATCGATTGCAAAGAAAGCTAACAAAGACAATAGCCCGATGTACGTTGAGGTCAAGAACAAAGCTAATAGAGGGGATCGAGAAATTACGTAACCGTGAGAAAAACCCAATAGTGGCGAACTCTGATCCTCTCGCAAAATCTTCATTCGATTCAATACATCCGCGTCGTACCGCGCCTGCCTCTTTGGCTTTTTGGAACCTTGGGTTTCTTCCGTCGCCATTTTTACTACCCTAGAAATGGCCAGCGAAAGAGAATCATTGGAAGTATGAATCCAACAGCTAAATAGGCAACGAACCAGATCCAACGTTTGAGCCCGCTCACATTGAATAGTGAAAGGGCGAGGTTAATCGTAAACGATCCTGACATGAGAAAGAGATAATCAACCGCATTCCGAGAATATTGAAGGCCAAAAAAATGCAAGGCCTCTCTTTGCCGGGGTTCCCTGATGCGAAACAGAATGGCGAAAATGATTCCGAAACTTAAGACGTAGAAGAGGAAGTTCCCAACTATCGTTTTAGATCTAGATCTCAGTATCAGATATCCATGCGAAAACCCGAAGGGTTTCGAACCGGCGTCATCGCGTAAGGAATGCATCTTATTGGCTATGTCTAAATCGACTTCTTCGCGCTTGGTTAACTTTTCAACTCTAGTAGGTTCCGCCGATTCCATGTGCACCTCCAGTTATGAGGCACTATACATTCGCACAACTAGTTAGCGACTCTCCGAAGCGTAAGTTTCCTACTTAAGTGTGGCTCCAATGGCCTTTGTCTGCCACAACTTCAAAATCTGACTGGTCATAGTTTGCATCGTTTTCTCGGTTGCAGGTCCAACCGCATGAGATACGCAAGATGGCAAGAGGTTGCACGTCCATGTGGTGAGTCCTGCGTCAAATACAGCAGAGCCGGATGGTGTTGTAAACCAGACAGTTTGCTCGACAGGCACCTTCTCGAATTTCGAAACTTCTTCTTCGGTTGAGGGAAGGACATCTCTGAAATCCAATTTACCGGTGAAAAGTACGTGAACGTTTGGAGGTTCAGCCGCATTCTTAACCGTTGCGTCGATCTCAGTGTCACCTGATACGCCATTGATCGTGGAGTTCGCGGGAATCTTTAGCCATGCCGGAATATCGACAGCATGCAGATTTCCGTAAACATGAACACCCCTTGTTTCTGTTCCAAAGATGAGATTGGGAGGCGTATTCACGTGCGGATCTTGAAATTCAACGGTAACAAAATTATTAGCCGTAACCGGATCTTCAGTGGTCTTTCGGTAGACAATGACGTGGCGGTACTCCCCTTTGGGCGAAGGGCCTAAGCGGGTTTGCCAATAGGCATTATTCGCGCCAAGGAAAGCTAAATTGATTCCTTGATTCCTATCGGCAATTACCGTTTCAAACATCCGACGAGAAAAATATTCCGCGTGGCCGCTGAAGACAAGCCCGTTGTAGTGAGTAGAGATCGAAGGCCACTGATGCAGGTCGGTGTCCGCGATCTGATCGGTGTTGAGCCCCTCTTTTTCTAGGAATTGAACCAAGGTGATTCCATCGCGATCCAGATGCAGGGCACCACTACCTTCAATTGGCCGATCAAGAGAAACGATACGACTTCGCTCAAGGCGCCGCGCGACGATGCTTCCGCCGGGTCCAAGGTAAAGCGAGCGGCCACCGAAGGTGTTGTATGCAGCCCACGTCATCGTCGAATGAACCAAGACGAGTTTGGAACTTGCCAAAGGACTTCGAACGATTAGGGGTGCAATAGATTCAATGGCACCACCAGGTGAAATGGAAGCGATCAAATAAAAGCCGGGCGTCCAATCTTTTCCTACCGTGAACTTCAAGGTGGACTTCCATTTAGTTTCAACCATACGCTCGGCATTCTTCACAATTGGCGTCTTCTGCATCTTTAACTTGATCGGCTTTGATTTCCAGACAAGCCGTGCGCCACTTCCGCGGTACCAACCAATTCTTAGTGCCTCAAATGTTCGCTTTCCGGCAGGAGCCTCGCTAGTTAAATGCGAAGAAGCAAAAATATTAATTGTCTGCCCACACGAGACAGAGGACTGATCTAACCAGAGAACACTTCCGCGTGGACTTGCAATATCAAAGTTATGCCAACTACTCATCGACATCTTCACGCCAGGTTTTTGATTTTCCTTCTTCACCCATTCGCCCGCGAGTGGCGCACAAGTTGAGTTTTTGTATGGGCCGATGTCCGCCGGAATTTTGGTAGCCAACGACTGTGCGAAAGTTTCCATGGTGTTCTTGTTGATATCTGGGTGCTTCGCCAAAGTGGCAATTTTGACTGGTTGACGCTCCTGCAAATCGAAATAGAAGGTAATGCTCAGGCCGGCGCCAAGGGCGATAAGAACAACCGCGATCGCACTAAAGAGAGTGGCCTTGGGATGAGCGCGGAAAATCTTCCACTCCCTATAGATGGCCTTAGCCAGTTTGGACATGCCTAATAATTCCCATTCGTCGTGATTGAGAAAGATGCTACCCCGATGGGGCAATCAGATAGGGCAAACTATGACTTATCCAACAATGCCGTGTCTATTTGTAGTACACGGCAAAGAAATCACGGCTGGTCGTAGAGAAATATCTGTTTGCCGGCCGCTGGAAATTCAAAATCTTGTGTGGCGTTAAGAGGGTTGACCCCGAATTCGGCGTGTACCACATGTACGAAATCCACGACTTGTTGATATCTAGTTGCATCGCGCGAACCGCGCCGGCGTGCAGTAACAAAGTGGCCAGGGACCGAGCAGACAAGGCATCCCCTGCTGCATATACCAAGTCGCCATTAGCCGTGATTCCAATGCCACTGCGCCAAACATCCGTGGATGCGCCAACCGTTGTTCCCCAGTTGGCTCGAACGGCCACGTCCAAGTTCTTGGCAAGTTGACCATTCGAAATTAGAAGTTGAAGATTCTGCCGCACCGAGACCACATCTGGCGTCATTGAGACGTCGCTTCCCCATGCACCAATCGCGGTCTTCCCATTTTTATAAACAACTAATGATGCAGCACCTGGCGTCAAAGTTCCGACAGTGTGGCCATTTTGAAAGTAACCACCTCGCGCATCCTTGATTTTGAATCCACCGTTGAATGCTGCCAATAGTCCCGAAGTACTTGAATCTACGAGACTGGTTTTTGTCGACCACAAAGGCAATCGCCCTGGGTCGGACTGGCCGGGATGTTGCACAAGTCGAGTGTGTTGTCCAGACATCCAAACAACCGCACTCAAGTAAGAGGTATGAAGAGCGTCAGGGCGAAGATAAGCAACCTGCACGACGGGGGTGCCGTGCAATGTGACAAGCGCTTTGAACTTGCCCTCGTTCGATAGTGATGGCGTGACAATTGTTGCCAGCGATGTTTGAAGTTGACGTTCGCTAAGAGATTTCCAAGCAACCGAATTGGTCGAAGATTGCAGGAGTGAACCTGTCGGCAATCCGCCAACCCTCGGCGGGTTCAACTTGTACTGCAACGATTCAAGACTTGTAACGACACTTCCTAAGCCGTGCCCGCGGGCCCATTCGGCGATCTTGGCTGAGACGGGATCGTTCACGGGAGTGAAAACGGCATTTGCCAGCGACCACCCAGTGCCAAGAAATCCCAACGCCAGGACGACAACTAAGCCCACCGCAATCCGGCGCGCGACAAAGTTGCGATATGTTTTTTTCTGCACTTGATCCATGAGCCGCCGACACTAGATACCGAATCTGGTAATTCCCCGCACAACTACAGAGTGTTTACCTTGAGAAGGTAGAAGAAATGCTGAGAACTAGACGTTGAATCGGAATTCGACAACATCCCCGTCGTGCATGACGTAGTCCTTGCCTTCCATCCGAACTTTGCCTTTCGCCTTGGCTTCGGCCATCGAGCCGGCGGCAACCAAGTCATCAAAGGAGACGACCTCGGCCTTGATGAAGCCCTTCTGGAAATCTGTGTGGATCACGCCTGCGGCCATGGGGGCGGTGTCTCCGACGTGAATGGTCCAGGCGCGAGTCTCTTTTGGACCAGCCGTTAGATAGGTCTGCAAGCCCAATGTGCGAAATCCGACGTGCGCAAGAGTGGCCAGGCCAGGTTCGCTAAGGCCAATTGAATTAAGGAGTTCGAGGGCGTCCTCATCGCTGAGTTCGGCCAATTCGGCTTCGGTCTTTGCGTCTAAAAAGATGGCCTCTGCCGGAGCCACGAGGGCTGCAAGTTTGGCGCGAAGTTCTGGATCATTGAGCTCAGTTGCATCAACGTTGAAAACA
>CAWJOR010000051.1:0-29068 GCA_963844465.1 uncultured Actinomycetota bacterium | reverse complement strand
GGCCATGTACTTCTTACCAGTTATCACAAGTTGGGTAATTGTTGCCCTACTCTGGCAATGGATCCTCAATCCGAGCGGTGGTCTGGTTAACTCTGCGCTGCACACAATAGGGATCCAAGGACCAGGATGGTGGACTAGCAAGAATTGGTCGATGATTTCAGTCATCATTCCATCAGCGTGGAAAGATCTCGGATACATCATGCTGTTGCTGCTCGCGGGTCTTCAAGCCATCCCTCCTGAGTATCAGGAAGCCGCTGCCATCGATGGCGCTTCTAAACGGCAGATCCTTTTCAAGATCACACTTCCGTTGCTAACGCCGGCAACTTTCTTCGTAATCGTCATAAGTCTGATCAACAATTTCCAAGTATTCGACCAGATTTGGGTGATGACACGAGGGGGACCCGAGGGCTCGACGAACGTCGTGGTCGGAGAGATCGTCAGAAACTCCTTCGATTATGGGCATATGGGGTATGCGTCGGCTCTGAGCATGGTTCTCTTCCTGATCATCATGGTCGTGACGGGTATTCAGGTTCGCCTGCAGAAACGGTGGGTGAACTATGAGTAAATCAACCAAGACAAGAAAGAGCGCAAAGCCCAAAGTCTTCACAACATTCTTTGGGATAGTCATGCTCTTCCCGTTCTTCTGGATGATCAGTTCTTCTCTGAAGAACAGCGTTGAGGCATTTGCGACGCCTCCCACCCTTTTCCCAAAACACCCCACTCTTGAGAACTACCGGCACGTATTTCAAGCCATGGATTGGCCGCGACTTTTTCTCAACAGCATCTCTGTAACCGTAGTCTGCGTCTTCCTTCAACTATTCACATCGGCTCTTGCGGGCTACGCCTTTGCTCGATTGAACTTCCGCTTTAAGAACACAATCTTCATGATCTATCTAGCCACGATGATGATTCCATTGCAGGTAATCATCGTTCCCTTGTTTATTGAGATGAGGCAACTGAACCTCATTGACAGCCTCGTGGGACTTGGATTGCCCTCTGTAGTGACCGCCTTCGGGGTCTTTTTGATGCGTCAAGCAATGTTTGCCATCCCTCGCGAACTAGAAGAAGCAGCCATTCTCGATGGGGCGAGCCACTTCAGGATGTTCTTCTCCATTGCGCTGCCACTGTGCACGCCAACAATTGCGGCGCTGGCCATCCTTTCATTTATGTCGGTCTGGAACGCCTACCTTTGGCCCCTAGTCGTGATTTTCAGTCCGGAGAAGATGACTCTTCCGTTGGCGCTTTCAAATCTTCATGGAGAGAATCTGACCGATTGGCCGATGGTTATGGCCGGAACCACTATCGCTGTCATACCCATCGCGCTCACTTACCTGATTCTGCAGAAGCAGATCGCACAAAGTTTTCTCACTGCTGGCCTAAAGGGATGAACACATCCCTTGGGTTACCTATCAGCCGTGAGAAAGGCCTTTACGGGCTAGCTTCATCACTTACTAGGGGGGAAAGAAATGAAAGGCACTAAAAGAAAAATCTGGGCCGCCGGCATTGTCGGCATTTTGGTGGCGAGTGTTGGGCTAGTCAGCAATCCTGTTGTTGCTGCTTCCAAGACAACCATCAACTTCTTCACCTTCACTGCGGTTCCTGACCACATGAAGGATCTACAAGCCATGGTTGCGGCCTTCGAGAAGAAGAACCCAACAATTCACATCAACATCCAGTCTGCTTCATATAACGATTACTTCACTAAGCTGAAGACTCGTGTTGCAGGAAATCAAACTCCAGACACCTTCGAACTTAACTACGAGAACTTCGTAACTTATGGTGCCGCTGGAACATTGCTAGACCTCAACAAGGCGAACAAGAAGGATCACTCATTCAAGAAGACCATCTACTACGGCAAGGCATACGATGTCTTCAACCTTGGTGGAAAGCAGTTGGGCGTTCCATCTTCATTCTCCACAGTGGTTATGTACTACAACAAGGACCTTTTCAAGCAGGCAGGCGTAGCCCTTCCTACTTCAAAGTGGGACTGGAGCGATGAGGCTGCCGCTGCTGCCAAGCTGAAGGCAGCTCTTCCAGCCGGAACTTATGCAGACTTCCAGCCAACTCAGTTCTGGGAGTTCTACAAAGTCCTGGGTCAAGCTGGTGGACAGTTCCTTAGCGCAGACAAGAAGACTGCTACCTTCAACAAGCAGCCTGGCATCAATGCTCTTAACTGGCTCGTAAGCAAGACCCAGAATGGTTGGGCCCCAACCAGGGCTCAAATGGGAACTCAGGCTGATGACGCGATGTTCAAGGCTGGCAAGATCGCCATGTACCACTCCGGTATCTGGCTGTTTGCCGCATTCAAGGACGCGCCATTTGGTTGGGACATTGCTGTTGAACCAGGCGGAGTAACACCTGGTAACCACTTCTTTGCCAACGCAGTTGTTGCGTCAGCAAAGACCAAGTACCCATATGCCGCTTGGAAGTGGGCTCAGTTCATGACCAGCGATCCTGCTGCCGTAAAGATCCGCCTTGCTGCCGGATGGGAAATTCCCGCCATCTCAAACAAGGCTGCCCTTTCCAGCTACCTAACTCAGAATCCTCCTGCAAACCGTCAGGCAGTTTTTGAGGCACTAAAGAACCCAGTCACTCCTCCAGTGATCCGTCAACAGAATGAAATGCAAGACACTGTTAACGCATGGTTGGAAAAGGCACTCAATGGCTCTGTATCTGTTACAGAGGCTTTGAACTCTGCCGCAAGTGATGTAAACGCAATTCTCGCAAAAGAATAACTAGGGGGTAATGGCGTTGCGGTCTTTCGGGACCGCAACGCCATTCAACTTTCATTTCCCAAATCACGAGGTCTACGAGAAACGATGGTAAAAGAAATCATTACTGAAACACACACACCGTTACGAGACGCGAGTATCCGCATCATCAAGGCGAATCAAGCAGGCTCCGGTGCCTATATTGCATCACCAAATTTCAGGGTTTATAACTACAGCTGGTTTAGAGACGGCGCCTTTATAGCCGATGCTATGAGCGCAGTTGGTGAGAATGAGAGCGCCCTTGAATTTCACAAGTGGGCAACTAGAATCATTATCGAACGCGAAGAGAAGATTGCCTCACTTATCCGCAGGGGCAAGCAAGGCGAAAAGATTGCAAACGACGAACACCTGCACTGCCGCTATACCGTTGATGGCCAAGAATCCAGTGAGGAGTGGACCAACCTTCAACTGGATGGCTTCGGTACTTGGATTTGGTCACTAGACGAATTCCTTAAGCGAGGAAACAACCTCCCCTTGGCCACATACCGTGCCGTAGAGACTCTTATTGGCTACCTAGGGACATTCTGGGAAATCGACACATATGACTGGTGGGAGGAGAGTTATGGCCATCAGCATGTTGCGAACCTTGGAAGCGTTGCCGCAGGATTAGAAAGATGTAGCACATGGCAGCACATCTCTGATGAATCAAAGACTTCTGCCGCAATGACCGCCAAGCAGGTGATGAACTTGATTCGCGTCCGTGGCCTGTTCAACGGTCGGTTGGCAAAATGGATTGACGGCAACGGCCTCGATGCAAGCCTGATCGCTCTCGTTGCTCCCTTCGGACTCCTCGCTAAGGATGAGAGCATTGCACGAGGAACCGTCGATGCAGTTGCCTCCGTACTTGGTGTCTTTGGAACCTACAGACACGCAGATGACTGGTACTTCGGGGGCGGAAAATGGCCCCTCCTCTCCTGTTTCCTTGGCCTGGCTTACATTTCATTGGGCGAGACGGAGAAGGCAGAGGAAATTCTTGAATGGGTAGCCTCTGTGACAAACGAAGAACTGGAACTTCCTGAGCAATTGGAGGAACCTCTTCTCCAGCCTGAAAAGCGTGCCCAATGGATCGAGCAATGGGGAGAGCCCGCAATTCCACTGCTGTGGAGCCACGCCATGTATTCTCTCACTTTATTCGGCACTTCGAAAGGACTAATTCCTTGTTACAGCACTCACCACTAGGACTTGGTCACCCGTACCGGCACGAACCCGATCAGCGGATACCGGTATATCCAATCGCAGACGAGGCATGGAAAGTGAGAGCCCGTACGGATGAACAAACCCGAAAAGTCACGCTTCACCTCCGTCGAGAATCACAAACGCACACCTACGAACTCGCATGCCTGGGCAATGCGCAATCAAATGATTTCGGCCCGTACGGGGCAACCGCTAAATTTACCGGAGGAGATACTCACCTGGCCGATGCCGCCGCGAGATCGGGTGACTACCCCAATCAGCTCGAGTGGGAGATTACTCTTCCGGCCCTTCACAGTTTTGAAGAGGTCATTTACTGGCTTGAAAGCGATGCTAACGAACACACGGATCCGTTTTCCGTTTCAGCGTTAGTGTGGAAGCAGGATGATCAAGATTTCATAACTACGAGTGGATCGCTACCAGCAGGCATTGAGCTCCTTGATAGGAAAGTTCTAAAGGACTCGAGCGGCCAAATATTCCGTGCACGAGCCTCACTCCCCCTTCAGGATGACGATCGAGTTGTTGGATTTGGCGAACGATTCCATTCCGTCGACCAGCGAGGTGAATTCGTCGATGCAGTGGTGTACGAGGAATACAAAGGACAGGGACATCGGACATACCTTCCAGCACCTTTCGCAATGGTGATCGGAAGCGACTACGGCTTCTATGCGAACACTTCCACTCCTAGCCGATATGACGTAGGAGCAAGCAACCCAGATCGTCTCCAAATCGAGATCGACATCGCCACAGGACAAAAAGTTTGCGAGATCAAGGCTTACATCGGAAGCGCATCAAGCATTCTCAAGCAGTACATGTCGGAATTCTCTTTGCCGGAGGCCCCCCCAAGTTGGATCTACAAGCTATGGGCGAGCAGCAACGAATGGAATACCCAGGCGCGCGTCGAGAAGGAAATCAACGCCAGCATCGCCACCGAAATCGAAATAGGCGTGGTTGTGATCGAGGCATGGGCCGATGAATCCACGTTCACGGTCTTCAGAGATGCCCAGTACACGCCAAACGACGGCTCACATGGCCTTCGAGCAGCCGATATCCACTATCTAGAAGATGGCGCATGGCCAAATCCGCAGAAGATGATCGATGACCTGCATGCAAAGGACATGAAACTCGTCCTCTGGCAGATACCTGTCATCAAGGATCAGGGCGAGCCTGGAAGCCAAGTAGGCGCCATGTGGAACTATGCAATCGAAAATAACCTTGTGATCAAGGATGGCCAAGGCAGTCCCTACAAAGTTCGCGGCTTCTGGTTCCGAGATGCCTTGTTGCCCGATCTGACGGATGCGAAAGTTCGCGAGTGGTGGGCAGACCTGCACAAGTACTTGGTCACCGACATGGGTGTAGACGGATTCAAGACAGATGGCGGTGAGCACGCCTGGGGCGCTGACCTTCAGTACTTGGATAGTCACACTGGACTTGAGAAGAACAACCTCTTCCCCGTTGCTTATGCGCAGACTTTCCATGAACTATTCAAATCCACCGGCAAAGAAGGCATCACCTTTTCCCGCGCTGGCTTCGCCGGCAGTAGTTCGTACCCGACTTTCTGGGCGGGTGACGAGGACTCCACATGGGATGCCTACCGTGCCTCCATCCGGGCCGGTATCACTGCCTCGGCAAGCGGTATTTTCTTCTGGGGTTGGGATATTGGCGGATTCAGCGGAGAACTTCCAACGAGTGAGCTCTACTTACGGGGAACAGCGATGGCTACGTTCTGCCCGATCATGCAATTCCATTCCGAGTTCAACCATCATCGCTCTCCATCAAATGATCGAAGTCCGTGGAACATTGCCGAACAAACTGGTGATGCAAGTGTGATTCCAATCTTCCGCGATTTCACAAACGTGCGTACTTCACTTATCCCTTATCTGGAAATCGAAGGGAAGGAAGCTATACGTTCTGGTCGCCCGTTGATGGCTGGACTCTTCTTCGATTATTCGCATGATAGGGAAATTTGGGACGTGAATTACCAATACATGTTGGGTCGATACCTTCTTGTCTGCCCCGTGATTGAACCCGGTGCAAAGACCTGGAAGGTCTATCTGCCTGAGGGTGAATGGATGGATTTCTGGGACAAGAAATCCATCCCAGGTCAACAGTGGATTGAGGTGGACGCCCCCGTGCATAGCATCCCTGTTTTCGTCCGCTCTGACGCTCCTGACTGGGTGATTTCCCTTACTGGGAAGTAGCCACAATTCTGTGGCTTTTCTGTACTTCCTCGGTAAGCCCAACCCGATGGATTGAGGCAGGTAACATAGACAGGTGCTCCGTTCTCCCGACGAATCCCATAACCAACGTAAAAGACTGACCGCTCTCGCACCTTGGCGTCGAAGAACAGCAGAAACATCTGGCTATTCGAGTCGTAATGCCGAACTCACTTCAGAATTGAACCTCGCATGGGATTCCCTTGGAACCGGTGATTTCCAATCCGCTACAGCACATTGCGAAAATATCCTTCGCACCGCCAATCCTGGAAGCGGACTTGCGGTAAATGCACAACTCATTCTTGTAAAGATGAAGGCACGTCAGGGACAATTCACTGGATTGCTGGATGAACTCGAAGATCTCTTTAGGAAGAATCCCAAAATAGGGCCAAGTACTCGGGCCGTCATAGGAAATGAGATCATCCGGGTTTGCCATCGTTCAGGGAATTTCGGCATGGGTGCCCAGCGCGGCGAAGAGATGATGAGCGAGTTCAGCAGCCGCTGGCCCGACACTGAAGTCGTCGAATTGCTCTGCCAAGTAGCCAGTTGTCATTTCTTCCGAGGAGATACAGAACGCGCGCGCGAGATAATCACTCGGGCCCTTGGGTTGGCGGAGAAATGTAAGTCTCCAAAATCCATTGCCCAGTCATACTGGCAACTTTCAATTCTCTCCATGGGCCGTGGGGATATGACGACCAGCCTTTCTCAAACTGAAGAGGCACAACATTGGGCCCGATTGGCAGAGATGAATCAGATCCTCCCCATCTTGAATTTCAATGCAGCTGCAATTCTTTTGGAACTTCCTGATCAAGATCTCGCCTACGTTCACGAACTCGCTGAGGCGGCCTATCTGGAGTTGACGGCACTCAACGATCCCGGGGCGGCGACTTATGCTTGCGTGACCCTTTCCGAAGTCGAATTACGCCAAGGCAATTATGAGGGCGCGCATATGTACGTCGATAAAGGGCTGACTGAACTTCCCCCAGAGATCCCAGGGCCTCGTGCCAGTTTGTACATTCAAAAGGCGAAGATACTTGCCAGAACTCGCGACCGTGCCCAATCTGAGAAGCAAGCGATGATCGCAGTCGAGATAATGAAGGCCATGGAACCTTCAAGATTCCTAGCAACCTCTTGGAGTCACGTTGCAAGAGTCTTTGTTGAAATCGGCCTCGCCGATCGCGGGGTCTATGCATACGAACAAGCGCTTCAGATTGCTGGAGTAGTTCGAGAGGAATCAGAGGAAAAGAACGAAGTCGAAGTACGAGAATTCACACCTAATCAGATTTGACGTTGATTTCCAGTCCTAGAGATGAAAGCAAGACTATGGCTTCGGACTGCTCGTGAATTTGTCTCGCGCTCAAAGGCTGTAACACCTGGCCCAGAAGCCATAGGCGGGCGATCGTCGCCACTTTCTCATCCCCTAACAACTTTCTTAACCCTGAATCAACGTGTTGCCACAAAGGATCGTCCTGTCGTACGAGTAGTTGGGCCAGGGCGCCCGCATCTGTTTTGCGCATCATTTCTAGGGCTTGATCCGATGAGATCTCTTGTGAGATCGCCTTCAACGCATCAATGGGAGGCACGTCGCTATCCACTGTTAGAAAAACGCGT
This sequence comes from uncultured Actinomycetota bacterium, assembly GCA_963844465.1. Classification (GTDB taxonomy): domain Bacteria; phylum Actinomycetota; class Actinomycetes; order Nanopelagicales; family Nanopelagicaceae; genus QYPT01. The sequence goes on along the minus strand of CAWJOR010000051.1, from coordinate 21,279 downwards.
TCAATTTCACTTTCAAGAACGGCTCGAAGGACACTGCCCTTATCTCGAAAATGGTTGTACAAGGTGGCACGAGAAACCTCTGACGTGTCCGCAATTTCAACCATATTCGCGCGTTGTAGGCCTACGGTTGCGATCAACCTCTTGGTTCCCTCAAGAATTGCACTACGGGTTCGCCTATAAGAGGTCATCTGACGTCTGTATGGCTCTTCCACGGGGGTAAGGGATTCAAGGGTCAAGACAACCCCACTTTAAGCAGCGTCAACGACCACAAGTTTGACGGCTTCGCGGGAAGTGATTTCCCGGGCGACATCCGTGATCACCGAAGCCAGTGATAACCCAAGGGCTTGGCATATGGCGCTCAGCAACTCCGAGGAAGCTTCTTTTTGCCCTCGCTCTACTTCCGAGAGGTAGCCAAGGGATACACGAGCCTCACGGGCCACATCACGAAGAGTGCGATTCTGGCTTGTGCGCGCAGAACGGAGTGAGGCACCAATGTGTTCGCGCAATAAAACCATGCTCTCAGTCCCTATCTCGTATCGCGTTCCTCAGGAAGCAAGGATACGCGCAAAGGTGGTTATCGCGCTGGATACACTCGCGTTTCGCACCACTTCACGCTCGCCCTGGATCTCCAGTTCGGTGCTTTGATTGATTGGTCCGCGAATGGCTATCCAGACCGTGCCTGCTGGGATGCCGTTGGCGGATCCCGGACCTGCAACACCGGTGGTGGCTATTCCCCACGTGGTACCCAGAAGCTCGCACACTCCATCTGCCATCGCGACCGCGACCTCTTCGCTAACGACGCCGAATTCCTCTATCAAGGAAGGAGGAACCCTCAAAAGGCCGGTCTTGACGGAAAGTTGATACGCGATGACCCCGCCAGCTAAAACATCCGAGGACCCAGGCACCGACGTGATCGCGGCTCCCAGGCCACCCCCAGTGAGTGACTCTGCTACCGCAAGAGTTTGCCCTCGTCGGCGGAGTTCGTCAACGATGGAGCTTGCGCTGAGTTCGACCACGACTAAGAATCTACTCTTTTGCTCGCCTCAACGAGATACCAAATTCCTGTCGCAATCGTAAGTATCAGCGCCGCTCCCATGAAGAGTTCGCGAAACCAGTAGAGAGAGGAACTCAGCGGCAGAATGTAGAAACCTGCCGCGAGATTCTGCACCATCGTTTTAATCTTCCCTCCACGATTTGCCGGGATCACTCCAGCTTTGATCACCACAAAACGAAAGATTGTAATTCCGATTTCACGCGTAAGGATAATGATCGTGACCCACCAAGGAAGTATCTCTAGTAACGAGAGGCTTATCAGGGCGGTCCCAATGAGAGCTTTATCAGCGATGGGATCTAGCAGTTTGCCAAATTCAGTGACCGTGTTCCGGCTTCGCGCCAGTTTTCCATCAAGAAAATCCGTGACACCAACGAGGAAGAAAAGCACGAAAGCAATAACCCTCCACATGGAATCGTCACCGCCATTCTTGAACAACGCATAAGCACAGAACGGCAGGGCGAGTATCCGAGAAACCGTTATTGAATTGGGAAGGTTTAGTTCCGAGCGACGAATCATGCGGGTTGCGCAATCAGATCGGCGCCCAAGGAATCGACAACACGTGCAACTACATATTCGCCCGCAGAATAGTGCGTGCCCACAAATGATGTCGTTCCATCAACCTCGGGGCCTTGATGCGCCGCACGACCTTCTTGAAGTTCCTCGTCCTCGATGAGCACCAGCACATCCTCACCGATGCGGGAAGTTGCCCGCTCGGTAACCAACTCGTCAACCAATGTCGAAAGTTCGTCGACTCGATGGCGAATCAGATCTGGATCAACTTTATTTGGAAGATCAAGAGCTTCCGTATTGTCTTCATCTGAATATCCAAAGACGCCGACCGCATCAAGATTTGCTTTGCTTACAAATTCCACCAACTCTTGGTAGTCCTCCTCCGTTTCACCGGGAAATCCGACGATAACGTTGGAACGAATACCCGCCTGAGGAGAAAGAGCGCGTATCTGCGAGATAAGATGAAGAAACTTCTCGCTGTCACCGAATCTGCGCATAGCCCGCAGAATCGATGCGCTTGAGTGCTGAAACGAGAGATCGAAATACGGGGCAACTTTTTCATTCTCTACCATGGCCTGAAGTAGTGAAGGTCGCATCTCAGCAGGCTGCAAGTACGAGAGGCGAATGCGAGTGATCCCGTCGATCTCCGCCAATTCGGGCAAAATCTTCTCCATCAAACGAAGGTCGCCCAGATCTTTGCCGTAGGAGGTCGTGTTCTCGCTTACCAAGAAGAGTTCGCTCACTCCCTCAGACGCCAGCCATTGTGCTTCCTCAATGATTTCCAACGGTCTCCGAGAGACGAATGAGCCCCGAAAGTAGGGGATGGCGCAGAAGGAGCAGCGTCGGTCGCAGCCTGAGGCGATCTTTAGGGGCGACCAGGGCGCATTGCCAAGACGTTTTCTAAAAAGAGACCCGCCAGCCCCGACCGATGACCTGCCCAATTGGGCGTCTCGCACCGCGACGCGGTCGACTGGCGTGATGGGAAGGAGCGCGCGGCGATCCTTTGGCGTGTGAGGAAAATGTTTCTCGCCAGAGACTATGGACGCAAGGCGTGCGCTGATATCTCGATAATCATCAAATCCCAAAATCGCATCGGCCTCGGGCAGCGCCTTGGCAAGCTCTTCTCCGTACCTTTCGGCCATGCAACCTACGGCCACCACTGCACGGGTCACGCCGTGACCCTTTAACGAATTCGCTTCTAGCAAAGCATCAATCGAATCCTTCTTTGCAGATTCGATGAAACCGCAGGTATTAATAAGAGCCACTTCTGCGGATTCGACATCGTCTACAAGAGTCCACCCGTCGGCTGCCAACCTCCCCGCCAATTCCTCGGAATCAACTTCGTTGCGCGCGCAACCCAAAGTAACGACCGCAACTGTTCTACTCATTTAGGTGATGATACAGAGTTAATTGACGGAATTCGATCCGTAGGTGCGATCGACAACCTCGCCCATTGCTCCTGGCACAGGGGTGGGTGTTCCGTTAACCACGACATCGACTGCACCTGCGTTTCCAAAACGAATAGAGATTGAATTTGCATCAGAAAAGGTCTGGCTTTCCCCCCGGGTTAGTCGTCCCGAAAAAACACTTACGCCCAAGGAGTTTGAAACTGAGAGCCAAGAGGGCCCGCGACTCGCAGTAACTGCAACATTCACTGAACCAGCGACCGGTGTTGAAGTGACGGGAGCTGTCGGAATCGTCGGTTGCGGCGTCGCCGATGGCGTGGGGGTCGAAGTTGTCGCGGGCGATGTGGAAAGAATCAGGGACTTCGTCGAACTCCCCTTGGCCGGTTGAAAATTCGTATATGCGATCTGACCGCCAACAACGAGCACAACCGCGCTAGCCGAAATCGTTGAAAGAACTTTCAGTGAGAAACGAGATTTCTGATTTGCTGGAGGAGTCACTTTGTTTTCAAGAAGAAGTTCATACATGGGACGTTCGGCCGTGGTCTGCTCGGAAACATAGAGTTCAAGGAACGCGGCGGGTTCGACACTCAGTGCGTTAGCTATATTGCGAACATGCCCACGGGCATAGGTGTCTCCGCCACATCTGGAGAAATCATCGGCTTCAAATTCCCGCAACAAAGTCGCACGAATACTTGTGCGTTCGGCGAGCTTTTCGATGCTCATCCCGACGCGTTTTCGCGCTTCCTTGATTGACGAACCTAGGGACATAAGGGGCCTTAATCCAAACCATAATTATGGAGTAGTAGGGAGAAAGGGTAACGCGCATTGGCCAAAAGTAGGTACTCGCACTTTCGATCTGTCCCCATTTAGGCGGGAATTAGTCCTCCAACGTCGCCAATACGGCGTCCAAATCTTCCGCCTTCACGAGCACGGCCCGGGCTTTCGATCCTTCAGACGGGCCGACGATGCCTCGCGATTCCATCAGGTCCATCAGACGCCCAGCCTTTGCGAAACCCACCCGAAGTTTTCGCTGGAGCATTGATGTCGAACCAAATTGGGTTGTCACTACAAGATGAACTGCTTGCAAGAGTAAATCAAGATCATCGCCAATCTCGGTCTCATTTACTATCTGCCTCACTTGCGTAGCTGTGACATCGCTCCTATAGCGAGGAGTCAACTGCGTCTTCACATGATTAACGACTGCCTCAATCTCTCGCTCAGATACATAGGCTCCCTGAATTCGAACTGCGCGTGAGGCACCCATGGGGATAAAGAGCGCGTCACCTTGTCCAATGAGTTTTTCTGCGCCAGGACTGTCCAAAATAACTCGACTGTCGGCCAAACTACTTGTGGCAAAAGAAAGGCGAGATGGAACATTTGCCTTGATCAAACCGGTGACAACATCAACGCTCGGCCTTTGCGTCGCTAGTACGAGGTGGATGCCGGCGGACCGTGCCAACTGCGTGATTCGCACAACGCATTCTTCAACCTCTTTTGCGGCGATCATCATGAGATCCGCCAATTCGTCGATAACGATCAACAAGTACGGGTACGGCTCGAGTACGCGATCGCTTCCCGGCGGGGCTACCGTCTTACCAGACCGCACGGCCTTATTGAAGTCGTCGATATGGCGATAGCCAAACGTGGACAAGTCTTCGTACCTAAGATCCATTTCCCGAACCACCCACTGCAGTGCATCCGCGGCCTTCTTGGGGCTGGTGATGATGGGGGTTATCAAATGAGGAATTCCGTCATAGGCGGTCAATTCGACACGCTTTGGATCTATCAGAATCAAGCGAACATCGTCAGGTGTTGAACGCATCAAGACGGAAACAATCATCGAGTTGATCATCGAGGACTTTCCAGCCCCTGTTGCGCCAGCAACCAACAAGTGAGGCATCTTTGCAAGGTTGGCGCAGACGAAATTACCTTCAACATCTTTCCCAAGAGCAACCAACATAGGGTGGTGATCTTGTCCCGCCACCGATGAGCGAAGGACATCACCCAATGCAACGATCTCGCGATCTGAATTTGGTATCTCGATGCCAACCGCGGATTTTCCCGGAATAGGCGAAAGAATGCGTACTTCACTGCTCGCGACGGCGTAGGAGATATTCTTTGCTAGCGCTGTAATGCGCTCCACTTTCACGGCGTTGCCGAGTTCTACCTCGTAACGGGTAACTGTAGGTCCTCGCATGAACCCAGTTACTGTGGCGTCAATCTCAAATTGCGCGAACACCTCTGTTAGCGAAGCAACTACCGCATCGTTAACTTTGCTCTTAGCCTTAGCCGGCGGTCCCGAGCGCAGTAAATCCATGGAGGGAAGTTCATACTTCGCATCATTGGTCAAGAGAAGTTGAACCGGACGCTTCCCTGACTGTCTTGGGTGCTCCTGCGCAGGATGTAAATCCATTGGAACAGGAACGGTGAATTCCTCGTCAAAACTTTCTTCGTCAAGTTCATCTTCGGCGCTTACCGGCCAGTTCGCCACCAAAGGGGTTTCAAATGGAGGAGACTCAGAAATCTCGAAATCTTCTCCCACCCTCTTCACTCGGCCAGAGATCTTCGAATAGATCCAAAGAAACGAAGTTTTGATTCGAATAGATACCTGAGATACGGGCGTCGCGGTGATTACAAGAAGCCCGAAGATGAAGAGACAGACAAGTACGGGATAGGCAAGAACCGAGGTCATCAAAAGTATCAACGGATGCGAAACCGCGTATCCAAGCCAACCGCCACCTTGTCGCATGGCCGCTGAGCCAGTTCCCTCTGAGCCGTTGAGCATATGGGCAATTCCAGTAGCGCTAAGCATCAATGCGATCGTGCCGACCGTAATTCGTCCTGTGGCGGATTTCTCTTCCGGAACCCGGAAAAGTCGAAGTGCAAAATAGAGAAGGACGAGTGGCGTAAAAAAGCCAATCCGGCCAAATGCTCCGTAAAAGAAATCATACAGCGCACGACCTATGAGGTTATCCAAGTGAAACCAAGACCCAGCTGCGGCAATAACGGCAAAGATGAGAAAGAGGAATGCCACACCATCTCTCTGGTGCACCGGATCCAAATCGCGCGCCCCGCGGGCGAGAAAGCGAACTGAACTTCCGATTGCCTTGGCAGCAAAGCGCCAAATCCCGCTAAGCCCACGCCCGACTATCGCGCCCTTACCGGATTTTTTTTTGGATTTCCTACTCTTTGCAGCCACAGGGAACAGCGTAATTCCTTAACAAAATCAATCGGATTAGGCGCGCCGTGAGGCTATACCTCGATAACAAGAGGGACAATCATCGGCCGTCGGCGATGCTCTCCTCCGACCCAGCCACCAACAGTCTTTCGAACAACTTGCGACAATTGATGAGTTCCATTTATTCCATCCGCAACGGCCACAGCCAAGGCCTTCTCAATTCGCAACTTAACTTCGTCAAAAAGTGCGAGATCCTCTGCAAATCCACGTGCATGGATATCTGGACCCGCAACTATTTTGCCGCTCTGCGAGTCGATGACAACGACAACTGAAATAAATCCCTCTTCACCCAATATGCGACGGTCCTTAAGCGAGGACTCCGTTATGTCGCCAATGCTTTGTCCGTCGACGTACACGAATCCAACGGGAACACTACCCACGACTTGCGCTTCACCTTCAACGAGGTCCACGACGATTCCATTTTCGATGATGATCGCATTCGCGCGTGGCACGCCCGTCTGAATTGCAAGCTCGGCATTTGATCGCAGATGTCTCCATTCACCATGAACGGGTATGACGTACTTCGGTTTCACGATGTTGTAGCAGTAGAGCAGTTCTCCGGCAGCGGCATGCCCGGACACGTGCACTAGAGAATTCCCCTTATGCACCACCTTGGCGCCAAAGCGCGTTAACTCATTAATGACTCTGTACACCGGGTTCTCATTGCCAGGAATAAGAGATGAGGCAAGCACGACAGTGTCTCCTTCGCCCACGCGTATTGCGTGTTCGCCATTCGCCATGCGAGAAAGAGCAGCTAGTGGCTCGCCCTGTGATCCTGTGCAAATTAAGACAAGATTGTCACCGAAGTTCTCAATGTCCTTTGAATCAATAATCAGATCAGCGGGAATCGTCAAATATCCCATATCTTTAGCGATCTTCATGTTTCGCACCATCGATCGGCCGACAAATGCAACCTTGCGGTTGTGAGATGCTGCTGTATCAATGATTTGTTGCACTCGGTGAACATGGGAAGCAAAAGACGCGACAATGACTCTCCTGCGAGTGGCTCTGAAGACTCGATCTAGGGCGGGCATGATCTCTCGCTCTGATGGAGTAAATCCAGGAACATCTGCGTTGGTGGAGTCCACTAAGAAGAGGTCCACGCCCTTCTCTCCGAGGGCCGCAAATGCACGCAGGTCAGTGATACGTCCATCAAGGGGCAGTTGATCCATTTTGAAATCGCCCGTGTGAAGGACAGTTCCAGCCGTAGTGTGGATCGCGATAGCGAGCGCATCGGGAATGGAGTGGTTCACTGCCACAAACTCAACCGTGAACGGCCCGATATCCACGCTCATCCCCGCAGAGACTTCACGGGTAAGTGGAGTTATGCGGTGCTCTTTCAATTTCGCCCCAACTAGTGCAAGAGTCAAAGCCGAACCGTAAAGCGGAATATCTCCTCGCTCGCGAAGAAGGTACGGAACAGCACCGATGTGATCTTCGTGTCCGTGGGTGAGAACAATGGCGATGACGTCCGCCAAACGATCGCGGATGTAGGAGAAGTCAGGCAGGATCAAATCGATACCAGGTTGTGTTTCCTCGGGAAAGAGAACACCGACGTCGACGATAAGCAACTTTCCATTTGTTTCAAAGACGGTCATATTGCGACCAATTTCTCCGAGTCCGCCAAGAGCGACAATTCTCAATCCACCCTTAGCTAACTTCGATGGAGTTCCTAAACCAGGATGCGGATGCGTCATGCGGTGAGTTTTACTCCGCCAGCAATCAGGTCGTCACGCAATTGCGCGATCTGAGCAGGCGTTGCATCCACTAAAGGTAGACGGGTGTATCCGCCAGGAAGGCCCATCATCGTGAGAGCCGCCTTCGTCATAATCGCACCTTGCGTGCGGAAGGTTCCTGTGAACACAGGCAAGATCTTCTGGTGTATCTCAAGTGCGCGCGGTGCATTACCCGCAAACCAAGCATCCAGCATTTCTCTCAGCTCTCGCCCTACGGTGTGCCCGCATACAGAAACAAATCCAACCGCACCGACGGAGAGCAACGGCAGATTCAAAATGTCATCACCAGAATAGACAGGGATACCACTTCGCTTGATAACCCACGACGTCGCTGCGACATCACCCTTTGCATCCTTCAATGCCACAATCCTTGGATGCTCGGCAAGGCGGACAATGGTGTCGGACTCGATCTGCATCCCAGTGCGACCTGGAATGTCATAAAGAATCACGGGCAGGTCCGATGCATCTGCAATCGCACGGAAATGCGCTTCAATTCCCGCTTGCGGTGGCTTGTTGTAGTACGGAGTCACAACCAGTAGACCGTGGGCTCCGGCCTTCTGGGCACGCAGAGCTTGTTCGATCGAATGTGAAGTCTCGTTGTTGCCAGCGCCGGCGATAACCTTTGCCTTGCCACCAACTGCCTCAAGAACAACCTTGATGATCTGATCTTTCTCATCATCGCTGGTGGTTGGAGCCTCACCAGTGGTTCCGCTAACGACAATGGCATCATGGCCCGTGTCGACCAAATGCTTGGCCAAGGTGGAGACGCCATCCCAATCGATGGACAGGTCCTTTTTGAATGGCGTGATCATGGCCGTGGCAAGTCGCCCAAATGGCGCCTGAATTGTCATGGCGTAAGGCTACTACCCTTGCGTCTCTCGCGTGTCAGGGGGCGATGCGACCCGATTTTTCAAATGCTCCATGGGTCAAGGGCATCAAACGCGCAAAGATCTCTTCCATCTTCTCTGCAACCATCTCAATTTCGCGTTGCGGGTAACTTGGGAAATGGGATCCCTCTCGCGAAGTGCGAAGGGAAAGGAAGTTCATCAAGGCGCGGGCATTCATGGTCACATACATGGATGAATAAAGGCCCACGGGAAGCACAGCTCTTGCCACTTCACGGGCGACTCCAGCCTCAAGCATCTTTTGGTACTGCTCGTAGGAAAAGACGTAACTTTCCTTCATCGATCTGACCGTAATGTCATACTGCTCTTTGGTGCCATCAATGAATGAATACGAGCCAGTCTTTCCGATCTGAACCAATTTTCTTTCCGGCGATGGAACATAGAAAACGGGTTGGAGTTCGCGATATCGCCCGCTCTCCTCATTGTAGGAGGCAATTCGGTGGCGCATGAATTCGCGAAAGACGAAGATCGGTGCCGAGATGAAGAATGTCATGGACGTATGCTCAAAGGGGGATCCGTGGCGTTCGCGGGCCAGGTAATTTATCAATCCAGCCGACTTGGCAGGATCCTTGTTGATTTCATCTAGGGACTGCTCTCCCGCCGTCGATACTCGCGCGGCCCAAATAACGTCGGCATCGCTGGCACTGTGCTTGACTAAATCGACAGACATATCGCTTCGAAAAATGGCTTCGGACATATCGCGACCCTATCGAACCCAGGTGCCCAACTTTGGATTGGTACGGCAGAATGCTGTCGTGTCCGCCACTTCGAAGTCCACAATCCGAGACTCTCTCAGCGTTTCGATCACCGTAGGCGCTTACGGGATCGCATTCGGGGCCGCGAGTGTGGCGGCGGGCTTCTCCGTCTTACAGACGTGCCTACTTTCTTTACTCACGTTCTCTGGCGCATCGCAATTTGCCCTCGTTGGCGTGATGGGTTCGGGTGGCAGCGCGCTTTCTGGAATTGCCACCGCGACCCTCCTTGGTTTTCGCAATGGACTCTACGGATTGAGGATGGCGCCTCTTCTCAAAACGAAAGGAGCAAAGCGCCTTCTCGCCGCACACGTCACCATTGACGAATCGACGGGAGTCGCACTCTCACAGGAAAGTCTTGGTCAAGATGCCATGCGGTCCGGCTTCTGGCTTACAGGCGTTGGCGTCTTTGTCTTCTGGAATCTATTTACGTTCGCAGGAGCACTTGGCGCGCAATCAATGGGAAATCCAGCAGCGTGGGGACTGGACGCTGCGGTGCCCGCCGCATTTCTAGGTCTTGTTTGGCCGCGTCTTCTCTCTTTTCCTGATCGACTACTCTCCGCTGCCGCGATGACCCTTGCTCTTCTCCTAACGCCATTTGTACCGGCGGGACTCCCCATCATCGCCACTGCCTTCCTCGCCTTGGCTGTCGGATTGAGAAGATCATGAACGCGATGTGGTGGGGGGTAGTCGGAACCAGCACGGCGGCGTTCGGACTCAAATATCTTGGACACTCCATCCCCCATCGGTACTTGGATCATCCCAAGATTCAGAAATCGAACTTGCTCATACCTATTACTTTGTTGAGCGCCCTCGTGGCCGTTCAAACCTTTACAGAGAAAAGCAAATTGGTGCTCGATCACCGCGCGGTCGGACTGGTGGTCGCAGTCATCGCCCTAAAATTCCGGGCACCGTTTCCCGTAGTGGTAGTTCTGGCAGCGCTTTCTTCTGCAGCAGTCTTTCATTTCCACTAGAAAAAATGCTTGCCCCCTGAGAGGGGGACAGGCACCCTTGACCAGTCATCGGCATGGGCAAAGGGGGTAACGGGAAAGTTATCGACTAGCGTGTCGCAGGAACTTTAAGGAACTCGGCCGGAATGGAAGTGGTTATGAACCAGCTCGTGAAGGTGCGCCGAATGCAGGAATGGCTCACCTTCTTCCCTCCTCTAGACAAAGTTGCCAGATCACTTGTCCTCGATTACTTCCTCGCCTACGGGCCAATTGAGTCAGGCATCTGGCACCTCAATGGTCGCGATGCATTGACTTGTCTAGCTGTCTATGGGCCGAGCGATGTCATAGTCGGGGTTCCAATCCCGGGAAACATATGGCGTAATTCATCCGAAGTTCAACTCCTAGCATCACACCCTGCAACGAAGAAGAACGCATCATGGGCAGAATGCGGTTGTCACATAGTGGTGAATCTTTATGCGCAAAGCATGCTCATCGGTTTCTTGACTTTACGCTTTCCCGATTCCGTAGCGGATCGCGAGCGAGTCTCCACTGAAGTTGAAGAATTCTCGATACTGATCTCCCTTTACCTTGCCCTCAGATTTGGGGACTCGATCAATCCCAACGGTTCAGCGTCACATCAACGAAGTTGGCCCTCTCACGATGGAAATCCAAATTTGACCGAACGACAGCGAGTTATTCTTGCTGGAATCGTGATGAAAAAGACTAACAATACGATAGCAAGCGAGATGGGTTACAGCGTCAGCACAATTCGCCACGAGACCATGCGCATTTTCGAGATTCTGGGCGTTTCCAATCGAGTCGAGGCCGCGAGTTATGCCACCACGCTTGGACTTATTTGATGTGGGTTCTGCTGTGATCGATTTCGAAGAAGTTGATCTCCTACCAATAGGGCAAATCCAACAAGCGCGGCAATAATGGAGAGGGTCATCATCGGACCGAACAACATCTTAAGAACTTCCTGCAGAAGATCCCTCAGATAGACCGGACTATCTGAGTTGGCTAACGCCTTGTCCAGCACAACGGGAGCCACAAATCGCAGGGCGAGGAAAAGGATTCCGACGGAGAAGAGTTGCCACCCTGCTGTACGAACGAACTTCCATCGTTTCAACAGATAAAGAACCCCAAGTAGGACAAGCCAGAGTAGCCACGCCAATGTCACTTCCTTGACCTTGTTCCGCGCACCGGAAATATCACTAGACTGCTTCGAAAGGTCTAGTACTTGCGGCTTGAGCTTTGCCAGTTCCTTCTTGCTGATAACCGTACTCTTCGCTGCTTCGTTGACTTTGATCGCCACTGCGGTTGCCAATGGGCCAAAGTCCACCGTCACCGATTTGGATCCGCTAAGGATCGCATGCGAGATCTTGTTTAGCGTGTCTGCCAAGGAGTCTTGAAAAGCCTTGTCTCCCCCTAGTGAAGAAATCGTAGATTCGATTGTGGTTCGGTTCTTGTCGATCTCGGCGACAGTCTTCGGGTCAGCATTCTTCTTGAACTCATCCAAGAGCGAATCGATCGTCGCTGGGTCTTTCGAAAGGCGTTGCACGATTGTCGAGGCGGTGTTGCCCACGTGACTCATGTTGTTTACGGTCATGGTGGCCATCGTCGCCAAGAAAGCTATAAAAAGGGCAAGCCAAGCAAGAATCGATGCAAGGGCAAAGGCAGATCTTTTCCCCAACTCAGAACCCGTCGCCATCTCAATCCTTCCACTTACTAAGGGAAGTCTGAGCGAGAGGAGCTAGAAATGCAAGAAGCCTAGATCAGCGAAAGCTCCAAGAGCTTCTGCTTGAGCGCTTTGTCTGAGGGCTCTGTCAGATGGGTTCCGTCTTGGAAAACAATCACCGGGATCGAGCGGAATCCGCCGTTGATTTCAATGACTTTGGCAGAAGCCGCAACATCGGCTTCCACATCTATCAGCCGATAATCCACTTTCAGGTTGTCCAACACACGCTTTGAGCGTCGGCAATCTCCACACCAATCAGCCGAGTACATAGTTACTTTTGCATTCACAAAGATAAGAACCCCTCAAGGCCGTAGGTTATTCCCGGATGCCCACTGACATTGCGGATGCCCAGAAGAACTCCTGGCATAAAGCCAAGTCGGTCAAGGGAATCGTGACGAATCGAGAGCGTCTCGCCTGGGCCCCCAAAGAGCACCTCCTGATGGGCGAGCAATCCTCGCAACCGAACTGAATGGATGTGTACATCACCGATAACAGCTCCCCTTGCTCCAGGAAGGCCCGTCTTGGTGGCATCTGGCATCGGAGAAAGACCTGCCTGCGCGCGGGCGTTAGAGATCAACTCAGCGGTACGTGTGGAAGTGCCGCTCGGAGCATCGACCTTATTTGGATGGTGCAATTCGATTATTTCTGCTGATTCGAAATACTTCGCAGCTTTCTTTGAAAATTCCATCATGAGTACGGCTCCAAGGCCGAAATTTGGGGCTATCAATACTCCTACAGTTGGGTTCAACGCGATTTGTGACTCGACCTTCGCGATACGTTCATCGTCAAAGCCTGTAGTGCCAACCACCGCGTGGATTCCGGCGTTGATCACATACTCCAAGTTGGCCATCACCGAATCTGGCGTTGTGAAATCAACAACCACTTCAGCATTGTTCGAGACAAGCTGATCCATCGAATCACCCAAATCAAGGGCGGCGACTAATTCCAGATCTGGGGCTTCATTGACAGCCTTCATGACTTCTTGACCCATACGACCTTTGGCTCCAAGCACGCCCACTTTGATGCTCACTTAGACTCCTAACACCTTTTCGAACTTCGCCTCGTCTTTGAATGGACCAACGAGTGCAAGCGTAGGTCTTTGGAGGAGAATCTCGCCAGCCAATTGCCTCACTGCAGCCGGCGTCACATCCGAGATCTTCTTAAGGATCTCGTCAAAACTCATGACTTCGCCATACACGATCTCGCTCTTGCCAATGTTGCTCATCCGCGAGCCAGAATCCTCTTGGCTTAGGACTAGTGATCCCTTGACGGCGCCCTTGGCTCGAGCGATTTCCTCGGCTGTCATGCCATTTTCCGCGACATCGTGAAGGATCTCGCGGATAATTTCCACGACTTCAACCGCCTTGGTTGGATGGCAGCCAGCATAGAAGCCAAGCAGCCCTGAGCCTGCGAATTGCTGAGCGTAGGAGTAGACCGAGTACGCCAGGCCACGCTTCTCACGAATTTCTTGGAAGAGCCGTGATGACATTCCGCCGCCAAGTGCGGCAGAGAGAATTCCCATGGTGAAGCGACGGTCGTCTTCCCTTGAGACTCCTGCAAGGCCGTAGAACATGTGGGCTTGCTCCGTTTTGCGCGTGATGAGCCCGACAGAGCGCTGTTCCCTAATCCTGACCGTCTTGTTTGGTCTGACTTGCGGGACCCCGGTTACGTCAAGGAATCCATCCCGAGAAATGGCTTTCTCAACCATCTCGACCACGTTCTTGTGTTTGATGTTACCCGCCACCGCAACTACTAAATCCTGCGGTACGTACCGCTTCTTGTAGTAATTGAAAACGCTCTTTCGAGACATTTCATTGATGGACTCAACCGATCCAAGGATCGAACGCCCCAAGTGCGTATCGCCGTAAAAAGTATCTGAGAAGAGATCATGTACTAAATCACTTGGGTCGTCATCGCGCATAGCGATTTCCTCAAGAACAACTTTGCGCTCTGCGTCGACGTCTGTCACCGTGACGATGGATGAGGTTATCAAATCGGAAATAACATCGATTGCCATCGGAAGATCACTGTCGATTACACGCGCGTAAAAGCACGTGTACTCCTTGCCAGTGAAGGCGTTCATCTCTCCCCCGACCGATTCAATCGAGGAGGAAATTTCAAGAGCCGTTCGAGTTTTTGTGCCTTTGAAAAGCAAATGCTCTAGAAAGTGAGAAGCCCCGGCGACTGCCGGGGTTTCATCACGTGAACCAACATTGACCCAAATTCCAACCGCAGCGCTGCGAACCGAAGAGACTTCCTCGGTAACGATCCGCAGGCCGCTAGGTAGAACTGTGCGTCGAACGCTCAACTTTTATTCTGCTGATTCAGTCGGTGCATCTTCGAGAACGGGAATAAGAGAAAGCTTTCCCTTGGGATCGATCTCTCCGATTTCAACCTGTATCTTGTCGCCAACCTTCAATACCTCTTCGAGGTTTTCGATTCGCTTCCCACCATGCATCTTGCGAATCTGCGAGACGTGGAGAAGACCATCTTTTCCGGGAAGGAGTGAGACGAACGCGCCAAAGGCGGCAAGTTTCACGACGGTGCCGAGGTATCTCTCGCCAACTTCTGGCATCTGAGGATTAGCAATGGCATTGATTTGAGCGCGGGCAGCTTCTGCCTTTGGTCCATCGGTTGCGCCGATGTAGATCGTGCCATCGTCCTCAATCGAAATCTCAGCGCCAGTCTCATCTTGAATCTGGTTGATTATCTTGCCCTTAGGTCCGATAACGGCACCAATCTGATCAACTGGAATCTTGATAGAAATGATGCGAGGAGCGTACGGGCTCATCTCATCTGGAGAATCAATGGCCTCTGCCATGACGTCCAAAATTGCAAGACGTGCTTCCTTGGCTTGGTGAAGTGCCGCGGCAAGAACTGACGCAGGAATTCCATCAAGCTTGGTGTCGAGCTGCAATGCTGTGATGAAATCCTTGGTACCGGCAACTTTGAAGTCCATATCTCCGAATGCATCTTCTGCACCGAGAATGTCTGTCAATGCAACGTACTCAACTTTTCCATCCACGTCATCAGAGATCAGACCCATCGCGATACCAGCAACCGGAGCCCGAAGTGGCACGCCAGCGTTAAGTAGAGCAAGGGTTGATGCACAAACAGAACCCATGGACGTTGATCCGTTGGAACCGAGCGCCTCAGAGACCTGACGAATTGCGTATGGGAACTCCTCGCGGCTTGGAAGAACTGGAAGCAGAGCGCGCTCTGCAAGTGCTCCGTGGCCGATTTCGCGGCGCTTAGGTGAACCTACGCGGCCGGTCTCGCCAACTGAATATGGTGGGAAGTTGTAGTTATGCATGTAGCGCTTGTGGTTCTCAGGGTTCAAGGTGTCGAGCTGTTGCTCCATCTTGAGCATGTTCAGCGTTGTGATACCAAGGATCTGAGTTTCGCCACGTTCGAAGATTGCCGAACCGTGCACGCGAGGTACAACTTCAACCTCGGCAGACAATGGGCGAATATCGCGCAAGCCACGGCCATCGATACGGACCTTGTCACGAAGAACACGCTGGCGAACCAACTTTTTCGTGAGGGAACGGAAGGCGGCTGGAATTTCCTTCTCGCGGCCTACGAACTGCTCAGCGAGGGAGCCCTTAACTTCGGCGCTGATGCGCTCTGTCTCAGTTTCACGCGCCTGCTTACCTGCGATTGTCAGGGCATTGGCAAGCGAGTCAGTAGCAACTGCTGCAACTGCGTCATATGCGTCGGCCTGGTAATCAAGGTAGACAGGGAACTCGCCGGTTGGTTTTGCGGCCAGGTTGGCAAGGGCCGACTGGGCCTCACAGAGAACACGAATAAACGGCTTTGCGGCTTCAAGGCCCTGTCCGACAATCTCTTCAGTTGGAGTAATTGCTCCACCCTTGATGAGTTCAATTGTCTTGACTGTGGCCTCTGCCTCAACCATCATGATCGCGACATCGTCTGCAGTAACACGACCCGCCACAACCATGTCGAAGACAGCATCTTCAAGTTGTGAGTGGTTAGGGAATGCAACCCACTGGCCCTGAATCAAGGCAACGCGAACGCCGCCGATTGGACCGGAGAATGGCAAACCTGCAAGTTGTGTTGAAATAGATGCAGCGTTGATCGCAACCACGTCGTACATGTGGTCTGGATTAAGCGCCATAACTGTTACAACAACCTGGACCTCGTTGCGAAGACCCTTTACAAAGGATGGACGCAATGGGCGGTCGATGAGTCGGCAGGTGAGGATTGCATCCTCTGATGGACGTCCTTCACGACGGAAGAACGATCCTGGAATGCGGCCAAGGGCATACATGCGCTCTTCGACGTCCACTGTCAGTGGGAAGAAGTCGAACTGATCTTTTGGCTGCTTGGAAACGCTTGTTGCCGATAGAAGCATGGTTTCGTCATCAAGGTAGACGACGGCACTTCCTCCTGCTTGAAGCGCTAGGCGCCCCGTTTCAAAACGAATTTCTCTTTTTCCGAATTTTCCGTTATCGATTATTGCAACGGATGAATGAATTTCTTGACCCTCCATGGGTCACTCCTGTTCTCGATCAAACCACGGGAGTGAATGAATCTTCGATCGAAGCCCACGGCGTACTGCTATCGCTAGAAGTTCCGTAAACCACTACCGAGGACCATTGCTCCCGGTTGATCGTTGTATTAGCGGCGAATACCGAGTTTTTCGATAATCGCTCTGTAACGTTCGATGTTTGTCTTTGCGAGGTACTGAAGAATGCGGCGACGCTGACCAACTAGAAGAAGCAGGCCACGACGATTGTGGTGGTCATGCTTGTTTGTCTTCAAATGTTCTGTGATCTCTTCAATGCGCTTGGAGAGCAATGCGACCTGTGCTTCAGGACTTCCCGTGTCAGTAGGAGAGTTTCCGTACTTGGCGATGATTTCTTTCTTTACTTCAGGTGTTAGTGCCATTTCTTGTGCTCCTTCTACTGTTCACGAGGGCTTCCGGTTCTGCCTCACGGAAACTCGCTTTCTCGGTGGACGCCATAGGGTATCAGCGCGCGCTGGCTGAGGAGAAATCGAGCCCAATTTCCGGGACATTTGAGCCTAGTTTTGGGTCAATATCCGCGCTCGGTCGCAATCATTCTTCATCTGCTCCAAGAGAGGTTCCAGGCCATCAAATTTCACGGTGTCGCGAAGGCGCCATCCGAAATCGATTTTTGCGTTCTTGTCGTACAGATCCAAGTCGTTTTGATCGAGGGCATATGCCTCCACTTGAGTGGATCTCTCCCCCGCAAAGGTTGGATTGGTCCCGATGGATATCGCCGCCGGCCAACGATCGCTCTCGACCTCTAGCCAGCCGGCATAAACGCCATCGCTCGGGACAGAATTGAATGCCGTGGAATATCCAAGGTTTGCGGTTGGGTAACCGATCTCGCGACCACGTTTTTCTCCGTGAACGACGATTCCCTCGAGGCGATGAGGCCTCGACAGTAGTCTGGCCGCGCTTTCGACGTCGCCTATGGCTACTGCTTCACGAATTCTCGTGGAAGAAACTGGTGCACCTTCAAAGTCTTGAATCGATACCTCTTCGGCGAAGAATCCATGCTCTTTACCCGAGGCGATTAAATCCGCAACTTTTCCCGCCGCCTTGTGGCCATAAGTGAAATTAGCCCCGACCACCACGCCAGATATTTGAAGTTGCTTCACCAATACTTCAGTGACAAATTCTTCAGGAGATTTTGCTGCGAAATCTCTGTCGAAATCGCAGACTACGACTGCATCGGCGCCGTAGTGCTTAAGTAATTCAACGCGGCGCTCCAGGGAGACCAACATCGTTGGCGCATTCTCCGGGTCGAAGATCTGTCTCGGATGGGGATCAAATGTCAGCACGATCAGGCCACGCCCGTTGCTGAGCTCTTTCGCTCGCTTCAAGATGGCCTGGTGGCCAAGATGCACTCCGTCAAAGATTCCGATGGCAACGGTGGCGCCTGCTATTTGCTCTCCGCGCCATTGAAGTCTATTCATCTGCGTATTCTGGCACCCTTACGACTTCGCCGCGAAAACTGCGATTGGGCGAGCCTGCCCATCGCGATTCTGAAGAAGGGCCAACAGGTCTTCGCCCGCTAAAGCAGCGGTGATTTGCTCGGTTTCATTGAGGGTCAGTGAACGCCCGAATGAGAGCTCAGTTCGCTCATCCAGACTCACCTGCCTGAACGGAAAAGTCTTGGCGGCGACCCCTGCAATAGAGAGGGGTTCGAACTCGCCGTTCTTGAGATCCTC
Source organism: uncultured Actinomycetota bacterium (assembly GCA_963844465.1). Lineage (GTDB taxonomy): Bacteria > Actinomycetota > Actinomycetes > Nanopelagicales > Nanopelagicaceae > QYPT01. The sequence continues at coordinate 2,768 of CAWJOR010000051.1, read as the reverse complement.
GACTGATATTGCATGGCTTAAGTCGAACGGGGCTACACGAGTTCGTCGAAGCGCACTGAGGTGGCCGCCGATACCCAGACGATCTCCGCAATCGCGCGCGATCGCCCGAATAAAGGTCCCTGAGCCGCAGGTGACCCTGATATCTACCTCAATTCGGGAGCCTTCCTGAACTCGATGAATCTCCCCGACATCGAGGCGATAGATAGTCACTTCCCGTGCAGGCAATTCAAATTCTTCACCAGCGCGAACTCTGGCATGAGCGCGCTCTCCCGCCACTTTCACTGCAGAAACAGAACTCGGTCGCTGCATAATCGTGCCGCGCATTTTTTGTAGTTCTGCTCTTATGGCGTCATCGGTTATTCCATCAATCTGAGTCTTTGTTGCTTCGGTCAGCACTGAGCCTTCAAAATCGTCGGTGACGGTGCTTGCCCCCAAGACAACAGTCGCGTCATATGACTTTCTTCCCTCTGTGATGTACTGAAGAAGGCGCGTTCCATTTCCGAATCCGAGAACCAAGACACCCGTTGCCATCGGGTCGAGGGTGCCCGCATGCCCAACTTTCTTTGTTTTGAGAGTTCTACGGGCAATCGCCACAACATCGTGGCTAGTCATGCCGGGAGATTTATCAATGACGAGGAACCCGTCAGTGATCAAGCGTTTCATCCCCTGGTTCTTCTTTTACGTGAGGGGCCTTATACGGATCGGCATCCCCCGCGTACTTCGCCTTCGCCCGAAGCGCGACAACTTCGGCATCTCGCTGGTGAACTTCCTCCAAGAGAGACTCAAGAGCCTTTGCGCTTTCTGGAAGGGCATCAGGAAAGAAATCGACCGATGGAGTGATGCGTAGGCCAAGATCCCGGCCTACCGCTGCGCGTATGACGCCCTTCGCACTGTCTAGTGCTTTGGCTGTCGCCTCGCGTTGTTCCTCATCCCCTAAGACCGTGTAGAAGACGGAGGCATGTTGGAGATCGCCAGTGACGCGTGTATCAGTAATCGTGACAAAGCCCAGTCGAGGATCCTTGATCTTTCCCTCGAGCAGGCCAGCCACGACTACTTTGATACGGTCAGCAACTTTTTGCGAACGATGTGATTGGCTCACAATTACACCCGCTTCTTCTCACGCATCTCGTAGACCTGAACTACGTCACCGATTTGCACGTCCTTATGCGATCCAACTCCGATACCGCACTCAAAGCCCTCGCGGACTTCGGTCGCATCATCTTTGAATCGCTTGAGTGATTCGATGGTGAGGTTTTCTGCAACGACCTCACCGTTACGGAGCAAGCGAGCCTTAGCGTTTCTGCGGATAATTCCATCGAGAACGATGGAACCTGCAATATTGCCGAACTTGCTTGACTTGAAGATTTCGCGAATCTCGGCATTACCGAGAACGACCTCTTCGTACTCTGGTTTGAGCAAGCCCTTGAGTGCGAGTTCGATTTCCTCGATTGCTTGGTAAATAACCGAGTAGAAACGAACATCGACGCCCTCTTGGTCTGCGAAGATCGCAGTCTGAGGTTCAGGCTTGACGTTGAATCCGATAACAACGGCAGTGGATGCCGATGCAAGAGTGATGTCGCTCTTGGTAATGGCACCAACACCGCGGTGGATGACACGAAGATCAACTTCGGCTCCGACGTCGAGTTGCAGCAACGCATCTTCCAGCGCCTCAACCGAACCGCTGACGTCACCCTTGAGGATGAGGTTAAGGGTCGTGATCTTCGACTGCTCCATGAAGTCCTCCAGAGAGACCTTCTTGCGAGCCTTGGCCAGTTGGGCATTTCGCTCTGCTGCCTGACGCTTTTCGGCGATCTGACGGGCAGTTCGATCGTCGCCTGCAACGAGGAAAGTATCTCCGGCATTTGGCACAGAAGTGAAACCGAGAACCTGGACAGGACGCGATGGTCCTGCACTGTCAACGGTAACCCCGTGCTCATCGAGCATCGCGCGAACACGACCGAAGGATCCACCGGCAACAATCGCATCTCCAACTTTGAGAGTTCCACGTTGGATAAGAACTGTAGCAACGGGCCCACGACCACGGTCCAAATGAGCTTCGATCGCTACACCTCGGGCATTGTCATCAGCGACTGCTTGTAGATCAATGACTGCATCCGCAGTAAGAAGAATGGAATCAATGAGCTCCTTGATGCCGTCGCCAGTTTTTGCGGAGACGTTCACGAAGATTGTGTCTCCACCGTACTCTTCTGCCACCAAGTTGTATTCAGTCAACTGTTGGCGAACCTTCTCTGGGTTTGCGCCTTCCTTATCAATCTTGTTAACGGCAACGACGATTGGAACATCTGCGGCCTGAGCATGGTTTAGCGCCTCAATGGTCTGTGGCATTACTCCATCATCTGCTGCAACAACCAGAACTGCGATGTCAGTTACCTTCGCACCACGGGCACGCATAGCGGTAAACGCCTCGTGACCTGGAGTATCGATAAATGTAATCGCGCGATCACGGCCATCATGGTTGTGGTGAATTTGGTAGGCACCAATGTGCTGGGTGATTCCGCCGGCTTCGCTCTTAACGACCTCAGTCTTGCGGATCGCATCCAGCATTCTCGTCTTACCATGGTCGACGTGGCCCATGACAGTGACAACTGGCGGACGAGTAACCAGACGCGATGGATCAATCCCTGCTAGTTCATCTTCAAGGTTGATATCGAAGGTCTGAAGCAATTCGCGATCTTCATCTTCAGGACTCACGATTTGAATGACATAACCCAATTCAGTACCAAGGATCGCAAAAGTATCTTCGTCGA
>CAWJOR010000050.1:0-23872 GCA_963844465.1 uncultured Actinomycetota bacterium | reverse complement strand
CACACAATCCTGCGGGTGCAAGACCAGTGACGGAGGCGATTGCTTGAGGATTCATGGCAGCCATTTCAAGTGCGATCCAACCGCCCAACGAATTTCCAACTACGTGAAATTTCGCTATTGCAAGCGAGTCCATGGTCGCGAAGACCGATTGAGCAAGCGCCTTTGGATCCATCGGCTGGGACTCATCCATCGGGGTGAGACCATGCCCGGGTAGATCGACAGTAACCACAGTGAATGCAGACTCAAGCTCCTCGATAATCGGCAGCCAGGCTGAGGAAGCGGATCCCATTCCATGAATGAGAAGAATCGTCTGGCTTCCAGAAATGTGCGCACGTAAAGTGGAATGAAGGATCATGGCGTTCAATCACGTGGTCTGATGCCGAATGTGTTTCGAATCTCTTGAGTGAACACGATTGAACCGTCGGTTTCGGCAAACTTGGCGAGTCTGACTTCAGCCTCTCTTCTCACATCTGCGCGCATGTGCTCGGGGATTGCCAGCCACATCATGCGTTGCCCGACAGACCATGTGAAGTCGTACCAATGCTGTGGATCTTCAAAGCGCACATCAATGGTCCTTGATTCAGTTCTAACATCGGTGAATCCGGCCTCTCGGAAGAGACTCTCCACTCCTTCATCGCTGGCAAAAGCGCCCTCTTTGCCCGATGTTCGAGCGTCCCTTATCTGAGGCGGAAGGTGGGGCAGGAATACTTCGTCGACCTCCTCCCACCGAGGATCGACCGCACCAAATGTTGTTGCTCCGATTCTTCCGCCAGGTTTCAAAAGTGGGAGCCAGTTGCGTAATGCGCTGAGCGGATCAGCAAGGAAGAACAGGACGAGCGAAGATGAGATGGTATCGAATGGTCCGTGTACCGTGGCAGGGGACTGGGCATCATCGACCTCACACTCAACGTTTCTAAGACCCGCGTGCAGGGCGAGCCGGCGAGCGTGTTCGATCATCCCGATGGAAATATCGATTCCAACTGCCAAGCCGTGGGGACCGACTGCCTCTGCCACGGGAAGGAGCACCGCACCGCGGCCGCAACCGATGTCGAGCCACCGTTCGCCTTCCGCGGGTGGCATCAGGGCGAGAAGTGTTGCAGCTATCGGTTGAAAGAAGTCAACGCCAACCTCGTCATAGGTGTCAGATAGTTTGTCGAAAAGATTTGCCATCTTTTCAGTATGCCCTGAAGAATCAACCATTCAGACAGTATGGCATTGAGATCAATTATGCGTCTATGAATCGCCTATTTGCCGACGCACATCGGTCGGGCGTTGGCGAGCGACATAAGATCATTGAAAGTGGTTTGGAAAACTGCATGGGGGTGGCCAGCGGCAGCCCACACGACTTCGTAGTCCTTGAGTGCCAAGTCGATCAAGACAACTGCCTCAGTTGTTATCCAGCCAACTGGGCTCACTCCACCGATTGCGTAACCAGACCATAGGCGAACAAAGTCGGCATCGGCTCGGTGAAGTTTTTCCACGTTGAGATTGTGTGCCACGAGTTCGGCATCCACGCGGTGTCTTCCGCTAGTGATTACTAGGAGCGGCTTGTCATTTGGCAGGCGGAAGACAATTGAAGATGCAATTTGACCCACTTCAATCCCAAGAGCATCGGCAGCTTCCTTTGCACTACGCGCGCTGTCGGAGAGAATCTTGATTTCTGATGTGAACCCTGCAAATTCAAGAGCTGCTGTCGCGCGCTGAACGGAGGCGTTCTTAAGGACCTGTTCCACGCGGTGATTGTACGCATAGCCGACCAGAATGGAATCAAATTCCCCGATAGTGGCGACAGGGAAAGCGAAAATTCGAAGTTATGCTTTGCACGCATGGTTGCCGGGTCCGTAAATATGAGTTCTTAACGCTATCACTTTGCCAAATGATGCGAAAATCTTGAGTAAAACATATAGAGATAGCCCTCATATTTAAGCGTGCCTTCCCATCTCACATTCTCCCGCGTTGTCAATCAAAACTGCTGCGCGTAATTTGAAGGTGCGGAGGGATGTCCGTTAGACCAACCAATGCAACATCAAACAGAATCGAACGATCATGAAGCAATTCAATATCCTCAAAAAAGTGTCACTAGTCGGCGTCGCCGCATTGGCTCTTCTGGTCATGGCGCCAGCGTCCTCTACGGCAGCCGATCCGACTGCAACATTGAACGTCATTGTGAAAGTCATCAATGACGACGGCGGTACCGCAGTACCTAGTGATTTCACTATGCACATTCGTTATCTAATGAAAGAAGTCACCGGAAGTCCATTTCTAGGAGGTAACGACACCGTCACGACGTTCATACTCGCTCCGGGAAGTTATCTGATAACAGAGGATGACCCACCGGTCTCGGGTGGCTACGTCACCTACTACGGGAGTTATTCCGGCACCAATATCAACGAGGGCTTTGTAACGCTGGCCGCTGGTGACGTAGTGACAATTACCAGAACAGAGAACGACTGGCCGGCGGCAGGCGCTGCTGTTGTTCAACCAACAGCGACTCCGGCTCCAACTCCAGCTCCAGTAGTAACACCTACGCAAACTGGAGGCCAATTGCCTGCGACTTCATCGCCTTGGTACAACTTATTGGCAGTCAGTTTCGGGTTGGTACTCCTAGGGAGTATCGGCTTCAAGACTCACAAGGCGATCAAGTAATCTCGTGACAAGAAGGACTCACGCCTTCTCTGCGATCTTCGGAATGATGGTTTTGCTGGGGATTGCGGGGATTGGATATGCAGGAGTCCAGATTTACCAAATGAGGACTAGCGTCGGCAATCAGGTGTTGCCGGCGCTAGCGCCTTTGGAACACTCACTAAGTCCGCAATCAAGTAGTGATTCCGTTACTCGTACCGTCGTTTATTCGCCTTATCCAAAAGTCGGCGACGTCATTGGAACAATCTCACTTCCAAGCCTAAAACAGAAACTTCCAATCATTGAAGGCACCGATGAGTCGGAACTCAAACGTGGAGTGGGGCACTACGTCCGAAGTGTTCTTCCGGGCATCTCGGATAATTCTGTATTGGCCGGGCATAGGGATTCTGTCTTCTCAGAACTTGGAAAACTGGCACTCGGTGATCCGATCGTCGTGCACACTACCGCAGGCGAGTTCACCTACATGGTCACGAAATTCAGAATTGTGATGGCTGATGATAGAACCGTGATCGTCCCAACTACCTCTGCGGTACTCACTCTGAGTACTTGCTACCCGTTTCGGTACATCGGAAATGCCCCAAAACGCTACATCGTGACCGCCGATCTCGTCGAGACCAATCTGGTGAAGTATTAAATCCTCACTAAATATTTCAGGAACCAATTACTTGCAAGTTCTGCGACTTTTTCGAGAGTTCCGGGTTCTTCGAAGAGATGAGTAGCGCCAGGAACGATGACCAATTCATTCGTGCACGTCAATTGCGCCTGGGCTTGTTGGTTCATCTCAATGACGACATCGTCGAAGCCGCCGACAATGAGAAGGGTCGGAGCGGGCACTTTTGCAAGTCTTGGCCCTGTCATGTCTGCGCGTCCGCCGCGTGATACGACAGCCATGACATGTGAGTTGGGATCTGCTGCCGCCCAGAGCGCCGCTGCCGCCCCTGTACTTGCACCGAAGTATCCGATAGGCATGCCGGAGAAACCTTCCTGCTCCCGTAACCACACCGTGGCGTCCAGCAGCCGCTTTGCTAGCATTTCAATATCGAAGACATTGTTTCGGTCTTGTTCTTCCTCTTTTGTTAACAGATCAAAAAGTAAAGTTCCAAGTCCAACTTTGTTTAATTCGTGTGCGACGGCAATATTCCTAGGACTCTTGCGGCTGCTGCCACTGCCATGGGCAAAAATAACTACTCCTTTGGCAGACGCAGGAACAATGAGATGACCGGCGAGAATGAGGGAGCCAGCAACAACGTCGATTTCCTTATCTATAGTGGCCAGATTCGTGTTCATTTGTGACCTTTCCTTAAGAATTCGACTACTTCTTCGTCGCTCACAGGAGAGAAATCCTCGTACCATTCGCCAACTGCAAAAAAATTGTCTGGGATATCAAGGCAGATGACCTCATCGGCTTTGGAAGCCAATGCAGAAACGGCCTCTCTCGAACCGACGGGTACGGCGAGAATCACTTTCTCTGCGCCTAGGGCACGAGCAACGTCGCATGCTGCTTGGGCGGTGGAACCTGTTGCAATGCCATCGTCAACAATGAGGGCTAGGTGTGATTTGAGGGAGACGGGGGATCGACCCTCGCGAAATTTCTTTGACCTGCTTGCTACTTCCTCATTCTCCCGAGCCCTCGCTCTGGCGAAATCCTCTTCGCCAATATTAGCCATGCGTATGACTTCTTCATTTCTTATGACAACTCCGCCTTCGCCGACTGCGCCCATCGCCAATTCTGGTTGATATGGCACCCCCAACTTGCGGACAACGATGACATCAAGCGGAGCATCCAACTCCTGAGCGACTTCAAAAGCTACAGGAACGCCACCTCTGGGCAGGCCGAGAACAACTACTTCTTTGTTTTTGAGATAACTCAGTCTTTGGGCCAACATCTGCCCAGCAGTAATGCGATCGTGAAAAATCACGGCTCACCTCCTAGAGAAGCCCTTGATTCATCTACACCAAATCTACATCTGTTTCATTCTTGGCACTATCGGCCGCAGTAAGCCAGCCAACACTGGCAAGGGCCACCGATACTGCGAGAACGGCTGCTGCTCCGGCAAGATGCAGATCCTGTAAGTCTGCAGGCGCTTTAAGAAGCGCGCTGAAGATTCCTAATGTTGCCGTAGCAATGAGTAATCCGATAATCGTGGCTGCGAGTGGACGTGCAGCGGGAATATTTAGCCAATCTCTCCATGCGTGAATTGCGAAGGCAACCAGTGCAATGAGCGCAAACAGCGCAACGCTTCGATGAAGCAGGTGAAGGACCACCACATGCATGGGTTGAGTTGAGGGGCAGAAAGGAAAACTTGCACATGCTTTTTCTGCTTCAGCGTTGACTACGAGTGAACCCGAAAGATAAAGAAGTGCAGCCGATCCAATCGCACTCCATCCGAGGGAGCCAAGACGAGGGGAGAGGGATTCGCGTTTGTCGACCAACGATGCAACCGCCGTGATGGTTGCCCCGCCGAGGAGTGCCAGCCCTGCTAGAAGATGTGCGGCCACCGTTGGCGCACCATTGCTCGCAAAGACAGTGATAGCGCCGAGGATGACTTGGACAAGGATAATTCCCACGGTGAAGAGCGCTGGTTTGATGGCTGCAAGTCGGGCTCGAATCCGTGATGCAAGATACCAAGTGGCGAAAACCAAGATGGATGCGATTCCAGCAAGATACCTGTGGGTCTGTTCCATGAATGCGTGAAAGCCCTGAAATGGACCAATGCTGCCCTTGCAGAGTGGCCAGTCGGGACAACCCATTCCCGAATCTGTCACCCGGACGTGGCTGCCGTAGACGATGAGGATGTAGACAACCACGGCGCTTGCCGCCGCAGAGATGGAGAGCCATTTGCTAGGGATTGTGCGTTGTTGTCTAGAAGAATTACTCGCTTTGCTAATGAGGCTCAGATTCACCTCTGCACCGTACACGCAGGCCTGATGCAAAGAGAGTCTCCGATTGAGGGCTGCCCCTCGCTTAATTACTTGAAATTGAAAAATGGAGAAGTGATGTGCCATCCAATATCGGCATGGCGGCCAATGAGAACGAAGAGCATGAGGGCGGCGCCAGCGAGGCTCAGATCTTTGTAGAAGGCAACTGACTCCGTCATCTTTCCTTCTGGAGCGGTTTCACCCCAGTAATTGTGCATTTGAAAGGCTGCGGTCAGGGCAAATATCGCAAGGATGAGGGCTCCGAGGTCGGCGTAAATGCCGAGGGCGACCCAGAGACCACCGAGGATGATTGCCACGCCGGTGAGCGCCACGAAGAACTTAGCAGCGGGAACCTTCTTGTATTTGGCATAACCGGTCATCGCCTCAAGTTTGGTGAGGTGCAAAATCCCCGAGCGTACGAAGATGATTGCGAAAAGTATGCGTCCAAACATCAAAACGGTATTCATGTTGCTCCTTCAATTCACGGAGTAGGGGATAACTATTGTTCGTGCACTCATATTTTAAGTTGAATTAATTGAACTTTCAACTATATGAAGGCACGCCACGCCAGTTCATTAACGATTCCTTTGTCTCCTAGAAGAGCGACGACTTACTTGAGCAGTTTCTGCGCGTCCTTTGTCAGTGCGTAGAAGGCCCACTTGCCTCGTTGAGTGCGCGTAAGCAATCCTGCATCAACGAGCAATTTGAGGTGGTGGCTTACCGTGCTCTGCGCTAGGCCGGTCTCTGGCGTTAGATCGCAGACACAGGCTTCCGCGTTTTCGCCCGCTGCAACTGCCATCATCAACGAGAGGCGCGTGCCGTCGCCGAGGGCTTTGAATTGATCTGCCAATTTCGCAACATCCTTCGGCGACCGTGTGAGTGCGATTGTCTGTGCCACACGTCAATCTTACATTGACATCGATCGATATGACGATAAGGTTCTCATATCGAAATCTATCTATTTGAGGATCCGGTGAGTCAAATCAAGAAAAGCGTCACAGAAAATCCGCTCTCCCAACTCTCAAAAATCAATCGTTTTCTACCTTTTTGGATTCTTGCTTCCATGGCCGTAGGCCTCTTGCTGGGCAAGGCGATTCCAGAGATCAACAAGGTACTCACTGCGATTCAAATTCAGCAGACGTCACTGCCAATAGCCTTGGGGCTCTTTGTCATGATGTACCCGGTGTTGGCCAATGTCCGCTACGAGGAAATGGGACATTTGCGATCGGACAAGAAGCTTCTAGTTTCGTCTTTGATTCTTAATTGGCTGATCGGGCCAGCTTTGATGTTCTCATTGGCATGGATCTTCTTAGGCGACAAACCCGAATACCGAACTGGACTCATCGTCATCGGTTTGGCGCGATGTATCGCGATGGTTCTAATTTGGAACGATCTTGCCTGCGGTAGCCGGGAAGCTGCGGCGCTCTTGGTGGCCATTAATTCGCTGTTCCAAATTGCGGCCTACGCACTTTTGGGAACTTTCTATCTCAGAATCCTGCCCACATGGCTGGGGCTTGATTCTTTTTCCGTTTCGTTCTCCACGTGGGACATAACTAGAGCTGTCTTGATTTTCTTGGGAGTCCCTCTTATCGCTGGCTATTTCACGAGAAAAGTGGGAGTCCGCAAAAAGGGTGCCAATTGGTATGAACAGAGATTTATTCCTAGGATCGCTCCATTTGCCCTGTATGGACTGCTGTTTACAATAGTTTTGATGTTTGCGTTGCAGGGTCGGGCGATCATTGATTCACCTGGGGTTGTTGTTCAAGTGGCCGTGCCCTTATTGATTTACTTCTTGGTTATGTGGGGAGTTTCCTATATTTTCGGCAAAGCGGTTGGTTTGCCATATGACAAGGCAACGACATTGGCCTTTACTGCCGCTGGAAACAATTTTGAACTTGCGATTGCCGTGAGTATCGGGGTATGGGGAATCGCATCAGGTCAGGCGATGGTTGGTGTTATTGGTCCGTTGATTGAAGTTCCAGCGTTGGTCGCACTTGTCTATATTTCACTCTGGCTCCGAAAGAGGTATGTCTAATGAATGAAAAGAAACCCAGCGTGCTTTTCGTCTGCGTTCATAATGCCGGCCGTTCACAGATGGCCGCGGCTTTTCTTGCACATCTTTCACAGGGTGCGATTGAAGTTCGCTCGGCGGGAACGCAACCGGCCGATGAGGTCAATCCGCTCGTCGTGGAAGCGATGAGAGAGAAGGGGATCGATCTCTTTGGGCAAAGCCCCAAAGTCCTCACGACTGAAGCGGTGCAAGATAGCGATGTCGTCATCACCATGGGGTGCGGGGATGCCTGTCCGTATTTCCCCGGCAAGAGGTACCTGGACTGGAAGTTGGCCGATCCGGCAGGGGGCACCCTTGAGGCGATTCGCCCGATTCGAGATGAGATCGAGGCCCTAGTCCGCACTCTCATCCAGGAGATCACGCCCCAGTAAAGCCTCTAATAGGTCCCTAATAGGTAAGGACTTGCTCCTGTCGGGGCTTGGGACTATTTTTCGAACATATGTTCGAAAACCAGAGCCCAGCCCAGGAACCCAATTCCGATCAAGAATCCAGGGTTCCCGCGATTCGACGTGCCCAAGTCAGTCAAGTCGGTCCCCACGAAGTCTTAGCTGATGGATCGACTCCAGTGGAGTTCACCTTCCGAGGCAGGCGTTTTCGCATTCATAGTGTTCTTTCGCGGTGGTGCGAAGCAGGGGGATGGTGGAATCGCATCAGCGATGGCATCTATCGCCCCGATGATGGGGCTCGAGCACTCTGGAGAGTCGAGGCGGCCCCCATTGGAGCCCTCACCACCTTTGAGATCGAACGCGATGAGATCACCGGCACCTGGCGCATCACCGTTCTCTAATGAGCACATTCGTCCATCTGCGTGCATGCAGCGCCTACTCTCTTAAATACGGCACCACTCAGCCGCATGACCTGGTTGCCCAAGCAAGTGAGTACGAGATGCCAGCGCTCGCACTTACCGACCGCGATGGCTTGGCCGGTGCAATTCGCTTTGCTCAGAGCTGCGTCGACTACGGAGTTGCCCCAATTATCGGAATCGATCTTGCAATCGAAACACCGCGTGCACTCTCTAGAGATACAAAGAATCTTCCGCGCATCACCCTCTTGGCGCATGGCGATGGCGGTTGGCGCTCACTGACTCGATTGCTGACTTCCTTGAACACGTATAAAACGCTCGAGCCAAGTCGTGCTCCCATTCTGACTTTGGAATTCCTTAAGCAATTTAGCGAATACAGCAGGAATCTCTTAGTGCTGCATGGTCCCGATTCACCGGTTGGCGCCGCTATTGCTCTGCATCGCAGCGATCTGGCTCTTGAATGTTTTGAGCAGACGCGCGAGCTCTTTGCTGACAATGCCATCGAATGCGTGTCGCACTTGGTTGCAGGGGCTGGACCTCGATCTACTGCCCACGCTGCGCGATCGTTGATTTTTGCTCGCGACCATAAAATTGCCGCCGTCATTACTAATGCAGTTCGCATGCGCGAGCGCGAGGACGGTCCTATCGCCGATATTTTGGATTCTGCTCGTCAATTAGTCCCTTTACATGCTCGCCATGTCGAACGAAAAAATGCTGAAGCCTTCCTTAAATCAAGCACTGAAATGATCGCCCTTGCTGAGGAAATCTCGCGCGCTGCTGGCGAACGCACCGCACGCGAACTTCTAACGACAACGCGCGAATGGGCAGAGCGCGCCATTCTCTCTCCAACCCGTGACATCGGCCTAGGTGGCATCCATCTACCTGAGCCCCATATCGTCGGAGCCGACTCTGCACTGCAGATGCAATCCATATTGCGTGCCCGCTCGGAGGCCGGCCTGCATTGGCGTTACAGCGATAGCGCGACGATTGCGCAAGCGCATCAGCGTTTAGATGATGAGCTCGCAACAGTTGCAACATTGGGTTATGAGTCCTATTTCCTCACCGTTGCAGATATCACGGACATGGCACGCGAGCGCGGTATCCGGGTGGCGGCGCGTGGCAGCGGTGCAGGCTCGCTTATCTGCCATCTTCTTGGGATATCTGGGGTCGATCCGCTACGACACGGGCTCCTGATGGAACGCTTCTGTTCGCCTCTGCGCCGGGCCCTTCCTGATATTGATATCGATGTCGAATCCGCCCGCCGATTGGAAATCTATGATTTGGTTTTCAAACGTTACGGCGATTCCAATTGGAGTGCTCCCGGCAACACTTCCCGTTGTGCAACGGTCGCAATGGTCGATACATATCGTGCTCGGCATGCAATTAGGGACACGGGTGCAGCTCTTGGACTTCCCTATGCCGAAATCGATCTGATAGCAAAATCTCTACCACATATCCGTGCCCGTAATATTTCACAGGCCTTGGCCAGCCTTCCGGAGTTGCGTGGAATCAATCTTAAAAGTCCGTTGACAGCCATGACTATTTCTTTAGCAGAGCGACTCGACGGTCTTCCACGACATCTGGCGATGCATCCTTGTGCTGTTGTTTTATCCGATGGTGCTTTTCTTGATCGCGCGCCTTTGCGAATCAATGCAGGCGGTTATCCGATGGTGGAGTTTGACAAAGATGATGTCGAGGCCGTTGGCCTGCTTAAGCTCGACATTCTCGGCGTCCGTATGCAATCCGCTATCGCCTATGCGATCTCTGAGATTAGCCGAACGGGAGAAAGCGTCGACATCGATTCCATCGCATTAGATGACCAGCCGACTTTTGATCTCATTGCCTCGACCCGCACACTCGGAATTTTCCAAGTGGAAAGCCCAGGCCAGCGCGAGCTTGTCGGAAAACTTGCCCCGCAGACTTTCACCGATTTGATTATCGACATCTCACTTTTTAGGCCAGGACCGGTGAAGAGCGACATGATTTCACCATTTCTGCGCGCTCGGCATGGCTGGAGCCCGGCTCAGATCATCCACCCTGATCTTTATGACGTCTTGCACGAAACTGAAGGCGTTGTTGTTTTCCACGAGCAGGTGATCCAAATTATTTCGATCCTTACTGGAGTATCTCTTGCGCAAGCAGATGAGAAAAGACGGGCACTGGGAGATAGGGAAGGACAACAGGAAGTCTGCGACTGGTTTTATCCAACAGCGCTGGCTCGAGGATATGAGATTCACACAGTGGATGCCGTGTGGGATATTTTGCGAGCCTTTGCATCGTTCGGCTTCTGCAAAGCACACGCCGCGGCATTTGCGCTTCCGACCTACCAGTCGGCTTGGCTCAAAGCCCACTATCCCGCTGCCTTCATAGCCGGGGTTCTTACACATGATCCTGGCATGTACCCCAAGCGCTTGATCCTTGATGACGCGCGTCAATTGGGTGTTGCGATCGCCCCGATAGATGTCAACCGATCTTCTTCTACATATCGTGTCGAGCGGGCCGATCCGAACATCGCGCGATTGCCGGCAGTAGCTTTTGACGGAAAGAGCACTGGGCGCAGCCTTACCTTGCCCGACGCGCGAGGGTATGCGATACGAGTATCACTTGCAGATTTGTCGGGGATCAGCAGCGATGAGGTCGAATCGATCGTCGCTGGACAGCCTTATCTGGATTTGTCTGACTTTCATTCCCGATCAGGCGCATCTTTTCCGACGAGCGAAAAATTGATCTTGGTCGGAGCATTCGATGAGATACACAAAATTGACCAAGGAAAGATCAATCGCCGGGATCTGCTTCTGCATTTGAGTGATCTCCACCGATCTCCAGTTCGATCTCTCGGTGGGTCACAACTCAACTTCGGTTTCACTCCGCCTGCTCTTATTTCGAGTGGCCTTCCGGATTTGGATGCCGGTGAAAAAGTGCGCCATGAGGTTAATCATCTGGGGATGGATGTTTCTCGTCACCTCCTCGAGTTCTATGCAGATTTTCTCAACGAGATAGGAGCCGTGCGTTCCACAGACCTCCTTGCCCAAAGATCAGGGGCTTCAGTGTTGGTCGCTGGCGTGAAAGTCGCCCGCCAGAGCCCTCCAGTGCGCTCAGGTAAGCGCGTCATTTTCCTTACCATCGACGATGGGTACGGCTGTAATGACGCAACTTTCTTTGATGATGCTCAGCGTAAATACGCTGATGTCCTCTTTAGTTCGTGGTTATTTCTAGTACGCGGTGAAGTCCGTCGCACTGGCCCAAGAGGAGTCTCGTTGCGTGCAACTGGAGCATGGGATCTCCGCGCTGCTTATGAAAAGCATCTGCAAAGTAGAAGTACGCTCGTGATATGAGTACCGCGACCATTCTCCATGTCGACATGGATGCCTTTTATGCCTCGGTTGCCGAGCGCGATGATCCTTCGCTCAAAGGGAAGGCGGTAGTTGTTGGCGCGGGAGTGCGTGGCGTCGTGCTGTCTGCAAATTACCAAGCCCGTACTTTTGGAATCCATGCTGCAATGCCAGTCGGAAGGGCTCAGCGAATGGCACCGCACGCAATTTTTATCACACCAGATCACCGACGTTATAGCGAGGTCTCCGAGCACATAATGGAGATCTTTCATTCGTATACACCGCACGTTGAGCCACTCTCACTTGATGAAGCGTTTCTTGATGTCACGGGGTCAAGGCGACTACTCGGAACCGGACGTCAGATTGCAACAGCGATTCGCGCCAAAGTAGAAGCACAAGAAGGCATCACGTGTTCGGTAGGGATTGCTCCCTCAAAATTCATCGCCAAACTTGCCTCAGGTCGCTGTAAGCCAGATGGCATGCTCGAAATCCCCGCGGATCGCATACTTAATTTCCTTCATCCATTGCCCGTTTCTGCCATTTGGGGAGTGGGACCAAAAACTGCTGAGGCACTCGAACGATTGGGATTGCGTACTGTTGAAGAGGTCGCACATACGCCCCGAGCAACTCTGATTCGTGCGCTGGGAGAGGCCAGCGGGTCATCCCTTTACGAGTTGGCATGGGGACGTGATTATCGAGATGTTGTTTCGGACGAACCCGACAAGAGCATTAGTGCTGCAGAAACCTTTGCTCGAGATATTGATGATCAAGAAATAATTTTGCGAGAGTTCCTGCGGTTGAGCGAAAAGGCGACCCATCGATTACGAGAAAGAAGTCTTTTTGCCAAGACAATCTCGATAAAAGTGCGATACGCAGATTTCACGACGATTAATCGCTCAAAGACTTTGCCATTGGCCATCGACAGCACGCACGAAACTTATGAAGTGGTAAAGAAGCTATTTCTGGCACTCCACCTCGACCGCGCACGATTGCGCCTAGTCGGGGTCGCTCTGGAGAACCTCGAATCCCAGGCTTCAGAGCAACTGGTTCTGGGCTCTCGGGATCGAGGTTGGAGAGAGGCCGAGGGAGCCATTGACCGCGCCCAAGCCCGTTTTGGCCCTGGGAGTGTGCGACCTGCACGTTTGATGCGACGAGATAGTGAGAAATAGGACATCTCGGCATCAAAAAATTGAGTGTGCAATGCAGGGGCAGATGTTCTATTGTGGGCTAATCACGGCTAGATCGTGAGCAAAGGAGGGTGATATGGCGCTTTCAGAGCACGAGCGCAAGCTCCTTGCCCAGATGGAAGAAGCCCTTTCGGTCGATGATCCTCATCTGGTCTCCACGTTAACGGGAACCCGTCTTTATCCTGGACGGAATCGGATTCTGCTGGGAGTTGCCCTCACAGTCATCGGTATAGCCACGATATTTGCCGGCCTGATCTCCAAGACAACACCGGTGGGAATCTTGGGCTTCCTGATCTCCCTCGCGGGAGTCACGTTGGCCGTATCCGCCCTTTCTGGAGTCAGCGCTTTGCGCGTTCCGTCTAAGCGAGCCCGCAAAGGCAAGCTCAACTCTCGACTTGAGGATCGCTGGGAGCGACGCAACTTCGACCAATAAGTAAAGCCTCGATTCGTCCAGCCCCTATCGGGGCTTTTTTTATGCCCAGGCGCCGATCAGGTGTGGGGGGAAGTGGGTCCTAGGGGCAAAAAGGGGGAGATGAGTGGCTTAAGGTGGTTGAAAAGGGAGAGAAATGGAGTAAAGTGGGGCAAAGATCGCGGACCTGGGGAAGGGGACCATCATGTTTCTTGGCACCCACGAACCCCGACTAGACGACAAAGGCCGCCTGATCCTTCCAGCCAAATTTCGCGATGAACTTGCCAGCGGCCTGGTGATCACCAAGGGCCAGGAGCGCTGCCTCTACGTTTTTCCCTCCGCTGAATTCGCCTCGATTACCGAGACGTTGCGGCAAGCCCCCGTTACTGCCAAATCCGCGCGTGACTACATGCGTGTCATGTTCGCCGGTGCACACGATGAGATTCCTGACCGCCAAGGTCGGATCACCATCCCGCAAGGTCTTCGTACATACGCCTCGCTTGAAAAGGAGTGCGTAGTGATTGGTGCAAATACGCGCGTTGAAATTTGGGACGCCAAGTCATGGCGTGAATACCTGGCAGATCGCGAAAAGGGATTTGCCGAAGTTTCTGAGGAGGTATTCCCAGGACTCTTCTAAATCAATCGAGTGGGTCTCTCTTGTGGCCACCGCCGACCTTATTAATCGGCACCTCTTCCCCGGTGCCGACACAAATAGTTCCGTCGGCCGGCGGTGACCAGAGGAGAGAAGTTCGATCTAACGCATTTTCAAAATTACCACAGCAGATTAGGGGGAGAAGATGGCTCAGCACGCTTCGGTGTTGCTCGAACGCTGCATAGATTTACTCTCTCCAGCAATCGAAAGAAGCCAGAACCCAGTCGTTGTCGATGCGACCCTGGGATTGGGCGGGCATACCGAGGCACTCCTGAAGAAATTTCCAAAACTTATCGTAATCGGAATCGACCGCGACAGAGATGCCCTAGCACTTGCAAAATCGCGTCTCGCCGTCTTTGGTGATCGGTTCAAGAGCATTCATTCCGTGTATGACCATATTCAAGAATGTATCGAGGAATTCGGCTACAAAAAGGTGGACGGCATCCTCTTTGATCTCGGAGTCTCATCAATGCAATTGGATGAAGTCGACCGCGGATTTTCCTATTCAAACGATGCGCCACTTGACATGCGCATGGACAGGAGCCAGGGAAGGACTGCAGCGGACATCATCAATTTTGCGGGGCGAGACGAACTTGTCATGATTCTTCGCAAGTTCGGGGAGGAGAGATTCGCACCTCGGATAGTCGATGCGATCATTCGCCAACGCGAAATTGCATATATGAATTCGACTGCTGAATTAGCTGCGCTTGTTAAGGAAAATATCCCTGCTGCCACTCGTCGTACTGGAGGGAACCCCGCTAAGAGAACATTCCAGGCGCTGCGAATTGCAGTGAACGACGAATTGGGTGCACTTACAAGGGCGATCCCTGCCTCACTCAATGCGCTCGTCGTTGGCGGCCGACTGGTCGTGATGTCTTTTCAGTCATTGGAAGATCGCATCGTAAAAGAGTTTTTTGTTGAGGCCAGCGAGTCTAAAACTCCCCGCGAACTTCCTGTAGAGATTCCTGAACTCGCCGCGAAATTTATGCTCGTGGTTCGCGGGAGCGAGACGCCATCAGAGGCAGAGCTTGCAGAAAACCCAAGATCGGCATCGGTTCGTCTCCGCTCAATAGAGCGGGTGGCCGCGTAATGGCGATTCCAGTATTAGCTCCCGCGATCACACGCTCCAGACAGATTGTCGCGGAGAAATCCTCACTGGCGGTGCTACGGCTTGTTCCTGAACCGAAGGAGGGAGAGAGAGCCGACCGAAAAACCTTCGTCATCTTTCTCTCGATTATCGGTGGAATTGGACTTCTTATGCTGCTGACAATCAACACCATGCTTGCGCAAGACGCATTCGAACTTCACCGTCTGCAAGCGCAAGCAACAACCTTGAGTGACCAACGTGAGGCAGTCATCCGACAGATTGACTTCGCCTCCTCTCCGGAGGAATTGGCGACTCGCGCAATCGCCGAAGGAATGGTGCCCTCGCAGAGTCCGAGATTCTTATCTTTGAATTCTTCCTCATTGATTTCAGTGGCCCCGAAGGGGTAGCTATGGCCGATTTCTCATTGTCGCGCTCACGAATAGGCACATTGCTTTTCTCGGTACTCTTCATTCTTGGACTGCTCGCTTTTCGACTCGTCGACATTCAAGCTGTACAGGCCCATACCTACGCTCTTCGTGCAGCAAATGAAATGTCAACGATATCGACTATGCCAGCGCTACGAGGATCAATAACGGATATCAACGGCGTGGAATTCGCGCGAAGTGTTTCTGCAATAAACGTCGTTGTAGATCAGACCCTCATCGCAGATCCAACAAAATTCGCTGAGATTGCCGCCCCGATTCTTTCAACTCCTGCGAGCGAGGTCGCTAAGTCGGTAACGGGCAAAAGAAGATGGAGCCTGGTAGCCCGTAATGTCACCCCCGCTACCTGGGTATCACTGAAGAATGCCATCGCCGCTTACAACCAGAATTTGGACCGAAAGGATGTCTCTAAGAGGCTTTTCGGCTTCTACCCGGAGCGGGGATACACGCGTGAATATCCGTCAGGGTCCCTCATCGGGTCCCTCGTCGGATTCGTAAACCAGGCAGGTGTCGGCGCGGCTGGTTTGGAGTCAAGCATGAATTCAGCGCTTACTGGAGTTGAGGGAAAGTACAGCTACGCGAACGGGTATGGAGCAGAAATTCCTGGATCACAGCAAGAACTGGTCACGGCCAAGACCGGAACCACATTGCGTTTGACTATTGATCGCGATGTCCAGTGGGTGGCATCCCAAGCCATCACGGACGCCGTCAAGGCATCACATGCGATTAGTGGGACGGTCATCGTGATGGATCCAAAGTCGGGTCAGATTCTCGCGCATGCCACCGCGCCAACATTCGATCCGAACAATACAAAAAATGTTTCTCTCTCGCTCATGAGAAACCCTTCAGTGCAAGATGTGTACGAGCCTGGTTCGACTGGAAAAGTGATGACACTCGCGGCCGCCCTTGAGGAAGGCAAGATCACTCCCTCAACTCTTTTTGACGTGCCGGACAAGCTGAAAGTGTCGAACAGAGTTTTCCGTGACCACGAGAAGCACCCTACGGAAAAGTTGACGCCCACAGGAATACTTGCAATCTCAAGCAACGTTGGTGCAATCAAAGTTGGGGAGAAATTAAGCGATACGACTCTTTACAACTACCTGAGGAAGTTCGGCGTAGGGACGAATACGGGATCAGGTCTGCCTGGTGAATCACAGGGAGTTCTCCCCAATGTTGCCAGTTGGAGCGGGACGACCGCACCAACAGTTGCGTTTGGCCAGGGTTATTCGGTAACGGCCATGCAGGCAACTAGCATCTTCGCCACCATCGCAAACGATGGAATTCGAGTATCTCCTACGGTGATTGCGGGCACGAGTGACTCCGACGGTCATTTCACGCCGTCAGCCAATCGACAGGAGGTCAGAGTCATTAGTTCGGCCACTGCGAGCCAGCTGCGCTTAATGATGGAGAGCGTGGTTTCAGCCAATGGAACCGCTCCCGAGGCAGCGATATCTGGATATCGAGTGGCTGGAAAGACAGGTACTGCCCAGCGCGTGGATGAATCATGTCATTGCTACCGAGGGTACACAGCGTCATTTATCGGTTTCGCCCCTGCAGACAAGCCACGGTATGTCATCAGCGTGACGATTCAAGGGCCTCAGGGAATTCACTGGGGAGGGACGCTGGGTGGCCCCGTTTTCAAGAAGGTCATGTCATTCGTACTTCAGTCGCGACATGTATCCCCGACCAACACGCGAGTTATCCCTTATCCTCTCAACGGGGCGCAAGTTGCGAGGATGCAGATTGCCGCTATTGCCGGAACAAAGGGAAAGAATTGATGGAAAGACCGCTCACACGTTTCGAGAGATCCCTGCGATCTATCGCAGATCTTCTTGGATCCGCAGTTGAGAACGGCGAGGTCATGATTT
This sequence comes from uncultured Actinomycetota bacterium, assembly GCA_963844465.1. Lineage (GTDB taxonomy): Bacteria > Actinomycetota > Actinomycetes > Nanopelagicales > Nanopelagicaceae > QYPT01. Next base: position 6,459 of record CAWJOR010000050.1, on the reverse strand, counting down.
CGGGGCTGACCCAGTCCAGTCAGGAAGTTGAACCTGGAGATATCTTCCTTGCCTTCCCTGGCGCGAAAACACATGGCGCGCGTTTTTGCAATGCAGCGCAAGAGAAGGGAGCCCGTGCCGTTCTTACTGACGTCGATGGTGCCGCCATCATGAGTGCGATGAACAACGATCTCCCGATCATAATTGTTAAAGAACCGCGACGTTCTTCTGGAACGCTCAGCGCATGGTTTTTCGATGAACCTATGCGCGATATGTACAGCGTTGGAATCACGGGGACGAACGGAAAGACAACAACGACAACCCTCCTGCACCAGATTTGGACCCGAGCCGGTAAAGAGAGTGGCCTCATTGGCACAGTCGAAACGAGAATCGGGACCGACCTCCTGAAGAGCACGAGAACAACCCCTGAAAGCGCCGATCTTCAAGCGCTGGTCGCCACGATGCGGGAGCGTCATGTCCGCAACCTGGCGATGGAAGTCTCAAGCCATGCGATTTCGTTGGAACGGATTCGAGGGTCCCATTTCGCTGCAGTAGCTTTCACAAATTTGACGCAAGATCATTTGGATTTCCACCCTTCCATGGAGGAGTACTTTCAGACAAAGGCAGAACTGTTCACCTTTGAGTATGCAGACCTTGGTGTCATTAACATCGACGATTCCTATGGAGCCCGGTTGGCCGAAAGTTCCCAGATTCCCATTCGCACACTTTCTCGTGCAAATCCAAAGGCAGACTGGAGTTATGTGAGTGCAGTTGCGCATTCGCGGGGCAATGACGTTTGCATTCGCGGTTTGGGGGGAATTCTGATCGAAGGTCTTCTGTCGTTGCATGGCGACTACAACTTGGATAATGCCCTCATGGCGGTCTCTCTCGCATATGAAAGCGGAGTCGATCCTGTTGAGATCGCCTCAATACTCCCCACCCTCACTGGTGCGCGTGGACGGTTGGAATCTGTGGACGTGGGTCAGGATTTCGTAGCATTTGTTGATTACGCACATTCGCCAGACGCTGTGTCGAGGGTGCTTGAAGCTTGTCGGTCGATGACAACGGGTCGAGTGATCGCTGTTTTGGGTTGTGGTGGCGACAGAGATTCATCCAAGCGGCCGTTGATGGGAGAGGCACTTTCTTCTGGCAGCGACGTAGCGATCTTCACCAGCGACAATCCGAGGACAGAGGATCCAAAGAGGATTCTCGAGCAAATGATTAACGGTGTGTCAATGTCTTCGTTGGATCGCGTAATCATTGACCGGAAGGCCGCCATTGAATATGCAGTTTCACAGGCCTCGGCGGGAGATGTTGTTGTGATACTCGGCAAAGGCCACGAGACAGGACAAGAGAGTGCAGGGGTAGTTACGCCATTTGATGATTGCCTGACTTTGGCGCAAGCGATCGAGGCACGCATATGATTGCGCTAACTTCCGGCCAAATTGCAGAAATCGTTCATGGTCAGTTGCACTGCGCCGACAATATTCTTGTAACCAAGGAGCCAGTTTTCGACTCGCGAGAAGTGGTTGCCGGCTCCATCTTCTTGGCACTAAAGGGAGATTTTCGAGACGGGCACGATTTCGCTCATTCCGCAGTCGAACAAGGCGCCGCTCTTGTGCTGGCGAGTAGGAAAGTCGATGCGCCTTGCATAGTCGTTCCCGATGTCCTAGTTGCCTTGGGGGAGTTGGCGCATTTTGTTCGTGGTCGTTTGCCAGATCTGCAGGTCATTGGCATTACAGGCTCGCAAGGCAAGACAACCACGAAAGATCTTTTGGCATGGATACTTCGCATGCAGGCTGAGACAGTTGCAACCTACGCTTCGTTCAACAACGAATTGGGGGCCCCTCTGACCCTTCTTCGGTGCACGGAAACCACGCAGTATTGCATCTTGGAAATGGGTGCGCGCCATGTGGGCGACATCAAGGCTCTCTGCAAAATTGCTGAACCAGATATCGGGGTCGTACTAGAGGTAGGTCGAGCCCATGTTGGAGAATTTGGTTCTGTCCAGGCGGTTGCCGAGACCAAATCAGAACTCGTGAACAACCTCAAGCAAGGTGGAATTGCCATCTTGGGTCGGTACGACGAGTTCACTCCGAGAATGGCGGAGGGTCTGCAGGTGCCCGTCTTAACGTTTGGTCAAACGCACGAGGCTCAGGTTCGAGCTACGGACATCGATATCCGTGAAGGACGTGCGCATTTTGACCTTGTGACACCCCAGGGCAGACAAGCTGTTGCGCTTCGACTCGTTGGTGCGCACCAGATTCCGAATGCACTCGCGGCAGCCGCAGTGTGCACTGCGCTTCACATTCCGATTGATGTAATTGCAGGAGGTCTTTCGACTGCAGAGCTGCAGAGCAAATGGCGCATGGAACTTCATGAAGTCGCAGACCTCCTCATAATAAATGATGCATATAACGCGAATCCCGATTCAACCGCGGCCGCACTACGCACTCTTTCCTTTTTTGCTCAGGAACGAGGCGGGCAATCGTGGGCTTTCTTGGGACGTATGCACGAGTTAGGCGAGTCGGACCTTGAGGAACACTCACGGATTGGTCTACTAGCCCATTCTCTTGGCATAGACAATCTGGTTTGTATCGGGGCGCCGGAGTACGCCCATGACTTGCCGAAAGATAGCGAGATGGACGTCCATTTTTGCAAAACTAAGACAGACGCACTAGAAATCTCTAATTACTTTTCTCCGGGCGATGTCATTCTGGTTAAGGCATCACGCGCAGAAAAACTGGAGGAATTGGTCAAATTGTTGATCGAGAAATGGGAACTGAGAGCGAGCGAGAGCCAATGAGAGAGATCTTGATCGCTGGCGCCATTGCGCTTTTCCTCAGCCTGTTTGGCACTCCTGTGCTCATCCGCTTACTTGCCCGCCGTGGATACGGCCAAATTATCCGAGACGATGGGCCAAGTAGCCACCATACAAAGCGTGGCACTCCAACTATGGGCGGAATCATCATCATCTTCGCCTCGCTTCTTGGATACTTCCTAAGCCATGCGCTCACTGGCGTCTCGGTGAGTACCTCGGGGCTTCTTGTACTAGGCCTCGTGGTTTCGCTTGGTGCATTGGGATTCGCCGACGATTGGCTTAAGGTCTCACGCCAGAAATCTCTTGGGCTCACCGGCAAGCAGAAGATTCTGGGTCAGACTATTTTTGCCGCGATTTTCGGTGGGCTTGGAATTCATTTTGCTGATCAACATAGCCTTACGCCTATCTCCCTCTATCTTTCCACGGTACGGGACACATCCTTGAAACTTGGTCCGATCTTGGTCGTCATATGGATTATCTTCATGGTCACCGCCGCGAGTAATGGAGTGAATCTCACCGACGGGCTGGATGGACTTGCTACAGGCGCTTCGGTGATGACGTTCTTGGCGCTTGTGTTGATTGGAGTCTGGGAGTTCGGCGAAGGCTGCTACGTCACAGCGGGAACAAATTGCTATTTAGTTCGAGATCCACTTGATCTTGCGGTACTGGCTTCTGCTTTTGCCGGATCATGCGCTGGATTTCTCTGGTGGAATGCATCGCCTGCAAAAATCTTCATGGGAGACACTGGATCTTTGGCGCTTGGCGGCGCACTTGCCGGGCTCGCGGCAACGTTGAGAATTGAGTTGCTATTGGTGCCACTTGGCGGCCTATTCGTGATCATTACGATGTCAGTGATAATCCAACGTGTGTATTTCAAAATGACCCGGGGTAAACGAATCTTCAAAATGGCACCCCTCCAACACCATTTCGAGCTTATGGGTTGGGGAGAAGTGACCATCGTGCTTCGCTTCTGGATTATTGCTGGACTTGGAGTGGCTATAGGGCTCGGTTTGTTCTATGCGCAATGGGTCGTGAGATAGAGATGAGGACGGCCGAGTTGGCACGGGCAAAGGTGCTGATTATCGGAGGCGGAGTCACAGGCACCTCTGTTGCAGAGGTGCTCGAAAAACTTGGAAGTGATATTTCTATCGTCGACGAGGATGCGAGCCTGTTGGCGGACGCACGTTTCGTGACCTCTGAGTTTGCGTTGTTGCAACAATGGGATTTTGCAATCATCTCGCCTGGATGGCGGCCTGATCATCCTTTGGTGAAGTTGCTTCGCGACAAAGGGGTCAATCTCTTGAGCGAAATCGACCTAGCCTGGCACCTAAAGAATGATTTGCGCCCTTCCCAAAAATGGCTTGCGATCACGGGCACCAACGGAAAGACAACCACTGTCGAGATGGCCGCAGCGATGCTTCGTGCAGGTGGCCGAAGCGCGAGCGCCTGCGGCAATGTGGGCGATACGGTCGTTGGTGCGGTTGTCGGGGACACCGATTTTGAATTCCTGGTCCTGGAATTGTCGTCATTCCAGTTGTATTGGAGCGAGCTTCCTGAATTCCATTCCTGTGCAATCTTGAACATTGCCGACGACCATACAGATTGGCATGGCAGTTTCAAGAACTATGTAGATGCGAAGTTGCGGATTTTGGACAGAACCCAACTGGGGATCCTGAACGCTGGCGACGCCTGCGTGGTTGAGAGCACCTCATCATGGGAAGGCAAGAAGGTTTTCTATTCTCTCAACTCTCCCAGATCAGGTGAATTGGGAGTGGTTGAAGATTTACTGGTTGATCGTGCTTTTGTCTTGGACACAGATGTGGCGGAGGTGATTGCTGAATTAGCCGATATCCATCCGAATTCCCCACACAACGTCTCTAATACGTTGGCTGCAGCCGCTCTTGCACGAAGTGCAGGTATCGGACACTCACAAATTCGCCAGGCGATCCAAAGTTTCCGCCCCGGCCGACACAGGATAGAACTGGTAGGAGAGAAGGACGGTATTCGGTGGATCAATGATTCGAAAGCTACCAACCCTCATGCGGCTGGCGCATCATTGATCTCTTCAACGTCGATTATTTGGATCGCTGGTGGACTTGCCAAGGGTGCCTCCATGCACTCACTTGTATCCCAAGCAGGTGACCGTCTCAAGGCCGCAATACTCATCGGAAAAGATCGTGAGCTCATTGCACAGGAACTGACGGAGCATGCCGGACATGTAAGGATTATTCGGGTCGACCATGCCGGTAACGAGGATACTTCTCTAATGGAGAAAGTGGTCGTGGAGGCTCTGAAACTGGCCCAAAGTGGAGACACAGTTCTGTTGGCGCCAGCCTGCGCCTCAATGGATCAATTCATCTCTTACGCCGACCGAGGGGACCAATTTTGCCAAGCGGTCAGGAAACTTGTGATCTCGTGAGCCGTCCAAAGAATTTTCTTTCCCAGCCGATTAGTTCGTACTATCTCCTGCTTGTAAGTGCGGCATCTCTGACCGCACTTGGACTTGTCATGGTCTTGTCGGCCTCATCGATTCACTCTTTAGAGGCAAATGGCTCATCTTTCGCAATCGTTCTTCGACAACTCGTCTTCTTGTCAATTGCCCTTCCGTTGGGCTTTCTTGCCTCTCGGTTATCGATCCCGCAATGGAAATGGGTTGCCAGGTTCTCCCTTATTGGATCGGTCTTCTTCCTACTACTTCTGCAGATCCCAGGTCTTGGGAATACGGTAAACGGAAATACAAACTGGATCGCGATCGGTCCGATAGTTTTTCAGCCCAGTGAGTTCGTGAAATTCTTTATGATCCTGTGGGCTGGGTCGATGCTTGCAAAACATGAGGAGGCCAAAGCAGTTCGATCCAATGTGATCGCCATCCTCGTGCCAACTTTCTTTGCGATCATGGTATTGGTCATGGCAGGTAACGATCTTGGAAATGCTGCGATTTTTGCGGCGATACTTGTGTGCTTGCTCTTTATTTCTGGGATACGGCTCCGTTTGATTGGATTTACAGCGGTTCTAGGAATCGCACTGGTGGGCGCTTTAATAATCACAGTACCCAATCGGATGCGCAGGCTTCTTGCCGTCATGCACCCCTTCTCGCCCGAGTTCTATAAGTTGTCCGGCTGGCAACCGGCACACAGCATTATGGGGTTGGCAAGCGGTGGACTATTTGGGGTCGGGCTCGGAGCAAGCCGCCAGAAATGGGGGAATCTGGCAGAGGCTCACACTGATTTTATTTTCTCCGTCATCGGCGAAGAATTGGGACTTGTCGGGACACTTGCTGTTCTCTTTCTATTTGCTGCATTGATCTTTGCGATCTTCAAAATCGCTATTCGTGCATCCGATCCGTTGATTCGCTATACATGTGCAGGAATTGGTTGCTGGATCACCGTTCAGGTCATCCTCAACATTGGATCTGCAACAAGTGTCCTTCCCGTCGTGGGAGTAACTTTGCCTTTGTTGTCTTATGGGGGATCCTCGCTCGTTGCCATTTACCTTGCTCTGGGATTTGTTATTGGCGCGGCGTTACGCGATCCTGCCATTAATCCTTCCGTAAGGGTTTTAAAGAAGTGAACCAATCATCCAAGCGTACGATTGTCTTCGCAGGTGGCGGAACCGCTGGCCACGTTGAACCTGCCCTCGCAACAGCGCGCGCGTGGAAA
>CAWJOR010000049.1:0-3516 GCA_963844465.1 uncultured Actinomycetota bacterium | reverse complement strand
GTTCTTGTTTCCTCTACCTTGACTAGTTACGTATTGCTAGGTCAATCTCTCGTAAAAAGACTTGAAGATCTGGTGAATTATCTCGATGCCCTTGAACATCATCCTAAAGTTGGAATCTGTCTTGACACCTGCCATGTCTTTGCCGCGGGTCACGACATCAAGAAGAAGGGCGGGATGACAGAGACGCTGGACCTCCTGGTCTCAATCGTCGGACTCAAGCGCTTTCAATTAATCCACGCAAATGACTCAATGGACGTGTGTGGGGCGTTGAAGGACCGTCATCAAAATATCGGTGATGGGGAGATAGGAGTAGATCCGTTCAAAGAACTCCTGGCGCACCCTGCAGTTGCCAATGCTCCTCTCATTCTTGAGACCCCGGGTCAAGAGCCAGAACACGGCAAGGAAGTTGCACTTCTGAAGAAATTCCGCGGATAATAATGCGATTGCGGTTGGCCCCCTTTGCCCTGCTCTCAGTGGCCGCGATGTGGGGGGCAGCCTTCGTGCTGATGAAGGATGCGATCAAGCGTCAAGACGTCAACAGTTTTCTCTTCACACGTTTCGCCGTTGCTGCCGTCGTCATGATTCTTCTCAGGCCAAGGGTGGTGAAGCTGTTCACAAAGGATCTGTTAACTAAAGGATTCATCGCAGGCTGCTTCCTTGGCACGGGATATATCCTCCAGACCTTGGGCTTAGCAAGAACAACTGCCGCCATCACAGGGTTCGTAACCGGCATGTACGTCATAGCCACGCCCCTCATTGCGGCGCTGGTCCTTCATCAGAGGATCTCAAGACGAACGTGGACCTACGTACTGATTGCCACCGCCGGCTTGGCGCTCCTTTCCCTTCACGGATGGTCTGTCGGCGTCGGAGAACTCCTTGTTCTTTGCAGTGCAATAGCCTTCGCTTCCCACATCATCGCCCTGGGTCAATGGAGCAGCGGGCGCGATGCCTATGCGCTCACCGTTATTCAGTTAGCAACCTGCGCGGCACTTGCAGGCCTTGCCTCGCTGAAATCTGGCTATCACGCGCCGCCTGATCGAGGCGTATGGGGAGTTGTCGTCTTCACGGCCATTTTCGCAACGGCGATAGCCTTCATCATCCAAACGTGGTCTCAGGCTCATATGACATCGACCAAAGTTGCCGTGATCTTGACGATGGAGGTCGTCTTTGCCGCTATTTTCGCCGTGATCTTCGGAGGCGAAACCCTCACCCTGCAAATCGCAATCGGGGGTGCGCTTGTCGTCGGAGCCATGTACATGATCGTCTTGCAAGAAGCATGAGATGATAATTCCATGCGCGTAGATCTTCGTTCCGACACAGTCACAGTCCCATCAATTGCCATGCGCGAGGTTATGGCGCACGCTCCGGTCGGAGATGATGTTTACGGCGAAGACGTCACCATGAACTCCCTCGAAGAAAGAGTCGCCGCGCTCTTCGGCAAGGACGCCGGTGTCTTCACCCCATCAGGCTCGCTCTCCAACCAACTTGCCATACGAATGCTTGTCTCCCCTGGCGAGGAACTCATCGCAGAAACGAATTCACATATTGTAAGAGCCGAACTCGGCGCAGCCGCGGCTTTCAGTGGGATCACAACTCGCACATGGCCCGCCCAACGCGGATTGCTCAACGCCGATGATCCGATGGAAATTGCGCGCCCATCATCTGGCCCATATTTGGTGTCTACGACAGCCATAGCAGTGGAGAACACGCACAACTTTGGTGGAGGCACTGTTCAGCCGATCGATGAGATTGTAAAACTGCACAAAGAAGCAAGAAAAGTCGGCATCGCTCTTCATCTCGACGGCGCAAGGATCTGGAACGCACATACAGCCAGTGGCGTCGCACTTCCGGAGTACGCAAAGTACTTCGACACGGTCAGCGTTTGCTTCTCGAAGGGGCTCGGCGCACCGGTTGGCTCAATGATGCTTTCAACAAGGGAGAATGTGGCGAAAGCGCGAGTATGGCGAAAGCGCTACGGAGCAGGGATGCGTCAGATAGGCATGCTCGCAGCCGCAGTTCACTATGCGCTTGATACAAACCTCCCACTCCTCGGACAGGATCACAGACGTGCCAAGTTCATTGCAGAGAAGTGTCATGAAATTGCACCTTCGGTTGTAAATCCATCACACGTTGAGACAAACATCGTGAGCCTTGATCTTTCGCACATTCCACTAACGGCAGCTGAATTTTCTCAGATGGTGAAGGACGAAGGCGTGCTCATCAGCGCTCTAGGACCAAAGTTCGCGCGACTAGTCACTCATCTTGATATTGACGACACCGCCATGAAATACGCCGCGGAAGTTATTGCAGCATCCCTAAAGCGCGCCCTCGTGTCGCAGTAGCCACTCTTTAGCATTCAGTCCGTACGCATAATTTCCGAGAGCGCCGCCGGTCTTCACAACCCGATGACACGGAACCACAACTACAATCGCATTCTTCGCGCAGGCTGTTCCTGCTGCCCTTACTGCCGCAGGTGAACCCGCACGCTGGGCCAAGTCAGCATAAGAAAGAACTTTCCCGGCTTTGATCTTGCGCATTGCTTTCCACGCAGCTTGAGAAAAATGTGCACCTGGTTGCCTCACGGCGATTGCGTTGATGGCTTCAACGTCGCCATCAAAATAATCTTCAATAAGATCGGAAATAACTGGAATTCGCTTGACTCGATCCATGCCTCTTTGCGCATCAGCATCATCGAGTGAGCTCACCAAGGCATCGAACGTGCCAAAGCTGGCACCAAGTAATACATGCTCGTCTGCCATCAGATGTATCGTGCCAATGGGAGTCTTGGTCGATGTGTATAGCAAAGTCACTGAGCCAGATTAGCGATCGCGAGCCTGGCGAGCCAGGGCCTGGGTGCAGCGTCTGCGCGGGCAGACTCGGGAGGCCTTGGTGTCCCTCACGAAGGCGCTGGCCCTCCCCTCCGCCCAGGATCCGGAGCATCAGGGCGAACTGCGAGCCCTGCACGCCGTCTGGACGAAGTGAACTCGACCCACCAACCCCGGGAGTCCATGGTGGTCCCCCGGCTTTCCTAACCCCACAGAAAGGCAGGTGCTGGAATGGCTGATCTCTCCGGAAAGCGAACCTGGATCCTCGACAGCGAAGAGGTCATCGAACTTGGCCTCGTCCTGGGCCGAGGCTGGGAATTGCAGGCTTCAGATGGCACGGCGTTGAGATCCCTGGAGGCGGGGTATTACCGCCTTGTGTCGAATCCCGGCAGCCCCAAGGCCGAGCTTCCTGGGGCACTGGTCGAAGGGCTCGCCCGCTTCCTGAGCTCGAACACCAAGGTGCCAGCGATGATCATCATCGACCCGGAGCCGGGCCCTCGACCCTGGCCGAAGTAAGCGGCCTCCAGCCCCAGGTCACTGTTTCCCCCTGTTCGACCGGAGCAGGGTCCTGATCTGGGGGACGGGTCAACCCGCCTCGGCCATGTGGTCAACCACCGTGGCGGGTGTCAGTTCCCCAGGTAGATGAACCAGAACCGAACGGTGAGGTACTGCTCTTGAAAGTCTGGTGGGA
>CAWJOR010000048.1:0-48806 GCA_963844465.1 uncultured Actinomycetota bacterium | reverse complement strand
CACTGGCATCGCTAACGGGTCAATGAGGAGATCCTCAAGTGGAATGCCGTATTTCTCAACCTTTCGTACGATCTTCTCGGTGATTGCCATTCGCTCTGCCACGGTTGCGGGTATTCCAGTCTCATCGTTTGGCAAGGCGATGATGGCAGCCCCGTGCTTTTTAATGAGAGGAAGAACCAGATCCATGCGGTCATCCTCTCCGGTGACGCTGTTTACCAATGCCTTGCCCTGATATGTCTCGAGTCCGACCTGCAGCGCTTCAATGATCGATGAATCGATACAGATGGGAAGATCTGTCAGGGTTTGAATCATTGTGATCGCCCGGCCAAGGAGAGCCGGTTCATCAGTGAGAGGCACACCCATATTTACATCAAGAACATCGGCGCCACCGTTGACTTGCTGTGCAACGTCGATTGCGAGGCGGGAGAGATCATTCTCGCGAAGTTGCATCTGGAATTGCTTTCGGCCAGTTGGGTTAATTCGCTCACCAATAATGCAGAAAGGCTGGTCGTGCCCAATCGTCACCGTCTTTGTGGCCGACTTCAATACAGTGTGCATCCTGGGCTCCTAGCGTGCGTTTATGGGACTTGTTTGGTTTGTCTGTCGAGCGGTTCTGCCGAGGTCTTTCATCAGTCGGATGAGTGCGTCATCGTGGCGAAAATCTGCGATATGGAGTCCGCGCACATTCGGCTGAGCAAGCGCGTGTCTGGCTTGCTCAAGGGCAAGTTGGTAGGCAGCTTCGCGTTGGTCAGAACTGTTCTCAACTCGTTCGATGATGATCTTCGGGACATCGATGCCCGGAACTTTGTCATTCATGAAGTTGAGTTGTCGCGCGCCTTTTAGCAAGACGATTGTCGGAAGCAAGTGAAGGGGCGGGGCAATTTCTGCCACACCGTGGCAGAAAGTCTCTAGACGGTCGGAGTGATAGCAGATCTGTAATTGAAGAAACCGGGCGCCCGCACGATATTTCTTGAGCGCGCGCTGGATACGATATTCAAGGGGAGGCGCAGCGGCATTCTCGACCGCACCAATATAGAAGTTCGTAGGAGGTTTTATTGAGCGCCCTGAGAGATACACCCCGTTATTGAGGGATTGGGCCACGCTTATCGCCTGCGCAGAATCTAAATCAAATACCCGCCGAGTTTCGGGTTCATCTCCAGCGGTGACATCGTCTCCTGTCATGAGAGAAAGATTGGTGATGCCGTGAAGGGCGGCGCCAACCATGTCAGCTTGAATTGCGAGCCGGTTCTTATCACGGCAGGCAATTTGCATGATGGATTCGAGTCCGTGAGCTTTCACTGCAATGGCAACCGCTGTATTGGATGCATGAGCGTGCGCTGCGGGGTTGTCAGTCGCGTTCACCGCGTCAAACCACGGTGCCAAACGTTCTACATTGGAGGCAACGCGTTCCATTCCTGCGCCGTCGATTGTTGGGAACTCAGCAGTAAAGACTTTCTCGTTAGTGTCCTCTAACAGATTCCGCAATTGCGACATTACTCTGCCTCACTGGGCGCAACGCCAGCGTTCCATCCTTTTGGAACTTGCTGATCACGCTTCGTTAAGAGATTGATCCACGATGAGGTGCCCTTTAACTGCATATCAACTGGCGGACGAAGATCGTTGAAATGTTCACGCCAAGCCTTCGGTAGTGGCAACGACTCTTTTCGCGCAAAAGCCTTGGCCCAGACGCATTGCACGTCCGGATTTACTTCACAGTTTCCGTCTTCCCGCACGCCTCCGCACGGCCCATTTCGCAGTGTCTTAGGGCATGTCATCGGACACGTCATTCCGGTCGAATGAAGAACACACTGTCCGCACATACGGCAGTCCCAGATGGGTTTCTTGATCGCATGCTCAATGAGAGGGAGAAGTTTTGGCGTCATATGGGGTTAGGCAAGAACGAGGTTCCGACGTTTTTGGATCAATTCTTTTGCAAGGCGAACCGCTGTAGATGCGTCGGCAGCGTATCCGTCAGCTCCAACCGCGTCAGCGTATTCCTGAGTCACTGGTGCTCCGCCCACCATGATGATTACTTCTTCGCGAAGGCCAGCCTTCATTATCTCATGAATGTTCACTTTGAACATGGGCATGGTGGTGGTGAGGAACGCTGACATGCCAACGATGTCCGGCTTGTGTTCGCGAATTGCGTCAATGAATTTCTCGGGCGGCGTCTGCACGCCCAGATCAATCACCGTGAAGCCGGCGCCCTCGAGCATGATGTTGACGAGGTTCTTGCCGATATCGTGAACGTCACCTTTGACAGTGCCCATCACGTATGTGCCAATGGATTCGGCGCCGGTCTCAGCAAGAAGCGGACGGAGCACAGCGAGGGCCCCCGACATGGCTTTTCCTGCAATGAGCATTTCGGGGACAAAGAAGTCGCCACGTTCGAATCGGGCGCCAACTTCTTCGAGTGAGGGGATGAGGGCATCGAAAAGAATTGTGTCTGGCCCCATGCCAGATGCGATGGCCTCATTGGTAAGCGCGAGCACCATGGGGGCATTACCCATGAGCGTCTCGTCGTAAAGTGCCTTGATAAGTTCGTCGTGGTTCATGCCGCTCCCACTTTCCTTTTATCATTTTGTTGGTTCGAAATTTCGGAAATGATCAATTCTCCGAGGACTGCAAATTGCTTGTCGGCGATTCTTGGTGTCGGACCAGAAACCGAAATTGCCGCAATTACGTTTCCGTCGGCATCGCGAACTGGCGCGGCAACAGCTACGAGCCCTTCTTCGAGTTCGTCTTTTATGGTCGCAAAACCGTGTCGACGTACTTGCTCGAGTTCTGCAAGTAGCGAGGAGCGGGTAGTTATGCTGCGAGAAGTTCTCTTTTCAAGTCGGCCGATGGGGATTTTCACGGTGCCGTATGCCAGCATGACTTTGCCGAGTGCAGAGCAGTGATAAGGAACTTGCGTGCCCACCCAGTTTGTGGCCCCTAGAAGATATCGACCGTCGACCTGATCGATCATTTCCACAAAGCCATTTCCGGCAATGGCCAAGTTGGCGGTCTCTCCTGTTTTTTCGGCCAACGCCTCAAGGACTGGGCGCATCTTCGTGGACAAGTCGAGTTCATGATTTCTCTGTCGTGCAAAACGTGTGAGGACATGTCCGGGTAGGTAGGCACCCGAGCGATCTCTTTGGACAAGCCCTTGCTTTTCAAGAGCCCCGAGAAGCCGCGAGGTAGTGCTCTTTGGAAGTTCGTGTGCAAGTGCCAATTGGCTTAGCAGGGGTGGGTTTGTTGCCTCAATGACATGGATGAAGAGAGCGCTGGCTCTATCGATGGCCTGCGTACCGGTGATCTCTGGTTTGGCCACTATCTCCTCCAATTCACATGAGAATAGTTCCGCTAGATAGTTCCATAATGTGGAACGCGTGTTCCATATTCATAGCGTATTGTCGTTCCCGTTCTAGGTCAACCCACCGCGAGAACTATTTAGTTGGAGGCGTAAGTGTTTGAGAATCGAATGCCGCGATACGACATCCTCAGCGAGGAATCAATGTCGGTGCTTGATGCAGGATGGCGCCGAATAGTTTCCGAAATTGGTGTGGAGTTCATGAGTCCTTGGGCGGTGGAACTTCTTCGCGAGGCAGGGCAAACGGTCGAGAACGAGAATGTGAAGTTTGATCCTGATTGGATCCTTCAGCAGGTCGCAAAGGTGCCGAGCGAATTCAATCTTCGCGCACGAAATCCAAAGAACAACGTTCACATCGGCGGTAACTCCATGGTCTTCGGTGGTGTCTATGGACCACCATTCGTGCGCGAAGGCAGTGTGAGACGAGATGCAACGTTCAAAGATTTTGAGAATTTCTGCAAGCTTGCGCAGTCCTTCGATGCATTGGATAGCGTGGGTGGAGTTGTATGCGAGCCGAATGACCTCTCGCTTGATTCGCGTCATCTTGATATGGCCTTTGCTGCCGCCACGCTTACGGACAAGTTCTTTATGGGCAACGTCGTCACGGCCGAGAATGCGAAGGACGTCATTCGTATTGCAGAGATCATTCATGGTGGTCGGGCCGCAATCGAAGAAACTCCTGCGCTGATCTCGCTGATCAACTGTAACTCTCCGCTTCGCTGGGATGATCGAATGCTTGATTCTCTGCGTGAGTACGCACTTGCAGGGCAACCCGTCGTTGTCACTCCGTTCCTCTTGATGGGTGCAATGAGCCCCGTAACAATCCCTGCAACACTTGCCCAGCAGATAGCTGAAGCATTGACTGGACTGGCCCTTGTGCAGTTGATTCGCCCAGGAGCGCCGGTTGTCTTTGGATCTTTTCTCTCGAACATCGACATGCAGTCGGGTTCGCCGCAATTTGGAACACCGGAGTCAGGAATAGGTCTGCTTTGCACAGGGCAGATTGCCCGCCACTTCAAGTTGCCATTTAGAGGAGGAGGAGGACTGAACTCATCTCAGACGGTAGATGCCCAATCGGCCTACCAAACGATGATGACGATGATGCCGACCTTTCTTTCGGGCACAAACTGGGTGATGCACACGGCAGGATGGTTGGAAGGCGGCTTGGTCTCCTCATACGACAAGTTCGTGCTGGATGTAGAAATTCTCCAATCCTTGATGGCCGAGTTCACCCCTCTTGAGTTCAACGAGTCGTCCCTCGCATTTGATGCACACCTTGAGGTTGGCCATGGTGGTCATTTCCTGGGCGCAGCTCACACGATGGATAGATTCCGTGACTGCTTCTACAGGCCGTTTCTCACAAATAGTGATAACTACGAGCGCTGGACTCGATTGGGATCACGGGACACACGTGCTCGTGCTGAGGAGATTTGGAAGAAGAAACTTGAAGATTACATAATGCCAGAGATGGACCCCTCGACATTATTGGAGTTGTCTGATTTCGTTGCACAGCGAAAAAGCCAACTCGACAGTTGATCCAAGGAGACGATGTGTCAGCTCAATCCGTCAAATCTTTATTCATTGACGGAGCATGGCGGGGTGCCTCCGATCACTCCACGCGCGAGATTCGAAGCCCCCATGATGGCTCACTCGTGGTCCTTGTCTCGGAGGCGAGCGCCCATGACGCATCCGAGGCGATCACCGCAGCAAGGGCATCATTTGATTCAGCAATTTTCTCGTCGTGGAGTTGGGCGGAGAGAAGCGCATTGGTTGCGCGCATTGCTGATCTATTGGAAAGAGACGCAGAGAAGCTCGCCATGCTTGAGAGTGGCGATACAGGGAAACGGCTCATTGAGGCGCGATACGACATTGCCGATGTGATTTCAGTCTTCAGATATTACGCAGGCCTTGGTCTCACCGAGCACGATCGAGTTGTTCATATTGGCGATGATCGCATCGATAGTCGGATAGTCAGCGAGCCAGTCGGGGTCTGCGCGCTCATTGGTCCCTGGAACTATCCACTCCTTCAAGCGTCGTGGAAGGTTGCACCGGCCCTCGTTGCCGGCTGCTCCTTTATTCTCAAACCAAGCGAGCTCACGCCTTCTTCCGCTATTGCTCTTCTTCAGCTCATTGATGAGGCGGGCACTCCTAGAGGTGTTGCCAACCTCGTCCTAGGCGCTGGCGCCGTCGTCGGTGCGCCGCTCACGAGTGATCCGCGGGTCGATATGGTCTCTTTCACCGGCGGGCTTGTGACTGGGAAAGCGATAATGAGGACGGCCGCTGACACAGTGAAGAAAGTCGCGTTGGAACTCGGCGGGAAGAACCCCAATATCATTTTCGCAGATGCTGATCTGGACGCCGCGATTGATAATGCCGTAACGGCAGTATTTCTGCATTCAGGGCAGGTCTGTTCGGCTGGATCGCGTCTACTAGTGGAGCGTTCGATTCACGATCTCGTCGTCCAAAAAATTGTCTCCAGAGCAAAGGCGATTTCGATGGGTGGGCCCAGTGATCTCGATGCCGAGACCGGTCCGCTGATCAGTCAGGCGCACCTAGAGAAGGTCTCTCAGTATGTGGCGAATGCATTGGCCGAAGGCGCCAGACTCCTCACCGGCGGCAAGCGAAGCACTCTGTCCTCTCTGTCCAGAGGCTGGTATTTCGAACCCACGGTTTTGGATGGTTGCACTACTTCGATGTCCTGCGTTCAAGAGGAGTCATTCGGCCCAGTATTGACGGTGGAAGTTTTCGATTCTGAATCTGAAGCGATAGCACATGGAAATGACACGATCTATGGCCTTGCCGGAGCCGTTTGGACAGGTGATGCCGAAAAAGCCAAGCGAGTCGCGAAGGCTCTGCGACACGGCACCATTTGGGTCAATGATTATGGCCCCTACAAAGCACAAGCCGAGTGGGGAGGGTTCAAGGCATCAGGAATCGGCCGAGAACTCGGACCTAGCGGATTGCAAGAATACCTTGAAGCAAAACACATTTGGACCAACACTTCTCCTGCACGCTCCGGATGGTTCGCAGATGCACAACAGGGAGAGACGCAATGAGTTCAAGTTCGCCGATGATTTCTGTGCGTCATCTTTGGAAAGTATTTGGACCAAATGCGGACAAGATCATCGGAACTCCAACTGCTGACCTGAGCAGATCAGAATTACGCGCACAATCTGGCAGCACCATCGCGGTGAGAGATGTCTCCTTCGATGTGGCGCCAGGCGAAGTTTTCGTGGTTATGGGTCTCTCGGGTTCTGGAAAATCAACTCTGGTTCGCTGCATGACTCGATTGATTGAACCGACTCAAGGTGAGCTCGAACTTGAAGGCGAAGATATCCTGAAGGTAGACACGAAGAGGTTGCGCGAATTGAGGCGGTCCAGTTTCTCGATGGTGTTTCAGCACTTCGGCCTCCTGCCCCACAGGAAAGTCATTGACAATATTGCCTACAGTCTCGAAATCAACGGAGTCAAAAAGGAGATTCGTCACGCGCGTGCAAATGAAGTAATCGATCTAGTTGGGTTGCAGGGGTACGCCAACGCCTACCCAGACCAACTCTCTGGAGGAATGCAGCAGAGGGTGGGGCTTGCGCGTGCACTTGCAGTCGATCCCAAAGTGCTTTTCCTGGACGAGCCCTTTAGCGCTCTGGATCCGCTGATTCGGCGAGATATGCAAGCGGAAGTCATCCGCCTTCACCACGAGCTCGGCAAAACATTGGTTTTCATCACCCACGATCTTGCAGAAGCCGTGAAACTCGGTGACCGCATCGCGATCATGCGGGATGGAGCAATTGTTCAGATCGGCACGCCAGAGGAATTGGTCGCATCACCGGCCGACGACTACGTTGCCAATTTCGTCCGTGACTTCCCAAGATCTCATGTTTTGACCTTGCGTTGGATAGCGCGAGCACCAGAGGTTGGTGACAATCTTTCGGGTCCAATACTTCCTCCGACGATCTCGGTCCGCGATGCTGCTCGGCAAGTCCTAGAGGCCGGCTGCCCGGTCCGCGTGATGGAAGAAGGGCACCTAGTAGGTGTCGTTACGTCAAAAGATATTCTTGAAGTAATAGCCGGAGTGCAACTCTAGTGACCACCCAATTACTGAATCGACCGGCAGAGACCAAACCGTCTTCGGGCGCAAAGAAGGCGCCGAAGTTGAATCTCTACCTCGGTTGGCTCACCTTCGGTTTCCTTTCATTTGCGATCTTCCTAAGAGGTAAAGCAACTTTGCCTCTTGATCGGTCGAGTTTGACTCCATTTCATGATTGGCTCAATAACCTCAGTGCGTGGATCGACACAAATAGAGATTCGAATCTCATCTTCACCTCCTTTGTAAACGTCATTAGGGGTTCAATCGACGGGTTCGTAACTTTCTTGCAGAATCTCATCAGTCAAACTGGGGATACGCGAGATATCCCTCAGATCGGGTGGTTTGGTGTAGTTGCGATTATCGGATTTGTGGTTTACGCCATCTCCAATCTCAAGGTGGCGACCTTTTCTGTGATCGGATTTCTTTCCCTCGGCTTGCTCGGATTCTGGCAGGAGTCGATGGACACCCTGGCCTTAACTCTTGCCGCGGTATCATTCTCTCTTTTGATCGGTATCCCGCTAGGAATTCTTGCGGGGATGTATCCGAGGTTTGAGAAATTCCTAACGCCAGCTCTCGATTTCGCACAAGTGATGCCGACCTTCGTTTACCTAACTCCCGTGACACTCTTCTTTCTCATTGGCCCCGCCTCTGCGACGATTGTCACGCTGATTTATGCGGTACCGCCGGCCCTTCGAATTACGTCGGTGGCTATCAAGCAAGTGCCATGGTCCAGCGTCGAAGCCGCGGTCTCCATGGGGTCCACTCGCTTTCAGGCCCTTCGGAAAGTGCAATTGCCGCAAGCCAAGCGGACGATCGTGGTAGGTATTAATCAAACGATTATGGCTGCTCTGTCGATGGTGACGATCGCCGCATTGATTGATGCTCCGGGATTGGGGCAAGTTGTAGTTCGCGCTCTGGAATCCCTCGATGTTGGAAGGTCATTCCAAGCCGGCTTGGGGATAGTTATTTTGGCAGTGGTGCTGGATAGGTCAACTACGGCCGCTGCCTCAAAAGTCGACGTTGCGACCACTAGAAGTACAAGTCACAACTCGCAAAGACTCGCGAAAGCAGCGGTGGCGACCCTGGCTATGGCCGCCGTCTTCATCTCGAGAACCGCTGTGTGGGCGGGCGCCTTTCCGGGTTCTGGAGCGATCGGTTCGAATATTGCGAAGTACGTCAATAATTATGTGGACTGGTTTCAAATGCATTTTGTCACGTTAACAAATGACATTACGGATGTGATTTCTTATGGATTCATCAACCCCATGCAGTCGCTGTTGACTCAAAGTCCCTGGTTTGTCACCGGGCTTGCTTTCGTTGGACTCGGCGCGATATTTGGCGGGAAGAAGTTAGCTGGGATCTCCTTGTTCTGTGTGCTCGCCATTGTGGGCACAGGTCTCTGGTCGGACACTATGGTGACTCTTTCCTCGACATTAGTGGCATCCGTGATCACGGTTGCGTTGGGAGTCGTGGTCGGTACGTGGATTGGTCGAAGTAGGAGAGCTGATCGTTGGATCAGACCCATCTTGGATGCGGGACAGGTATTGCCGGCATTTGTCTACCTTGTTCCGTTTCTTGGTTTGTTCGGTGCGACCCGCTTCACCGCCATAATGGCGGCAGTCGTATACGCAGCGCCCGCATCAATAAAACTGATGGCCGACGGCATTCGCGGAGTTCCTGAAACTATTATCGAAGCGGCAACTGCAGCAGGGTCATCTTCCTGGCAAATGATTACCAAAGTGCAGATTCCAAGTGCGAGAAGGGCGCTGGCTCTCGCAACGAATCAGGGCATTATCTACGTTTTGGCGATGATTGTTGTTGGGGGACTGGTTGGCGCTGGTGGGCTTGGCTATCTCGTCGTCGCCGGTTTCGCACAGGAAAATTTGAAGGGCAAGGGACTGGCTGCTGGATTGGCCATTGTTCTTCTCGGAATAATGCTCGATCGCATTACACAGGCGGCTGCGCATAGAAACTCAAAGGAGCAGGTCGCAGCATCACACTAGGTTCCGCTGCTCATCCGAGCGGCGGTTAAGGACGACTACGGTCGTCAGAGCTGGAGGACGCACAATGTTTAAAAACCATCGTGCTCGGCGAGTAACAACTTACCTGCTACTAGCAGGCGCGGTGACATTTGCGTCATCAGCCGCTGGTAGTGCGCAGGCTGCCTACTCAAAGGCGAGTACAGCAAAATGTGGCACAGTTACTTTGGCGGATAATGCCTGGGTTGGGTACGAAGCCAACCTTGCTGTTGTCTCTTATGTGCTCAAGCACAATTTGGGCTGCAAAGTAGTTGTGAAGAACATCAGTGAACAGATTTCTTGGCAGGGATTCGCATCGGGCCAAGTTGATGCAATCTTGGAAAACTGGGGTCACGACGAACTAGCCAAGAAATACATCACCACCCAGAAAGTCGCCGTTGACTTGGGACCCACTGGCAATAAAGGCATTATTGGCTGGTATGTGGTTCCCTGGATGGCCAAAAAGTATCCCGACATCCTTAACTACAAGAACTTGAACAAGTACGCGTCAATGTTCAAGAATTCTGAGTCAGGCTCGAAGGGTGCCTTCCTCGATGGCGATCCATCTTACGTAACCAATGACGAGGCAATTATCAAAAACCTTAAGCTTAATTTTAAGGTCATCTATACGGGTAGCGAGGCGGCGTTGATCACTTCGTTCCGCGCGGCCGAGGCACAGAAGAAGCCAATGATCGGCTACTTCTATGAACCTCAGTGGTTCCTTGCACAGGTGCCGCTAAAGCATGTGGCGCTCCCTCCATATACCCCTGGTTGCGATGCGGTTCCAGCAAAGATTGCATGCGATTACCCACCATATGTTCTTAACAAAATTGCACGGGCTAAGTTCATGAATTCAGGATCACCGGCGGCAACTGTGATCAAGAATTTCAAGTGGACAAATGCAGATCAGAACTCGGTGGCCAAGTCGATTGCAGTTGACAAGTTGACCGATGAAGCTGCTGCGAAGATCTGGGTCACAGCGCATCCAGCACAGGTAAAGGCATGGCTCGGCGCGTAATGCGGATCCGTACAACGTGACGTGCGGGGCGTGTTTGCCTGTAGAAATCTGCAAGCAAACACGCCCTCGTACGACGGATATAGAATTTCTAACCTGAAGAAGACGAAGGGCGGATCTAGGTGAGTGCGCAATACGATTACATCATCGTTGGTGGTGGCTCGGCAGGAAGCGCACTGGGCAACCGACTTAGTGCCGATCCCAGTAGCAAGGTCCTCATTCTCGAGGCCGGGCGCCGAGACTATAAATGGGATGTCTTCATACATATGCCCGCCGCACTCGCATTTCCAATCGGTAACAAGCACTACGACTGGATGTATGAGTCTGAACCGGAACCGTTTATGAACAACCGCCGTATTTATCATGCCCGCGGAAAGGTCCTAGGAGGCTCAAGCAGCATCAACGGAATGATTTGGCAACGTGGAAATCCTCTGGACTTTGAACGCTGGGCTAAGGACAAGGGCATGGAGAATTGGGACTACGCCCACTGTTTGCCCTATTTCAAGCGTATGGAGAATTGCCTAGCCGATCCGACCAACGCATTCCGCGGTGATAGCGGACCACTTCAATTGGAGCGTGGCCCAGTCAAGAACCCGCTGTTCAATGCTTTCTTCAAGGCGACGGTCGAAGCAGGGTATTCGCGAACTGATGACGTCAACGGATATCGCCAAGAAGGTTTTGCTGCCTTCGATCGCAATGTAAGGCGCGGTCGCCGCCTTAGTGCTGCGAGGGCATATCTATATCCTGTGAAGAATCGAAAGAACCTAACCATCAAGACGAAGGCAATGGTCACCAAAGTCATTTTTGAAGGAACTCGCGCCGTGGGAGTTGAGGCGATAGTCAAAGGCAAGAAAACTACCTTCGCGTCAAGGGAAGTTGTTCTATGTGGTGGTGCGATAAATACGCCGCAGATACTTCAGTTGTCGGGGATCGGAAAGGCTGAAGACCTCAGAAGGCTAGGTATCAAATTGGTTAAGGATCTGCCGGGGGTCGGCGCGAATCTTCAAGACCACCTTGAGGTCTACGTCCAATATGCCTGCAAGCAGCCGGTATCCATGCAACCGATGCTTAGGACTTGGCGCCGGCCCTTTATCGGAGCAGAGTGGCTTTTCCTTCGCAAAGGCCCTGGTGCGACAAATCACTTTGAGGCAGGCGGGTTTGCGCGCAGCAATGAGAAAGTCGCCTATCCCAATCTGATGTTTCATTTCCTACCACTGGCGATCCGTTATGACGGCACCGCCCCTTCATCTGGCCATGGTTATCAAGTACATGTTGGTCCTATGTATTCAGACGCACGCGGCACCGTGACTATCAGCAGCACGAACCCGATGGATAAGCCCAAGTTGCGCTTCAACTACCTATCGACTGAGCAAGATCGACAAGAGTGGGTAGAGGCCATCCATGTCGCCAGAAAAATATTGACCCAGAAGGCGATGGATCCCTACAACGGGGGAGAGACGTCACCTGGTCCGTCTGTCGACACAGACGAGGAGATCTTGAATTGGGTCCGACGAGATGGCGAGACTGCGCTTCACCCGTCTTGTACGGCGAAAATGGGGACTGATGAAATGTCTGTAGTCGATCCAAATACGATGAAAGTGCACGGAGTAGAAGGTTTGCGCGTGGCCGATGCTTCTGTCTTTCCGTATGTGACCAACGGGAACATCTATGCTCCAGTCATGATGGTTGCCGAAAAGGCCGCAGACTTGATTCTTGGTAAAGAGCCCCTTCCTCCCGAGAACATAGAGTTCTACCGTCACCAAGAGGTCTAACTGTGAAAGAAGATGAATCCGCTCCCTCCTCGATAGCACGAGTGAGGGTTCAGGACACCCAAGCAGGCGGGTCGACGACAGATAGCGTCGTCGTCGAAGAGCCGCTTGAAATCCGCATCAAACGCGGAGGCATTGAAGACCAATTGGGAATCACTATGCGCACACCCGGGGCGGATCTTGAACTCGCCACCGGCTTTCTTTGGGGAGAGGGATTTCTTTCGTCACCAGATGAATTAATCGGCATTAAAGTGTGCGGAGATCGATCTCTCACACCTAGACAGCGCGCCAACATTGTCATTGCCGAAGTCAGCGATGATTCACCCGTCCATCCAAGGGCTTTAGAACGTCGGTTCACCATCACATCAGCATGCGGCATCTGCGGTTCAACGAGCATCACAGACCTACATAAAAGAGGCGTGAAGTCAGTTGCTAAATCAACTCGCACCTTTCAGCAACTCGCCGCAATGCCAGAACTACTAGAGGGAAGGCAGAGTGTCTTTGATAAGACGGGGGGACTTCACGCAGCATTGTTGGTGGACAGAACTGGAAAACCGCGTTGGACACGTGAAGATGTTGGTCGCCATAATGCCGTCGACAAAGTCGTTGGCGCCGCGCTCATCGCTCATGAACTTCCCCTGAGCGATTGGACGCTCGTGGTGTCAGGAAGAGTGGGCTACGAAATTGTTCAGAAGGCAATCGTGGCTGGGATTTCTGCATTGGTAGGGGTATCGGCTCCAACATCTCTCGCCGTCGACTTGGCGTATGAATTTGGACTCACCTTGCTGGCATTTGCCCGCAATGGGAAAGCGAAGGTCTATTCGCCGCTGTTAGGATGACTTGATGAAACGCCGCGGAAGCTTCCTTCTTATTGCGGTGACGTTGCTCGCATTGACTGCACCTTCATCCGACGCAGCGTTGAATCGAAGCGGCAAGACTACGCTCGTAATCTTTGCCGCCTCGAGTCTTGGACAGACCTTCACAACCATCGGCAAGGAATTCGAAAGCAAACATCCAGGAGTGAGCGTGCAGTTCTCCTTTCTTGCTTCCTCGACGTTAGCGACCCAGATGCTGGCAGGTGCTCCTGTTGACGCCTTCGCATCGGCATCAGTCGCTGACATGAACACAGTAAAGGTCTTGGTTCCAGATTCGACTATTTTTACGGCCAATCGAGTCGTGCTTGCAACGCCACGTGGGAACAAGTTTCACATCAATAAGATTGTGGACTTGAACAAACGAGGTGTGAAATGGATTCAGTGCGCACACGTGGTGCCGTGCGGGGCCGCAGCCGACACGGCCCTCGCCTCTGAAGGGCGACTCACATCGAGGCCCGTTTCACTTGAACCCAAAGTCTCCAGCGTGGTCGCCAAACTCGTGAGCGGGGAAGTGGATGCGGCCGTCATTTACCATACGGATTTCATTGCCAATAGAGCCGTGCTTAAGGAGATTCGTTTCAAGAATACCTCGGCGGCTACGACGCTTTATCCGATTGGTGTCGTGAAAACGAGTACGCAGCAATCCCTTGCAAAAGCCTTCGTTGACACGGTTCTATCTGCGTATGGCAGGAAAGTTCTCGCCGAAGCCGGATTCCTAAGGGCGAGTTGAATAAATGGGCCGAAAGAGACTAGACGCACTTAACTTGGCGTTGGCGACACTGGGCGGACTGGTTCTCCTCCTCCCACTGATTGCCCTTTTCGCCAAGGTTCCTTGGGGCACATTGCTGACTCGCTTGTTCGAGCCCAATTCGCTTAGTGCCATCCGACTCTCGCTATGGAGTTCTCTCCTTGCCACACTGATTTGTGCGATCTTGGGTGTGCCCTTGGCGTGGGTGCTTGCACGAGGCAATCGGCGCATAGTCAACATCGTGCGCCCCTTTGTTCTCGCCCCAATCGTGCTTCCACCAACAGTGGCGGGAATGTCATTGCTCGCACTCCTTGGGCGCAATGGATTAATCGGCCGATATATCTACGATGCCACTGGGTGGTCCATGCCCTTCACTGCCTCTGCGGTGGTGTTCACGGGTGTATTTGTGGGAATGCCATTTCTTGTCTTGGTGGCTGAGTCGACTTTTCGCCATTTGCCAAGTGATCAAGAGGATGCCGCAGAAATAGATAGAGCCACTCCATTCACCATGTTCAGACTTATAGCCCTGCCTCAAGCGCGGAACGGCATCGCCACCGGCGCGCTTCTAGCCTGGGCCCGCGCATTGGGAGAATTCGGAGCCACGATGATGTTTGCCGGGTCACTTCCGGGATTAACGCAGACGTGGCCGATGCAGGTCTATTTTGCAACGGATCAGGATATGAGCACTGCCTATGCGTTAAGCGCCGTCATGGCAATCGTGGCCGTCGCTGTTGTCTTTTCTCTTCGCAAGCAACTCCGAAGAGCGTTCACGAATTGAGGCAATTGGATGAATGATTCGGTGACGGTGCGTCTCTATGCAGCCGCACGTGCTGCTGCGGGCCAGAGCGAGTTCGAGGTTGAACCGGGAAGTCTCGACAATATTCTTGGCACAATTGCTCAGAACAATCCTCGGCTGGGACAAGTTTTTTTGCAGTGCTCATTCTTGGTCGACGGGGTTGCCCTTCATGAGAAGAATGCGCAGATTCAGGCGAATAGCACGGTCGATGTACTCCCACCTTTTGCTGGTGGTTAGCCGCCGATCGCTGACATCGGTCTTGCTGGTTGGACAAAATCAGGTTTATTGATCCCATGCCCAGAGAGCTTGCCCAGCACGGTCTTTTGTAGCCTGTCGGATATCTCCGCACGGATTTCCTCTACCGACAGTGAGTCATTGCGGAGGATTTTCCTCAAATCCATCTCTTCTCTGGAGAAAAGGCAAGATCTTAATTGGCCGTCCGAGGTTAAGCGCACACGGTCGCAGGACCCGCAGAAAGGTTGAGTGACGCTGGCAATGATTCCTACTGTGGCAGGTCCGCCATCCACGTAGAACTCTTCGGCAGGAGCGGAACCGCGCGTGGGCACAGCGCTCAACGTGAAATGGGGGGATAGGGATTCAAATATGGCCTCCGCTGTGACCATCGTGTCCCGATTCCAAATACCGCCGGCGTCAAGTGGCATCTGTTCGATGAAGCGAAGTGCGAAACCTTCTTCGATCGCCCATTTCAACAGAGCAGGAGCTTCATCGCTATTTATTCCAGGCATCAGCACGCTGTTGATCTTTATGGGCTTCAAACCTGCAACGCGCGCCGCATTCAATCCTTCGATTACATCGTCGAATCTGTCCCGATGCGTCATGGCTGTGAAACGTTCTCGATCCAGTGTGTCTAGGCTGACGTTCACTCTTGATAAACCTGCGTGAACAAGTGGAGCGGCAAGCTTGGCCAGTCGAAGCCCGTTAGTGGTGATTGAAAGTTCGGGTGCGTTGGGAAGCGCCTTGATACGTGCGACGATGTCGACGATGTCAGGACGTAATAACGGTTCGCCACCGGTAAGTCGGACTTGGTCAATGCCATGCTCGGTAGCGACTCCTATTACCGTCATCAATTCGTCTGTAGTCAACAATTCATCACTTGGAAGCCACTTGTCGAAATCAAGAGGCATGCAGTAATTGCAACGAAGAGAGCAGCGATCGGTAAGTGAAACACGAAGATCGCGATGAACTCGATTGAAAGTGTCGATCAATTCGCTCATGCGCAATTCACCCATTCTTCGGTTCCATCAGTGAAGATCTGATGCTTCCAAATTGGAATACGTGCTTTAACTTCATCGACCATTTCCATGCAGGCGGCAAAGGCTTCGTTTCGGCGTTCAGATGACACAGCAACTATGAAAGCAGACTCACCGATAGGGATGTCACCGTATCTATGGGCCACTGAAACATGCTTGATCTTGTGTCGGTCTGCCACTTCCTGGACAACCTCATTGAGGGTTGCTTCAGTCGTGGGGTGGATCTCGTAAGAGAGACTGGCAATCTCTTTCCCGTGATCGAAAGCGCGGACGTTGCCGACGAAAGTCACTATTGCTCCGCAGGAATCTGATTCAACTCGCTCGATGGAATTTGCCGAAGAAATGACGCCTGCTGTGAGAGTAACGGTAACGGATCTTGAATTCGGACTCTCGTTGTGCTTCATGATTGCTCGTGATCTCCGCCAGCAAGTTGGCTGATCGCGTGAAGTGCCAATCGTTCGATGATGACAAGTCCATCTCGAACGCCCCCGGGAGATCCTGGCAGATTGATTATGAGGGACGCTTCGGCAGTTCCGGCCAGCCCGCGGCTCAAGTCTGCAGTCGGCACCTTCTCGCGAGAATAGGCGCGGATAGCCTCACTGATTCCTGGAAGTGTCTTCTGAATAAGCGGTGCTGTCGCCTCAGGTGTGAGATCGGTGGGGGAGATGCCAGTGCCTCCGGTGGTCACAATCAAGTCGATTCCCGAGTCGATCGCTTTGGCGATCTCGGCGGCGATCAGGCTCACGGTATCTGGAACGACAACCTGAGTTTGAATGGTGAAACCCAATGCCTTCAAGCCTTCTGCGAGGATCTCTCCACTCTTATCCTCGTAAACTCCACGAGATGCGCGGTTGCTCGCGGTGATAATTGCTGCGTTGAGCACCGTCACGTTCTCTTCCAGGCGCCGTTGCGGCCACCATCTTTTGACTCAACGCGTACGTTCGTAATGGTTGCACTTGGGTCCAAAGATTTGACCATGTCGATAATTGTCAACGCTGCAATTGAAATTGCCGTGAGGGCTTCCATTTCCACTCCTGTGCGATCAGCTGTCCGCACATCGGAGGCGATTGTCACTCCGTCATCGACCACGTGCAATTCAACGCTGACACTGTGCAACGCAATCGGGTGGGCAAGGGGGATGAGATCCGGCGTCCGCTTTGCACCCATAATTCCGGCCAGTCTCGCCGTTGAAAGGACGTCGCCCTTTGGAACATTTCCATCGCGTAGCATCGTGACTACGGCTTGCGAAAGCAATACTTTTCCTGACGCGCTGGCGGATCGAGTCGTGATTTCACGGTCACTGACATCGACCATGTGAGCTTGGCCTTCGTCGTTGAAATGCGTGAAAAGATTCTCTGCGCTCATAAAGGCTAATGGTAGCCGTCATGGCTAAGGCAGAGGGAGCCACCTGACCTCGCCCCCAGCAGGAGTAGTGCCGGATTTGATGACAGCAAAGCCAGTAGAGGCTGCAAGTCCTCGTAGCATCGCCGATCCAAGATGTTCGCCCATCTCAAAGTGGCCATCATTGAGATTGCCAAGAACGAGCCTGGTGAAATCTTTTGGCGCTACGAGCTCGTCCTGGGTCGGTACCGACTCAAGATCAGGTGTGTCACGTCCAAGAAGTGAGTCAATTAGCGGTGCGCCAATACTCATTAAACCGACGATGGCTGATTGTGGGTTTCCAGGAAGACCAAGTATCGGCACCGATTTTCCACGATGTGGAATTTGTGCCAGAAGCATTGGGTGTCCGGGTCTAGATTTCACTCGATCGATGACCATCGTCGCATTCAGTGATTCGAGTGCATTGTGGATGTGATCCCGAGGCCCATCGGCGGTTCCACCAGTTGTTATCAGCAGATCACATTCAAGGGATTCCGAGATCGCATCAATCACAGATGTGAGTTCATCAGTTACATAGCGGGTGGTGACGATTTCGGCGCCGAGGCGATCAAGCCAACCTGGAAGTTGCGGCCCCAGCGAGTCACGGACTCTTCCACCGTGAGGCAGCCCGCTTAGCAGGAGTTCATCGCCTAAGAGCAGAAGTGAAACCCTGGGTTTGCGAACAACATCTACGCCGTCGTAACCACATGCTGCAAGCAACCCAACGAATGACGGAGTCAACTTCGTCCCGTGACTGGCCAACACTTCGCCTTTGCGACATTCTTCGCCCGCCGGACGAATATCGGCACCTGCACGAGCATCGGCTCGTACGTAATCATCGTTAACTTCGACGACTTCCCATCGCACTACTCCAAAAGTTCCGTGCGGAATTACCGCCCCCGTTGCAATGCGAACGGCGGTCCCGCTATCCAAATTCTTTTCATATGGTGCACCGGCCTTTACGTCACCGACGATCTTCCACGGTCCATCGCCTGAAACGGCCCATCCGTCCATTGATGAAGTCGTATATGTCGGCAAATCGCACAATGCAAGGCAGTCCTGCGCTAGAACTCTGTTCGTAGCAAGTGCTAAAGGGAGATCTTCATGCGGAAGTTGCCGACCAAGTGATCCAGCGACTTTCCGTGCCTCATCCCAGTCGACTTCTTGCCAGTCATTCATGAATCGCTTGGCCATCTCCCTGCAAGCTCTGCAATTCCTTTTGCCGCCTCTTTAGGATCGGCCCCGCCTGCTATCGCAATACCCAGCAAGAAAGTGGTGATAGGAGCAGCTTTTCTCTCCACGCCATGGGCCGCATCTCGCGCTAAATCCAGAATCAACTGCTCGTCAACGACCACGTCGATGCCAAGTTCTTTCTGTACGGCTTCGATCCACTTTTCCATGGTGTGCGCCCTTTCCTGCTTCGTGAGCTCTTTGCTGAGGCTAGTCGCTCGCTCCAAATCCGATGGAGTATCAACATCGAGAAGAATACGCCGTAGATTGGCATCAAGTGAGAGTTCCTTGACTGCCAGTAATGAGATCAATTTCCGCACTGACTGCCCTTGGACTCCTCCCAATTGTGAAAGCGCCCTAGAAAGAGCGTCGGTTCGATACAGAGCGCATAGAGGTTGTCGAATTCCCTGCGAGTCCAAGGGAATTGTTGCCTCTTCTGAATCAGGGAAGTTGTCGATCAGCACATCCAAAATTCGGCTAGCAAAGGGCATATCAGTGGCGAGGACCGCAACGAACTCGGTTTTGATGCATGCGAGCCCGGCATCAATTGCGGCAACGGGTCCTCCGCCCGCCGGGTCCTCCCGCGTATATGTGACGGCATGGGAGGTGTTCTTCATCTGCGGCCCGACAATCACTATTTCCACATCTGGAGGAAGGCTCGTCAGAAGATTTTCGACGAGTGTGAGTTGGCCAATCATCGCATGAGATTTATCGGAGCCAAATCGACTGCTGGTCCCTCCAGTCAAAATCATCGCGCTTAGTCGAGTGTTCATCTGCGTCCTATTGCCCAGTGATCGAAGAGAGGATCTTCATGACTCCGCTTGGATGCTTCGTGCGCTTCTCCTCTTTATCTGCAACTCCAGAAAGTCTGATTGCGCCGTTGATCGCGATCCAGCGCAATGGTTCAGGTTCCCAGCGCGGGTTCCTCCATTGGACGAAGGGGAGTTGCGCTCGCTCGGATTCTTTCTCGAGAATGAGATCGGCCATCGCCCCAGCTGCAAGATAGGAAAGGGCCACGCCGTCTCCTGCGTAGCCTCCCATCTCACCGTATTTCTCGCTCGTTCTGACATAGGGTGCCCAATCTCGAGTAACCCCAACGGCCCCGCCCCACGAATGCGTGAATTCGAACTTTCCCAAGATGGGGAACCATTCACGGGCCATATGTCGTAGGCGTTCGTGATCTTTGCGATGGCGCTCGCTTGCCTCATTCCGGCGTGAACCCCACGTGTACGGCGCACCGCGTCCACCGATTGCAAGACGATCATCCGATGTGCGTTGTGCATAGGTCACAAGGTGCGAGGCCTCGGCAAAAGTTTCACGATTGCGAATTCCTATCTCTTCAAAGACTTCGGAAGGAAGTGGTTCCGTTGCAACCATCAGAGAATAGATAGGTACTTGATCGGCAGTGCCCTCGTGGTAGGCCTCAACAGCGCGCACGACAAACTTGCTGTCGAGCGTCTTGCCTGACACTGAAACCGAACGGTCCTTGGCGATCGACGCTTCAGTATTTTCAAAAATACTCACACCGCGCGCTTCAAGTGAACGGGCTAGATCCACGACTAATGCTGCGGGGTTTATTGCCGCGCAATTTGGTGTGTAGATCGAGCCCAGCGCATCGCTCATGTGTATCCGTGATCGTGTCTCTCGTGCGCTAAGTAGCGTGTAGTCCTCTTCGATGTGCACAGCCAATCTCTTTAACTGTCCCTCATTTCGAGCGACAACTAAGGTGCCACCTTTTGTAAAGCCGCAACTGGAGCCAAACTTGTCTGCAAAATCTCCGATGTCGTCTATTGTCTTTCGAAGGTGAGCGTGTAGTTCATGAATGGACTGCGCAGAGGAGTGTTTGATTAATTTGTGATCCTCGATGGGATATAGCGCCGAAACCCATCCGCCGTTTCGACCACTCGCGCCCGCTCCCACATGATCTTTTTCGAGGACGGCAATCCGAAGGGTCGGTTCCGATTCCTTAAGGTGATGCGCAGTCCAGAGCCCGCTGAACCCTCCACCAACAATGACCACGTCCCACGGGCGATCAAGTTCCCCCGGTTTGAACACGGGGTGATCGACTAGTGACCACCAGAGGTTCATAAACGATTCTTCGGCCAACGTGAAATGTATTCAGGCACGTCAATTCCGAGTCGAAGATTTGTTGCAGGAATCGGTGCACCGTACATGCTGGCAATTGGAAGTATTCCTGCCCAAACATTGGATTCAAGATCTGATTCTGGATCATCGGGCTGTCCTGCTGAAACTTTGATGCTGATTTCCGTGAGAGGGAAGGCAACA
Organism: uncultured Actinomycetota bacterium; assembly: GCA_963844465.1. Classification (GTDB taxonomy): domain Bacteria; phylum Actinomycetota; class Actinomycetes; order Nanopelagicales; family Nanopelagicaceae; genus QYPT01. Next base: position 27,979 of record CAWJOR010000048.1, on the reverse strand, counting down.
ATCGTCGTTGCATTCACTTCTTTCTGAGTAGATTCGCGGAGCTCACTTCTGCGCTCTGGGAAGAGATGGTCTGTGAGTACCTCTAGCGCAGCGGATTTTTCTTCTCCATCTAGCAGGCGGGCGCTTCCAAAGGCCATGAGTGATTGATAGTGCATTGATGATTCAAATGCTGAACGTGCAAGGACCAATCCGTCTATGAGCGTCACGGTCACGCAAGCAGGTGTGCCATCTGCCAGCGCTTTGAAAAGGCGAGACGCAGGTGACCCATGCATAAGCATTTCGCCGCCGTATGGCGCGCAAGAAACAGGGATTGCATATGGCTGCCCGTCAATACAGATCGCGACATGAGCGATGATCGCCCGCTCCAAGATCCTTCGCGCAACTGCAGGGTCGAATACCTGCTTGTGAGGAGCGCGATGGACCTTGGTGCGATCGGATTCCATTACAGAATGATAGATGCAGCCTCGGTTAGCACGGTTCGAAGAATCGACTCGATCTCATCGAAATGAGACTGATCGCAGATAAGAGGCGGCGCAATTTGAATCACAGGATCTCCACGGTCATCTGCACGGCAGTACAGACCGTTGTCGAAGAGGGCTTTTGAGAGGAATCCGCGGAGCAATTTCTCGCTCTCATCGGATGAGAAGGTCTCTCGGGTTGCCTTGTCCTTGACCATTTCAATGCCGTAGAAGTATCCGGCTCCTCGGATATCTCCGACTATGGGCAAGTCGTAGAGTTTCTCCAACGTCGCCTTGAGCCCGTCCTCGTTGGCACGAACATTCTCATTGATACCCTCACGCTCGAAGATGTCCAGATTCGCAAGTGCAACTGCTGCACCTGCTGGGTGACCTCCAAAGGTGAAGCCATGCAAGAACGAATTTGTGCCTTTGCGGAAAGGTTCGTAGAGCCTTTCGTTGGCAATCATTGCCGCCATCGGAAAATATCCGGACGTCAGTCCTTTGCCGCAGGTGATGATGTCCGGGACGATCCCGTATCTCGTTGAGGCAAAGTAATCTCCAATGCGGCCAAAGCCGGTGATGGTTTCATCCGCGACCATAATGACGTCGTACTGGTCGCAAATCTCGCGAACGCGCTGTAGATAACCTGGGGGAGGCGGGAAGCACCCACCAGAATTTTGCACCGGTTCGATGAACACTGCCGCGACTGTGTCGGCACCCTCAAAGAGGATCGCTTCTTCAATGCGGTTGGCTGCCCACTGCCCGAACTCTTCGAAAGAATCACGGTGGTTCAGCGGCGCGCGATAGAAGTTTGTGTTTGGCACCTTGTGGTGACCTGCGATCAGCGGCTCGAAGAATTGCTTTGCCGCGGGAATTCCTGTGATGGAAAGTGCCCCTTGGGTCGTGCCGTGATAGGCCACATGGCGACTAATGATTTTGTGCTTCATCGGCTTGCCGGTGAGTTTGAAATACTGTTTGATCAATTTCGCTGCAGTCTCAACCGCCTCGCCACCGGACGCGCTGAAGAAGACATGGTTGAGCCCTTCGGGGGTGAAGTCCGTAAGGCGCTCAGCCAATTCGATCGCGCGGGGATGCGCGTATGACCAAATCGGAAAGTATCCAATTTCTTTGATCTGCTTGGCGTAGGCGTCGGCCAATTCCTCTCGGCCGTGTCCTACCTGCGTTGCAAAAAGCGATGAGATTCCATCAAAGTAGCGTTTGCCGCGATCGTCGTAAATGTAAGGGCCTTCGCCTTTTACGATGACAGGGATAGACCCACCAGCATCGTATGCACCCATTCGAGAAAAGTGCATCCAGAGATGTTCTTTTGCTCGGTTGGACCAGTTTGAATCAAGATCTGACTCAAAGAATTGAACGTTGTCGAATGTACTTGTTGTTGCCATTTTTTATGTTCCCCAGTTATAAAGCTGCTTGCGCAACTTTAGATAGATGAAGCTCTCCGTGCTGCGTACTTGCGGAATTGCTCGTATGCGCTGCAATAGCTCAAGGAGATGTTCGTCGTCATTGCAAATGACTTCCGCCATCACATCAAAGCCGCCAGAGGTGACCAGGATGTAATCAACTTCTTTGTAATGTGAGAGTTGATCTGCGACCTCGACGAGATCCCCTTCAACTTTTATGCCAATCATGGCCATGCGATATGAACCGACAGTTAGAGGGTCTGTGACGGCGACCACCTGCATCACGCCAGACTCAATGAGTTTGGCGATTCGCTGACGAACCGCAGCTTCAGACAAGCCCACTGCCACCCCGATCGCTGCATAGGGCTTTCGCCCGTCGATCTGGAGCTGTTCAATAATCGCCCGAGAAATGTCGTCCAGAACCGGGCGGTGCTTGATGGCCATGACTAACTCTCTCGCACCTTTGAGACAAAAGCAAAGGAATCCGCAGATTTCGAGCCATTTCACGACGATATCCGCACATTTTGGGACAAAAATGGGGCTAATTCGTGGTGGGGGCTATTCAGGGAAGCAATCTGGGCGTACCCTCACCTCACACTCGATTGGGCTTCAAGGGAGCAAATGAATGGAAAAGCTATCTAGTTTCGTCAACGGCCAAGAGGTCCAAAGTTCCAGTGGGGAGACAACCCCGATCACGAATCCGGCCACAGGCGAGATCTACGCTCAGGCACCAAAGTCCAACTCTCACGATGTAGATGTGGCCATGAAAGCCGCAGCCACTGCATTTGAAGGGTGGGGTCAGTCAACTCCCAGCGAACGTCAGCGTGCACTTTTGAAAATTGCCGATGCTCTGGAAAGTCGTGCGGAAGAAATTGTGGCCATTGAAAGTCGCAATACAGGAAAACCAATAGCGGTCACGATGTCCGAGGAGATTCCTCCGATGATCGATCAAATCCGATTCTTCGCAGGTGCTGCTCGTAATCTTGAAGGCAAATCAGCGGGCGAATACATGCATGGAATGACTTCTTTCATTCGCCGCGAGCCCATCGGTGTTTGTGGGCAAATCACGCCTTGGAATTACCCAATGATGATGGCCGTGTGGAAGTGGGCGCCGGCGATTGCAGCAGGTAACACGGTCGTTTTGAAACCAAGCCACACGACTCCTGCGAGCACCGCCTACATGGCAAAGGTGATGGCCGAATTTCTTCCGGCAGGCGTCTTTAACGTTCTTTGCGGCGAACGCGAAACGGGTCAAGCCCTTGTCGCGCATGACACGCCCGCGATGGTTTCAATTACGGGCTCCGTTCGCGCAGGCATCGATGTGGCTACAAATGCGTCGAAACAGGTCAAGCGGGTTCACCTCGAATTGGGCGGGAAGGCGCCCGTCGTGGTTTTCGATGATGCCAATCTCGAGAATGCGGCAGAGGCAATTGCAATCGCTGGCTACTTCAATGCAGGACAAGATTGCACGGCAGCCACTCGAGTTCTAGTTCAAGCTGGGGTTTACGACCAGATGGTCGCGCTCCTGGCAGACCAGGCCAAAAACAAGATCGCGATCGGCATGCCCAACGAAGATGTGCTGGTCGGGCCTGTCAATAACGTCAATCAATTGGCTACAGTAAGTGGCTTCCTTGATCGCGTTCCTTCCCACGCACGCGTCATGGCAGGTGGATCTCAACTCAATCGCCCTGGATACTTCTTCCCGCCGACAGTGGTGGCAGACCTACGCCAGGACGATGAAATGATCCAGAAGGAAATCTTCGGACCAGTCATCACGATGCAAAAGTTTCAGACTGAGGCCGAGGCAATCTCCATGGCAAATGGGGTCGAGTACGGACTGGCGTCAAGTGTCTGGACTCGAGACCATGGTCGCGCGATGAGATTGGCTAAGGCTTTTGACTTTGGATGTGTCTGGATCAACACTCACATACCCATTGTTGCTGAGATGCCTCACGGCGGTTTCAAGAAATCCGGATACGGGAAGGACCTTTCCGGGTACGGGTTTGAGGACTACACGAGGATCAAACACGTTATGACAAACCTCAACGCATAACGCGCAGAGGGGGCGGGGAGGGCATAAACTCCCCGCATTGAATTCCCCATTTAACTAAAACGAAATGAAGGCCAGATAACTTTCCAATAATGACCACCATACGAAAGAGGAACCGCGATGCCTAAGAATGACCCGATCTCTCCAAAAACACTCGAACTTATTCGGGCGCAGATGTCACGGCGTGGCTTTATCGCAGGTGCCGGTGGCCTGAGCGCTGCAGGACTGCTTGCGGCATGCGGATCTCCCAAAGAATCGTCGTCGCCGACCGCAGTGACGGACACGGGTGGAACGGTTCGCTGGGCAAACTGGACGCTCTACTTGGATTACGACTCAAAGACAAAGAAGTACCCAACTCTTGAGGCATTTCAGAAGGAATCTGGCGTCAACGTCAACTACAAGGAAGACGTTAACGACAATGACGAGTTCTACGGCAAAGTGCAGGGGCAACTCAAGCTCGGACAAGACATCGGTTACGACATCGTCACACTCACTGACTGGATGGCCGCTCGTTGGATCCGTTTGGGTTACACACAGAAGATCGATGCCGCCGGAATTCCCAATAAGGTAAATATTCTGGATAAGTTGAGTACGGTCGGGTTTGATCCCGGGCGCAACAACTCTCTCACCTGGCAATCGGGCTTTGCAGGTTTTGGTTGGAACAAGGAGAAACTTCCTGGCGGAATCAAATCGCTAGATCAGTTATTCGCCCCAGCAAACAAGGGCAAGATCGAGGTGCTATCCGAGATGCGCGACACCATGGGAATTATCCTGCAGTTCCAGGGTGTCGATATTGAATCCAACTTCACTGAAGCCCAGTTCATGGATGGAATCGATTTCTTGCAGAAAAAGATCTCAGACGGCTTCATTAGAAAGGTAGCCGGCAACAGCTATAAGGAAGATCTCATCAGTGGAGACGCCGTGGCTGTCATCGGATGGTCTGGCGACATGTTCCAGTTGAATTCCGAGAACAACGGCAAGTTTGATTTTGCGCTGCCTGAGAGCGGTGGAACCTTGTGGAGCGACAACATGATGATTCCGTCAACGTCCCACAACAGGCTCAACGCAGAGAAAGTAATGAACTACTACTACGAACCGGCAGTTGCGGCTCAGGTTGCGGCGTACGTCAATTACATCTGTCCAGTGAAGGGTGCTCAGGCCGAGATGGAGAAGATCGATCCAAGTCTGGCCAAGAGTCCGTACATCTTCCCTGATGCGACTGCCCTTTCCAAGGCGAAGGTCTTCCGTGCGCTCACACCAGCTGAGGAGACCACCTTCACTACTGCCTTCCAAAAGGCAACCGGAAACTAGTGGCCGACGCATCTTCCTCTTCACATGGGGATCTAAAACTTACCCGCGTCACTAAATCCTTCGGCGACTTCACTGCTGTCGATGATTTAACGCTAACGATTCCGGAAGGGTCATTCTTTGCGCTGCTTGGACCATCTGGTTGCGGTAAGACCACAACTCTTCGGATGATCGCTGGTTTGGAAGAGCCGACCGTGGGCTCTATCCATATTGGTGAAACCGATATCACGACCAAGAAGCCTTATCAACGTCCTGTGAATACGGTCTTTCAAAACTATGCCCTATTTCCACACCTGAGCATCTACGAGAATGTGGCTTTCGGATTGCGCCGCCGCGGCGTTAAGGACGTCAAGGAACAGGTAGATAAGGTCCTGAAACTTGTCGAACTTCCACACCTTGCAGATCGCAAGCCGACACAGCTGTCCGGTGGTCAACAGCAGCGCATTGCGCTCGCTCGCGCAATCGTCAACCGCCCTGCGTTGCTCTTACTCGACGAACCCCTTGGGGCTCTCGATCTGAAATTGCGTCGCCAGATGCAAATTGAGTTGAAATGGATTCAAACTGAAGTTGGTCTTACCTTCGTACACGTGACCCACGATCAGGAAGAGGCAATGACGATGGCCGACACCATTGCGGTGATGAATGAGGGACGGATTGAGCAGATGGGATCGCCAGCTGAACTTTACGAATCTCCTCGCACAGCATTTGTCGCCAACTTCCTTGGTCAGTCAAACATGATTCGTGGAGAGGTCTCGTCGAGTGATGCAGATCAATCTGTTGTCGAACTACATGGCCAGAAGATTGCGGTACTAAAGTCGCGCAATCGTGCTGCAGGAAAATCTATCCTTGTCGGCATCCGCCCAGAGAAGATTCGCATCTCCCTGCCTGGCGATCCATGCAACGGGAACGTGCTAACTGGCGGAATCGTCTCAGATGTCTCATTTGTTGGTGTCAGCACGCAATATGTGGTGGAGATGCCTTGGAAGCAAGATCTCATGGTGTTCGAGCAGAATGATGGTGGAACGCCCACTTTGCGTCCGGGAGACCCGGTCTCACTTTCGTGGAACGCCCCATTTACTTTCGGACTAGATGGCTCAGAGGACGTAAATGCAGGCTCTGAAGTGGATGAACCGGCGTAATGGCTTTTCTCCAAAGTGCAGTTACCCGTGCAGGCTACTTCACTGGGAAGAAGGGTCGCCTGCCCTACCTCTTGCTCCTTCCAGGCATGCTCTGGCTCTTCACCTTCTTTATCTTGCCGATTATCAATTTGGCCGGAACGTCGACCCAGACTCCCGTCGTCGGCGGCGATACTGGCCAATACGTTCAGACGTTCCGGTTTGCAAACTACATTGATGCCTTCAATGCAGCCAGGCCGCAGTTTGCTCGATCCTTCATTTACGCAACCCTTGCAACGCTATTGGCTTTGGCGATTTCATATCCACTTGCCTATGCCATAGCGTTCCGTTCGGGTCGTTTTAAGAACATTCTTCTCGTGCTTGTTGTTGCCCCCTTCTTTACTTCCTTCCTTCTTCGAACCGTCGCATGGAAGCAGATCTTGGGGGAGGAGGGCTTCGTTGTCCCGACATTGCGCGCCCTCCATATCATCGGGCCGCAGACGACCCTCACAGCAAGTGCCTTGGCTGTCGTCACCGGAATGACCTACAACTTCTTGCCTTTCATGACGTTGCCACTTTATGCCTCGCTCGAACGCATCGACCCTCGAACGCTTGAAGCCTCTAATGACCTTTACGCCAACGGGATAACTACTTTCAGAAAAGTGACCTTCCCACTTTCGATGCCAGGCGTCGTTGCGGGAACGTTGTTAACCTTTATTCCGGCCGCAGGTGATTACGTAAATGCTGCAATCCTTGGAAACCCGAATACGACAATGATTGGAAACGTGATCGATTCAAGATTCTTCCGTATCGTTGACTACCCAACGGCTGCTTCGCTCTCGTTTACATTGATGGCGGCCATTTTGATCCTTGTCACTGTCTATATCCGCCGATCAGGAACGGACGAGTTGGTATGAGCGCTATCCCAATTCCTACGCTTCCAACTTCAAAGCGAATATCGCGATGGTTCGGGCGAAACCTCATTCGGATTTACGCGGTCATCGGTTTTACATATCTCTTTATTCCGGTCTTCTACACGATTGCCTTCTCTTTTAACAATGCAGGTAAGAGCAATTTGGTTTGGCGGGGTTTCACCTTAAACAACTGGCGCAACCCCTGTGGCGCCCCAGAGGTTTGCTCCGCTCTGGGAAACTCATTGAAGATCGGCTTAATCGCTACGACGGCAGCAACGATTTTGGGAACGTTGATCGCCTTTGCAATTGGGCGCCATAGATTCAAAGGGCGGGCGACAACAAATCTCCTGATTTTCTTGCCGATGGCAACGCCTGAGGTCGTTCTTGGCTCGTCGCTTCTCGCCATGTTTTTGGCTTTTCGCATCAACCCCGGCTTTTGGCCCACAGTCGCCGCACACGTGATGTTCTGTATTTCATTCGTCGTCGTCACCGTGAAGGCGCGTATCGCAAGCCTTGATCCGCGTTTAGAGCAGGCCGCAATGGATCTCTACGCTAATGAGAGAGAGACCTTTAGAAGGGTCACTTTGCCCTTAGTTATGCCTGGAATTGCAGGTGCCGCCCTCTTGGCCTTTAGCCTTTCATTCGACGATTTCATCATCACTAACTTCAATTCCGGAACTATGAATACGTTCCCGAAGTTCGTGTACACATCGGCCGCACGTGGAATTCCCGCACAGGCCAACGTCATCGGTTCATCAATGTTCTTGATTGCCCTTGTGATCGTCGTGGCGGGCCAACTGGTCAACCGCAAAAAGGCACGCTAAAGTAGTTCGGTAGCCATAGCGAATTACAGATTGAAAACCAATCTGCGTTATGGGGTAGGACTCCGGAGGACCCGGGCCAACTATGAATTAGCGTTAAGGGGTGAGTCCGGCGATCAGCCGGAGCTGCGATGGTCACCATCGACCCCTTTGTTTTGCGCCATTTAGCCGATCTCCAACCTATGTTGTACTGGTTGGACGAAGACCCCCTGGAACCTGAATCACATTCTGCACTGATTGAGAACATCAATGCCGACCTTTGCATCGTCGGCGCCGGCTACACAGGTCTTTGGACTGCTCTGCTCGCCAAGGAACGCGATCCCCATCGCGAGGTTGTCATTGTTGAACAACGCGAGACGGGCGCTGGTGCCTCTGGTCGTAACGGCGGATTCTGCAACTCATCTTTAACTCACGGGTTTTCGAACGGATATCAACGTTTTCGTCGCGAAATGGGAATTATCGAGCGTCTTGGTCGAGAGAACCTGGACGCAATTGAGGAGACGATAAAGAAGTACAACATTGAATGTGATTGGGAGCGCACTGGAGAATTGCGCGTCGCCGTCACAAAATGGCAACTTGATGGAATGCAGGAAGAAGCTGATCTTCGCAACAAGTATGGTGACAACGTCGAGTTCTTGTCCAAGGAACAAGTACAAGAGCGAGTTAAATCTCCAACCTATCAAGGCGCCCTGTTCGATCATGATGGAACCGCTCTGGTTGATCCCGCGCGCTTGGTTTGGGGTTTAGAGAAGGTGTGCATCTCCCTCGGCGTGAGGATCTTCGAGAACTCCAAAGTGGAGTGGTTGGAGGAGAAAGGGGACCACATAATTGTCCACACTCCTTACGGTGCGGTCACGTCAAAGAAAGTCGCACTTGCTACCAACGTCTTCAAATCGTTAGTGCGCAGTGCCCGCAAATATGTCATCCCAGTTTACGATTTTCAACTCGTTACTGAGCCTCTAACGAAAGAGCAACGCGAGAGTATCGGCTGGAAAAATCGAGAAGGTATTTCCGACGCTGGCAATCAATTCCACTATTACAGGTTGAACAAGGAGGGCGGCATTCTTTGGGGCGGCTACGAAGCCATCTACAACTTCCGTGGGAAAGTGCGACAGGAGTACGAGTTCGATGCGGAGACATATGCGACTTTGGCATCCAACTTCCTAAAAACATTCCCGCAATTGGAGGGCATCAAATTCACCCATGGATGGGGCGGCGCGATCGATACGTGCACGCGTTTTTCGCCCTTCTGGGGCAAGGCTCACGGTGGAAAAGTCGTGTATGTAATGGGCTACACCGGCCTTGGTGTGGCCGCCACTCGCTTCGGCGCGGCAACAATGTTGGATCTCCTAGATGGATTGAAGACCGAGCGGACCAAACTCAAGATGGTTCGTAGAAAGCCCCTTCCGTTTCCGCCCGAGCCGTTTCGGTACCTATTTATTTGGTTGACCCAGCGCTCCATCTATTGGGCAGATCAACACGAGGGTCGTAGAAATCTCTGGCTGCGGATCTTAGATCGAACGGGACTGGGCTTTGATTCGTAATAGCCCAAGTTGCGTTACCCTTTTGGCGTGACCAACATCGGAAATATGTACGGGCCAAACTTCACTTTTCTAGGCATCCCAGCGTGCGACCTTGATCGCCCCGAGACCTATGCCGATGCAGACGTCGTCATCATTGGTGCCCCAATAGACAGCGGCACATCTCACCGCTCGGGTACGAAGTTCGGCCCCCAAGCAATCCGCGGTGGCGACTATCTTCCGCACGATGGCGAGCGTCCCCACTTGGCTCTTCGTGTTGACGGACTTAAGGAGCTCAAAGTTCGCGATGCGGGTGATCTTCTGATGCCAGGGGGAGACCTCATCGCATCCCTTGATGTGTTGGCGAAGGCAACCGAGAAACTTTCTCGTGAAGGAAAGATCCCGGTGGTACTTGGTGGAGACCATTCCATCGCATCGGCTGATGTAATGGGAATTGCCCGCCATCGAGGGATGGGCAAGATCTCCATGATCCATTTCGATGCGCATGCCGACACGGGCGATACTCAATTTGGGGCCCTCGTAGGACACGGCACTCCCATGCGTCGACTCATAGAGTCCGGTGCTGTACGAGGTGATCGATTCTTGCAAGTGGGACTTCGCGGATATTGGCCCGAGCCCGAGACATTGGATTGGATGCGCGATCAAGGAATGCGCTCTTATGAAATGTCTGAGATCGGCGAGCGTGGAATGAAGGCCGTTATGGACGAATCCTTCGCACGATTGACCGATCAATGCGATGGCGTATTTCTCTCGGTAGACATTGATGTTGTCGATCCGGGTATGGCACCAGGCACAGGCACCCCAGAGCCAGGTGGAATGACGAGTCGCGAGCTGCTCGATGCGGTGCGTCGGGTCTGCCTTGAGCTCCCCATTGTTGGTATGGATATCGTCGAAGTCTCGCCTCCATACGACAGCGCCGATATCACGGCAATACTGGCAAATCGGGTTGTGCTTGAAGCGTTGAGTGCGATTGCAAAGCGCAAGAAGGGCGAGAAGTATTCGCCTAAGCAAAATCTCCTAGACAGATAATACGCAAGCCGCGTTACTCGCATAAGTGTGGTGAGATGACTTCCATGGAATCACCATTGGTATCCGTCCGTAACTTTGAGTCGGGAGATATTGCCTCCCTGTGTGAAATCGCGGAGTCTGCCTTTGCGGTTTACGTTGCCAGAATCGGAAAGCGTCCAGAGCCCATGGATTTGGATTACCAACAAGTGGCTTTGGAACAGATGATACTCATCGCTTGCGTTAACGGGATTCCAGCGGGATTTATTGCGCAGACGCTAGATGATTCGGCGGGTCAAATTCTCATACACAATCTCGCGATTGATCTTGCCCATCAGAGGATGGGTTTGGGCTCGCTACTTTTAGATTCAGCGGAGATATCGGGCAAGGTTGCTGGAATGACTTACTCGGAGTTGTATACAAACGCTCTAATGGTCGAGAATTTGGCATTTTACCAGAATCGAGGCTACGAGGTTCTATACCGCCGTACTGTGCGAGGTTATGACCGCATTTTCCTCAGAAAGAAACTCTAGTTTGCGCCCGGTGGCGTGGTCCGACCACTTGACTGGCGACCCGACTAAGGGGGTGTATTAACGACTGGTGGGGTTGCTGGATTCGGTATCCCGCCTGTCCAGCCATACAGGTAACCCTTGATTCACTCTAGAATTTAAGAAGGGTCATCGAAGATAGAAATGGGTGAATACGGGTGAAAATTCGATCAATCTTACGAGGTAACTTCTTCTTTCCAAATCATGATCCGAATATCGATCCAAACGACGACTCAATAGATCGGTGGATCGTTTGGCATTATAGATACGATCCCGAAAGACGAGAGCGTAGGAATATCGTGATTGCGGCCTTTGATAATCGAAGAGCGTTCATGAAGTTTTTCAAGCGGGCGAATGCTGAATTAGAGGTGGCAAAATCAGAGGGACGTGCGGACAAGAAAGAGCGCATTTCAGGAGTTAAGTGGAGAGCGGGCTACCGAGAAGAGATAAATCAATTCCGGCACTTCCGGGGCGGACCAGGCCTACTTAAACGAACGAAATAGACGATATTAAATTTGCGGTAAAGGGGTTGCATTAATGACTGGTGGGGTTGCCAAGTGAAGTTGCTATTCCATGTGAAGAGAGGCGTTGGCGCACACCGTAGTTTTTACAAATACTTCCTCTCGGCATCGCGTATTCCGTCCTCAATGTTGGTTACCATCCTTCGATGAAGGCTAATTGGCGTATGGTGCTTGCCGTCGCGGCAATCCTTCTCATTTCAGGATGTAGCCAGGGGTCAATACCTCAGGCAACTCCTTCATCAACGCCGACAGTAACGCCAACCACGTCTATCGACCGTGGTGCCGTCTACCTCGAAGCAACTGCGTACCTTCAGTCATACTTGGCCTCATGGCAGAAGAACGGCGCGTATGCCGCCGGCCGAAAGTACCTTGACCCCTCCACGAGGCCAAACCAGAAGCAGGGGAACCCCGTGCTCATCGCGGGGACAGTGACGCGCACGCAACCAGACAAGTGGGTGTCCGCCGACCACTTCACGGTGATGGTGGAACTTGACCTTCGATTCTCGGGAAACGCCGGTGCGTGGGGTAACGGCACCAACACTCGATTCGTCACCTTTGTACGATCGTCGGCGTCGGCGCCGTACCAGATGACGTTCGCCACGAGCCCATAGGGACTGCTGAAAATTCGGTCAGAGTGTGAATGAGACCCACCTCGAGGAGTCGACCGTAGAAGGCGACGTCCCAGTTCTCTCTGCATCGAGTTGGGAGAAGGGGGTGTATTAACGATTAGTGGGGTTGGCGGTTTAAGTACTCAGCTTAACTTAGGCGAGATTTCCATTTTCTAATTCCATAAAAGTGCCAGCGAGTAACGCATCTATCGCGGCAAATATCCTGCGCGCTTTGTAGTTTGGGACGCGGGCCGTCACAGCCGCATGGTCGCACCACTCCCAAGAGCGCAGTTCTCTGAGGGAAGAATGATTTGAGATGAATCCACAGGGCCTGTTGCGTATATGAGCATGAGTCCATCGCCTGGTGTCTGTCCTTGGGATACCCAATCGACTACAAGAAGCCGTCCTACTTCAATATCAAAGCCCAGTTCTTCGCGGCATTCTCTTCTCGCCGCCTCTCGTGGGGATTCGTCAAGCTCGACTGTGCCACCTGGGATTTCCCACGTATCTTTGTAGGTTGGCTCAACTAAGAGCACGCGCATTTCCTCATCGACAATGACTACGCCGCCACCGACGAGCTTCTTTGGAAGTTCGCGATAACTCTCAGTCATTGGCAGATCATAGCTGGGGTCGTGATACCTGTAAGGGGCGTATTAACGATTAGTGGGGTTGGCGGATGTGGTTCAGACCTTCACATTTCGAATGGCGTGGCACCATCATGCGCCTCGGTCGAGCCCTAAGGTTGCCCTCATGGCACAGACCGGGACAGCGGAGACACGTTTAGTGGTCCTGCGCGGGAACTCCGGATCTGGAAAGAGCACCGTCGCCACCTTGTTGCGTGACCGAATCGGGCGTGGTGTCGCATGGGTTGAGCAGGACTACATTCGGCGGATTCTGCTTCGTGAGCACGACAGACCGGACGCAACTAATATCGGCCTCCTCGGTCACACCGTCCGCTATGCGCTCGACGCTGGCTACCACGTGATCCTCGAAGGAATTCTGAACTCGGGTCGTTATGCGGCGATGCTCACCGAACTTACCGCAGACCACCGCGGCACTACCGGTCACTACTACCTTGACGTGCCCTTTGAGGAAACCGTCCGGCGACACTCGCTTCGAGTACAACAAAACGCATTCACGGTTGACGACATGCGCGAGTGGTTTGACCCGCTCGACCTACTGCCATCGCTTGATCAGCGGGTAGTTCCTGCCACCAGCGCAGCAGTGGAAACGGTCGAGATGATCTTCGAACAGATGCGGTTCGAGGGGTCGGCAAGAGCTGGAACACCACCATCTGCCGCCCGGTAGCTGACGATCCTCCCACACGCGGTGGTAGCTGCCCCCGTGGTAAAAATTTCGCATGCCTGCCCTTCATCTCAGGTCACTCTACGAATGGGGTTGCATTAACGACTGGTTGCATTAACGACTCAAGTACCAGGCAACGCTTAGGTGAGATATCCATTTTCAAGTTCGACAAACGTTTCATCGCGTAATGCGTCTAACGCAGCAAAAATCCTGCGAACTTGGAAATCTTTGACTCGAGCCGATACAACGCTACGGTCGCACCACTCCCATGAGCGAAGTTCATCTGAAGGAAGAGTGATTTTGGAGGTATCCACGGATCCGGCTGCATACATCAACATAAGTGCATCGCCCGGTGCTCGCCCTTGGGTTACCCAATCAACGACCAGAAGTCGACCGATCTCAACATCGAAACCCAATTCTTCGATGCATTCCCTTTTAGCCCCTTGGCGCGGGGACTCCTCGAGTTCGACCATGCCGCCAGGGACTTCCCATGTATCTTTGTAGGTTGGCTCCACGAGAAGAATACGTAAATTCTCGTCGACAATGGCAACACCAGCGCAGACGCGTTTCTTCGGCAATACTCGAGAATTCTCAGTCATTGGCTAACAGTAACTGCGGCTTCAAAATCCTCAATGAGGTTGCATTACTGGCTGGCGGGGTTGGCGAAGGTGATTGGGCAGTTCATTTACTACCTGGTCGCCCCTAGAGTCCCTGCGTTCTAGTTATTCCCACCAGAAAGTCTCGCCGAGGATGACAAAGGCGAGGAGCCCGGGAAAAACCGCCAACGGGAGCCAGAGCCACTTTGATCTGCTGTGTTTAATCCATGCCATGACGGCGAGCACGAATGCCAGAGGTGACACGATTAAGCCGCCGAGGAATGCAATGGCAACGAAGACTCCCACCCAATTGTCGGACACCGCGCTGGAACCACCAGCCATATAGGCGATTCCAAACACCGCACCAGATAAAACCACGATTGTTAAGACAGTTGCCGCGAGTCCGATTGCCCACTGAGCCTCGCGATTCTTCGTCATTGAACTCACCTCGATCTACTCGAGAGACGTCGAAGGTCTCCGCGAGTGCCTGATTTCAGTCTCCTCCCGATGAGGGGGGAGAGCAAGGGTTGCAGCGTATGAAAGGATGACGAAAGGATTGCGTGGGCGTCATTGAGGGGGAATGTGAATGAAATCGGAAGTGATTTGGACTCAATGGGAGGATCTAAAGCTCCCCGCTGGATTTGAATCTCTATCCCCGAGGACAGCACCTCTTGACGGAGAGAGTCTTGGCGCGATCACCTTCTTTGTCTCGCCGTACATGGGTGGGAGAAAGGCGCTCTTGCCAATTCTGCGAATGCCGAACTTGCGGGTCGTTCAGTTGCCTTATGCGGGATATGAGAATGCACTCGAGTTCACGCGTCCGGGACTTACCATCTGCAACGCGAGTGGAGTCCACGATGATTCGACCGCAGAGCTCGCCGTTGGCCTCACCATCGCATCCCTGCGAGGCTTTCCCGATTTTGTCCGCAATCAGGTCCGCGGGGAATGGATTCGCTCGCGTCGCAAGTCTCTTTCCGACAGCAGGATTGGCATTGTGGGTTTTGGATCGATTGGAAAGAGGATCAAGGAAAATCTCAGCGGTTTCGCCGTGGAGGTGGTTCCGTTTACTCGATCAGGCTCAGATGGATCAAAGAAGATGAGCGAGCTTGATTCCGAACTTCCCAACCTCGACGTCGTGATTCTTTCTATGCCGCTTAACGAGGAAAGTCGTCATCTCTTTGACGCCAAGAAGTTGGCGCTCATGAAAGATGGAGCGTTGTTGGTGAATGTGGCCCGCGGTCCTGTCGTGGATACGGATGCGTTGGTTGCAGAATTGAATTCAGGGCGAATCCTCGCCGCCCTTGATGTCACCGATCCCGAGCCGCTTCCTAAGGATCATCCACTATGGAAGGCAGAGGGGCTGTTGATTTCACCTCACGTTGGAGGCGAATCTTCGGCCTTTGAGCCGCGCTTTAGAAAGTTACTCGAGGAACAGTTGGAGCGTCTATCCAAGGGTGAGCCGCTCAAGAATATTGTTTACCAAGGTAAATAAACCTGGATTTGAATTACTTAGCGCAGAAAAATTCGATTGGAATATTATCCGGATCCCTTGCCGTGACAACCCAGCCATAAACGACATTCTCGAAAGGCCCGTGTTCGAAACCGAGTTCGTCGAGTTTTCTCACCCACCCGTGCACTTCATCCTCAGACTCGCAGGCAAGGCCAATGTGATCAAGGCCCACGGCTAGGTGGGAAAACTTTTGCGCTGGCAGCGCCTCATTGTGTTGGGTCACCCCGATGACAAGACCGTTCGGCCAAGTCAATCGGATGCGCTTCCAACCCGGGCCTTCACGACGAATCTGCGTTGCTTCTCCAAAAAGTGATGTATACCAACTAGCTGATTTCTCGACATCGTTTACGGTGAGGGTGATGTGGTGAATTGGGTTCTTCATGAGTAAATCTTATTCCGCTCGATCCGTTCCATGATTTCGCCGTGAATTCGTCGTTCGAAAGTCCACGTTGCAAAGGGGATAAACGCCACTGAAAACGCGACGGACGTAGTGCGCCAGGGCCAACGCAATAAACGCGCCACTACGGGAACGATCAGGATATAGAGGGTGAAGACGGAGCCATGACTTGCTCCGACAATCGCAACAAGCACATCTGCCTTGCCGGTTACCCAGTGGTAGACAGCCACAATAAGAATGGTTGGCAGCAGAGCACCTTCGGCATAGGCCAACACCTGAAAAAGTCTCAATACTCCGGTGCCGAGTTTTCCGAAAAGTCGGTTCAAGATCAGTTCTGCCCGGTGACGAAGAGCCTTGTGAGGACGATGAGACACACAAGACCGCCGACAACTCTGTAAAGGCCCCTTGTGCGGTTGTTGGGGAGCGAGATGCTCGGGTTGTCAGCGAAGGGGATGAGGGCAAATGCCAATGCGGCGTCGCCTGCCGGCTTGTTGCGAATGATCCTTGAGGCGCCCTCCAAGGTCGCGGCAATAACCGCCCCAGTGGTCACAATTGCGAGGAGGACGTGCAAGCCTTTGAGCATTCTCGGATACTAGTAGGAAGATCGTCGATTGCCCCTTGCGAAATAAAGACAGCGCCAGAAGATGCTTGAATATGAAACAGTGACCGAGTGAGTCTTTATATTCTGGCCAGTGGTTTCGCCGCGGGATTCCTCATTGCGGCCCAGGTGGGGCCCATCTGGTTGCTCTGTTTTCGAAACGGAATTCGCTATGGATTTGCCGAGGCGTTCGGAATCGGTCTTGGTGCCGCAATTATCGACACCGTGTACTGTGTATTAGGAGCGCTAGGGGCAGCCGTCCTACTTTCTTCACATTCGACTCAAAGGGCAATCAGCATTCTTGGCGCCTTGATCATCAGCTGGATTGGAATCAAGACCATCATCAGCCATCGCACTATGAACGACGAAGGTCTGGATGAGAAAGCACCCCTGAAGGCTCCAACTTTTGGATCTGCGCTGAGGTTGTCGCTTCTTGCCACGGCGTCGAATCCGTTGACGATCATCTCCTGGGTTGCATTGTTGAGTGCTGCAGGATCCTTTATCGACACCACACGAGGCAAGATCGGTTTTGCGTTAGGCGTAGGAGGCGGGTCCTTCCTCTTCTTCATTTCCTTGAGCCTGGTCGCCAGTTATTTGGGGCGTCGACTTTCTGCAATGTGGGTCCGACGAATCGACCAGATAAGTGCCTATCTATTTCTCATTTTCGCACTGGCGCTTATGTATCGCGCCATCACAATCTAGGAATTACAGGAGATCTTTTAAGGATCCCAAAGATTGAACTTGGGTGCTGATATCCGGAGGAGTAGCGATTCCATCGCGGTTGAGCCATACAGCGTGCAAGCCGGCGTGGATGGCAGCACGCACATCGTATTCAAGATCATCGCCGACGAAGAGGACTTCATTCGGTTCGCAGTCAAGGACTCGGCAAAGGTGTGCGAACGCTCTTTGATCCGGCTTCAATGCATCCACAGTCCCTATAGCCAGAACGGCTTTAAACAGATGAGTCAAACCCATGGCGGCCAACTTTGCCTCCTGTTGGGCTTGCTGTCCGTTTGTGAGCACAGCTAATTTCAAACCAGATGCCTTGAGCTCTACTAGAGCAGCCGGTACGTCCGAGTAGGCCACCCAGGAGTTTGAATAATGAAGAAGATAATCGTTCCAGAGGTTATCTAGATCTTCATCTTTGACCGCTGCATCCGTGGAAGTGAGAAAAGTCCGCATCCTTGCGCGGCGATGCTCCACGAGTGTCATGGTTCCCACTACATATTGTGCGAAGTAGATGTCTTCCAGACGATGCCATGCTTTCCCAAGGTTCTCGTTTCCGGAGTAGGTCCAACCTTTGTCTTGGACAAGGAGTTCGAGCCCTCGTGTAGCGGCTTCTCTGTGGTCAAAGAGGGTGTTGTCTAGGTCAAAACCGATCGCACGAATCACTTGCGAAGCCTAAGGCCTTTCACTACAAATTCTTGACCCACCTTGACCAGTTGTCTTGGCGAGTGAATCCATATGATGCCCAGGCAATATGAGCGGTTTCGTTATCGTCAAGCACCATCGCATCGACCCTCGCGACACCGAGTGATTTGAACCGCTCTAGTGCTCGTTCGACCAAGATCTTTCCAATCCCTTGGCTCCTCCTATTTTCGCGAACGGCGAGTCGGTAGAGTCCGCTGCGCCAGCCGTTCCATCCAGCTATAACGGTGCCAACAATTTCATCCCCGTCGACAGCCAGAATCAGAGCTTCTGGGTCTCTTTCAATTAAAGTGCGGACTGCCATGGCAGTGTCCGATGGTCGGGATCCATTCTCCGCATTGTCAATCCAAAACTGAAGGATCTTATCAATCTCGTTAAGTTCGTTATTTGCAAACCGGAGATGAATCACTGACGAAGTCTAATTCCGTAGTAATTCTTTGTAGAAGACCATCGTCGCCTTTGGCTCACCATCAGGCGTCAGCGCATATCGCGGAATTTCCCCGACACGAATCCAACCCAGGCTCGCATAGAGTGATTCGGCTCCAGAGTCGGTCAGAGTGTCCAGCACCAGCAGATCTTTGCCGACCTCCAGTGCTTTCCGCTCTAACGCAATCATCAAGGCCTTTGCTATGCCGCGCCTTTGATACGTGGGGTGCACAAGGACTTTGGCGACATCGGCTCTGTGCGGCTGATTAGGCGGGGTGTCCGTGATGAGGGTCGCCGTGCCCACTAATTCGGCATCTTCAAATGCTCCAAAGACAATTAACTTTTCGGCTTTGGATTTCGTTGAGATCTCATGCCAATAGTCCTCTGCCTGAGCCCGCGAAAGATCGCTCATGAAGCTAACGGATGCACCATCTGCTACGCATTCGCATAGGACTCGAGCAAGGGCCGTGATACTGGCTTCAACTTCTGAAGCGGAGAGTGCCCTTACATCCATACGTGCGCAAATAGATTAGACCGAGGCAATTGCGCGATCGAGGACCTCGAGGGCTTCACGCAATAGATCTTCTGGCATGACCAGTGGTGGAAGCAAGCGGATCACGTTGCCGTATGTTCCAGCGGAGAGGATGAGCACACCCTCCTTCTGGCAGAACTTTACGATCTGACCGACGGCCGTTGGGTGCGGCTCGATGCCGCCGGGGAGCACAAATTCGAGGGCCTGCATCGCTCCACGCCCACGAACTTCGCCAATGATCGAGTATTTTCCCTTCATCGCATTAAGAGCGGACACGATGATTTCGCCGATCTTGGATGCGCTCGCACATAGATCGTCTTCTTCGATGGTCGCTATCGCTCCAATGGCTGCGGCACATGCAACGGGGGATCCGCCGTAAGTTCCGCCGAGGCCGCTTGCATGGACGGCGTCCATGATCTCGGCTCTACCTGTAACCGCTGATAGTGGAAGGCCGCCAGCAATTCCTTTTGCCATGGCAATGATGTCCGGGATCACTTTTTCATCGCTTGAGGCGAACATATCGCCCGTGCGCGCGAAACCAGTCTGAACTTCATCGGCGATGAAGACGATTCCATTCTCGGTCGCGAACTTGGAAAGGCCCGGGAGGAATCCCTTGGGAGGAACTATGAAACCGCCCTCGCCTTGGATCGGTTCGATGACGATTGCAGCGATGTTCTTTGCGCCCAATTCTTTTTCCATCTTATGGATCACGAAGTCGAGTGCTTCCTCGGCACATTTTTCTGGTCCGCCTGGCCAACGCAGTGGGTAGGCCATCGGCATCCGATAAATTTCTGGGGTGAAGGGACCAAAGCCTTCTTTGTAGGGCAAGTTCTTGGCCGTCATCGCCATCGTGAGATTTGTGCGCCCATGATAGGCATGCTCAAAGACGACGACTGCTTGGCGCTTGGTGAAGTTGCGTGCAATCTTGACTGCATTCTCAACCGCCTCTGCACCAGAGTTGAGAAGTACTGATTTCTTCTTGTGAGTTCCGGGGGTGAGTCGGTTGAGCGCTTCACACACTTCGATGTAACCCAAGTAGGGGGCGACCATGAAACAGGTGTGGGTGAAGGCTTCGACCTGCGCCTTGACGTGGTCGACAACGCGCTGTGCGCTGTTGCCGACATTTACTACAGCAATGCCCGCGCCCATATCGATGATGGAGTTTCCGTCAACATCGACGATGATTCCGCCGCCCGCACGTTCAACAACTATTGGAATGGCCATTCCGAGAGCGCTTGAGACGGCTTCTGAGCGCCGCTTGAGAATTTCCTCAGATTTTGGACCGGGAATGGCGGTAACGAGCTTTCGAACCTGCTGGACTGTAGTCATGGGGCAATCCTAACAGGGGGCTAAAAGTACTCATTTGTCGGTCTAACCTGAGAAGATACCCCAGTGCAATTACTAGGAATCCTCGCTTTTGTTGTTGCCCTGCTTTTTTCGGTCATGGTCCATGAGTTTGGCCACTTCATCACAGCCAAGCATTACGGCATGAAAGTGAGTGAGTTCTTTCTAGGCTTCGGAACCAAGATCTGGTCCACCGTGCGGGGCGAGACTGAATTTGGCATCAAGGCGATCCCTGCGGGCGGTTACTGTCGTATTGAGGGGATGTCTCCCAGTGAAACCTCCGTCGGGGACGAACGCGATTTCTATCGCGCAAGCAGCCCACGAAAACTGGTCGTGCTCGGCGCCGGGTCCTTCCTCCACTTTGTTTTGGGTTTTGTTCTCTTGCTCGTTCTCTATATGGCGATAGGGACTGGTCAGGTCACTTCCACGATCGGTGAAGTAAGCAAGTGCGTCGCGGCAGTAACGAGTACGCAACCTTGTACTTCAACTTCGCCGAAGACTCCTGCGCAACTTGCCGGTTTGCGCGTAGGAGACAGAATTGTCTCAATCAATGGCAAGCAGATCACCAATTGGTCCAAAGACGTTGAGATCATCCGCAACTCACCCGGTAAGCCTCTTGTGTTTGGAATCGATCGTGGTCAAAAAGTGAAAGGTTCTGACTCGGGCAAGCCTGATTTTGAGGTCACCATTACCCCTGCCATTCGGGTCAGCGACGGCAAGACCATCGGATACATCGGCGTGATCAATTCTTATGCGAAGGTGAGAAGCGATCCGGTCACCGCAGTCAAGGAATCAGTGACTACGACTGGCTCGGTGATTAGCGGATCAGTCAAGGCATTGATCTCCCTGCCAAGCAAGATTCCTGCTCTCTGGTCACAGACCGTCGGTGACAAGCCCCGAGATGCACAAGGGCTTGTGGGAGTCGTTGGCGTCGCACGCTTATCCGGTGAAGCAGTAGGAAGCGCCAAACTCACTGCCAGCGAACGTTTCGCCGCATTCATCGTCATCATCGCCCAACTCAATATTTTCGTGGGGATATTCAACCTTCTGCCGATATTGCCACTGGATGGCGGACATATGGCGGTGGCGATAGCCGACGAAATCCGAGCCTTCTTTGCTCGAATTCGTGGACGTCGAAGACCAGCAGCCATTGACGTGGCAGTCCTAACGCCCATCACGATGGTGGTCTTTGTCCTCCTTGCCGGTCTCACGCTCCTTCTCTTGGTGGCAGACGTAGTAAATCCCGTGAACTTCAATCTCTAAGCAGATAGGGCAGAATGAGGACATGGTTGATTTAGGAATGCCAGCAGCCCCGCCTCTCGCTCTTGCGCCCAGGCGAAAGACACGTCAACTCCGCGTTGGAAGCGTCGGGGTGGGCAGCGATTCGCCCGTGAGCGTCCAATCAATGTGCACCACACTCACCTCCGACGTGAACGCCACCTTGCAGCAGATAGCCGAACTAACAGCCTCTGGTTGCCAAATCGTTCGCGTTGCTGTGCCAAGTCAAGACGATGCAGATGCGCTCGCACAGATTGCCAAGAAGTCCCAAATCCCCGTCATCGCCGATATTCATTTCCAACCGAAATACATTTTTGCAGCCATTGACGCCGGTTGTGCTGCGGTTCGCGTAAATCCCGGAAATATCAAACAGTTTGATGACAAGGTGAAAGAGGTCGCCAAGGCAGCCGGGGAGGCGGGAATCCCGATTCGCATCGGAGTCAATGCAGGTTCGCTGGATCCGCGCCTTCTTGCGAAGTACGGCAAGGCAACTCCCGAGGCATTGGTGGAATCGGCTCTCTGGGAGTGCTCGTTATTTGAAGAGCATGGATTTACCGACATCAAGATCTCAGTGAAGCATCATGATCCCGTCACGATGGTCAGTGCCTATCGACTATTGGCTCAGAAGTGCGATTATCCATTGCACCTGGGCGTCACCGAAGCAGGGCCTTTGTTTCAAGGCACCATCAAATCTGCCACTGCTTTTGGAATTCTTCTTTCAGAAGGTATCGGCGACACAATTCGCGTATCCCTATCTGCGCCACCTGTTGAAGAAGTCAAGGTAGGAATCTCCATTCTTGAATCGCTTAATCTTCGCCAGAGAAAACTTGAGATCGTCTCGTGCCCGTCATGCGGGCGTGCCCAAGTAGATGTTTATACTCTTGCAGAGAAAGTGCAGGCGGGCCTTGAGGGAATGACGGTGCCTTTACGCGTTGCGGTCATGGGCTGCGTGGTGAATGGACCAGGTGAGGCGCGCGAGGCAGACCTCGGAGTGGCGTCAGGAAATGGCAAGGGTCAGATCTTTGTGAAGGGCGTCGTCATCAAGACTGTCCCAGAAGCCCAAATCGTTGAAACCCTGATTGAAGAGGCGATGCGATTGGCAGAGGAAATGGAAGCAGCTGGGGTTGGCTCGGGCGAGCCATCTGTTCAGGTTAGTTAGTACGCACTTAACGCATCGCACCTTATTACTCAGGTAGGCTGACTTTCATGTTGCGAATGTCCACTCTATTTCTGCGCACTCTGCGCGATGATCCAGCCGATGCCGAAGTTGCCAGTCATCGGCTCTTGGTCCGGGCGGGTTACATTCGCCGAATTGCCGCTGGCATCTACTCATGGTTGCCACTTGGCTACATCACACTCCGAAATATTGAACGAGTCATACGAGAGGAAATGGACGGGGCCGGCTTTCAGGAAGTGCACTTTCCGGCCTTGTTGCCGCGTGATGCATACGAACAGACCAATCGCGTCGCCGAATACGGACCAAACCTTTTCCGTTTGAAGGACCGAAAGGGCGGGGACTACCTTCTCGCGCCGACGCATGAGGAGATGTTCACCCTTATGGTGAAATCCGAATACTCCTCTCACAAAGACCTTCCCCTATCGCTGTACCAGATTCAGACTAAATACCGCGATGAGGCAAGACCTCGCAGCGGAATCATCAGGGGTCGCGAATTCGTCATGAAGGACTCCTACTCATTTGACCTCACCGATGAAGGTCTAGAGGTCTCGTACACCAAGCATCGCGATGCGTACATCAAGACTTTTGATCGCCTAGGAATGCGCTACAACATCGTGAGCGCGATGTCCGGAGCCATGGGTGGCTCGCGATCGGAGGAATTTTTGGCACCGTGCCCGACCGGCGAAGACACCTATGTGCTCTGCGAGAAGTGCGGATATGCCGCCAACGTCGAGGCAATGAAAACGGTGGTTGCACCTGTTGAATTAAGAACTGCTCCGCCCTTGCAGGTAGTGGATACTCCAAATACGCCAACTATTGATTCGCTCGTCGCGGTGTTGAACGAGAAATTCGGCGGCGGCTTCACTGGAGCAGATACCCTTAAGAATGTCCTCCTCGTCGCCGACGGGAAGAATATTGCTGTTCTTGTTCCAGGAGATCGAGAAGTTGATCTCAAACGACTTGAAGCGAACCTTCCGGGCGTCATCGACATCCGACTATTCGAGGACGCCGATTTTGCCAAGAACCCCGGATTGGTCAAGGGCTACGTTGGACCGCAGGACGCCAAGAAATTCGGTCTGACCGTTTATGCAGATCCTCGTATTGCCCCTGGAACTTCCTGGGTGACCGGGGCCAACAAGAAGGATTGCCACGCTCTCAACGTCGTCAACGGCCGCGATTTCGACGTGGATGGATATGTCGAGTCTGCCGAAGTCCGTGCAGGTGACACCTGTCCAGAATGCGCCTCGCCGGTGGTTATCGATCGTGCGATTGAGATCGGACATATCTTCCAGTTGGGACGGAAATATGCGGAAGCATTAGATCTCACTGTCCTTGACAGCGATGGAAAATCTCGTGTTGTCACAATGGGCTCATACGGCATCGGTGTTTCACGAGCGGTGGCTGCGATTGCCGAGCAAACCCACGATGAAATCGGACTCTGCTGGCCAGCCGAAATCGCACCTGCCAAGGTTCACATCGTGGCAACAGGCAAGGACGAAAATCCATTCAATGTTGCTGAAGACATCGCAGAACAATTGGAGAAACGTCGGAATAAGCGTCATGCTCGATGATCGACGCGATGCGAGTCCTGGAGTCAAATTCAAAGACGCCGAACTCATAGGCATCCCAATTATCGTGATCGTGGGTAAATCGCTTGCAGAGGGGAATGTTGAAATTCGCGTTCGTCGAACAGGTGAGCGTCTGGAAATTCGCCTAGCCGATGCCGCCAACGAAGTAGCCAGACTCCTTTCCTAACATGGGTTTCTTTGGCCACGTGACTACTGCATCCATGGCATTTATGGGCGTGGCCGCCCTGTGCGCAGGGTTCGTGGATGCGATTGCTGGAGGCGGGGGACTAATTCAATTGCCGGCTCTTCTCATCGGTCTACCCCAGTCGGAAACCGTGCAGGTCCTGGGAACAAATAAGTTGTCATCGTTCTTCGGCACCAGCGCTGCTGCGATCATCTACCGACGAAGAGTGAAGCCAGATCTTTCCTTCACATTCGCCATGGCGATCCCGGCATTTGTCGGTTCAATGTGTGGGGCTCTCTTGGCCGCCTACCTTCCGACGCATGCATTGCGGCCGTTGATCTTCTTTCTACTCATTGCGGTGGGGATTTACACGTGGCGTAATCCAACGTTGGGCCACGTTGAACTTTTGCGTCATACTCCACGTCGTCGAAATGTCATTGCTGCAGGCTCTGGCCTTGGCATCGGCTTCTACGACGGAATCTTCGGACCAGGTACCGGCACTTTCTTGATGGTGGTTCTAGTGGCCCTTCTCGGATTCGCATTCTTGACTGCGTCCTCGGTTGCGAAGGTTGTCAATGTCGCCACAAACCTTGGCGCACTTGCGATTTTTGGTTTTCACGGCATCATCCTCTGGCACGTGGGTCTGGTACTGGGTGTTGCAAATATCGTCGGAGGTTTGCTCGGGGCAAAGCTGGCGATCCGAGGGGGATCGGCGTTTGTCCGACAGATCTTCCTCGTCGTGACAACGGTGCTGATTCTTAAAGTGGGGGTTGACACTATTACCCATTGGTAGTGAGTTGCTATCTAGGTTATGATCCGAATTACAACTTCATAGGAAGAGAAGATCATGAGTCTCGTACAATCAATAACAGATGCAATCACCCCCGTGGTTGATGCCGCCGGTCTTTTTTTGGAAGACGTACATATCGCATCCCCAGGTAATCGACGTGTCGTAACCGTCGTGGTAGATGGAACCGTGAATCTGAATCTCGATGAAGTCACAGCCATTACGAAAGAAATTTCAGCGATTTTGGATGAATCTGATTTTATGGGAACGACTCCCTTTACTTTGGAAGTCTCATCACCGGGAGTGGACCGACCGCTGGTGCTGCCAAGACATTGGCAGAAGAACATCAACCGCCTCGTTCGATCGGTGATGGTGAACGGTGAGGTCGTCACTGGAAGAGTCGATGTCGTGCATGACGAGTCGGTATGCGTGATCGTTGAAGGTAAAACCCCGCACAAGGTTGAACTTCCCTTCGTTGAAATCAAACGCGCTCAAGTCGAAATTGAATTCAACCGGAAGGGCGATGACCTCTGATGAATGTCGATATGAAGGCTCTGGCCTCCTTAACAATTGAACGTGAAATACCCCTCGAGCGCCTTATCGGTGCGATAGAGGCCGCTGTCCTAACCGCGTATGCGCACATGCCACTAGCCCAACCCCATGCCCATGCCCATCTCGATCGCGAAAGCGGTGAAATAAAGATTTTGGTTCCAGTCTTCGGAGAAGACGGTGAGAAAATCGATGAGGTTGTTGACAGTCCAGAAGGATTTAGTCGAATTGCAACGTCCACGGCCCGGCAAGTCATCAAACAGAAGATGCGTGAAGCAAATGATGCCGACATCGTTGGGGAGTTCACTGCATCCGTAGGGGATGTCGTCTCAGGAGTTGTCCAACAAGGTCGAGATCCACGAATGGTGTACGTCAACCTTGGACGCGTCGAGGGGAAAGTTCCCCCCCAAGAGCAGGTTCCGGGTGAAATCTACTCACATGGCGAGCGCATCAAGTGCTTTGTTGTTGAGGTGAAGCAAGGGATGAAGGGGCCGGAAGTGACACTTTCTCGGAGCCACCCTGCACTGGTCAAGCAACTCTTCGCTTTGGAAGTCCCTGAGATAACAGATCGAATTGTCGAGATCATGGCGATAGCCCGTGAAGCCGGGCATCGGACGAAGATTGCGGTGCGTACGCACCGAGCCGGAGTAAGCCCCAAGGGTTCGCTCATCGGACCGATGGGCTCGCGCGCTCGCGCCGTCATGGACGAACTCCACGGCGAGAAGATCGATATCGTCGATTGGTCCGAAGACCCAGCCGTATTTGTCGGAAATGCCCTTGCCCCAGCGCGAGTTGAGAAGGTGGAGATTGTCGATCCGCTCACCCGATCGGCCAAGGTCACGGTTCCGGACTACCAACTCTCCCTAGCCATTGGAAAAGACGGTCAGAATGCACGATTGGCCGCCAGGCTCACGGGGTGGCGCATCGACATCCACTCTGATGCACCGAAAGTCCAGCCTCCAGCAGCACCAGGTGGGCATTCCTGACCTCGTTCTAGGTTTTTTTAGGGCGTTTTTGGGGCTGTTTATGTGAATGTGGATTTGACAGGTAAGGTTGGCACGTTGAATTTAAGCGATGAGGTCTTCATGAAAGCCGTGCCTGCGCGTGGCTAGGGGATCTAGCAAGTTCTTGCGAAGTTGCATCGACTGCCGCAAACGCGAAAATCCGACAGGGCTACTACGAGTGGTGTGTGAAACGGGGCGAGTTCTTCCCGATCCTCATCGCAGCCTTCCCGGTAGGGGGGCGTGGGTGCACCGAAAATGTGCAGTAAGAGCTGTTGAACGTGGAGCTTTTCGTTGGGCATTCCGACGAAATGAGCCGGTAGATGGCAGCGAATTGCTCGCCTATATGAACAACTACGAAACGGATGCGAAAGATATGACACTCAAATGAGTTCGAACCGATCATGAGGTTGTACAACTAGGGCTCGCATCCCAAAGAATTGCGGGCCAAGACAGGAGAACTGTGGCAAAGGTCCGCGTACATGAGTTAGCAAAACAACTCGGTATGGAGAGCAAGGTCGTACTTGCGAAACTCCAAGAAATGGGCGAATTCGTCCGATCTGCATCATCGACGGTGGAAGCGCCAGTCGTTCGAAAAATGCTTGAACTCTTCCCCGATGCAAAGCCGGTGGAAGAGGCAAAGCCGGTAAAGAAGGCTGCCGCGAAAAAGGCTGCGGCCAAACCTGCCGCAGAGACACTTACCCCCGAGGCTGCAACAGAAATTTTGGCTGAGATAGCCCCAGGCTTGGTCGAACAGACGACAATTCAACAAGCCCAAGCTCACAAGGTTGCAGAAGCGCATGCGCGTCCAGTAACACCTGCGCCGTCCGCTCCGATGCCCACTGCGATTCCACGCCCGGCTGCGCCGCGCCCTGGAAACAATCCTTTTGGAACTCCGCGTCCGCCAGCTCCTCGTCCGCCAGCCGCGCGTCCCGGTACGGCTCCTTTTGGAACTCCGCGTCCGCCTCAGCGTCCTACGGGTACAGGTG
>CAWJOR010000047.1:0-10474 GCA_963844465.1 uncultured Actinomycetota bacterium | reverse complement strand
GAGGCTTCAATCAGGGCTGATTTGAAATTCAAAGACGCACAAGGGAAATCGGTAAACATGGAGGTCGTTGTTCTGGCAACAGCGAACACTACTGAGCGTCCGATCACTGTGCTCCGCGCCGCCGTGAAGCGTGTCGTTGCAGAGATTCAAGCCAAGGATGTGGCTATCAAGGTTTCGACTACAGAAAAGAGCACTTCCGCAAATTCAACCTCAAATGAGGTCTCAAAATGAGAAGTAAGTTACTTACCCTAACCTGCCTCGCTTTGCTTTCAAGTGCGGCACACGCCACTGAAACCTATAGCGTCAAGGCGCTGATGATGAGGGCGCTCAACTCGCCTGCAGGCGTTGCTAGAGGAATCGTCGAAGGCAAAGAGGCCGACAAGATTCACGAAACCACTGGCTCTTACGACCCGTTGCGCGGCGAGGTATCAACGCTCAAGCGCTACAAGGAAGAGGGTTGCAGCCGTTTATCCGTCAAACTCATCCAGCCAAATACTCCGACCCAGCAAGGCACCAAAACCGACTTCGCGCTGAACTACGAGCTGAATCTGTGCAAGAACGGCATGCCTCCGCGTGACACCTCTGAATAATTCTCTTTGAAAGCCTGCTGCCGTGCTAAATCTTAATGGTCTTTCCACAATTGAGCAGATCGCATTGCTTGCGGTCGCGCTCTTAGCGGCTTATGTGGTGTTCAAGATTCTGGCCGGACTGTTGAGGATCGTAGCTTTCGTCGCCGTCATCGCGTTCTTGTGGGTATTCGTACTTCAGCCATCTATGCTGAACGATAGCCAGGCTGTCAAACTCTCACCGAAAGCTCAATACGCGGTGGACGAGTTCGATCGATGTCTCAAACAGGTGGTGACGTCTATTGGCCGTGGCGGTGAATCCGAATGCAAACAGCGCGCAATGGCTGTGTTGCAACAAAGCGGCGGTACCGAATATGCGTCTGAAGCATCCCGCGCGATCGAGGCGTTCCTGAAAGAGTCTCACCCTCAAACCACTATGTAGCCGTGCCATACGGCTCACGCAATCCGTTTTCACTTACTAAAATTGACGCGACGAAAAGAAGGGAAGCGCGTCGCCGATGTGGTTCAAGAATTGCACAGTCGCATCTATTTCAATCGAATCAAGATCGAGTCGCAGCTATTTCCAAATGTCACACAAATAGTGACAACTCTCTTCCGACTAGCCGTAATACCCGCCTGATGTGTGGGCACTCAAAATCCACATCAGACTGAAATATACCGCTGATGATTGATGAATCTCGCGACGACGTGGGTTGTATGCCCGCCACTTCTTTTTAGGACAGCAGAACAGCCGCCTGACAATGCTTCTGCGCTTGATATTCAATATTACTTCTGTGCATACCTGCTTGCGGATGTTCTTTGACGGGTAGTGTTCGAACACGCGCAAATCGATTTGTTTATCCCGGACATTGTGGAAGTGAGTCTCAAGGACTTTTTCTACTAGCAGGATGATCTCGTTTCTAATGGGATGCGTGTTATGGGCTTGGACAAACAATAGGGCTGGCATGCCGCCCACCTGGTCGATGAAAAACTCACATTGGGCAATCTTCCCGTTATGCGTGGTGTACTCTAAGATCATTCCCGCCATGATTAAATCGAAATCTCTGGTATTGCCTCGAATAATTCCAACTTCTGCATGAGCCACAACGAAAGATGGAACAATTCATTGTTCTCACTTGTGGCCAGCAGGTTTAGAAGTTCTCTTGCATGATGTTGGTCGTTTGCAACTCGCACCACGTCCACGTTGATTCCGAGGATCTGTTTTGATGTGCGCTTGATTTTTGCCAGCAGGAGCAATGTTTCGTTGTCGATGTTCCTATTGCTGACGATACCCATGCTTCTCCCGTGTGCGCATGATTCGCCTTACCTCGATCAATGCGTCTGCTTCATTCATAAATACCTGCTGTTTCACCCCGCCCCGCCGATTGTTCAATCCGTACCAATGTCGGCGCAGGATGAACGCGCCAAACAAGTCCTGATTCAGATCCACGATGTAGCCGCGCTTGGGCGACTTGAAATCGAGTCGCATGGTTACCTCTTAACTGCCCCCAGCCCCGACCCTGCCCGTTCCACGGTACGCCACATGTTTTCGTCGGAGGTGTCTGTATAGATACTGGTGGTTTGCAAGCTGCTGTGGCCAAGCAGGCGCTGGACGACATTGAGAGGTGCGCCGGAGAGAGCCAGGTGGCTTCCGCATGTATGGCGCAGCCAATGAACCGTTGCGCGCTCGAAAGCCTTGGCCTCGATATGCTTGCCTTCCGCCTTCAGTGCCTGCGCGATGGCCTCAAAAAAGGTAGCCAGCGACTTTGAAAGCGCACTGGTGGTCACCGGCCCTGCATCCATCTGACTTGCGATCAACGGTGTCTCTGGCGGGTTGCTGATGATGTCCACGCTCAACCCTCGGCACTCGAAATACTCTTGCATGGCGACCATCGTTTCGCTTGGAATTGGTACCGCGCGCCACTTCCCGCCTTTACCCAACACTTTGAGCATCCAGCGCACACCCAACTCGTCAGATAGCGGCATGGTGTAAATCCGTCCAACGCTCGCTTCCACCAGCTCCGAGATACGCAACCCGGTCGAGTGCGCGAAGGGGAAGACGAATCTGAGCCTTTCAATCTGCTTTGTGCTGGGTTGTCCAGCCAGATATCCCATCAGGTAACTCCACTGGCCAACCGAAAAGGCGCGCATGAATTCGACATCGGGTGATGCCCCGTCATTGGCTGAATCGGTTGTTGTTGTCATCGACTTGGAAACGGCGCTCCAAGGATTGAACGAGCAATACTGCACACGCACCAGCCACTCAAAAAGATTGCTGACAATGGTGATCGCGAACCTGACGCTGTTGGCCGATAGAGATCCGTCAAATGGCTTCCAGCCTTGTTTGTGGCGTGCTGTGCCCTTTTCCCCAAGCCAAGATGACTGAGGTACACGGAACGGCCATTGCGTGTTTTCAGTGCGCCCGAGCATAGATAGCCAGTCTCGATAGGCCGCGCAGTCCTCGACCGACAGACTGGACAATGCCTTGCCGCGCTCTAACACTGCCCACAACAGCATTCTTTCGGCTTCCTTCTGGTAAGCGCGCTGCGTGTTCGGATTGCCTGACTTCGTGGCCAGCCACGCGAAGATCGCCTGATAGTCGTTTGCCGCATCGATGCGCGGTGCGCCGGGGAAGCGGTTTGAACCCGTCTGGCCATCGAGGTCGGCGGGAGTCACAAAAGATTCCAACGGCACAACGCCGGTGCATTGGTTGCGCGTTTGAATCAACGTGCTTGTAGATATGCTCCGCAGTGGCACAAGAGATTGAGATGGGAGCGCACCGAGGGATGATTCATAGCCCTGTAACCACGCCACGATGCGCGCAGCGCCCTTTTCTCCCAATCTCGGTACGCTTATCCACCAGCGATATCCGCTTGACGCAATGCGGTCCAGCAGATGCCCTATCGTGGGCAGTCCGCCCAGCAACAGACGCTTCGAGATCGTTTCATCGAACCATGCGGCTACCCAGTCTTGGCGCACTGGGTCGGCGGCGATCAGCGGCTCAATCCACTTCAGGGCTTCAAGCTGCCGGTTGATCAGGCGCTGTCTTTTCTGCGCTTGCGTATCGACGGACTGTGGGTGTTGTTCTATGTAGGCTTGGACGAGCTCTTTTTCTGTGTAGAAACCACTCGGGTCAAACTCGGCGCGAAACTCTTCCAGTGAAGGTGCTTTGGAGGCGGCATCGGCGGTTCCGTGGATGGCCACGCGCAATCGAATAAGGTGTGCGTCCCGATGCTTGCCATGCCGTAATGCAGCCTGGCGCAAAGTGTCACGAATCCAGACCAACGTCGTCTTGGCGCGACGGAGATCCATGCCGGTCTCAAGATACTTGTCGGCCATTTCGCCGATGTCCAACCCTTGCAGGCTCGCCCTGAAGAAAGCGATGTGATGCCGCCCGACTTTTCTTTGCACGAGATGTCCGCTCAAGGATTGGGCAGCAACTCGACTGCCCATATTTCCTTGAGGTTCGATGGTCTTGTTCACAGTTTTATCCACCGATTTTGTGGATAGATTTGAGCGCTGCGTGCGTCATCAGGTAGGCTACTTCTGCTCACCATACAAACGAGCTTGGGTATTCACTGGTTGAATGTTCAAAATCGAGAACCATTCTTCGTCAATGCACACGTCGCCGTGCGGGATGCTCTTTAGCGTCTCGTCTCCAGATAGCGTGTAGCTCACCATGCCGTCAGACAATGGAGTTTTCTTCTCGATGGTTCCCCATCGGCGAATCCAGAACTCAAACGCCTCGGTCTTGCCACGAATATCTAGAGTCACGTATTTCGCCGATAGCTGGCTCTTGATTTGCTTGAATGTGACCTTGAGATTACGGCCTTCCACGACGATGTTCATAGTGGCCATGTAGAGGTGAATCAGAATGTCGGCTAGGCGCGATGCGATAGCCAATTCGGTATGTTGGACTTGTGTTGCTTCCATGCCCGTGCGGAAAGAAGCAAATCCGTCACCTTGATCGCGGAATATCCAGTCGAAGAACTTCCCATTCGAAAGGTCAGTGATCTTCTGACAAGGTGAACCGTCGTATGCCAACGACAGCTTCTTTGCAATCAGTCCATTCGGGTCCAATAGACTGCTTGGAATGCGAACTCCAACACGAACTTCACCGAGGGTGTACCAGAGGGAGAAGAATATCGGGTTATCCGCAACCATTACCTCAAAGGTCAGCGAACCGCCATTGATGCGAATGTCATTAGCCGTTGGAAATGGCAGCGCGTCAGACCAGCGCCACGTCGAAATGCTTTGCTGGATCTTCGCTTGGTTATCGGAGGCGAACGCATCAACCACGTGGCCAAGCAACGTTGCTTTCCACCGCTCGATACCGTGAACGCTGTGGTAGATGACTGAAATCTTATTGTTCATAACTGACTCTCTCTAAAGTACGTTTATTCATCACATCACCCTGATCGCAATCGCGTAGATGTCCATTGCGGCAAGGCATCCATTCAAAACCAAGTACGGTCGATGATTCGTCACGATCGAATCAAATATCAGCACCGCATGTCCTACCAAAAATGCTGCGAACACTGGCCACTGTGTCGCCGATGTTTCAAATGCCGATACAACGAATGCTCCCGACACCAAGACAGCGGTACCAAACCACTGCATAACGAAATGACGGTCGTATCCAAAAATCACTTGGCTCGGCATTCATCCACCTCTAGCCATCGCATCAGCGCTTCCAGATGCACACCTTGAAAAACACTTTTGTTCATCACGCTCAATCTCCGATAATTCATTTCAGCCAGTGCCTCGCACAATCTTTCCGCGTCTGGATGCAACAGCCTCTGCGACGTGTACTCTGCATGCGCCTCAGAACACTTCCGTATGGCCTCACCAAGCTGTTCAAGCGTCACCATGTCTGGATCACTAATTGGTATGTCTCCTAGCGATTCAGGTAATTGAAACGATCAAGGAATTGGTCTTTTGCTGTCTCCGGCGCGAGTGGCCAGATGCGCCCATTCATTGGTTCGGCGGCGACCGGGACTTTGTGAAGCACTCGACCAGATGGGAATAGATCCCGAACCTCTGTCACGAGCAGGATGTTGTCCGCATCCTTTACAGCCTGACTTGGCTCTTCTGGTAATCCAAAATGAACGCGAATCGCCCAATCAAAGCGCGCCTCGATCACCTTGTAGTCAGGCAACAGGCGCTTGAGCGGTGTTGGGATATCTTTGATGTAGGCTTCAGCCGCATCGTGCAACAGCGCTTCTACTGCCAACTCTGGAGAGACGATGCGACTGCACAGAACGGAGTGCTGGGCGACGGAATAGAAGTGCGATGCGTGACCTGCATAGCGGCATTCACGCGAAAGCGCAGTGGCAATATCGAAGATGTTGATGTCATCCGGTGACGGGTCGGTGTAATTGACCTTGCAACCAGACCATGTAGTGAGTAGGAACATTATTCGTTGTCCGTTTGCCTGAAAATGTTTTTAGTGATGGAGCGGGCTACCTCGCCAGCTCCCGAGCTTGCCGCTGGATGTGTGACTGCTGGCGATGCAGGGGGGCTTGTCGATGCCGCTGGTGCTGCATCGGTATGGACAGGATGAGTTGCAATGGAATGGGAACGTCCGTCATTCATGAACGCCAATCCCATTGCAGCAAGGAAGCGCAACCGCTCTGCCCGCGCACGAGGCGAATGCTTGACCAGCTCCGCTTCCAGTTCGGGGTAGCCCTCGAAATAGTTGATGGTTATGCGCATAGCCGCTCCGACCGACCCGGGTTATTGCGACTCGCCGCCGCGCCAGAAACCGCGCGCGTTGGCAAATACCGAGTCTTCCGCAATCGTCAGCGGAGTCTTGTCGAAGGCTGCTTTGATGGCGGCTTCAAACAAAGGAGCACCACCACCCACCATCACAATGGCATCTACCTCGGACTCTTCTTTACGCAGGGAGGCTTGCAGTTGAGCGCTCACGATATGACCGACCGTCGCCGAGGCAGCGGCCAGATAGGGGGCGATGTCCACGCGAGTACCGTAAACAGAAACCGTGTTCCGGCCGGAGCGCACCGCGTTTTCCATCTTGCTTCGTCCTGGACCGCTCCCATGGTCTTTGCCGATCAGGTTGCTCGCCTCATCCAAGATGACAGACGTGGCATCGAGGCTGGTACCGGAAGAGGCGCGCTTGAACTCGCCGTTGACCAACAACACCCAGTCCACCGAGAAAAAGCCGGGGTCGATGACCAGAACAGAGGCATCTTCGACTTGCGATGGATCTCCGAGGTGATGGAGGTAGTCCACGAATCCGCCCAATGGTTGGGGGACGATCTTCACGTCTTTGACGACAATCTTCTTTTTATTGGTGACTTGATGTTCACCCTTCATGGTCTTAACGAGGTGCTTGCGCAAACCTTCGTCGAAGTATTGACTGGTTGGGAGGCCGGTCACCACGCGGTCGATCTCGGTCATGCCAGACAGCAACAGTCCGGCATTGAACAGAGCGCGGTATGAATCGGTCGAGGTGTAGTCTTTATGCAGTTCGCGCGCCCAATTCTCAAGACGGTCATGACTACATCCAGCAACGAACTCTTTGCCGTCAACCAAGACGCGCAATGGATCGTCTGCACCGGTAGAAATGATGCGTTGCCCGATATGTTCGGCAGGGGCGGCGCCAGCAGGACGGCTTACAAGCGTGGGTTGTTTCCCCGCTTCTCCAAAGGCCACCTTCAGGTTCGAGTAACCAATATCCATTCCGACAATTTTCAAAGCATTCTCCTTGTGTAATGTGAAAAACCAGAACATCCACAGGCGTACTACAGGGCGTCTCGCCTAAATTGCCTCTACATATACAAAGCAACTGCAAAGCATCTGTGGCACGTCTCTCACGCATCAAACAGAGCAAATTCAACGTGCTTTGCGTGCTGTAGTGCGTCTGTGGAACGTGTGGGGATTATTGGATGGGTGGAAATAAAAATCTTTTCGATAGCCTGCAAATTTGCAATCTATCGGAGGGATTTTCTTTTTCGTCTGCGGCAAAGTCATGCTCGCAATACCCATCCCATTCACTCAGAGGAAATCAACATGGCAGACAAAGTGGAAGCAAAGAAAACCGATAAACAGGCTGTGAAACGCAAGGTGGAATTCAGTAATCCATACGTGCTGAAGGCAGTGCCATTGAGTACGACCCCCGCTCAATTGGTCTACGAGACGGCTTTTGATGAGTGCGCGGTGTCGATGCGTAACTTGAGTTCCGTGTTGCCGACGCTCGTTAAGAATCCAAGCGAAATGATGGCGGTGAACGGTGCGGTGGACCATTTGATCAACAACGCGCTTGCCGAGTTGCGCAAAGAAGCTGCCCAAATCCAGAAGATCGCCGACGACAATGGCATTGAAATGGGCAAGCTCAACTACACCAATGTGGTGCAAGCATCCGCCAAATTGACATGCCATAAAGCTGGCCAGTATCTGCAAATCATCACCGAACTCGATGAGTTGATCTGCCTTGTTCATTCGGCGTGGTTCGCGGGTTTCATCGCAGACGATGCCAAATCAAGCATGGAACGCAAATGGCGCAGAAAAGCCATCGGTGTGGCAGCTGAGATCAAGAACATCACCAACCGCGCATTCAAAGCGCACAACAATAAGAATATTGAGTCAGAACCTGATGATGCCGCGCTGTTGGGTGAGAGTTCAGCAGGCGGTAGCGATGCAGCTGCTACCACTGAAAAGCCAAAGCGCGTAAAGAAGGCCGCCGCAAAATCCGCTGAAGCAGTCGCTGCTTGATTGAGTTAAATCAACATCAACAACGGGCAATCAACGCCGAAGGGCATTGCTCGATCCTAGCTTGTCCAGGATCGGGCAAAACCAGCGTGCTCTCCATGCGCGCCGCCCGCCTCCTTTCTGAAAACAAGACCGGACGGCTGTGTGCCGTCACCTTCACCCGCGATGCCGCCGCCGAGCTTAAAACCCGCACACTG
This sequence comes from uncultured Actinomycetota bacterium, assembly GCA_963844465.1. Taxonomy (GTDB): domain Bacteria; phylum Actinomycetota; class Actinomycetes; order Nanopelagicales; family Nanopelagicaceae; genus QYPT01. The sequence continues at coordinate 1,980 of CAWJOR010000047.1, read as the reverse complement.
CAATTGTGCGGGGAGCGCGAGGCGCAGCGCCTTGCGGTAGGTACGTTCCACTCGGTTGCGCTCTCGCAGATTCGCCGCATGAAGCATCTATCGGGTATCAAGCTGTTGTCCGATGGTGAGCGCATGGGCATGTTGAGGCGGTGCTACTCGCAATACAAATGCGGTGCACCATTCGAGGAAGTGTTATCGGCCATCGACCGCGCCAAATCAAAGCTAGGCGAACCCACCTTCGAGGACGTGTCGATCGAGGACGTGTTCCACGCCTACCAAGGATTGTTGGCCACGGAACGCGGCATGGACTTCTCCGATATCTTGTTGACCGTTGTGAATGGCATACGGGATGAGAGCATCAAGCCACTGTCTATCCGCTGGCTACTTGCCGACGAGTTTCAGGATGCCGATGAGATTCAGGCGCAGTGGGTGATGGAACACGGCAAGACGGGTATCGAAGTCACCATCGTTGGTGATGACGACCAAAGCCTGTATTCATTCCGCAATGCCTTGGGCTACGAAGGTATGCAGCGCGTCACTCGCCAACTTGTCTCCCAAGAGATCACCCTCCCCGTCAATTACCGTTGCGCACCGAACATTCTGGCTCACGCGGCCAGCCTGATCATCCACAACCAGAATCGCGCCAGCAAGACCATCGAGGCCGACCGCACCGCCATTGGCAGCATCAAAGTACACCGCACAGCAGATAGGCTCGATGAGGCAGGACGTGTAGTGAAGGCAATCAAAGCGTCCCCCAAGCAAACGTGGGCAGTTCTGGCCAGAACCAACAGCTTGCTTGAGTTCGTCGAGGCGGAATTGCTGGCGAACTCGATTCCATACCGCTTATCTGGTGGACGTTCAATTTGGGATGGCATGGTGGGCAGTGCCTTGGTGGGGCTGTTGAAGAGTTTGCACTCGGACAATTGGACTGGCATGGCCAACGCGCTCTCGATGTGCGGCATCAAGTCCGAACTACTCAACCTGGACCACAGCCACAAGAGTTGCGACCAGATGTTGGAGAAGATCCGCGATCACGTGGCTGAAGACGATGCGCGCTCCATCAAGGTCATCGACAGCGTAAGGCGCGGCTGTGGCGACTGGCGCAAGCAAATGGCTGACGGCAACACTTCGCTGGCCATCTATGCGGCAACCAACTGGCTTACTCAATACCTGAAGTCCGATCGAGGCAATCTACTGAAGAAGCTGGCCAACGTCATCGCGAAGCTGAATGGATCTCTTGCGCAGAGACTGAACACGCTATCGAGGCTCAATTCCGACACCGCCACTGCCGGCGTTGTTCTTTCCACGCTGCACGGTAGCAAGGGACTTGAATTTGACTGCGTGTGGATCATCGGCGCGGAAGACAACAACCTGCCCCACCCGGACTCAACCGAGGATGAGGAAAGACGTTTGTTCTACGTGGGAATGACTCGTGCGAGAGATAGGCTTGAGATAAGCAGCTCGCTTGAGGATGGTAGCGAATCGAGATTCATTGGTGAGGCGGAACTGAATTCTTAGTTTTTCTTCTCTACACGAATCATCGCTTGGGAAAACATTAGCGCTTTCTGGGGTTCATTTTGATACCGCTGAAGTTCGCTATCGTCATCGTCCACCTCGCACATCGAAACACCGCCCTGTGGTGACCACCCCTCTGCTATCGACTCGTTTACCCGTTTTGCCAAGTCGGCTGAAAACTTTGCAACTACGACCTTGTATTCCATATACCCAATATCCCTGAATGTTACCGACCAAGTTTGCGTGACTTTTCGGGTGTCGCCTGTGTTTTGCTGATGCAGTTCCATTTCTCGGCACACGGCCCGGGTCTTCCATCACCACTCTCACAACACTGTTTGAAGCCCATCGCGTCTTCATGGCTTCCGAACAGATAGGTTGTATCACCATAGATTGCTGAACAACCATCAACTTTGATTCCTGAAGCAGACATTTACTTTCCCCCCCTATTATTGCGCTTAGATGCCGCCGCCATCT
>CAWJOR010000046.1:0-26770 GCA_963844465.1 uncultured Actinomycetota bacterium | reverse complement strand
GTTGGCGTGTTGTAGGGCAGCTTCGGAGGCCTGGGTTTCCCTCTCCGCTTACGCGGGGGAGAGCTTCCCTTTAGGCTGTCGCAACGTGAGACGCTTGCCGACCGCGCCTTTGATCGACAGCGCCGCACGATCCCCATCGTTGAAGCCAAGCTTCGCGCGGGTGTTATGGCGGAACTCAAATTCGGTGAGGTAGCGGTTCAGGTACTTCTCGCCGCAATGCTGATAGACGCCCGTCATGCCCTTCTTGAACACGCCGAAGAAACCTTCGGCAGAGTTCGTGTGGACGTCCCCACGGACATACTCGCCAGCAGAGTGCTTGACCGTCTCGTGAGTTGCGAAGGCGGCATCGGCGCCCGTGTAGAGGCGGTGGGCGGCGACACCACGGCCGGGCCGCTGAACCTCTGCATCACCGTTTTCGGCCAGGTGCCCGCGGGCCAGGCCCTGCTGCGCAGCGGCGCGCGGGCGGGCGATGAGCTCTGAGTGCGCCTGGCGCTGGAGGTCTTCCGCGGCACGTAGACGCCGCCGGGCGAGGCTTTCGAGGCCGTGCGCCGCGCGATGGTAGTCGCCGTAGCCGCGCGTGGCCCTGGGCCTGGCACTGCGCGGCGTGGCCACGAGCGCCATCGACATCAGCGACGGCCGCGACATCCATGCAAACCCGGGTTCGGTGAATCGAACTGAGACAGGCACCTACTCGGTCAACATCACGATGCACATAAATCAAGCGGCTTTCACAAATCGATTTGCGACGGCGGGGAAATGACCATGTACAGAAACAGGATTTGGGTAATTGGCGCGGTATTGGCGATGGTGGTGACAGTCGCCGCTGGCTGGTTCATCGGCATATCGCCGCAACTGGCGGCTGCAGCATCGGCCAACAGCGACCGCACCAATGTTGTGGCCGCCAATGCGAGGAATGAGATCCTGCTCGCGAAACTCAAGCGCGATTACCAGAACATCGACGCACTAAAGAACCAAGTTTCAACCCTTCACGAATCAGTGCCAACAAGCGCTGATATCTCCTCATTCGTCACCGAACTAAATAGCTTGGCTAATGCACGAAAGGTCACGCTCAAGACAATATCTGTGAGCGACGCAAAGCCCTATACGCCGGCCACCCAGGTGACCACGGCGAAAAGTGGCGGCACCAGCGCTCCACAAACTAATCCAAAAATAACCGCAACGAATTTCGTCACGATTCCGGTGCAGATTTCTGTCACGGGCGACTATGGGCGAGTTCTAGACTTTGTTAACGATGTCCAACTGGGACGCAGGCTATTTCTTGTTTCCGCCTTTTCAAGCAGGGGTGCGACGAATGCAAAGGGCGTTAAAGGCAGTCCGACGATTTCTGGAGGATCACAACGGGTTGAATCCTCGATAACAGGCTACATATACGTACTGCTTAACTAAGGGAGCAAGCCCTCGCTGCGTGCTGCATGGTAAAGATCCATGCGCGTTCGCGCATCGAGACCGGTGGCGTCGTACTTCGCACGTACTCGGTCAAGGTATTCCTTCACTGTTGAAGGCGCCAATCCCATGCGACGCGCGACGGTTTCGAGTTTCAGTCCTGATGCATAGAGGACCAACGCCTTGCGTTCTTGGTTGGAGAGACTGACACGGCCGGTTTTAATCGACGCGATAGCGCCTGCAACCTCAGGAGACATCCAGTCGCCACCCAGCATTACTGCATCGATTGCTTCTTTGAATTGAGCATCATTCGCACGTTTGGACATATATCCGTGTGCGCCGGAGATCATGACCGACTGAATAGTCTCGGCTTGTCCAAGGGCGGAGACAACGAGAATGCGTGCACCTTTCGCTGCGATGATTGCAACCACCTCGGCTGCGGTGCGGTTGTCACCTAAGTCGAGATCGACTATCGCTACGGTGTTTGCATCGCAAAACTCTGCGGCAGCAATAACGTCTTTGCCCTCGTAGGTAATTTGATCATCTGGGTACAAGCCCCGAATCTGTGTGACGAGGGCAGAGAGGAGCAGTGGGTGATCTTCCAAAATAATAAATGACACTTGGGGCTCCTTTCGTGGACCTAGCCTATCAATGAAGTCCATAACCTAAACTCTCTCCATGATCTCGCCACCCCAGGTATTCACGCGATGAATATCTTCAAGTTTGTCCATCCGACCCGGATCAGGCCGACGTGGGCAGCTCAGTTGGAGCAGGTCAAACTTGCGCTTGCGCGGGCCGCATTTACATTGTGTTGGCTGCCGTCAATCGCTTTGTCGATCACCAATTGGTCTAATGGCAAGGGTGATCTGCCTTTTCTTCTCTTTCTGTCACTGATTCTCTGGTACCTCTTTGAATATGCTGTCCCTCGAAAACAGGGCAACGTAGTCTCAATCCTTCTCGCCATCGCGATCCTGTACGTTCCGTCACTTGCTCCAGGCACGCACCCGCAGATTTGGTACGTCGTGAACCTCTCAGGCGTTGCAACCGTTGTTCTGGCTGCCCTATATTCCACATGGCCACGCTCACTTGTTTTCATGGGCGTCACTGCAGTTGTCGAACACTTTGTGGTCTTGTCGGAGTCTGGTGGCGTGTACACCTCTGGTGTCTACTGGTTAAACGGTTGGGTTACACCCCTGTGGATCTTTCTTCTTGGAGCATTCGTCGGATTTGCCTTCCATGGATTGGAGGAGACATTTGCTCAAGAAGATCGCATTGCCGAGTCAATGGAGACGCTGAAGGCAAGGGATGCCATCATGCGAGCCCTTGCAGCAGAGCACTCGTCTCAGCGTCGCCGCCTCCATGAGACTGTCCTGAACACTCTTGCAACCTTGGTGCGGAAAAATACAGGCGAGACCGAAACTCTTTTGAATCGCCTTAGGAGCGAAATTGCTGAGGCTCGGTTTTATCAGGGCCTCGTCGCTCCGACGTCGATGTCAGCGATTATCGATTCTGTTGTGCCGACCCTTGCTCCTGGGGATCCTTTGGTGAGGATCAAAAGGGGCGAAGACGTTCTGTTACCGCAGAAGATCGCTCGCGACGTACGCGATGCGATGGCAGAGTTGATTCTCAACGCCGTTCGCCATTCAGGTGGGGGCACAGTTGAGATTTCATGGGAGAGAGACCAGAAGAGTTTGATCGTCAAAGTGAAGGATGACGGCGTCGGATTATCGCAAAAGTCGAGCAAGGGTTTGGGACTCGGACAGATTCTGCCTGAAATTCTCGCAGATCGACAGGCGAAAATGAATATTACTACGGGGGAGGGAATAGGAACAGAAATTGAATTGGTGATTCCGCTGGAGGAGGAGATAGATAGACCCGCTATTTCGCACATTCCGCCACATTCTCTCTTTGAAATGTTCGACTCAGTGGGGAGGATTTTGCTGGCAGCCCCAGCTCTAGCGGTTGCAGGATTGAGCTGGTGGCTGATTGGGCCCTATAACCCAAAGCCGATCCTCATCGTGCTACTCGCAATTCACGTCGTTTCGGTGCTGGTGGCTTCGACAAACCCTCGCCGAAGGGGCGGATGGCTATTGATCGCCATCGGTCTATTTGCCGGACTTACGGTCGTCCTTGTAATTTCTAGCAATGTGAACGCGTGCGAAAACATTGGCCAACTTCGCTGGGCGGCAAACTTCCTCTGCAGCACCACCAGTATTGGGGCAGTTTTCTACGTGCCACGCAGGCTTCGTTTGATATTCATTGCACTAACCATCATTTCCCTTTACCTCATAGGACTTCTGCTGCCGAATGCTTGTTCAGGAGCACTCCTAACTCCAGCCAGTGCTTTGCTCGGATTTTTCTTGGTGCTCATTACTCTCTGGCGGCAGAGCAATCGTTGGCGTGCAAGTTTGCGCGTTAGCAAGGCGCGTAGTGCCGAACTGACCCGACGCCGCATTGAGAGAAAAATCGACGCCGATCGCGCGGAGCAGTGGTTCTCGGCGATGGATTATCTAGACCGTTTTGCCAAATCTGCAACTACGGGTTTGCTGGTGGAGAGTGAATTACAAAGACAAGCCCACATAGAAGAGGCACGATTGCGTGCCCGTATTCAATTGGATCCGTTTATCACCGGTGGTCTTGCCCAGCTTGCACTGGATCTTGTGAATGTTGCGGCGAAGCAAAATTGGACGCCGACTATTGCAGTTGTTGAGGCTTTGACCGATTCAGAGCCTGTATCGGCAGAAGTCCGTCAAGCCATGTGCGAAGCCTTTGAGGGCATTGAGACGGGAATGTGCCAGATAACCCTTTACCTTGACGATGACGAAGAGTGCCTAACGGTGGTCTCCTCATGCCTGGAACTTCAGCACGCCGCAGTCGCGATCGGTAGCGGGTTGCGAAGTGGCTTCGGCAATGAGAAGCGGACCCGGGCGGTCTTCGACTCCGTGAATGGAGAGCACTGGCTGGAGATCAGACGGGCCATATAGGTACGTTTGGAGCGGGCGACGGGAATCGGACCCGCGCTGTCAGCTTGGGAAGCTGACGTGATGCCATTTCACTACGCCCGCATGTGGTTGTATTGGGTAAGCATAGAGAGAGACGGTAAAGTCGCCAACCATGTTGCTAAGTGATCGCGATATTCGCGCAGAGGTCCAGTCCGGTCGAGTCCGAGTAGAGCCATACGACGAGGCGATGATTCAGCCTTCTAGCATTGACGTTCGCCTCGACCGCTTTTTCCGTGTTTTTGAGAACCACAAGTACTCGGTGATTGACCCGTCGGTTGAGCAGAGCGAACTCACGCGCGCAGTCGAGGTGGGTCCCAAGGAATTCTTCATTCTGCACCCCGGCGAATTTGTTCTCGCGAGCACCTATGAAGTGATAACACTTCCCGATGATCTTGCCGGTCGCCTTGAAGGAAAGTCTTCCCTTGGTCGTCTGGGCTTGCTTACCCATTCCACTGCAGGATTCATTGACCCGGGTTTTTCAGGTCACATCACCCTGGAACTTTCCAATGTCGCGAACCTGCCGGTAAAACTATTCCCAGGAATGAAGATCGGCCAACTCTGCCTGATTCGACTCTCCTCTCCTGCTGAGCACCCCTATGGATCGGCTCTGTACGGCTCCAGGTACCAAGGACAGCGAGGCCCAACGCCTAGCCGTTCGTGGATGAATTTTCACCAGAGCGATATTCAATAGACCCCTTAAAGGGGGTAAGTTAAAAGTATGAAAACTACTGTCATTGTTGTCGCCGTCGTTGTTGTGCTCGCATTAATCATTATCTCCATTTACAACCGCCTTGTTCGACTGAACGTCAACGTCAACGAGGCTTTCGCCCAAATAGAAGTTCAACTAAAGCGTCGATCTGATCTCATTCCAAACCTGGTCGAAACCGTTAAGGGGTATGCGACTCACGAGAAGGAGACATTCGAAAGGGTGATCGCTGCTCGAGCAAAGGCCACTACGGCCACCACCGTTGCAGATGTAGCGGCGGCGGACGGCATGGTGACTCAAGCCCTTCGCGGATTGCTCGCCGTTGCAGAGGCCTATCCAGATCTGAAGGCGTCTTCCAACTTCCTAGCACTGCAGGAAGAGTTGTCGACTACTGAGAACAAAGTCTCCTTTGCCCGTCAGTACTACAACGACAATGTACGGGCGCTGAACGCAGCCGTGAAAACCATCCCTACTTCTCTTTTTGCCGGTTTAGCCAAGGTGGGATTGCGCGAGTTCTACGAAGTGGAAGATCCACAGTCGCGTCAAGCCCCGACCGTAAAGTTCTAAAGCACACTTATGGCGGGAGTATCTTTTCGCGCGGCACAGAGTGCCAATCAGCGAAAGACATATTTGCTACTTGCAAGCATGGGGTTGCTCGTGGGACTTGTCGTGTATGCGGCACTTACGTATTTCGGACAGAGCACCACAGCAATCGTTCCCATAGCGGTAGGGATCGCATTGATCTCTGTTTGGGGCTCGTATTACACCTCTGACTCGATTGTTCTCCGAATGACCGGCGCTCGCGAGATTCAACAAAGTGACAATCCAAATCTCTTCAACTTGATTCACGAGGTAACCATTGCAAGTGGGTTACCGATGCCCAAGGTTGCAGTCGTTCAAGACACCGCGCCGAATGCGTTTGCCACTGGGCGAAACCCTGAGCATGCGGTGATCGCATTCACTACAGGGATTCTTGATGTGATGGATCGGGATCAACTCCAAGGTGTTGTCGCGCACGAAATGTCTCACGTAGGAAATCGGGACACATTGGTTGCAGCAGTGGCGGCTACCACTGCGGGGGCGATCGCGATGATCACCGACATCTTGACGAGGATGATGTGGTTTGGTGGAGGGCGCCGCGACAGCCGTGACCACAACGCCAACCCGCTTGCGGTGGTGGTGTCTCTTATCGTTTTGATATTGGCTCCAATTGCGGCGTTGCTGCTGAAATCGGCGATATCTCGTCGTCGTGAAGCATTGGCCGATGCGACTGCTGTTGCCTTTACGAGGAATCCAACTGGGCTGCGTTCAGCCCTTGAGGTACTGGCTGCCGACTCCACTGTCGTGCATCAACGGTCGACGGCGGTGGCGCACATCTGGATTGAATCTCCACTTGATGCCAAGGCCGTGTCACGCATGTTTGCAACGCACCCGCCGATCGAAGAGCGAATTGCAGCCCTTCGCGCTATGGAGAGCCTTGGACCTGCTACTTAATTAGTAGGGAAGAAGAGCGTGAAAGTGGCGCCATCGCCGAGGGTTGAGGTGACGCTGACTCGACCTCCATGTGCGCGCATCACGGCGTCCACAATCGATAGACCCAAACCGCTGCCATCCCCGTTTGTTCGCACGCGTGAGGGGTCGGCACGGTAGAAACGTTCGAAGATTCGTTCTTGATCGGCCTCACTCAGACCGGGACCTTTGTCCGAGACTGAGACCGTTGTGCCATCCTCCGCGTGCGAAAGAGTCACAGTAATTGGAGTGCCCTCCGGCGTGTGAGTACGAGCGTTAGCGAGGAGGTTCGCGATCACTTGGTGAATTCGGTAGGCATCACCGAGGACGTAGATGTCGTCCTCGGGCGCAGTCACGGTAATCGGATGATGTGGTCCAGCTGCACGCGCTGACTCGACTGCTTCATTGATGGCGGAGGAAATATTTACAGGATCAGTCGACATCTCTCGTGCCTGATCTAGCCGAGCAAGTAATAGGAGATCCTCCACGAGCGAGCCCATGCGAAGCGACTCCTTCTCGATTCGTCCGATCAATTCCTTAGTTGCCTCTTCGCCTTTCACTGCGCCCTGTCGGTGCAATTCTGCAAAACCCCTAATGGCGGTGAGCGGCGTTCGCAATTCGTGAGAGGCATCGGCGACAAATCGGCGCAAGCGGTTCTCACTGGCCGTCCTTGCCGCGAAGGACTCTTCAATGCGCGCCAACATCTTGTTCAGTGAGCCAACAAGGCGTCCGACTTCCGTGTCCGGTTTGGCCGTAGGAAGACGGGCGGAGAGGTTTCCGCCGGCGATCGATTCGGCTGTCACTTCAACAGCTTCGAGCGGACGCAAGCCGATGTCAATCACTTTTCGCGAAGCAAGGGCTATAAGGAGTAGGGCGATAATTCCGATGATAATAAAGAGAATTTGGAGCCTATGCACCGTCTGATCGATGTTGTCCAAAGACTGTGCGACCACCACGCTTCCGAGTGATGAGGGAAGTATGCGGGCAAGCACTCGAAATTCTGATCCGGGGGCTTCGATGGTGAATGGCTGATTCTTGTGGCTAATGACCATTGCTGGGGTGAAGCCTGCGACGAAGTTGCTAATTGCTTGGGTATTTAGGTCCCCACCGATAACTCCGAGAACCTTTCCCGCTGGATCGAGCAAAGTCACCGACATTGTTGTTGGAACCTGACGAAGCGGACTAAGCGTAGCTTTTGCCTTGCTCTTCGAACTCAGAGTCGTGCTTGATTCGTCGTCGCCGCCTGAGGGTAGAACAGCTTCGTCATCAGGTGCTATGCCAGCGCGATCAAGACGAAGCACTGAACCACCCGCGACACTTTTTAGTTGCGTGTCGACTTGATCCATCATAAAAGAATGGAGCGAATTGCGCGCCACGAAATCGGATGCAATGAAGCCAAGAGCAGATAACACTACGACGCCCACGATCAAACGGTTACGAAGACTCCAAAGGCTAAGCGGATTGGAGACTTTGCGAAGTGGTGAGACCATGGTCGGAGAAGTTTAGGGGTACTACTTGGGTGGCATGCGCAAGCGATAACCAACTCCGCGAACGGTGTGGATCAGCGGTGGTTCAAAGATGTCGATCTTCTTGCGCAGGTAGGAGATATATGTTTCAACAATGCCTGCATCTCCGCGGAAGTCGTACTGCCAGACGTGGTCGAGAATCTGAGACTTCGAGACGACTCGGTCGGCGTTAATCAGTAGATAGCGAAGAAGAAGGAACTCAGTAGGGGAAAGATCAATGAGTTGACCAGCTCTTCGGACCTCGTGTGTGGCTTCGTCCAACTCAAGGTCGGCGAAGCGGATCTTCTCGTCATCTGGCATGGTCTCGATGGCTCCCGTGCGGCGCAAAAGTGCGCGGAGGCGTGCGACAAGTTCTTCTAGACTAAAAGGCTTGGTCATGTAGTCATCGCCACCGATGGTCAGACCGGCGACCTTGTCTTCCATTCCGTCCTTGGCAGTCAGAAACAGAACCCCGACATTGTGACCCTCGCTGCGAAGCTGGCGACAGACCTCAAAGCCATCAAGGTCTGGCAACATGACGTCGAGAACGATGGCATGGGGTTGGAAGTCCTGCGCGACCTGAAGTGCCTGGGCACCATTGGCGGCAGTCCGTACGTCAAAGCCCACAAAGCGCAGGCTTGTCGAAATCAAATCACTGATGCTCGATTCGTCATCGACCACCAAGATCCGATGGGTTGTAACTTCCTTTGTATCTTGCACTTCTGCACGCTCCCTGAGAGTCGTCATAGTCATCACCTCTGGAGCAGATGATTGCCTGTCAACCTGAGGGTTATCTGAGAATAGACCTAGCGCCCGCTTGGGATCTACCGAAATGCAAGAAAATGGGCTCAGAAGCTTGGATCTAGGAAGTTGGGTTGAGCGCAGAGACGTAAAGCGAAGCAGTCTCAAGCCAACCCGACGAACTAGATCAACGGCTTAACTGAGCGCAGTAGAGCTTGGGCTACGTCGAGGACCTCGACGCTGCTCTCTCGGGCGGTGACGCCGTCGCTGACCATGACACGGCAGAACGGACAGGCCACGGCCACCTCTTCCACGCCTGTGGCCAGGGCCTCATCGACTCGGTTCATGTTGATACGTGTGCCGATCTTCTCTTCCATCCACATACGTCCGCCACCGCCACCGCAGCAGAAGGAGCGCTCTTGGTTCCGAGGCATCTCGGTGATTTCGATTCCCGTTGCCCCCAGCAGTTCACGTGGTGGTGAATAAATCTGATTGTGTCGGCCCAAGTAGCAAGGGTCGTGATAGGTCAGCGACTTTTCACTCTTATTGACCGGAGTCAGTTTGCCATCGCGCACGAGTTGATTGAGTAGTTGGGTGTGGTGAACCATCTCTAATTCAAAACCGCTCTGCGCATAGTCTTTGCCGATCGTCGTGAAGCAATGAGGGCAAGTGACAACTATCTTCTTCTTGCCCTTCTCCGGTCGGCTTGCAAAAACTTCGTTGAATGTCTCAATGTTTTCCTTTGCCAGGATTTGGTAGAGGAATTCATTTCCAGCCCGACGCGCAGGATCTCCAGTGCAGGTTTCCCGCTTGCCAAGCACGGCGAACTTCACACCTGCCATATAAAGCAATTCGGCAACAGCCTTCGTTGTCTTTTTGGCGCGTTCTTCAAACGCGCCGGCGCAACCAACCCAGAACAAGTAGTCGATGTCTTCGGGTAGTTCGCCTTCGACAATGCGAATCGGGAAGTCGCACTCGGCGATCCAACCGTCGCGATCCGAGCGATTTGCGCCCCATGGATTGCCTGAATTCTCAAGATTGCGGAATGTGCCGCCTAGCTCGGATGGAAACTCGGATTCAACAAGCACTTGGAAGCGACGCATATTGACGATGTGGTCGACATGTTCGATATCCACTGGGCACTCATTGACGCACGCGCCGCACGTAGTGCAAGACCACAGAACGTCGTAAGAGATTGGCGCGGATTCACCGATAAGAGACTCGGTCTCCACCACCTTTGCCATCGCATGATCGCGCATTGCCATGATCAAGAGCTTGGGGGACAGCGGTTTATCGGTGTGCCACGCTGGGCACTGAGATTGGCAACGCCCGCACTCGGTGCAGCTGGTCATATCCAGCAGCCCTTTCCACGATATGTCAGCGCGCGTTCCTAAGCCAAAGACGTCATCCTCTGACGGATCATCAAAATCAATCGGTCGGCCATGTGACAACATCTCGGGCAACTCGCCAAGGGAGTTGGTTCCATCGTTGTGGCGTCGGTAGTAAACATTGAAGAATGCGAGGAAGCGATGCCAAGCAACGCCCATCGTCAGGTTTAGTGCGATCACGATGAACCAGAGCATGGAGACAACGATCTTTATCGCCGCCACGATCTGAATTAAATTAAGAATCGTGCCCAAGGAAAGTTCTTTGAAGACAAGGACAAGACGCCAGGAGAATGGATAGTGCCAACTCCATGCGGTGTCGTTGGAGAGCGCACCTTCAAGGCCGCGAAGAAGAGTCACACATATGACGATCGCAACAATTGTCGCTTCGACGTAATACGCTTTCCATGAGCCGGATCCGAAAAACCGTGACTGCTTGCCCTTTTGGAAAATTCGCGTGTATTGGCGGATGAATACAAGCGCAAGAATTCCAAGTCCCGTGAGCAAAGTGATGAGCTCGGTGAAGTATTCGTAGGGAATGAAATGGCCGATGAGCGGAAGCGCGAAGTTGGGATCCAGAACTTGCCCGTAAGCGGTGAGTAAAGTGCCGAACAAAGTCACGAAGCCGACCATGACGACCCAGTGTGCGATACCAGTGGCGGTGAAGTTCAGCATCTTGGTGTGCCCGAGAATCTCGCGCAGCATGTGAGCCAGACGGGATCCACGTTTGTCTTTGCGAGTTGGGTCGGGTTGGCCCGCGCGATAGATGGCGAGGAGTTTCTTCCCGTTGACAAAGAGCAGGACTAAAGCCGCGACGGTGATCCCATAGGAGACCGTCGGAAGTATCAGATTCAACCAGTAGGACATAGGGAAGAGGGTATCGGCGCCTTCAATTTCGTGGTGCATTTAACGCGAGAATTTGAATTTCACCAGGAAACCCTCCCCCACCTCTGGTACGTTGGAAGGGAAGACTTCGCGGGGGGAGGGGACAAGTAGGGTGCCCAGATTCCTGCGACCCACATGGAGATTACTGGCTCTAGTCACCTCTGCAATTCTTTTCCCAATATTTGTATCATCGCCAGTTCGCGCCGCGACAGAGACGATCACGGTCTGGACCGATAGCGGCAATGTCGACCAGCCACTTTTGTCCGCGCTCGCGAAGGCGTTCGAAATCGCCAACCCCCATATTCATGTGAGTGTGAATGTCGGCCCGTCTGGCGTCGACGCAGTAAATCTGGTTAAAGCCCGACTTGCAGCCGGGACGATGGACGATGTCTTCGTCTACCAAAGCGGTTCGCTCTTTCAAGCACTGGACCCGACTAAGAACTTGGTGGATCTCGCAAACGAACCCTGGCAGAGCAAAGTTATTTCGTCATATTTGCCAGCAGTTTCCATCGCGGGGCGCAAGTACGCCGCGCCATTTGGAAGCGCCATGGGCGGGGGAATTCTCTATAACAAAATCGTCTATAGGAAGCTCGGCTTGAAGATCCCTCTCATGTGGTCACAATTCATGTCGAACAACGCGAAAATCAAGAAGGCTGGTCTTGTCCCGGTCATCTCAACCTTTAAAGATAGCTGGACTGCACAGTTATTCGTGTTGGCCGATGAGTTCAACGTTCAAGCGGCGTCACCAAACTTTCCTGCGATGTTCACTGCAAATAGAGCCAGCATCTCTAAAACTCCAGTAGCCATGGTGGGATTTCAGCATTTGGAAGAAGTCCATAAGGCTGGGTATCAGAACAAAGATTACGCAACTTCAGACCTTGCGACGGGATTGAGATATCTTGCTACCGGCAAGGGCGTCCACTATCCAATGCTTTCCTTTGTTGCGACAGACCTAGATAAGAACTTTCCGCAATTGGCTGACAACGTTGGAATTTTCGCTCAACCTGGCAAATCAGCCAAGCAGAATGGATTAACTGTCTGGATGCCAAACGGACTATTTATATCCAACAAGACCGCCCATCTCAGGGCGTCAAAGAAGTTTCTGGCTTTTTCCACGACCAAGGCGGGGATTGCAGCAATGACTTCCGCTGTGACGCCAACCGGTCCGTACCTCATAAGGGGTGCGAAATTGTCAGGTCGCATTTCCCAGATAACTACCGAGATGCTTCCCTATCTCAACGCCGAGGGCAGAACAGCACCGGCCTTGGAGTTTGTTTCGCCGATTAAAGGCCCCAATCTTTCTGCCATCACCGTCCAAGTTGGCTCGGGGGTGAAGTCGGCGAAGCAGGGGGCCGCGGCCTACGACAGCGATGTAAAGAAGGAATCGAAGCGTTTGGGCCTTCCCGGCTGGGGAGGCCTTCCCAGCTAGGGAATAGGTATCTGCCCAACTGCGTTAGCACGATAGAGACCTTGAGTCGGGTTGACTCAATCTTTTGACAAGATTCGACGCAAGGTTGAGAATTGTGTCATGGCCGCTTATAGGCCGGAAGAACGACTAAAAAGGAGCAAAAAAGATGGCAAGAGCAGTTGGAATCGACCTTGGCACCACCAATAGTTGCGTGTCGGTCCTTGAGGGGGGCGAGCCTACTGTCATCGCCAACTCCGAGGGTGCCCGCACGACCCCCTCGATCGTGGCCTTCGCCAAGAACGGCGAGGTTCTCGTAGGCGAGGTCGCCAAGCGCCAGTCAGTCACCAACGTTGAGCGCACCGTCCGATCGGTTAAGCGCCACATGGGTACCTCGTGGTCAATCGACATTGACGGCAAGAAGTACACCCCGCAAGAAATTAGCGCTCGCGTGCTTCAGAAGTTGAAGCGCGATGCGGAGTCCTACCTCGGCGAAACGGTGACGGATGCAGTCATCACCGTTCCCGCATACTTCAATGACGCCCAGCGTCAGGCAACGAAAGAAGCTGGCGAGATCGCCGGTCTCAATGTTCTTCGCATCATCAACGAGCCAACCGCAGCAGCACTTGCATACGGACTCGACAAAGCCGAAGAAGAGCACACCATCCTCGTATTCGACCTTGGTGGCGGAACTTTTGACGTTTCACTCCTTGAAATCGGCGGCGGTGTTGTCGAAGTCAAGGCAACCAACGGCGATAACCACCTTGGTGGAGATGATTGGGATCAAGCACTTGTCGATCACCTTGTTAAGACATTCGGTTCTCAGAATGGAATCGACTTGACCAAGGACAAGATGGCGATGCAGCGCATCCGCGAGGCTGCGGAAAAAGCAAAGATCGAACTTTCCTCTTCGCAGCAAGCATCGATTAACTTGCCGTACATCACGGTGGATGCTGAGAAAAATCCACTCTTCCTTGATGAGACCATCACGCGTGCGCAGTTCCAGGCGCTGACTGCTGATCTACTCGAACGCTGCAAGAAGCCTTTCCAATCCGTTCTTAAAGACGCAGGAATTCCCGTCTCGGAAATTCACAACGTCGTACTCGTGGGTGGATCGACTCGTATGCCAGCAGTTGTGGATCTTGTTCGTGATCTCACCGGAGGCCGTGAGCCCAACAAGGGTGTGAACCCAGATGAGGTTGTTGCTGTCGGTGCGTCCCTTCAGGCAGGTGTTCTTAAGGGCGAGGTCAAGGATGTTCTCCTTCTCGACGTCACACCGTTGTCGCTTGGCATCGAAACCAAGGGCGGCGTGATGACAAAGTTGATCGAGCGCAATACAACCATCCCAACTAAGCGAAGCGAGATCTTCACGACGGCCGATGACAATCAGCCAGCCGTGCAGATTCAGGCCTACCAAGGTGAGCGCGAAATGGCGGCCTATAACAAGAAATTGGGCATGTTCGAGCTCACTGGTCTGCCACCGGCACCACGTGGCGTTCCGCAGATCGAGGTCACATTTGATATCGATGCGAACGGAATCGTTCACGTATCTGCGAAAGATCTCGGCACCGGCAAGGAGCAGAGCATGACCATCACTGGTGGCTCTGCACTGTCGAAGGACGAGATCGATCGAATGATGAAGGACGCTGACGCCCACGCTGAGGAAGATCGCAAACGTAAAGAAGAAGCCGAGATTCGAAACACTGGCGATTCGCTTATGTACCAGACCGAGAAGTTCTTGGCAGAAAACGGCGACAAACTCAACGAGGGAGAAGCCGCTGCAAAGAAGGCAGAAACCGAGGCGGCTCTTGCCGAACTCAAAACTGCACTTGGCGGTGCAAATTTCGAGATGATCAAGACGGCGACAGAGAAAGTTTCTACTCTGAGCCAAGCGCTCGGTTCTGCTTTGTACGCAGCCAATGCTGCAACTTCACAACCATCTGAAGGCCAGTCAACGGATGAAGGCGTTGAAGACGCAGAGATAGTCGAAGAATAAAGATGAACGAGAATAACGAATCCCTGGCGGATGAAGTTATCGGAGATCTGCAGAGTGAGGCGGTCGAGGGAGACCTCGCCGTCCTCACCGCAGATCTGCAGAGGCTTCAAGCCGAGTACATCAACTATCGAAAGCGCGTTGAGCGTGATCGTTCGCTCGCACACGAGTTAGCCGTCAGCGCAGTGCTTACCGAACTTCTTCCAATCCTTGACGACATAGACCGCGCCAAGGAGCATGGAGAATTGCAGGGCGGCTTCAAGGCAATTGCCGACCAGTTGATCAATGTGACTACGAGGATTGGTCTGCAGTCATTCGGTGATGCAGGAAGTTCTTTCGATCCTCAGATTCATGAAGCGCTCATGCACTCGACTTCATCTGAGGTCACCGAGCCAACGGCAACGGCAATTCTGCAACCTGGTTACAAATACAAAGAGCGAATACTTCGTCCTGCTCGAGTGGCAGTAGCGGATCCGGAGTAAACCGTGGCCGCCAAGGATTTGTACGAAAAGGATTTCTACAAGATCCTGGGTGTAAGCAAGAGCGCGACCAACAAAGAGATCAAAAAGAAGTACCGCGAATTGGCGCACAAACTCCATCCGGATAAGAACACAGGCAACAAGAAACTCGAAGAGGAATTCAAGGCGGTCTCCGAGGCCTACGAAATTCTTTCCGACGACAAATCCCGCGCTGAATACGATGAGGCGCGCTCTCTTTTCGAGCGTGGTGGATACCGTCAACCACAAGGCCCCCCTCAGGGTGCCAGCCGTGATTACGCCGACTTCTTCGGTGGCGGTGATACCCAAGATATCTTCGCAAACCTCTTCGGCGGGGGGCGTCGGGCACCGCGCAAGGGACAGGACTTGCAGACCGAGTCCACTATTACTTTCCGCGAATCCATTTTCGGCACGAATCTGGATCTTCGTCTATCAAGTGATGGCGGTCCTCCTACAAACATCACCGTCCGAGTGCCTGCGGGTGTGAAGAACGGCGGCAAGATCCGCATCCGCGGCAAAGGTGCGCCCGGTGAGGCTGGTCCTGGCGACCTCTTTATCCATTTGAATGTGAAACCTCACCCAGTTTTCACTCACAAGGGCGAGAACCTCATGATGACTCTGCCCGTGACTTTTGCTGAAGCAGCCCTTGGGGCTGATATCAAGGTTCCAACATTGAGTGGCGATGAAGTTACTGTTCGGCTTGCTCCCGGGACGTCGAATGGGCGAGTACTACGCATTAAGGGCCACGGAGTTAAAACTCCTAATGGCGTCGGAGACCTTCTCGTTAGCGTAGAGGTTCAAGTGCCCCAGCGTCTTGGCACCAAGGCCCAAAAGGCGTTGCAGGAGTTCGCCGAAGAAACAGCCGAGGAAGATGTTCGCGCAGAGTTCAAAGCGAGGGCAAAATCATGAGCAATGAAACGACTCCAATAAATCCTGAGCACGATGACGACGCTGCGGTTTATGTTATTTCGATTGCCTCGCAACTTTCCGGATTGCATCCGCAGACCTTGCGCCAGTACGACCGATTGGGCCTTGTTTCGCCAGGGCGAGCTAGCGGTCGCGGACGCCGTTATTCGCTCAGGGATATTGCTCTTTTGCGCAATGTCCAGCGGCTCATCGGCGAGGGCATCAACCACGCAGGAATAAAGAGAATCATGGAGTTGGAATCGGCCGTGGCCAATATGGCTTTGGAGGTGGCGAAATTGCGCGTGGAGATGGATGCGCTGCTCGAATCGAATCCGCCGAAGTCTTTGGCAAGGCGCCATGCAACACCAGTGGTCGTTTACAAGCAGGAGAACTAGACCTTCGTAAAGAAATTCGTACGGCCCTTCCAATTTTTCATGACTTGATCGGCTGGGCTCTTCAGAACCCCTTCGATAAGTGAAGCGTAGATATCTCGGAAATCAGTGGTGACAGCTAGGTCGCCTCCAATCAAATTGGAAAGCGATGGCTGGTCGCCGTAGAAGCCACCCTTGATGCGGTCACCGATGACAAAAACCGGTCCAGAGGTTCCATGATCGGTACCCAGCGAAGCATTTGCCTTAACCCGACGGCCGAATTCGCTGTAGGCAAGAATGACCACATCCTTCTCGCGATTGGTGGCCCGCATCTGGCTCATAAACCTGGCGATGGAAGAAGACACGTTTCCAAGGAGTGCGGACTGCGCCCCCTTCTCGTTGGCGTGCGTGTCGAAGCCACCGAGACTTACCGACCACACCCTGGTTGGAGAACCAGCGGCAATAAGCTTCGCGACTACGTCCAACTGTTGTTGCAGATCAGAATTCCCTCCCGCGACTCCGCCGTCAGCAGTCGGTAGGTCAAGAGGCTGAGGAGCCGGCTGCTTTAGAACGGGAGTAATGGTGCTAGACAAATCAAAGAGATCGCGAAGAGAAGTTGCAGCCGTCGCCATCAATCTCGAATCGGTGCGAGTGGCCGCCGATAGCTTCTGACAATCCAACGCCAAACTCCCAGTTGGAACCACGATCCCTCCCAACGGAAGTGCAGAACCGGCGATGTTATTTCCGGCAAGCAATGGTGGGAGCACCGATCCCAAACTAATCGCGAGCATCGGATCTCGTTGTTGCGTGTCGAGCCATCTGCCCAGCCAACCCGAACTGACATGGTGCACAGGAGAGGCGCTCTGCCATATTGCCATCGATGTGAAGTGCGAGAGGTCTGGATCGGGGTAGCCGACTCCTCGGATGATCGCGACTTTGCTCTGGTCCCACAGAGATTTAATGCCTGTCATCGAGCCGTTGAGAGCAAGGTCGGAATCCAGTGGAAGTAAGTCAATTTGTGCATATGAAATATCTGGACGAGCGTTGAAATACAGCGGATCCTTATAGGGAACTACAGTGTTGAGCCCGTCATTTCCCCCGTACAACGTAATAACGACAAGGATGGGCGTCCCTAGGGGCAACGGTCTCATCTGCGCGGCTTGGGCAATTTGCTCCAACGTGACCATTGGCGTGGCTGCGGCAATTGCGGCGGCGCCTGTGAGTTGAAGGAACCTACGTCGGCTGAGTGTGTCCATGATTCCCCTTAGGCGCTCACGATGTATTCGGGGCTAGATGCGGCAAGCAAAATAAGCCGGGTTGGATTCTCGATCACCCCGCGCAGGGCACGCTCAGTTCGCAGACTCCAATTTGCGACACCGAGTAAATCGCTTACAGCAGTGAACCTCACTGATGACGGTAGTGAGGCGACGGGTGAAATATCTCCGTGCGCCAACAAATATTGAACAAATTGCAGGCGATACTGGGCACTTGCCGCCGTTAACCAGGCTTCGCCAGCCGGCCACCCGCCAACATTCGGAGGGACAAAGGGAACCTGACCCAACTTATCCAGCGAGTTAAGGACTTGTTCGGGTTTCGGCAATTTCGACGGCGAGATATTCAAGGCCCGACAGAGGCCGATGAACCATTCGACCGGTGATTTGACGAGTGAGTATTGGGGGTCGGACATCACTCCAGATGTGACAAGAGCATTTACTGCGAGTGCAATTTCTCGTCCACCGAATGCGTTTTGAACTGGGTTGGATTCTGGTCTAGCGATTGTGGTCGAAATGAAACGAAACCAGAGCCGGTCGGAGATGAATCGAGCACAGTCATCTCTAGCGGTCACCAAGTTGGATACTTGAGTGGCATTAAATGATGCAGAGGTCCCGAGAATATTCAGCGTCGAGGAATCGTGCGTTTTCGGATTGAAAGCAATGATGCCATTTGAACGAGTGACTCGGTAACCGGTCAGTGCCCGCGCCACCGACTGGACGTCGATTTCAAGGTAGCGGTCGACACCGAGTGTGAAAAGTTCCATGAACTCTCGCGCCAGATTCTCATTTGGGGCTTTCACCGTGTTGGCGCCTCCATCAAGCCAATATTGGAGGGCACCGTCGACAATCATTGTGCGCGCCTGTTCTGCAAAATTGCCCAAGGAATACTTGCGAAGTGTCTGGTTCTGTATGTACATCGGCAACGCGTACTCAACTTTGCCGATTGACGTTGCCCAATGGCCATGCCAGAACCAGGTCATCTTCTCCACAAGCGCGTTATCTGCCAGTGCCATTCGATCTAGCCACCACAACATCAGGGTTTGTCGTTGCGATCTCATCTGGGAGTTGAAATCTGCACGCGCTTGCGTTCCTAAGGGTGGGAAGTTTCCTAGATCCGTCAGTGCCGGATCTAGGATCGAACTCAGCCCTTTGTCTCTTGCCGGGGGATTCAGCAGCAGAGTCCTAGTCCTATCAACGCCTTGCTTGAGGGCAGTGGTGAACTCTCCTGGTTTTGGTCCGAAACCAAACCTCTGAAAAAGTCGCGCAGTCTCAAGGCGTTGTGAATTCATTCTCGGATAGTAAGTGGGTACAACTTCGCAGGTAAGATCAAACTATGAATTCACACGAAACTCTAAAGGAACAGATCAAGAAGAAGGCAATCGTGCATGGCAAAGTTGTTCTCTCATCCGGCAAGGAAGCCGATTACTACGTGGATCTTCGTCGCGTGACGTTGGACGCCGAAGCGGCACCACTTGTTGGCGAGGTCATGCTTGATCTTCTTAAGGACTGGGAATACGACGCGGTTGGTGGACTCACACTTGGTGCAGACCCGGTTGCCACTGCGATGATGCATGTTGCGGCACAACGCGGAAACAGAATTGATTCTTTTGTCGTTCGTAAAGCCGAGAAGGCGCATGGTTTGCAGCGACGCATTGAGGGGCCGGATGTCAAAGGTCGTCGTGTCGTCGCAGTCGAAGACACATCAACCACCGGTGGATCGGTCTTGACCGCCGTGGACGCACTTCGTGAAGCGGGTGCGATCGTTGTCGGGGTTGCAGTCATTGTCGAACGTGGTGCGAAGCAGGCGATACTCGATGCAGGTTTGGAGTATCGAAGCGCTTATACCCTTGGCGATCTAGGTCTCTAGACATGGCACTGCCGCAGCGCACTCTCGGCCCTTGGGAAGTCTCCGCGATGGGGCTCGGATGCATGCCGCTGTCGCAGAATCGACCGGAGATACTCAACGATCCAGAAGGCGCGGTTGCGTTGATTCATGCGGCATTCGATGCAGGTGTGACTCTTATCGACACAGCCGATATTTACGCTCCTAGTTGGGACACGTTCGGTCACAACGAGCGGCTAGTTGGCGCAGCATTTAGCTCATGGAGCGGCACCGCTGAAGAGAAAAGCAAAGTGGTCATTGCCACCAAGGGCGGGATTACTCGCGGGCCGAAGGAGAGCTGGGGACTTGAGTCCTCTCTTGATTACCTGCTCCGCGCAGTTGAAGCATCCGCACTGCGACTTGGTCTTGATCGCATCAAGTTGTGGCAGCACCATCGCCTGGATACGTCGATGGTATTTGAAGACCAGTTTGAGAATGTCTTGGCACTCCTCGAGCGAGGGATCATTGAACGCATCGGGGTGAGCAATTACAACGTCGAACAGTTGCGACGCGCAGTCAAAATGGGTGGCACGCCAGATCAGGGCGGGATCATTTCCGTGCAGAATCAATTCAGCCCCAGATATCGCCACGAGCCAGATGTGATGGACGTGTGCGAGGAATTTGGGATCGCCTACCTTCCTTGGTCACCGATGGGCGGAATTAGCCGTGCCGAAGGACTTGGCGCAGGAGAATTTGGGGCATTTCGCGAAGTCGGTCTGACCCTGGGAGTGAGTGCCTATGCAACGACGATTGCCTGGCTGCTTCAGACTTCTCCGACAGTCATTCCGATTCCCGGGGCTACAAAGGTCTCATCACTCCGAGATAGCCTCATCGGGCTTTCGATTTCACTAACTGAGGAAGAGATGTCGTTGCTCAACTCGAGTTTGCCGGAGAACGCGCCTGTTGATGGAAATATGGGCGAGCCGCCGCGGTACAGAAGTTAACTCAGGTGTCGCTTGGTGCGAATCTCTCGGATGATTTCTAAGCCAAGGGGCAGCAAACTCAAGACGATGATGACTCCGATGATCGGCAAGAGGTAGTGGTCGATCGAGCCCTCGAGTCGTTCACCTAGGAGATATCCGAGCAGGATGATGCCGTCGCTCCAGAGGATTCCCCCGATGACATTCCAGATGAAGAATGTCGATGCGGGCACGCGGACAATTCCACATAGGGGGTTGATGAGCGTGCGCACAAAGGGCACATAGCGAGCCAGGACGATCGCCCGACCGGGGCCATACTTTTTGAGCCACTTCTCTGTCGCCACCACCCTCGAGTGGTTGAAGAAACGCCCATCTGGCCTATTAAAGAGAGGTCGTCCGAATTTGTGGCCGATGTAATGACCGACCTGAGAGCCAAGGATCGTGGCGATTGGGGCGCCAATGAAGAGGCCAAGAACCGAGAGATGAACCCCGCCCAGAATCGCGGCCGCTGTCCCAGAGGCGGCGATACCGGCAATAAAGAGGAGAGAGTCGCCAGGAAGAATGAGTCCCACGAGGAGGCCGGTCTCTGCGAAGAGGATGCCTAAAACCCCCGCAAGTCCGAGGTCGGCGATTATTGATTTGGCGTCCAGCAAGTTCATAGGAGGTTGACCCTACCCTGTAATAGATAGGTACAGCGAGGGCAGATTTGGGGCCAGATTTGGGCTTAGCGGCGGGTCTGTGCGTACACTCTGGACATCTTTGCACCCGATTAGGGGCCCCGATCTCCAATGGAGGAGAAATGCGAGCTGCAAGCTCTCTCGTGCATGTCACCGGAACAAACCTCACATATGTATACATAGTCCTAGCGATCTCTCTGATTGCGCTGGGTATTGCCTGGGCGCTGCGCGCACAGGTCCTGGCCGCCGACGAAGGCACAGAGAAGATGCGCGAAATCGCAGGCGCAGTCCAGGAAGGTGCGGCCGCCTATCTGGCGCGCCAGTTCCGGACGCTGTCGTACTTCGTGGCAATCGTTTTCGTCCTCCTCTTCGCCCTTCCGGGCACGAGCGACATACGAATCGGTCGTTCAATATTCTTTTTAGTCGGTGCCGCTTTTAGCGCACTGGTCGGATACAACGGCATGTGGTTGGCCGTGCGTGCCAACGTCCGCGTAGCAGAAGCGGCCCGCCAGAAGTCAGCGGAGAAGGCAGTTCGAATTGCCTTCCGCACCGGCGGCGTTGTCGGCATGACAACCGTGGGTCTTGGACTTGTTGGTGCATCACTTGTCGTGATCATCTACCGCGAGAACGCCCCATCGGTACTTGAAGGATTTGGTTTTGGCGCAGCGATGCTCGCGATGTTCATGCGTGTTGGTGGAGGAATCTTCACCAAGGCGGCAGATGTTGGAGCAGATCTTGTAGGAAAAGTTGAGAAGAACATTCCAGAAGATGATCCTCGTAACGCGGCCACTATTGCGGATAATGTCGGCGATAACGTCGGCGACTGTGCTGGTATGGCAGCTGACCTGTTCGAGTCCTACGCAGTAACACTTGTTGCCGCACTAATTCTCGGCAAGGCAGCATTCGGCGACGCAGGTCTGATCTATCCGCTCATCGTTCCCGCAATCGGCACCGTGACCGCTGTGATCGGGATCTTCCTCACGCGCATGCGCAAAACTGACAAGACAGCAATGAGCGCGATCAATCGGTCGTTCTTCATGTCGGCGATCATCAGCGCGGTTCTCACGGGCCTTGCAACATTCGTCTACCTTCCAGGTTCATTCAATTTGATGACTGGTCTTTCCGCAGACGCAGTATCCGCTGCCGGTTCGACCAATCCACGCATTCTCGCCTTTGGCGCAGTTCTTATCGGCATCGCGCTCGCAGCTTCCATCCAAATGCTCACCGGCTTCTTCACTGCGGTAGGAAAGCGTCCCGTAAACGATGTCGCGGCTTCTTCACAAACTGGTGCCGCAACAGTTCTTCTTTCGGGAATCTCTGTCGGATTTGAATCAGCTGTTTACTCAGCGATTCTTATCGCCTCCGCAGTATTTGGCGCCTTCTTGCTGGGTGGCGGAAGCATCGTGCTTTCGTTGCTTGCAATTGCCCTTGCTGGAACAGGTCTTCTTACGACTGTGGGCGTCATCGTCGCAATGGATACTTTCGGCCCGATTTCCGATAACGCACAAGGCATCGCAGAAATGTCCGGCGACGTCGTTGGCGAAGGCTCAGTCATCCTCTCCTCACTTGATGCAGTTGGTAACACGACTAAAGCAATCACCAAGGGAATTGCGATTGCGACCGCGGTACTTGCCGCTACCGCACTCTTTGGTGCATTTACCGATGCGATCAAGAAGGCAGTTGAAGATGCAGGCCAGAACGCGGCCAATCTTGCTTCTCAGTTCCAAGGAGTCCTTGATGTTGCAAACCCACGTAACCTGGTTGGCTTGATTATTGGCGCGGCTGTTGTGTTCCTCTTCTCAGGCCTTGCGATCAATGCCGTATCTCGAGCGGCCGGCGCGGTTGTCGTCGAAGTACGCAAGCAGTTCATCGAGCACCCAGGAATCATGGAAGGAACTGAGAAGCCTGAATACGGTCGTGTCGTAGATATCTGTACTCGCGATTCACTTCGTGAACTTGCAACACCGGGTCTGTTGGCTGTCATGGCCCCGATCGCAGTTGGTTTCGGTCTTGGCGTCGGATCCCTCGGTGCCTACCTTGCCGGTGCAATCGGTACAGGAACATTGATGGCCGTCTTCCTCGCCAACTCCGGTGGAGCATGGGACAACGCCAAGAAGATGGTTGAAGATGGTCACTACGGCGGAAAGGGCTCTGATGCCCACTCTGCAACGATCATCGGCGACACGGTCGGTGATCCATTCAAAGACACTGCAGGTCCTGCGATCAACCCTCTGATCAAGGTGATGAACCTTGTCGGCCTCTTGATCACTCCGGCAATTGTCAGTATGTCCTTAGGTGGTCACGCAGGTGTGAGCATCGCAATCGGCTTGGTTGCCTTTGCTGTCATCATCGGCGCACTTATTCATAACCGTCGCAAGTCGACGATGATTGAATACTAAGAGTCCAGGGCATTTAAGGCGCTGATGGCAAAAGACTTTAAGAAGCTGGTGATAGTTGAGTCCCCAGCGAAGGCTCGAAAGATTGGCGGCTACCTCGGCGATGAGTACATCGTCGAGGCTAGCGTCGGCCATATTCGGGATTTGCCGCAGCGGGCCGCCGATATCCCTAAGGAATATAAGGGAATTGCATGGGCTAAAGAGGGCGTAAATATTGAGGAAGATTTCGCGCCCCTGTATGTCATCAACCCGGACAAGAAGGCGAAAGTGGCCGAACTCAAGGAGTTGATGAAAGAGGCCGACGAGCTCATTCTTGCAACTGATGAAGACCGCGAGGGTGAAGCAATCGCCTGGCACTTAGTCGAAGTCTTGAAACCTAAGATCCCAATTAAGCGGATGGTCTTCAATGAGATCACCAAGGAAGCGATTCAAAAGGCTGTTCATGAGACCCGTGATTTGGATTATCACCTCATCGATGCGCAGGAGACTCGGCGCGTACTAGACCGTCTATTCGGTTATCGATTGTCTCCAGTGCTCTGGAAAAAAGTAATGCCACGCATCTCGGCAGGTCGGGTTCAGTCCGTCGCTACTCGTTTGATTGTTGAGAAGGAACGCGAGCGTATGGCGTTCATTTCATCTTCATGGTGGGATCTCACCGCAAAGTGCGAACTCGGCTTCAATGCCCGACTCATCGGTGTTGATGGGAAGAAAGTAGCGGCAACCAGCGATTTCGGTGCAGACGGCGCTGTGAAAGAGAAGTCTCTTGCAAACATTCTTCTTCTCGATGAGAAGTCAGCAAGAGGTCTCGCGGATTCACTGAAATCAACTCCGTTGACCGTCAAGTCGATTGAGGATTCACCACGCACCGAACGTCCGAAGCCTCCGTTCACTACTTCCACCTTGCAGCAAGATGCCGGTGGACGTTTGGGTTGGGGCGCCCAGATCACGATGCGAATTGCTCAACGCCTTTACGAAAACGGCTACATCACGTATATGCGTACCGACTCGGTCAATCTATCCGAACAGGCAATCTCGGCGGCGAGGAATGCAGCCAAGGCTTTGTACGGTGCCAACCATGTTTCAGAAACACCACGCGTTTACGCGGGAAAGAGCAAGAACGCGCAAGAGGCGCACGAGGCGATCCGACCGGCAGGCGATGTGTTTCGAACACCAGGCGAACTCGCCCACGAACTCTCTCGTGATGAATTCGCCCTTTATGACCTGATCTGGAAGCGCACTGTTGCATCCCAGATGGCCGATGCCAAGAAAATGCAGATGCGCGTTGATTTTGAGGTCACCACAAATGACAAAAAGGAGGCGTTATTTAGGGCTAATGGCTCTGTTATCACCTTCCATGGCTTCTTGGCCGCGTACGACGACACATCCGATGAGAAAGGCGATGAAGAGAACGAGGATCGCCGCCTTCCTGCGATGAGCGTTGGTCAGGCGATCAAGGTTGCCGAGTACAACTGCGAGGGGCATGACACCAAGCCGCCTGCACGTTACACCGAGCCGACTCTTGTTAAGAAATTGGAAGAGCTCGGAATAGGCCGTCCTTCAACTTTTGCTTCGATCATCCAGACGATTCAAGATCGCGGCTACGTGTACAAACGTGGTCGCGCGCTAGTCCCGACTTTCCTTGCCTTCTCTGTTACTGGTTTGCTCGAGCAGCACTTCGCGAAGTTGGTGGATTATGAATTCACCGCGAGCATGGAAGAGGATCTGGACAAGATCGCAAACGGAGACGCGCAACGTGTCGACTGGCTCCGTGATTTCTTCTACGGTCACGACGGCCAACCCGGCCTTAATGAACTATCCGCAGATCTCGGCGCTATTGACGCACGCGAAGTCAACACGATGCGCCTAGGCGACGACATTCAAATCCGCGTTGGGCGCTATGGCGCATATTTGCAGCAAGGCGAAGGCGATGATCGAAAGCTTGCAAACATTCCCGAGACGATGGCACCTGATGAGTTGACCCTTGCAGTAGCCAAAGAAATTCTCGCCAAGCCATCAGGCGAGCGCGATCTCGGAGTTGACCCCAAGACTGGTCTGGAAGTTATTGCCAAGTCCGGCCGCTTCGGCCCCTACGTCACGGAAGTTCTTCCAGAGGATGCCAAGAAAGGTGAGAAGCCAAAGACGGCCTCCTTGCTTTCGACGATGACCTTGGACACGATCACATTTGATGATGCGATGAAGTTGCTCTCGTTGCCCCGCGTTCTTGGTATCGATTCGCAAACAGGGGAAGAGATCACTGTTCAAAATGGCCGCTACGGTCCTTATTTGAAGCGGGGAACGGATTCGCGCACCCTCACCAGCGAGGACCAACTCTTCTCGCTCTCACTGGATGAAGCAGAGGCGATCTACAAAGAGCCAAAGGTTCGTCGTAGGGGTGTGGCAAAGCCGCCATTGAAGGAACTGGGCTTGGATCCTGCGACCTCGAAGCCCCTTCTTGTGAAGGACGGTCGCTTTGGCATGTATGTGACCGATGGCGAGACCAATGCGACCCTTCGCCGAGGTGACACCCTTGAGGGTCTGACCTTGGAGCGTGGCCTGGAACTGCTGGCTGGACGTCGCGCCTGGGAGGCCGAAAATGGGCCATCCCCCAAGAAAGGCCGGAAAAAGGCCGTTTCCAAGAAGAGTGCCGAGAAGAAGAGTGCCCCAACCCTGACCAAGAACGTGGTCAAGAAGGCCGCTGCCAAGAGAGTTGCTAAGAAGGCGGCAACAGGCAAAGCCAAGGCCAAGACCGACTCTAAGTAGCAACCCAAATCTGGACTTGGGACACTAAGTTGTGTTGGTGTCACCTACCTGATAAGGTGCCACTTATGAGGGGTTATTCCGTGACTATCAAAGAAAAGGGCCGTACTTTATTGCCGGTCGCGCTTCAACGTGCTGGAAATTTCGGTCCTGGCGACACCTTCATAGCCCAAGTAAACGACGAGGGAGACATCGTCTTGGTCAACCGTCGCCGGATGTTAGAGAGGATGTGGGCAGCCATGGAAGTATCTCAAGATACAGACGCAGTTGCCGACCTGAAAAAGGTCCGCGTCGAGGGTGATGCTGCCCGTCGCCATAATTTAGAGAACGTTGAAGTTCAAGATGAGAAGGACCTTATGGAGCGCACCCGTGCCCTCCTCGCTCGAATGAGTCAGTAGTGGATGGCCGCCCGATCCTTCTGGATGCATCAGCGCTAGTAATACTGCTGCTTAAACAGAAGGGATGGCAGGCAGTCGAACAACTCCTTCAGAGCGGGAGGGCGGTAACCACTGTTACTGGTCTTGCGGAGGCTTTCAATATTTGCCGATTAAGACA
>CAWJOR010000045.1:0-23030 GCA_963844465.1 uncultured Actinomycetota bacterium | reverse complement strand
ATTAGTGACCATCTTCCCATCAGTGGATGTGGATCAGTAAACATCAAGTATCGCAATCAGGCCGTCTTCATCCAGCAAGTCGGCACGCCTGTCCAATCGGGACGTAATGAAACTGACGACTTGCGAAAGGTCGATGGCATTGAGCTTTGCCCAAGCAAGCCGATAAACAGCCAACTGAATTGCCGCGAGTTCGCCCAGTTCTACTTTGATCCAGCTTCAAATCCACGACTTCGAATTTGTCCCCGATCTTGTAGATGCAATCTCGATGCTCACGAAGAAGAACTCCTGATACGACTGTTTCAAAGGCACCTCAGCGGCGAAGGGGCCGACATCAGCCCGTTCAAGCGGATCGACGGTTCGAAGTATCTTCGTCATCAAAAAGAGCTGCCCCGACCGAATGCTTCTCGATCCACGAGTGGAAGACAGTGCCGCGACGGGAGTATTATTGTGGCGATGCGGCATCGGCCGACGTATGGAAAGCGCCAGGGGTTTTCGCGATGCGACGAGAGTCGATACAGAAAGGCGTGGCGGTAGACTCGGGCTTCTCCTTTCCTCTATCAGCGATCAGCGCCCCTGAATCGCGGATCCAGGATTCCAACTCTTTTTCGTCCTCATCTTGTACGAGCGAATGCGGAGCCGAGTTGCAACCACATGCCATGCGGAGCCAAGCGGATTCTCGGGGCCACAGCCCCTTGTCAAGGGATCTCGAGAGGCCGCGTTGGTCTGGCCTTCTTCGGGTGACGGAGCATCGGAAGGACTACTCCTCCGAATTGCGCGGCTGCGAGGGCGACGTACTCATAGATCTCATCGGCTCGATCCGCTTTGGCTCCGTCGCGCCCGCAACGCGAAAGTTGTGCAAATAAGATGACTCCGTGCGCGAGTCACCGCCACATAGCCAAGTCGAATCTCTTCACCGTGCTTGAGAAGATCGCAGCTTTCGAGGTTTTCAAACTCTTTACGCACCTCCGTATTAGTCGTGCACTGCGAAATATCGATTATTCGGAGTCTTGACTATCACCGCGCAATCGAAAGGGAATATGTTTCTCATTGGTCAGCCGGTTCCTTTTCATTGCCGGTACTCGGGAAGGTTCCCTTTGCCAATCCCGGGCTACCACGTCCCATTCAGTGCCCTTGGCATTGTGGATGGTCAAGATCTGAACGACATCTCGTCGAACCTCTGGCGCTCCTGACTTCAGCCCGCCTTCCTCGGCAACGGCAACATCCAGCCATGTCAGGAAATCGGCGATCGTGCCGCCGGTTCGGGGCGGGTCTCGCAGCCTCGTCCATGAAACGATCCAAGCACAGTTGCCCTGTTCTGGTAGTTCCGTCTCGGAACATCACTTCAACATCAAAGTTGAGATAGTTTTCAATCTCAAGAATGAGGTCGGTAAAGTGTCTACCGCACGTGGAACGGAGTCGTCTTGAATTCCTCTGCGAATGCGAGTCTTGAAAAACCTTCTGTAGAGAAACTTTTCTCGTCAGCCTGCGAGATTTCATCAAGGGGGCATCAATCAAACTTCCAAGGAATTGATCGTCAGCCTCTTCCCGCAGGTGGCCCCGGCGGCGATCTTGGCAATGGAGCCCCTTGGAGGTCATCTGCGAGGCCTCCGCGCGCGTGCGGGAATCGGGTGGAGAGCAGCGATATCCGAGGCTCCAAGGTTGCATCCTCGGTCCGCTCAGATGACGCATTAAAGATGCCCCGGCCTCTGGGGATCTACCACGCCAAGAAGGCTGATGACATCGGCGACCTCGGCAACGTAACAAGACCGCCGACGCCCAAAACCTCAAGCGGGGATGTTCGCCTCACGCAGCGCCAATTCAATATCTGGAATCTGCGAGCGTTTGTGGTACCAACACAGCAAAAGATGACCGTTCGTTTTCGTCTTTGGCTATCCGCTCTGGGCTGAACCAAAGATCAGAAAAATACTCTGCAATGGCGTTGGCCTCGGCCTCCATAGTTTCAAATATTCCGCATGCTATTTCCGAGTTCGCCAACACGACAATTATCGCGAGCAACAAGTGGTGAACATCAACCACCGAGTTTGACCTGATAATCGCATTGGCAAGATTAAGGATGATTTCATCATTGCGGTGAGTATTGCTTTGGGACCCTGATGGCCGGCCCCTTTGGCAAGTGTTTCTAATGTGCGCATTGTGCCAGAGGCGCCGCGCCACGTGTAGATGGCCTGACACGCATCGCCAACCGCCATCACGATGTGCTTCTCCAAAGAGCGCCGAAAACATACGCACCTGTGACTGTGATGTGTCTTGATATTCATCCAGAGAATGGTGCGATAGCGATCGTTCGATTTGTGCCACGTCGACAAACTCATCGGCCACATCGGGCCGCAAGAGACATTTGATCGTCAAAAGAAAGTAGCCCATCTCTCCACGCTGAACGTCGACCATCGGCAACATTGACATGCGCTGATTGAGAACGGTCGCGACTTTGCGGACAACCTCGTTGGATTTCGGGCCCATTGACTCAATGTGAGAGAGAGTTTCAGTGACTCATCCCTGATGTCATCAGGTGAGCACTGATGTTCGAGAACGAGACGGGTTAAGCCGATGACGTCGCTGATGACCGTACGACGCGCTTTCCGAGGCGAAGGTGTCAACCGTTTCAATTGGTGACGAAATCAGATGCCATCTGCCAGATCGCCGCATCACCTAAGGGTTCATCGCTACGGCATAGATGCCAGCGATGAACCCTTAGGTGATGCGGCGATCTGGCAGATGGCATCTGATTTGGTCACCAATTGGAGCGACGACGCCTTCACCTCGGAAAGCGCGTTGAGTACGGTCATCAGCGACGTCATCGGCTTAACCCGTCTCGTTCTCGAACATCAGTGCTCACCTGATGACATCAGGGATGAGTCGCTGAAAATTCTCTCTCACATTGAGTCGATGGGCCCGAAATCCAACGAGGTTGTCCGCAAAGTCGCGACCGTTCTCAATCAGCGCATGTCAATTTTGCCGATGGTCGAAGCGTTCATCGCGTCAAGACGGAGAGATGGGCTACTTTCTTTTGACGATCAAATGTCTCTTGCGGCCGATGTGGCCAATGAGTTTGTCGACGTGGCACAAATCGAACGATCTCGCTATCGCGCCGTTCTCTTGGATGAATATCAAGACACATCACAGTCACAGGTGCGTATGCTTTCGGCGCTCTTTGGAGAAGCACATCCCGTGATGGCGGTTGGCGATCCGTGTCAGGCCATCTACACGTGGCGCGGCGCCTCTGCCGGCACAATCGGCGCATTTGCAAAACACTTTCCCAAAGGGGCCGGCCAGATGGGTCCGAAGCAATACTCGCTCTCAACCACATTTCGCAATGATGAAATCATCCTTAATCTTGCCAATGCGATTTCTGGTCAGATCCGAGAGAACTCGGTGGTTGATGTTGCACCACTTGTTGCTCGCGATAATGCTGGTGTTGGCGAACTCGCATGCGGAATATTTGAAACTATGGAGGCCGAGGCCAACGCCATTGCAGAGTATTTTTCTGATCTTTGGTTCAGCCCAGAGCGGATAGCCAAAGACGAAAACGAACGGTCATCTTTTGCTGTGTTGGTCCGCAAACGCTCGCAGATTCCAGATATTGAATTGGCGCTGCGTGAGGCGAACATCCCCGTTGAGGTTTTGGGCGTCGGCGGTCTTGTTCACGTTGCCGAGGTCGCCGATGTCATCAGCCTTCTTCGCGTGGTGACAGACCCAGAGGCCGGGGCATCTTTGATGCGTCATCTGAGCGGACCGAGGATCAACCTTGGAGCCTCGGATATCGCTGCTCTAGGCCGATATTCCCGCACGCGCGCGGAGGCCTCGCAGATGACCTCCAAGGGGCTCATTGCCAAGATCGCCGCCGGCAATCCTCTGCGGGAAGAGGCTGACGATCAATTCCTTGGAAGTTTGATTGATGCCCTTGATGAAATCTCGCAGGCTGACGAGAAAAGTTTCTCTACAGAAGGTTTTTCAAGACTCAGGCATTTCGCAGAGGATCTTCGACGACTCCGTTCGCGTGCGGGTGGACCACTTACCGACCTCATTTCTGAGATTGAAAACTATCTCAACCTTGATGTTGAAGTGATGCTCCGAGACGGAACTCAGAACGGGCGACGTCACTTGGATCGTTTCATGGACGAGGCTGCGAGATTCGCCCGAACCGGCGGCACGATCACCGATTTCCTGACATGGCTGGATGTTGCCGTTGCCGAGGAAGGCGGGCTGAAGTCAGGAGCGCCAGAGGTTCGACGAGATGTCGTTCAGATCTTGACCATCCACAATGCCAAGGGCGCTGAATGGGACGTCATAGCTATTCCGGGATTGGCAAAGGGAACCTTCCCGAGTACCGGCAATGAAAAGGACAATTGGCTGACCAATGAGAAACATATTCCTTTTCAATTGCGCGGTGATAGTCAAGAACTCCCGATGATCGATATTTCGCAGTGCACGACTAATACGGAGGTGCGTAAAGAGTTTGAAAAATTCTCCGAAAGCTGCGATCTTCTCAAGCACGGTGAAGAGATTCGACTTGGCTATGTGGCGGTGACTCGCGCACGGAGTCATCTTATTTGCACAACTTCGCGTTGGCGCGACGGAGCCAAAGCGGTCGAGCCGAGTGAGATCTATGAGTACGTCGCCCTCGCAGCCGCGCAATTCGGAGGAGTAGTCCTTGCCGATGCTCCGTCACCCGAAGAAGGCCAGACCAACCCAGCCTCTGAGAATCCCTTGACGGGGCTGTGGCCCCGAGATCCGCTTGGCGATCGTCGCATGGCCTTTGCTGCCGGCATCGATGTGGTTAGCAACTCGGCTCCGCATTCGCTCGTACAAGATGAGGACGAAGAAATTCAATCCTGGATCCGCGATTCAGGGGCGCTGATCGCTGAACTTCATAGAGGAAAGGAGAAGCCCGAGGTCTTTCTACCGCCACGCCTTTCTGTATCGACTCTCGTCGCATTGCGCGAAAACCCCCAAGAATTGGCGCTTTCCATACGTCGGCCGATGCCGCGCTCGCAGGATGAATACTCCCGTCGCGGCACTGTCTTCCACTCGTGGATCGAGAAGCATTTCGGTCAGGGCACTCTTTTTGATGACGAAGATCTCGAACCCGTCGATCCGCTTGAAGAAGATCAGACCCTGGAAAAACTCAAAGCGTGCTGGCTATCCAGCGAATGGGCTGATCGTCGCCCCTTCGCCGTTGAGGTGCCTTTTGAAACAGTCGTATCAGGAGTTCTTCTTCGTGGACGCATCGATGCGGTCTACAAGATCGGGGACAAATTCGAAGTCGTGGATTGGAAGACTGGATCAAAGAAACTGGGCGAATCAGCGGCAATTCAGTTGGCTGTTTATCGGCTTGCTTGGGCAAAGCTCAATGCCATCGACCTTTCGCAAGTAAGTGCCGCTTTTCATTACGTCCCGATTGGAGTCACGGACAGGCGTGCCGACTTGCTGGATGAAGACGGCCTGATTGCGATACTTGATGTTTACTGATCCACATCCACACTGATGGGAAGATGGTCACTAATTCCCGATGCTTCCAGTTCGACTTTGACGGCATCTTCAGATGAAACTTTCTGCGAAAGTATGTAGTCGATCTGCACGTGAGGCGACCAGCTTGGAAATGTAGCTAGCGTTGCAAGTGAATTCCAATTTATCCCGCGGACGAGTTGACCAAAGCGGAGATTGAGATCGCCCATGATGATGATCTTCTTTTTGTCCTTGACTGGAAGTTGCCTCGCCCATCTTTTTACCTGAAGCAGTTGAAGGTAGTTGAAGAACGGTACAAAGGAGAGGTGAGTGTTGATCACGAGCCAGCCGTTCTCCAACACAGCTGCGATGGCAGAACGTGGATGGTCATGGACGTAGACGCGTTTGATGGTCCCGTTTCTCGGCAATTTCATAAAGAGGCCTACGGGGGCGACATTGAGTTCCAATCGATGCCATGACGTGACAGGAATCTTTGAAACCATTCCGATTCCATATCCAGGGGCACCTGGGACTTTCTCGGTCACAATTTTGACGTCGGAGTCGCTAGGTGCCTTCCAATCCTCATCTGGGGATCCGATGACGGAGGGCGCAAAGGCCCAATGTTCGGTGCGCATGAGGTGGGCGATCTGTGCGACTTGGTTCTCATCCGCCGATCTGCCAAGAAAGTAGTCCACCTCTTGAAGGCCCAGAATGTCGGTATTGAGGGCGTCTATGGCGCTGGGGAGGCCCTGGTGGCTCTCCTCGGTCAGCGGGGTAGCCAGGCCATGAAGGAAATTCCACGAGGTGAGGCGCATAGGCCCATGCTAGTAGTGTCGCCCATCATGAGCGGGATAGAGGGCAAAGGGCGATTGCAGAACCTTGTTCTGGCTCGAAGCGTCATTGATCGAGCAGGCCATCTGCGAGTCAACCCGAATAAATTGGAGAGTCTCTGGTTGGAATCCAAAATCCTGGTCCTTGTTAAGGATCGCATCCACGCCACTGATTCGGAATTGATCTTTCACTCATCTGATGAAATCTCCGGGGGCGGGGAGCGGTACTTTCTCGGGTTGAACAGCGATAGCGGTCAGAGTTATTTCGCCTGGCACACCGATGATGAGATTCTTGACGAGCAAGAACTGCGAACCCTTCGCCAAGTTGGTGCAGAACTCAGCGATGAGCAGGCAGGACTAGCTGTTCACGCCATCGCGCTTTCGCACTGGCACAGCTCTCATCCGCGATGTTCACGTTGCGGTGCGCCGACACAATCGGATTTAGGAGGCGCTGTGCGAATATGCGAAGTGGACGCAAGCCAACATCATCCTCGCACCGACCCCGCTGTAATCGTCCTTGTTAAGGACGAAGACGATCGCCTTCTTCTTGGTCGCCAGCATTCATGGGCCCCCAATCGCTTCTCGAATTTCGCTGGGTTCGTGGAACCCGGTGAGTCCTTCGAACAATGCGTTCTTCGCGAAGTGGAAGAAGAGTCGGGGTTGGTTGTCCACTCCGTTCATTACTTGGGATCGCAGCCGTGGCCCTTTCCTGCATCAATAATGATCGCTTATGAAGCGACGACATCGGATGTATCGACAGCGCATCCTGATGGCGAAGAGATTGTAGAAATCAGGTGGTTCACCCGCGAGAGCATGAAGAATGCCGTCAATTCCGGGGAGATCTCATTGCCGCCTCGCATCAGCGTTTCGCGGCGGATGATCGAGTATTGGTATGGCGAAGGCGCCGTTGACGATCTTGGTGCACAGGGCTGGACGCGATGAACTCCTTGCCCGAGGTAAATGAGATGAGGGCCGAGGAGATCTTGGCGGCTCTGGATGACGAGCAGCGCCAAGTAGCGCTGGCAACACGTGGCCCCGTCTGCGTCATCGCGGGCGCAGGCACAGGCAAGACGCGCGCGATAACTCACCGGATCGCCTACGCAGCGGCAATAGGGGTGATGAATCCGCAGAAGGTCCTGGCGCTGACATTTACTGCGCGAGCGGCGGGGGAGATGCGCGCCCGCCTTCGGCTGCTCGGCGTTCCAAGCGTTGCCGCACGAACGATCCACTCTGCGGCGCTGAAGCAACTTGTCTTCTTCTGGCCAAGCGTTTTCGGAGGTCGGACTCCTGATCTTCTTACGACGAAGTCCGCCTTCGTGAAAGAGGCCATTTCTCGCGCTGGTTTGGCCAACACTCTGGGAACATCTTCGCGCGATCTGCTTCGCGAGATATCGACTGAGATCGAATGGGCAAAGGTTTCGCAGATTGCTCCAGAGAATTACATAGAAGAGTCCAAAGATCGCGCGGAGCGAAATCGCATCAATCCAGGACAAGTAGCGCAGGTGTACGACGCATACGAAGGCCTGAAACGGCAAGAACGGACCATTGACTTCGAAGATGTCCTTCTTCTTACAACCGCGATGATCGAAGAGGAACGAGAAGTTCGCGAGCGAGTGCAAGACCAGTACCGCCACTTCACCATTGATGAATATCAGGACGTTTCGCCATTGCAGCAGCGCCTGATCAACGCATGGCTGGGCAATCGCGAAGAGATTTGCGTTGTGGGCGACCCCGCGCAGACAATTTATTCCTTCGCTGGTGCGACTCCCATTTTTCTCAATACCTTCACTCGGAGGTTTCCGGATGCCCAAGTCATCCGGCTGACATCGGGGTATCGCTCGACGCCAGAGATTATCTACATGGCAAATACAGTTCTGCGCAGCGCATTGATGGGACACGAGATCACCTCGGTCAACGATCACGGCTCGCATCCGCTGGTCACGGAATACAGAGACGAGGCCAAGGAAGCCGCTGGCGTTGTTGAAGACATCATCAAATTGACCGCATCGGGAGTTGCAGCACAGGACATCGCCGTGCTGGCACGCACCAATTCGCAACTCAACGTCCTTGAGCGTGCCTGTATTGCGGCACAGATTCCTTACCAGGTGCGGAACAACGAGCGCTTCTTTGATCGAAGCGATGTCCGCGATTTCCTCAAAGGCGTTCGCCAGGCCTCGGTGATTCCAACGCATGATGTTTCATGGTTAGAGGAGTTGCGCACGATCGCCCAACCATTCATCACCCAATCGAGTACGGATGGAATCACCGCATTGCTTCATCTGGCCCGCGAACTTGATGCCGATCCTGCATTTTCGCCGAAAACACTGCGCAACTACCTTCGAGAACTCGAAGAGCGGGCCGAACAGAACAACCCTCCCGTCATGCCTGTGACAACATTGGCGACTTTGCACGCAGCAAAAGGCCTGGAATGGGACCAGGTCTTTCTCGTAGGAGTGAACGAAGGGATTCTCCCTACCCACGAGAATGCCGTGGAGGAGGAGCGGCGCCTTTTCTATGTGGGGATCACGCGGGCAAAGAGCCATTTATCGCTGAGCTACCGCGGAAATCCCAGCAGATTCTTGCGTGAGGCAGGGTTACTCGGCAGTTAGGAGTTAATTCATTTGCGCGATCATGAGCCTTTGTCGTAGTCTTCCCACACGGTAATTCAATTCGAGAAGTAAGGAGCGCGACATGTCATTGTTTATGCAATCTCAATTAGTAGCGTCTTCTGCTGCTTTTATGGATATTTCCGCACATTCACACGCCAATACAGCAGTCGCAAATCTTGGATCGAAGCGCACAGCTTGGTATCCAGCATTTGCGGATCAGGCCACTTGGAGCCCCATCGGTTAATACCGAGAAGGACCCCAAGGGCCACGAATCCATAAAGGATTCGGGCCCTTTTTCTTTTCCCTTCAGAACAACTTCATAAAAACGAAAACCAGACGACAAGACGAGACGAAAACAAACGCTGGGAGACCAGCAGAGATGAGGTGAGGACCATGGCCGTTCTCTTTAGTGAATTACTAGTTCCAGGCTGGGCGCAGAATGGAGACAAGATCGGGCTAGATGCGGTTACAGGCACCTACGGCTCGGATGTCGCGTTCACTCTGCCGTGCCACAGCGCTGATCCTGATCTCTTCTTCTCCGAAGCGAACGAGGACATCGCTGCGGCGAAATCTCTCTGCGGAGGCTGCCCAGTCCGTTCGCAGTGCTTGGACGCGGCCATATCCCGCGCAGAACCATGTGGAGTCTGGGGCGGGGAGCTCTTTGAAGACGGTGCGGTTATCGAAAGGCGTCGAACGGTGGGACGGCCACGTCTGACCCCGGTACGTGCGCTCGAAGAGGATCAATCTGACGCTGCGTAACCGGTAGTCCCGTGCGAAAGGTCACGGGGCTACCAGTTGCAGCCGCATGCAGGGTGACGAGTAAATGATTGCTGGACAGCCAGGGTTGGCTGGTGGAAGTCGACG
The DNA here is from genome assembly GCA_963844465.1 of uncultured Actinomycetota bacterium. Lineage (GTDB taxonomy): Bacteria > Actinomycetota > Actinomycetes > Nanopelagicales > Nanopelagicaceae > QYPT01. The sequence goes on along the minus strand of CAWJOR010000045.1, from coordinate 13,261 downwards.
CTTGCACGCGTGCCGATGAGTTGGGATTGGCCTTCGTCCATGAAGCGCAGCAATTCGAGGGCGGCAATTCCTGCAATGTGATGGGCGAGGGCAACGGGTACTTCGCTGGCAGGTCTTAAGAGTTTCTCCATGGAGATTTCACGCCAGGCAGGATTTTGATCTTCAAGTGTCATTGAAACGCATCTAGCGCATGGTGTCTGGCCCGGAATCACAATAGGTCCCACTGAGATTCTGGCGCTATCTGGAGTACCGATGAACAGGTGGGGAACCCCATTGCTCATCCATTCCTGGACTTGATCGGCCGGAACATTTCCTACGGCAATCGCCATTTTTTGAAGCCCATCATCACTTTCTTTGACTGCCTTTGAACCCTTCATCATGGGAAAGAGTGAGAGCTCGCGAGAAAGCGCCTGCATGCGGGTCTTGTAGAGGAGGCCGATATCGCTCGGATGCAGAAACCCGGCACACATATCTTCTTCGCTGATCCTTTTATGCGCATCAGCGACGAACAAAGAGGTATGACTGATTCCACTTGAAAGTAGAATGCCGTAGAGGAGAGTTGCGATCCGTGAGTCGCCGTAGATAGCAACATACCAATCTCTGCGCCTGCCGATAGCGGAGACCCCGCCATCTCGAACCTCTGAAAGCCAGGTTGTGAACGAGAGCTCGGGAAGAAGCCTTGCGTGCAGCTGTTGAACTGCACCATCGTTGCTGTCATCGCCATCGTGCGAGGCGCGGTTGGCGTTAGGCGAATGAAATCGCGTATGCACCGAGATCTTCGAACTTTCTGTATCGATCAAGCCCGCACGATCCAATTCGCTAAGGAGCGCGGTGATCTCCGACAGTGGGATCCCGAGATGTTGGCTGAGTTCTTCGCAGGTGCGAGTCCCGTCCATGTCAGGCAGGGCTGCTCGGGCAGGAGATAAGACCTCAAGTCCCTGGTCGCATCTGCCAACGTAGGTTGAGTTCGGATGTGGCAAGAGCAGGGTGCCAACCTTGAGATGCGGTCTGATGTTTTCTAATGCGGCGAGTGTCATGGGGGCAACGATCCGCGCTCGCCAGCACGCGCGTCGGTCCGAACCTTGATAGATGTGGAAAGCACGACAATCCCTTACGCGCAGTGGCTAACGCGTCACCGGCTGCAAGATGAAAAAAACTGGCACCCCCTCTAGATGGGGATGCCAGTCTTATAGAACTGAATGGCTCGGATTACTGTGCTTTACCAAGGATGCGGTTTAGCTTGGTGCCACAGACCGAGCAGATGCCCTGAGCCATGCGACGACCAGAGTCTGAGACCTTTACGGTTCCCGTAAAGTCACGCTTCTCCTTGCATTTAACGCAGTAAGCGTCACCTGTGTATGTCTCTGTCATTTCTCCTCCAATCGACGCAAGCGGCTTGTGAGATGTGTTTCCAACAAGGACCGCGAGCGTGCAACCGTCACGATACCCCTGCCTGAGCGTGAAAGTGAGGTTTGGGCGGGCATTGAATAGATCTTTTTGAGCGTGTCGCAGGCTCCCAGAGAGGGACTATTTTGCAGATCGTGGCGGTCGCAGAGCAGTTTCGGCGGCTTCGTACCCGTCCAAATAGGCCTGAGCCAGGTCCACCTTGGGGAAGCGGGCGAGTACCTCCTGAAATTGGCTTCCATGATCGCCATAGCGCAGGTGAATTCCCTCGTGGAAGAGGACGAAGTCCAGTACATAGTCAGGCACCCTCTGGAGACGCTCAGAAATTCGAATAGTGCCGTCCACGCTTGTACACGACCCCCACCGCTCGTTCATGGCTCTCTTCCAGGACACCGACGTCGGTCGCTCGGTGATTTCGGGCGCCCAGATGGCTAGAAGAGCGAGGCAACGGGTGGACAAGACAGATTCGTCGATCGTCCTTGAGGCCTCAGAGGCCCGGATCTTTGCCACCATCTCCGGAACTACGGCTCGCTCGTCTGCTTTGCTCAGTCTTGCGGGGATCGAGACGATGATTTGGCCACCTTGGCGGTAGGCAGCGATGTTTCGCTTCCTCCGGGAGGAGCGGATGACAACGATCTCGCCTTCGGAGATTCCAGGCAGTTCTGGGGCGTCGCTCAAGACGAGGGATTCGACGTTTGAGGTCATGTCCCCAAGTTATCTCAACGTTGCGGCGAATTTGGTCGAATGCTCTTTTGCGCCTTAGTAATAATCATTAGAGAGGTCAAGGGGTACGTAATTTCCTCAAAATAAGTGGGTCTCTCAGTTGATTCTCGGTCAAATGTCACGTACGTTGCGCTTACGAAGTCCTCGGATAACCGTTCTGTGTCTGCAAGGGGAAGGCAGACAGAGAATCGAGCGCCCGGGGACTTCGCCTTTTTTTGCCCTTTATTCTGTGAGGCCAGATAGATCATCTGGCACGTCGATGCTTCGTAGATAGTCTTCCGGGGTCATTAATTCCTCATGGGTCGGAAGGATGCCGCTCCAAATGCGGTCGCGGGCCTCCAGATCCCGCAGTTCGCGGATCTGCGACCAGAACGAACTCGCCTCCCTCGCCATCCGTGGCGAAACTTCCAATCCAAAAAGGGATGAGAAAAGTTGCTGTGCGGGTGAAGATGTAGCTCGTCTGCGACGAAGAGTTTCTCTTAGTGCATTAAGCGAAGGCAAACGATCCGCCGCCGCAAGTGTTGTCACGTCATCAGCCCATCCGTCGATTAATGCAAGTGCAGTTTCCAATTTCGTCAATGCTGCGATTTGTTCTGGACTTTCCTCTGGCGTAAACAAACCTTGATTGAGTGCGATGGAAAAAGTTTCTGGGTTGTTGGGATCTATTTGCCCCGACTCAATCGCGTCCTCCGCCTGTCGCTGCATTGCCTCGACGTCAATGCGAATTCCTTTTCCGTAATCGGCGATTGAAGTTCGAAGATACTCGACCAGCCAAGGATTGTTATCGAACAACCGAGCCACTGCGCCTTCACGAAGCGCATGGAAGATTCGCACTTCGGAGTCAACAACTCCAATATCTGCGCCCCACTTTGCGACGTTCTCTGGGATGAGCGCGGGGCGGGCCGGTTCTAGGAGTGGAAGTCCGACGTCATGGGCACCAGTGACTGTGGCTGCTAATCCGCCGATTACTTGGCCCAACTGGGTGGCGATCATGGTCCCGATGAAGGTGCGTAGCATCCCTGCAATCTGAGTGATTGGCAGCGAGTTTTCAGGTAATTCTGCCTGTTCGACTATGGTGGTCATGGCTTGGGCAAGGCCTACTGCTAGCGGTTCTACCGTTGATTGCCAACCCTTTATTGTTGAATCAACCCAGTCGGCTCGACTGATAACTCGCTTCTCATTCGAATTCGCCGGAAAAACGGTTGCATCGTTTAGCCAAAGATCAGCAATTTCCATGGCTTCGCGAATCAATGCTGCATCGTTAGTCCCAACCAATGCAGAGCCTTGAGCGCTTACATACTTCTTTGCAATGTCGCGACTTATTTCGATGGGAAAAGTTACATCGGATTTTCCGAGTGCTTGCATGAATCCAATTGGGTTGATCCCTAACTTGGAAAACTGTTCTTGGATATCTTTGGTGAAATCTTCAGGAAGTTTCTCTCCGAATTGATCCTGCAACTGCGATTGAAGGTAGGCGAATAGCGCTGCAAAATCGGGAACACCTTCTGGGTTCGACGGATTCTCATCCGGTTCATCAGAGTTGTCTGAGGGTATAAAACCAAAGGGCGACATGATTCTCCTTGTTGGAATAGAAACTCTACGCTCATCATGTGTAACAACGCGAGGCGACGCTTTGTTCCCGAGGGCGGTAGGCTTACGTCATGTCCAGTGCTTTTTCGGCCCTCATTTGGTGGTTGGTCCCGCTCGCCGCCCTGCTCGGCGCGCTCGGGTACGTACTCTGGGTTACAAAATTCCAAGGTAAATTCCAGAATGAGACGACCCGCTCCGTTTCTCAATTCCAGCGTTTTCAAAACTCTTTCAAGCCTCATGATGAGGATGAGCCAGATTCGAAGAATGAATCCAGGCCAAGCGAATAATTCGCTCATATTGATGAGAACAAGTCCGATCACATAATGCGCCTTTCGGAACTTCCCAAGCCGGCGGTATTTATCGTGGGACTCTTTCTTGCCGCGAGCATGCTTGCGCCTTTGCCGTATGTGGTTCTTGAACCGGGCGAGGGTCAAAACGTCCTCGGGTCAGTCATTAAGATTTCACATCAGAAGACCTACCCGACTACAGGAAAACTATTGCTCACCACTGTTTATGCAACTAGTCCGGGATCCCCGCTCTTCGGCGTTGACGTACTTCTATCGTGGATTCGCGGCTATTCAATCGTTCTTCCACGGGAGGTTCTGTATCCACCTGGGCAGAGCTCAAAGGAGCTAGACAAAGCTAGCCTTGCGGAGATGGTGGATTCGCAGCAATTAGCAGCGGCTGCAGCCCTTCGGTATCTGAAGTTCCCTGTACAGAAGAAATCGGTTTCCAATAAAGACGGAACCACGTCGACGAAGTACCTTTTTCCATTTCCTGTGACAATGACCTTGAAAGACACTGGCGGCCCAAGTGGCGGATTGGTTTTTGCGCTCGGAGTTATCGAGAAGTTGACGCCGGGGGACTTTATCAAGGGCAGGGTCGTGGCCGGGACGGGCACGATCACGGACACGGGTAAAGTTGGGGCGATCGGAGGAGTCGACGACAAAATCATCGCAGCCAAGAAAGCCGGAGCAACCCTCTTCCTTGCTCCAGCCGACAATTGCGAAGATGTGACGCATATACCCTCTGGGATCACTGTTTATTCGGTAGAAACGCTTGCTGAGGCCGTCGGAGTGCTAGAAGATTCCAAAAATGCCATCCCACATTGCACTTGGCAACGAAATCGGTAGCGTTGGTACATGAGTTCTTTCAGCCGTCCCAATATGCCAAACGTTCCCAGGAATCGCCGCCCCCTAATAATCACCGTGGCTATCGTCATCGCCGCGGCATTGACACTCGTGTCTCTGAGCGGCTTCTACGCAGATTGGCTCTGGTTCCGCTCGGTCAATTTCACAAATGTCTGGCGAACGATCCTCACAACCAAGGCCTTGCTTTTCTTGGTCTTTGGGACCCTGACGACTCTCGTCATCATCGCCAACGTCATCATCGCCTACCGTCGACGTCCGCTCTATGTGCCGATAACGATTGAAGCAGACAATCTCGAAAGGTACCGCGGTCAGATTGAGCCCATACGTCGACTCGTTACGGCAGCTTTGGCAATTGTACTTTTCTACTTCTCTGGAACCGCTGGAACTCAACTTTGGTCATCGTGGCTGCTATTTCGAAATTCAACCCCGTTTGGAACCAAAGACCCGCAGTTCCATCTCGACATCTCTTTCTTTGCCTTCCGACTTCCGTTCTGGCAATCACTTCTTGAGTGGGGAATCTCGACGGTCATCATTTCCCTTGTTGCCGCGGTTGTCGTGCACTACTTATATGGGGGTATTCGTCTTCAGGTTCGTGAAGACCGCACCACGGTCACTGCGCGAGTTCAGCTATCGATTCTTCTCGGCATCATCGTCCTTCTCAAAGGCGCGGCATACTGGCTAGATCGCTACCACTTGGCGCTCAAGGAAGGTCGCTTGATCACCGGACTTGGTTACACGGATGTGAATGCACTTTTGCCCGCAAAGGCGATTCTTGCTGGCATCGCCGTTATCTGCTCCATACTATTTTTCGCAAACATCATCCGCCGCTCGTGGGTCCTGCCCGCAGCAGGAGTTTCACTCCTAGTTGTCTCATCGGTGCTGATTCAAAGTGTCTACCCCGGGATCATTCAGCAGTTCCAGGTAAAGCCAAGCGAGTCCTCCAAAGAGGCCCCGTACATTCAGAAGAACATTGATGCAACGCGAGCCGCTTACGGTCTATCGGGAGTCAAGGTCACCGATTATCAGGCGACGATCGCGACAAGCGCGGGTCAGCTTTCAAAGGACGCTGCAACCATTTCGAACATTCGTCTCATGGATCCAAATGTTCTCTCGGCAACCTTCCGCCAATTGCAGCAGATCAAACCTTATTACACCTTCCCCGAGTCCTTGGATATTGACCGATACAAGGTCAACGGAGTTCAGCGAGACACGGTCGTTGCAGTTCGAGAATTAAACCTTCCAGGCAACCCGAGCCGTAACTGGATCAACGATCACTTGGTCTACACGCACGGATTCGGATTCGTTGCCGCTTATGGAAACGTCCGCGATGCAGATGGAAAGCCATCATTCTTGGTTGGAGATCTTCCACCAACGAAGGGCCTTGGCGCCTTCGAGCCTCGCGTTTACTTTGGCGAGAATGTTCCTGACTACTCGATCGTCGGCGGAACAAAGACCGGCACTCCAGTGGAACTGGACTATCCAGATGATTCATCCGCCAACGGGCAGAAGAACGTTACCTATGCAGGAACTGGTGGAGTTCCCGTCGGCTCCTTGGTGGATCGCTTGGTGTTTGCGATCAAGTACCAAGAACAGCGCATTGTGTTGTCCAACCTGATCAACAAGGATTCCAAGATCCTCTTCGTCAGAAATCCTCGTGATCGCGTCGCGAAGGTTGCGCCGTGGATGACTCTGGATGGCGATCCATACCCAGCCATCGTTGGTGGTCGCATCATCTGGATCGTCGATGGCTACACAACCAGCGCCGGCTACCCATATTCCAAGAAGACGATCTTGTCCGGTGCAACAACTGATGCGTTGACGACCAACTCTTCATCGATCACAGCGCAGACCGATACTTCGATCAACTACATCCGGAACTCGGTTAAGGCCACTGTCGATGCCTATGACGGCACCGTCTCGCTCTATCAATGGGATGCAAGCGATCCGGTGTTGAAGACGTGGAGCAAGGCCTTCCCCAATACGGTGAAGCCAAAGAGCGCCATATCAGCTGATTTGCTCGCACACCTTCGCTACCCAGAAGACCTCTTCCGAGTGCAACGTGACATCTTGAGTTCGTACCACGTCACTACAGCGAGCGCTTTCTACGGTGGCCAGGATTTCTGGCGAGTGCCAACTGACCCATCGACATTCGGTGGCAATGCAGGGGCACAACCTCCGTATTACTTGACCTTGCAGATGCCAGGTGCGACAAAGCCTTCGTTCCAGTTGACGACACCATTCGTTCCAGTCGGTGGACGACAGAACCTGTCCGCCTTCGCCTCCGTCATCTCTGACCCAGGACCCAACTACGGAAAGATCTCGGTCTTGCAGTTGCCACGGAGCACCAACATTGCTGGCCCTTCTCAAGTTGCATCTAACTTTGAAGCCAAACCGGTCGTCGCGAACTCACTTTCATTGCTGCGACAGGGTGGTTCAGATGTAGTGCTCGGCAACTTGCTGACGCTTCCCGTCGGTGGAGGCTTGCTGTACGTGCAACCTGTCTACGTCAGAGCAACTGCCAACACCGCCTCGTATCCACTTTTGCAGAAGGTTCTTGTCTCCTTCGGTGATCAGATTGGTTTCGATGACACTCTCAAGGGTGCATTGGATCAAGTGTTCGGCGGAAACTCCGGAACAACGACAACGACTACTGGTCCGTCCACTACTGGCGGCACTGGTACGAAGTCGCAGGCACTTGCAAATGCACTTCAGAGTGCTCAAAAGGCAATGGCGGATGCTCAGGCAGCACTTGCTAAGGGCGATTTCGCTGCATACGGTGCGGCACAAGATCGTTTGAAATCAGCGATCGCTGCGGCAATTGCGGCACAAAGCGGGAAGTAATTCATCGTATTTCTCGCACGATTAGTCCGCGATTTGGCTGCCTTGGTGCTTATCGCCTACGATACGTCTTACCGACGCGGGGTGGAGCAGCTCGGTAGCTCGCTGGGCTCATAACCCAGAGGTCGTAGGTTCAAATCCTGCCCCCGCTACTAGTACGAATCTCAAGGCCTTGGTCCTTCGCATCTGCGGGGGGCCATTGTTTTTTATGTCCGAGAGAGCAACCTGGACCCCTTGTAGGAGATCCCCAATCTGGGAAAATGACCCTGTCGCGGCGCAACCGTGTCGCGGAAGATGTAACTGTTCGGAGAGCCGCACCCAATAAGTGCGGGGCAGTCCAGAGCGCTTGGATAGGGCGACGGACCATGAAACCTCAAGATGTGAAGAAAGACTCGATCGATTCAAAACCCGACCTCGTGACCAGAAGCTACAGCCCTACTCTTCGAGTGCTGGTTGTAGCCGCCATTTTCATCATTTCAGTTTTCTTATTAGCAGCTTGTGGCTAAAAGAATAAGTCGGCTACGCCATCGACTAATACACCAACTCAGTCCTCCGTCGTTTCGCCAAGTTCATCGCCCACCGTTGCAGGCGGATTGACCTGTAATGTGGACACGTCTTCGGATTCCATCAACCTAGGAAAATATTTCGACGACATCCTTGCCCAGGTCAGGACCCAATGGAAGGCGGATGCGGTGATTTCAAGCGTGAGATTCGAGCGGCAATTTGTCGCAACCTTCCAAGATCTGTGCGGCCTTAAGACAGATAGCAATTGGCAGATGGTCTTCTATTCGCTTTCGGGAAAGAACGAAATATCTGGATTCTTGGACAACAGCAAGAAGGATGCATCTGGCGTGCCTCCAGTGATCTTTGAAGTGGAGAAGCCCGACGGGCTCACTAGCGCGTCACTAACCTTTGCGGACATGAGGAAGCAAGGGGGATGGGTGTTTCACGAGTTCTCACGGCCTGAGACTTATCCTTCAGAGTCAAAATACGGGCCGAATCTATTTCTCGGATGGAAGTTGTCGATGAGCGATATTGTGCAGAAACTCATTGACAGGGTGCGGGATGAGAAGATCACGGCCGCTGGATTCCACGTTTACATTGGTAAGGCATCTCTCAAGACGAAAACACCATATGTTTCCCTTTACTGGCAAAATGAACCTAAGCGGACCGCCTTCTTTGTCGAGCCGATATCGCTCAAGACATACGAACAGCTGTATTGAAAGGCTTCTACTACTTAATTCGCAGCGAGTTCGTCACGACGAACAGGCTAGAGAAAGCCATCGCTCCAGCTGCATACACGGGTCTTAAGGCCCCCATTGCCGCTACGGGAATTCCGATTACGTTGTAGAGGAATGCCCACGCCAAGTTGCCACGGATAATTCGTAGAGTCTTCGATGAGAGATTCAAAGCATCGATAACGCTGCCAAGGTCGCGACGCATCACCACGATATCTGCTGTGGCCATTGCCGTATCGGTGCCGGTGCCCATCGCAACACTCAGGTCAGCGGTTGCAAGGGCGGCCGCGTCGTTGACTCCGTCACCGATCATCAGGACGCGATGCCCCTTTGCCTGCAGGGCCTTGACCTTTTCCACTTTGTCCTGTGGCAAAGCGCTGGACATAACATGATCGGCGGCAATACCGACTTCTTTTGCCACTGAGATTGCCACTTGGGCGCTATCACCTGACACCAACCATGGATCGATGCCGTGCTCTTTGAGTTCTGCGATTGTCTTTTTCGCATCGGCCTTAATTTCATCACCGACGGCAAACATTGCAAGTGCGACGCCGTCCCACGCCAGAACTGAGACGGTGAGGCCCTTCTCCTGTGCCTGCGATATCTCGTGGACCAACTCTTGGTGGAAAGGCGTGGTTGCGTGCGCAACGGCTACGGGGGAACCGATCAGCACGACAGGAGACTGCGTTCCGAGATTGACTCGACCTGCAGAGCCAGAGCCCGGGGTGCTGGAGAATTCTGTGACGGTGGTCGGCTTGATGCCCTTGGCGGAGATCGATGACGCAATGGCTGTGGCAACAGGATGATCGCTCTGGAGTTCGATCGAGAGAGCAGAGGAGAGGATCACTTCCTCGCGCAGTAGTTCTTTGAATCCAGAGCCGAGAACCTCACCTGCTGAAGGTACGACATGTGAAGTAGATAGGGACATGGTTCCGTTTGTGAGGGTGCCCGTCTTATCAAGGATTACGGAGTCGATCTTGCGAGCAACTTCAAGAACCTTTGGTTCGCGTATGACGATTCCCCGTTGGGCGCCGCGGCCAGAAGCCACGAGAAGTGCGACAGGAGTAGCAAGGCCCAATGCGCATGGGCAGGCGATCACGAGCACCGCAATAGCCGTCGATATTGATTGGGTGAGGGAATGATCTGTGTAGTGCCAGCCAAGGAAAGTGCCAATGGCAATGAGGGTGACGACGGGCACGAAGACTGCGCTGATGCGGTCTGCCATGCGTTGAATCGGTGCTTTCGTGCCTTGTGCGCTAACAACCATGGCTGTGATTCGCGCGAGTTCCGTGTCCGAACCGACGCGAGTTGCACGAATTTCTAGGCGGCCATTTTTGTTTAACGAAGAACCGATAACCAGCGAACCAGGATTCACATCGATAGGTTTGGATTCACCTGTGAGAAGAGAGTTGTCCACGGCACTTTCACCGGAGACGACTACTCCATCTGTTGCGATTCTTTCTCCAGGCTTGGCAACGAAATGGTCGCCGAGATCCAAATGATCGATTGGGATCTGCACGAGTTCGCCTTCGCGGATGACCGTGACTACTTTGCTTCCAAGAGCTAACAGGGCGGAGAGGGCGCTACTTGCTCGTCTTTTCGCTCGCGACTCAAGGAAGCGACCGGCGACAACAAAGGTAATAATCGTTGCTGAGACTTCTGCGTAGACGTCACCGTAGCCTGTGCTGTTTGCGTAGATAGACCATCCAAAGGCGGTGAGAGAACCCAGGGTGATAAGAGTGTCCATCGTGGGGTGCAAGACGTTGCGAATGCCGGCGCGATAGATCGGCCAGGCAACTATCAGTACGACAGGTGCGCTGAGCCCAATAAGTAGCCATGCGGTGGGCGAGTACTTCGGGTACTGCAGATTGAAATTCTCGAGTTGCCCGATGATCCATCGATCAATTGCGGGATGCCAACCCATCGTCATCGAGATCGCTAGGACAGGAGCGGTGAATAACACGGCAAAGAAGAGCGCAGTAGCTGACTTCTTGCTGTGAAGTGCAACCTGACTTGGATCCGCCACCTCTGTCGACGAGTAACCCGCCGATTTGATGGCGCTGATCAATCGTTTTGGGCTCATCTCAGCCGGTGCCATGATATGGGCGGTCTCTGATGCGAAATTCACGGTGGCGCTGACGCCCGGAATTGAGTTGAGAGTTCGTTCAATGGTGGCGACGCAGGACGAGCAGGTCATTCCTCCGACGCTGAGCGTGATCGGTTCAAGAGCCGTCTTTACGGGCTCGAAATCAACCTTAGTTTCAGTGGGCTGCGCCATTGAGGTGTTTCACCACCTGGTCTAGTAGGAGGCCGTTAGTTGAAAGGCCGCTTCCGTGGTGCGGGCCGGGCTCACCAGTAATCGACGTGAAGGATCCGCCTGCTTCGCGAACGATGATGTCCAACGCTGCCATATCCCACACGGCCAATACGGGCTCGACTGCGATGTCAGCGGCACCTTCGGCGACAAGCATGTGCGACCAGAAATCTCCGAAGCCGCGTGATCGCCAACTCTGATCAATGAGCGACATGAATGCATCACGGCGTTCGCCAAAACCGACAAAGTCCGAGTACGTGACGGAGGCATCCTTGATCTTCGAAACCTTTGACACCGATATCTTTCGGGGAGAGCCACCATTGAAAGAAACATATGCGCCGTTTCCCTTCGACGCATGCCAACGTCGAACGACCGCTGGTGCACTAACAACACCGACCACTACTTCGCCATCCTCAATCAATGCGATGAGGGTTGACCATGTTGGAACCGCGCGCATGAAATTCTTTGTTCCGTCAATGGGGTCGATTACCCAATAGCGAGACCCCAAATTGTCCGATTCCCCAAATTCTTCGCCGAGTAAGCCATCGTTCGGGCGCTCTTTCATGAGAATGGCACGGATGGCTGTTTCTGTCGCCTTGTCGGCATCAGTGACTGGGGTGTTGTCGGGCTTTGTGGTGATGACCAGATCCTGTGATTGGTAACGTGATTGTGTGATGAGATCGGCCGCGTCAGCAATCTTGAGTGCGAGGGCCAGATCTTCTGCGAGTGAATATTTAGTAGTCGACATCTGTCATAGCCTAGTCCAGCTTGATATCCAGAAGGTTTCTCAGGGATTGAATTCGGGCGACCCGCTCGGGAATTTCCACCCCGCCCGGAGCGGCCCACTTGGAGAGGGCGCAACTCTCTTCTGAGTGTGAGCAATTCGGCATGCAGTTTGCGGCCACTTCTGCGAGGTCTGGGAAAGAGGCGACGATCCGATTTGGGTCGATGTGGGCCAGACCAAAGGCACGAATGCCCGGGGTATCGATTACCCATCCGTCAGCTGACTTCAAGTGCGAGGAGAGGGGTAGTGCAATCGCACTGGAGGAGGTGTGACGGCCTCGACCAGTCACCTCGTTAACTTCTCCGATCACTCGTTCGGCGTGAGGGAGGAGGGCATTGATGAGAGTTGATTTTCCAACACCGGAGTGACCAACAAGCACAGAAGTCTTGCCGTGGAGGATTTCTCGGATCTGAGATAGGTCTGCGCCTTTGGATGTTGTTACAACTTTCACGTTTAGAGTTTCATATTCATGGAGGAACGACGGTTCGGGGCCGAGATCAACTTTCGTGACAAGAATGACCGGCGTGATTCCTTCATGGAAAGCGCTCACCAAGAATCGATCGATGAGCCCTCGTCGGGGTTCGGGATTAGTCGCAGCGACCACGATGATGAGTTGGTCGATGTTGGCCACGATCATTCGCTCTACTTTGGCAACGTCATCGACGGTACGACTGAGCGAATTCTTTCTTTCTTTGACTGTGACTATGCGAGCAAGGGAGCCAATAGTTCCGCTGGTGTCACCGACTATTCCAACGCGGTCGCCCACGACGACGGACTTCGGTCCCAATTCACGAGCCTTCATTGCGGTGACGATTACTCCATCGTCAGTGATGCAGGTTGTTCGTCCGCGGTCGACAGTTGTCACGAAGGCGTCGACTGCGTTGGAGTGCGAGGGCCTATCTTTGCTTCTTGGCCGCGTGCTACGACTTGGCCGAATCTTTACGTCGGATTCGTCAAATTTACGCGCCATAGGCTTGGTGTCTATTCAATCAAGCTCGACCAGAGCCCGGGGAAATCAGGCAATGTCTTATTTGTGGTCGCGATGTTTTCGACCTCGACACCGGGCACGACCAGTCCAATAACAGCCCCTGCAGTCGCGAGTCGATGATCGTCATATGTATGAAAGATACCGCCATGAAGTGGCGCTGGGGTAATGTGGATGGAGGTTTCTTCTTCCCGTACGTTTCCGCCCAACGCATTGATCTCTCTCGTCAACGCC
>CAWJOR010000044.1:0-36562 GCA_963844465.1 uncultured Actinomycetota bacterium | reverse complement strand
AGAGAATGAACGCTGGTGTTTGGGGAAAGGAGTTTTGTGTTCGATTCTACATGAACCGGAACTGCCGGCTTATCCTCGCACTGATTATCGATGTATCACGTTTTATTCTTCTTTGCTTTGCAGGAGGGCTCTCAGACCGAGAGTCTTGGATCTGCGCGGCAAGTTTGACGAGATCCAGGTGGGTGATTACAATGCAAGCGAATCCACAAATGACAGTCGCTATCATCGCAAACTCAAACCTATTATCACTCTATTATTTCTGCAAAGGCGGGACACCACGCCTCTGTTGAGCTGCTGCAGTCGGACTTGGAGCGCGCTACTCAGCGGGCAGAGGGCTACCTGAAGGAGGCGAGTGACTCCACAACTGTCTTGTCAACAACTGTCTTGTCAACACCTCTAGTCTCGCAACGCATCATCCTAATGTTTAATGTTTTGTACTCTCCATTTTCTCTTCAGTTGGAGCTTGAGCGGGAGCGGCTGAGCAGCATGTCACAAGACATCAACAGCTCCTCCAAACACAACTTCAGGTATAAAATAAACTGAATGCGCGAATTTTGACGCAGGATAAATCTCAGCTAATCGTCTTCTACATTTTTTTTGCAGGGCGGATGAGACGACTGTGCTGAACCTCGAGCGAGAAGTAGCTGCCAAGGTTTGTTCGGAGTGCATTCCTTCTCACAGCGCATTTCTGAATTCAAACCCTCACCCAATAATCTCTAACTTAAACATAATGTCTTGTTTTCCCGCTCGACAGGACCGGGAGATTTCCCAGCTCATTGACGACCACCGAGGCATGCAGCAGCAGCACAACCAGTACAAGGCGGTGAGATACTGTATGCAGCATGTTGAAACTTTCCCTGTGTTTTCACATCTCACGCTACAGACTCTTTACAGACGATGGACGCGCGGTTAAGCGCCATGGAGACACTGCTGGAAGAGAAGAAGGACGAGGTGCAAGATCTGACGGCGCAGCTTGAAGAGTGCAAGGACTACGCGGAGCTGAAGCAGGAGCTGCAGGTCATGAAGAGCATCGAGTTCTCCGCGTCGTCCAACCCGCACTCGATCAAGGACAAGTCTCTGGAGGTGGGTGTGACAAAAGTCTGTGTGTGTGTGATTGTGGGTGTGTTATGTGGGCTGTGAGGTTGTGATTGAGTGTGGGTGTGTTTATGTTGTGGAGCATAGAGGGGGTACCGTTCAAAAAGGGTGACTGCAAGTTCCTTCCTGCAAACATCGTCTCTTGTCCCGACGTTTCCCCATTCCTCATCCGTAAACGCTTTCACATTTTTTCACTTTTTCACAGATGCTGTTGATGGAGAAGAGTCGGACGCTCGAGTCGGAGAACATGGCGCTGAAGCACCGCCTCGCCGAGCAGATGCAGCGCCTCTCAGACTTTGAGGTGAGACGAGAAGAATAGAAAAGAAAACACAATCTCTTGGTTGCAGTTGCTCTCGCAGGCACTGTCTCCTCAGCTCGAATAACCATTATGCACTCGCTCATTTTCGTTCTCCAAATGCAGGGCAAGTCGATGGCCAACGAGCGGCTGGCGCAGCAGCAGAGCGAGCTCATCCAGCGCCTGGAGGAGACGCTGTCCAACGTGCGGGTGAGGCAAAGCGGAAATGTGGAGGCAAAGTGAAAATGTGTTGTTCGATCGTTCTTTTTCAATAGACTTGGGATGTTGACATCTGTTTTTCGCCTATCAGGTTACGGAGAAGCAGCTGATCCGGCATCCGCCACATTGGACACCAGTGCAGTGCAGCTGTCTGAGGCCCTCAACAACGGTGAGTCGCAGGAGCAGCGTATCTAAACCGATCTCATTGAAACAAGTGTATGCTCATTATCATTGAAACAAGTGTATGCTCATCACAGATTTATTAAACTATCATCTTATGTTCGTTCAGGACCCGAGGCCGAGGTGCGGTCGGCGGTGGCCACATCAAGCTCGGCGGGCGGCGAGAGCATCCTGCCGATCATCGCTGCGCAGCGAGACAGGTGCGGAAAAGTGACGGTCTGAATGTCGGGTGTGGGTGAGATTAATCGTGAAATTGTTAGTCTGTTGACCTTTATGCTGGCCTACTCTCAAAGCAATCCGCATGACTTAATACCCCCCTTCACGTCATCAGGTTCAAGGCGCGCAATGCCGAGCTCGAGGCAGAGAACAAGCACATGCAGCAGTCCATCACAAACCTTCGCAACGAGATTGACCAGATCCGGTGAGATTGGAGAAATGAAATGAAGTTGTTGCTCATCAACAAGTTGCTGTTGACAGAATTTTTTTTTCTTTCTTTCTCCCGCCCACATTTCCATATCAATTTCTCTATTTCTCCATGCAGCGGGGACAACGTCAGCTCTACGAGAAGATCCGCTTCCTGCAGAGCTACCAGCCGAAAGCGACCGACGCCGATCCCGAGGATGCGCTAAAGAGGTGAGGCTAGACACAAGCGTTGCTGTATTTGAAGATTCACGCTTACCTTTGAGTTGTGTTGTTTACTTCAAGAGGTGCGATGTAGATGCATATTCGTGTTTGATTTTCACGTTTGTCTTCCTATCATCGTGTTGTTTGCTTAAAGTCAACTCATAACTCATTCACCTTTCATTTTCTTCCAACAGATATCAAGGGGACTATGAGGACCACATCAACCCGTTCAAGGCTTTCAGCAACAAGGAGAAGCAGCGCAAGTACAGCACGATGAACACCGCGGACAAAGTGGCCTTTAACCTGGTGGGTTGAAGAAAGAAAAAAAAAAAGACGTGGAGGGTTGAAAATGCAGGGTTTGGAAGGGGGGTCTGTGGGACAGCGGGAAAGCTTTGTAAAGAATGGCGGAATTTACTTCGTTTTAACACGTGAATTGGGTTTGCGCCATTCCACCTGCAGTCGCGCCTGGTGTTGTCCAGCCAGTACGGCCGCATGGCGTTCTTCCTCTACGCGTTACTCCTACACAGCCTGATCTTCCTGGTGAGTGTGTGTGTGTGTGAGTGTGTGAGTGTGTGAGTGTGTGTGTGAGTGTGTGTGTGTGTGAGTGTGTGAGTGTGTGTGTGTGTGTGTGTGTGTGTGTGAGTGTGTGTGAGTGAGTGAGTGTGTGTGTGTGTGTGTGAGTGTGTGTGTGTGTGTGTGTGTGTGTGTGTGTGTGTGTGTGTGTGTGTGTGTGAGAGATATTGCGCTCGAATAAACTTCTGTTCTCTGACACAGCAGAGAATCATCATCCATCCACATTTAAGCTCACCCTCACCCCAAATCGCCTTCGCCCCCTCTTTTCTCACATTTTCAGGTGCTCTACAAGCTGTCGCACACCGAGTCGTGTCACCGCGAGCTGGCGGTGGACGCGGCCTCGGCGATGGCCCAGCGCATGCTCAACCAGAAAGGTGTGTGTAACGTGTATGTGATGTGATGTGTGGTGTGCTGTATGTGCAAGTGTGTTGTGTGGGAATCATTGTTTCATCGCTGTCTTGATACCTGCCGGTTATCTTGTTTGCTCTCTACGCTGGATGTTTTGATGAGCGTGAAGACCGCTATTATGTCGGAAATGGAAGTTAGACGATGTTTCAACCTTGGCAGGGATTGCATGCACAAACTTACAGCATTTTTGTCTTTTCTTTTCATACAGCCGCCGCAAACGGCCATGCGGACTAAGAGCAGCGCTGGATCAACAATACCGTCGCTGTACTGCCGCTCTTCGTTTGAAATCTATGAATTATAGTTTCTCGAGATATTGCCTTTCACTGCGATTTTACAACGCTGCTGTTCACAAAGATGCCTATTCAATTTCTTTTTGCAAAAGTTGTAACCATGTAAATGATGATAGTTTTCTCAAATGTCAATATTTGTGCACAATTTCCATGTACAATAAAGGATGGATGAGATCGTAAGTCGAACCGTCGAACCGCATCAAGATTAACGTCAAAAAAAATCACATGAGTTGATTTGAAGGCAACCAAGTTATGAGGGAAAATAAAGTAATACGCTATTCACACAAGTAGAGCCACATCAGTTTCATTCACTTTCGAACGGTTGGAGAGCGCTGGAAGGTGAGTTGAGGACGTCGCTGATCATGCTGTCGTCGAGCGCCTGTGCTGCATTGTCCTCTTCTTCCTCGTCATAGCCTTCCACGAACCACTTTGAGAACGGGTCCTGTACATAGAAAAGAAACAGTGCAGCGCAATTCAGAAAGAACTTTCCATCGTGCTCAGCCCTTGAAGAGAGAGTGACGAACATTTCTTGTTTTCCGTTGCTCAACTCTCGGGAATCAGATTGTGCACAATCCAGCAGTAATGCAAGATGAAGGCAGCGATCCACCCACATACATTCACACGTTTCTCACCTCCATCGAGTCCCAGCCCATTTGGCCGCAGCTGTACTCTTCGTCCGACAGTAGGCACTGCGAGAGGCACTCCTCCAGCCCCAACTGGTCCATGTCCTTACCTGTGGACGGATGAAGAAATGGAATGCGTCTCAGTCGTGATTTGAATTTTGAAATTTATTTGCGCAGTGAGCTTGCTTGTTTGTAAGTGGGTGATTTTACTTATTTTTGACATTCTCACCGATGAACACAATGTGCTGCCGCCGATCTCCAATATTCTGGTCATCAGAGAACTCGGCCTGAAAAAAAAAGTGGAAGTGGGTTAAAAATTAAAAAGCGGAACTTTGATAACAATCACAAATCAATCGTCTCATCACACCCACCTCAATCTCCTTTGCCTCTGCTGGTGTGGCAGGCCACATATTCTTGGGCACTGACGCATACCACAGCCCACCGGCATCCTGAAATAGAAAACCGATGCTTAGCTGGTGACATTTCACCATTTCTTTCGTTGAGTTACAAAAGTCATTCAATTGGGATGCTACATTTTGTCTGTTGTACCAGGGTGAATTCACGGCCAGCCTGGTCCCACAGGCCGTATTTATCGCGCCGCGTCGCTAGCCAGACATAGCCCTTTGACCGCAACACTGCAGAGCAGATGAAGAAATTTGAGAAATTTGACCTTCAGAAACTCAACTCAACTTCGACCTCCAAAAAAGGGAAAGTCTTTAAACTCGCCGCGTTTGAAGCCGTCCTTGCCGCGACGGGCGCGCTCCAGCAGATCATGCAGCCGCCTGTTGTGATAAGCGAAACAGAATGTTCAGTATTTGATTTTCCACAAGAAATAACTGCCTGACCATTCTCAATCTGCATCAGCGTGATCAGAAGTTTGCAAACCCCTGTTCTGTATTCTTCAAGCGTATGTTCGCCATTTTTTGCACACTCACCGCGAGTGGAACGGTCTGCGGGCCTTGAATATGAACGAGGACACGCGCGAGTTGCCGAGTCGAATAGGCCGAGGCACGCCGCGCAGCATCTGCCGCCACCTGCAAAGGGTGTGTGAGTGAGTGAGTGTGAGAGAGTGCGAGTGAGTGTATGTGTATGTATGTATTCCAGCTGTTTGCATGATACCCGCGCATTTCCACACACAAACACGAACGTCCTCCACATCGCACACGTTTGAGGCAAAGAGCAGCTCCACCGTTTCACCATTCCCATTCCTTTCCCACACGCACCCCTGCTGCTTCTCAATGACGTCCACGTTGAGAAAGGACTTTGTGCCGAGCAATTGGCTCATGTCGACACTGCCGTTGCTGACCCAGTGCTGTTTGGAGCCGAGAAGGACATGATTTAATAATAATTGATTGAAATAACATTAGACCGTCTGCTTTTGTTGTATACCTGCTTTGCCGACGGATTGAGCATCGTCAGGAACGTCCCGACATCGTCCTGTAAGAAAAGAATGCAAGAGCAGATGCTAAGTGAAATCTCCAAGGTGGGGTAACAACATGAACTTTTGCATTCCCATCGATTTTTACACACACACACACTCACACACTCACCAGGCGCTTCTTCAGGGCCAAATCTATCTTATTCAGCACAAGCACGGTGGCTCCTTCAATCTGGGATAAAAATGAAAAAAAATGGTGGCATTCAATGGGTGAGAAAACTGTAAGTACAGCATCCACAAGAGCATCAAGGCGCCTTAGTCCCATTTTCCGCCCACTCACCTGTTCGCTGATGAGGCTGACGGTGCCCAAGTTGCGCTCCTGCGACATCTCTTCATCGTCCACAGCGCCCACCAAGTCGCTGAGCGTCTCCTGTGTGATTTGAAAAAATAAGAAGAAGAAGAAGAGAGAATAATGAAGGCGGGGTTCGTGAAAATAGTGAAAATGGTTGTGTGTGTGTGTGTGTGTGTGTGCATGTGAGAGAAAGAAAAGAAAAATAATGCGAAAACGATTGTTTGTAAATGTGAGAAGAGACAACATTTTTTTTTCGTTTGCCCCACCTTTGACTTGACGCAGTCCATGAAGGTGGACGCGTCGATTACAGTGGCGATTGTGTCGACGGGCGCGACGTCGGCGAGCCGCACGTTGTTTGCCATCACAAACTCGCTGATGGACTGCGGGGGAAAAGAAGAAGAAGAAGAAAATCGGCGGAGTTAGTTGCGTTTGTTAAGAAAACCACGGTGTTGGAGGAACCTTGAGCAGTGCAGGTTTAAACACTGGGGTTGCAGCTTACCTGAGCGCACGAGAGGGGATCGCGCACAGCTGGAAACGGAAAAAGTGATGATAAATATTGAGTTGATTTGGAAAACAAAGAACGCAATTGCCAAAAAAGCCGCGACCGTCAAACAATTTGCCGATTGATACCCGCCTTTACACTCTTTAACACTCATCCACACTCACACCCATCTGCATGAATACAAAGCAACATCATGCCATTTCTTTCACTCACATGCGCCCGAGACGATGATGTAGTCAAAAGGGACGGCCGTCTTGACGACCTCTTCGAGGCAGTCGAGCAGGTACGCGTTCTGGATGGAGGCGCAGCTGCAGCCGTTGAGCAAGTGCAGCATCTCCAGGGAGGCGGCGTCTTTGCCTGTGAGGAGGAGAAGAGTTTGTTTTGTTGGGCAATTGTTATTGGTTGGTTGTGGTTGTTGCTGTTGCTGTTTCTGTTGCTGCTGCTGCTGCTCTTGTTGGTGTTGTCATGGTAGTTGTTGCTGCTGCTGTGATTGCTGATGATGCTGATGAGTTCAAAACTTTGTGTTAAGAGGATAATTTTGGCCTCGATCTGTCAATGAGTGTACAAATGACATCCATTCAAAGGATTCACTAAATGTGAGTGTTAATGAAGTCTGCTTGCCAGCAAGATCCGCAAAATACAAGATGTGTGTTTTCAACAACAAGATGCAAATGCTATTTCTTTATCGTAAGCTCACCCTTGTTGATGCGGCAGCGGACGCGGCTGGAGACGCTGAGGGCTCGGCTGCGCGCGTCGGCCTGACTATTTCCGTTGCTGCTGTTGACGTCTGTGAGAATTGTATGTGAGTGTGGCAGTGAAAATAAGTGCAAATGCGAACCGATTGCAGTGTCGGATTGGAAGACGGCAAGCTTCCTTGAGTGATGAGATTTTGCGA
The DNA here is from genome assembly GCA_963844465.1 of uncultured Actinomycetota bacterium. Taxonomy (GTDB): domain Bacteria; phylum Actinomycetota; class Actinomycetes; order Nanopelagicales; family Nanopelagicaceae; genus QYPT01. Next base: position 29,128 of record CAWJOR010000044.1, on the reverse strand, counting down.
TCGTGATGTTGTTGTTGGTTGCGTACATAAGTGTGTGTGGATGTGTACATGTGTGGGTGTGTGTGTGTGTATGTATGTGTATTGGAAATGTGTAATCGTGTCTTGTTGAGTGTTTGTGAGTCGGTGAAACTGAGTGCAAATGCAACAACAACAACAACATCAACAACAGCCAAACAACAGCAACAACAACAACAACAACAACAGCAACAACAACAACAGCAACAACAACAACAGAACAACAACAACAACAACAACAACAACAACAACAACAACAACAACAACAACAACAACAACAACAACAACAACAACAACAACAACAGCAACAACAACAGCAACAAGCCAAACAGCCAAACTCCCATTTTCTCCCACAAAACGCACCCTCCAGCAGCAGGCCCAGGTCGTCCACCGAGTCCATCAGCACGCAGATGCGCAGGCCGTCCGGGCACTGGGCCAGCAGGTGCCGGAGCAGCTGCTCGCCGGCGCCGACCAGCCCCCCGCTGAGCAGCGTCACCGCGGGCATGTTTGAGGGTCAAAGCTGATGCTGCTGTCTATGGAAGTGCAACAACTACAGTTTTGGAGTTGGAGCTGGAGCTGGAGCGATTGTTTGCCAGCCCTTTGTTCCGTGCGTGTTCGCGGGGTTTTGCCACTGACAATGTCTCGATCGTTTTGTTCAGCGCAACGGGCTTTGGGACAACTTTTTTCTTCATTCGCACATGAAATGTCCGTTCGCATTGAAGCGCCCCAAATCCCACGTGGGGCTCGCGCACATAGGCGCCATACGTTTGCGTAGTGGCAATTGAGAGGCGAATCACACACATGCGGACGCGTCCGACTAGGGGCCAGCCATGTGAACAAGGCAAAGTCGGTCTTTTCTTTCCTTGGCCTTCATACTGGAAAACTGACCGACGAAGAGTGGATTGTGATGCAGAAGCAGGAGCGGATCGGACTGGAGATCATCCGCACCAGTTTTGCGTCGGAAGAACTCTCGCAGATCGTGGAGAACTATCGCCGCCACTTCAATGGTCGTGATGAGAATCTGGGCCCGGCGGGGATTCATATTCCGCTCGGTGCCCGCATTCTGGCTGTGGCAGATGCCTATGATTCGATGGTGACCGAGCGTCCTTATCGCCCGGCCAAGTCTCGTCGAGAGGCGTTCGCAGAACTGTGGCGTTGTGTGAACACACAGTTCGATCCGGAGATCGTTGAACATTTCGTTCGAGTGGTCGACCGTCAGAAGCCAGAGCAGTTCGTCATCGGACAGATCACCAAGGAAGCGGCCCTGGGAATTGGTCATGAAATCGAACGGCTGGCGGAGGCCATCGACCAGCAGGATGTCACTGGCCTGCGTATCATGGCGGGGCGACTGAGTGAATCAGCTGCCCGCAGCGGTGCTCCGGAAATCGCGGCCAAGGCGATGGAACTCGAACATGCCACAGACAGTGACGGTGACGTGCTTGGCATCCTGCAACGGGCATGTGAGCTGATCGAGTACTGCCGGGCGACCCAGTCATCCATTATCGAACGGGTCGTGTCGCTTAAGTCGTAATGCGTCAGAGTGTACTCGTGCGAAGTCTCCGCTGGTGAGTTGATGCCTTAAGACCCCCGGTGGCGCTGGACGCTTGACGATAACTTGATCTATTCAGTTTGTGTTCGCTTGGCCGGCGTCAGGGTCCACGCGATCAGCTGCCGCAGCAGACCTACCATGAACAGTGCAGCCAGCGTCCACTTGATCGTCGCACAGGTCGCCGAAATGGGAATGAGCCAGTTCTCTGTCTCGACATCATCGCATCAAGATCCCGATCCGCGCCGGCACCTCGCATCCCGCCACGCAATGCTTGACGCCTCCAACTTTCTGGCAGCGACGAGTCTTCACTCGTGACGGCATTGCTCCAGATCTCCCAGAGCAGGTCCTCACCTTGTGTCGAGGCACGACGAAGAACTTTTCGGGCACGTGAGAGAAGTTCGTGAACGCGGACCAATGGCTGGGCGCCATCTATCGGGATTTCGCCCTTGTCGATGGCTGCAATCAAGAGTTCAGCTCCCGTGCGTTGGTCCTCCGCACTTCGCGTTGCAATCAAACCTCGGCGTATGCGCCGCAATGAAACCGAATCGGCACCGCCGAATTCGCTAAGCAGGAGACGCTCGCAAGTGTCGGTGGTGAGTTGTCTCTGCCCGAGCGCGATCTGGGCAAGAAGCAAAAACGGCGCAATAGCAGGGTTATTTGAGAGGGCTTCCATATCTGAGGCAACAGGGATTCCGGACTGAGCGAACGCACGTCTCAAAGCCGATGCTTGGGCCCCCGGCGTACGCAGGATCACGGCCATCTCACTCCACGGCTTGTTTTCGATCAAGTGCGCATGACGGAATTGATATGCGATGAACTGCGCCTCTTCGCTCTGGGATCGAAACCGACCCACGACAACGGGATTGTTTTCGCTTTCCGCCGGCGCGACCGAGCAGGTGCGATCGCGTTGAGACGCAGATCCGCGAAATTCTCCTGCCACCGACAGACCAATTTCAAAGACAGCTGGGACACTTCTAAAGATCTCGCGAAGAACTATCTGCGTTCCGCGATTTCGATAGTAATCAAGTTCGGCATCTAGTTGGTCCGGATCGGCGCCACGGAATCTGCCAATTGCACTATCTGCATCGGCGCACATAACAACATCGTTGCCCGCGAGTTCGCGGAGCAATCTGCGTTGAGCAGGATCACTTTCTTGAAACTCGTCCACAAGAATCGTCGTAAATCGAGCGCGGAGATCCACGGCAATCGAGGGATTCTCTTTGAGGTGATGATATGCCTCTATGACAATCTGACTTGGGTCAATGCGCCTCTTGGCATCTCCCGCAGAGTCTGCTTGCAAGTCCATTACCTCGAGGTACTGCTTCCAAAATACGGCCGCACTCTCCCAATATTTTTCTCCGAATTCGCGCCCGAGTTCGCGGAGTCCATCTGGTGTGAGATTTCGCTCTGAAGCACGCAAGATGAGATCGCGAAGTTCGCGAACAAACCCATGCGTTGTCAGTGCCTTTTCAAGATCAGCCGGCCAGTAGTTGCGGCCAAGATCGATATCGCCGTCAAGTAAGTCGCGAATGAAAAACTCTTGTTCGGGGCCCGACATAAGAATGGGATCAGATGAGTCTGGGCTGGCTTTCATTTTAAGAATCGAAAAGGCAAGGGAGTGGAAGGTGCGAGCGATCGGCTCGTGCATGATTGCCGTGGTCCGCAAAGCCACTGCATCGCGTAATTCTGAGGCGCCCTCACGACCATAGGTGAGCATCAAAATGGAGTTTGGGTCCTGGCCCTGTGCGATGCGCGAAAGGGCAGATTCGATAATTACAGTGGTTTTGCCTGAGCCTGGGCCGCCGAGGACGATCAGCGGTGAGCCACGATGACTAATTATGCGCAGTTGTTGCTCTGAGAATGTCGTGGTCTTGGAAACGGTTGGTCGACGGACGAGGGGTCCGACTTCCGGTTGGCCTTTGATCACGCCCCCATTCAACCTGAGATCGCCGACAAAAACAGGACATGCTCTATCCGCGCCGCGAATCGGGTAATAGGCGGACATCACTGGTACTTCAGTAATCCACTACCTATGATCCAGATATTGTGCCTACTAAGGTGACAAGATAATGGTTTATCTATTGAAGGATGCGGAACCTAATGGCAGTTGACCGTTCAATACGTGCAATACGAACGACCTCTCCGAAAAATGGGTTAAAGACGTGAATCAGAGCATTGAACAGGACATGTACGCGCTACTTGCCTCCCTCGAAAAGGATGCTCGGGTGGCAGTCATTCTCTACCTTGAACCCCAAATCGGGCTTGAGGAAATCGTCAAGCCATTCCAAGAGAAACTCATAAAGCGAAATCAGAACAACAATGTCTTGGATGCCCGTTCAATAGAATTACTGGATTTCGCTGATATTTTTGAAATCTTCAATCGCTACAGCTCTTACCTTCCAAAGGAATTGAATTCCGATTTGGACGCTTTGAGGTCCAATATCACAAAGCTGGTTCAAATTCGAAACAAAATAATGCATGCACGACCTCTTGATGGAACCGATCCCGACACTTTAACTCAAATCCTGGTGACCTTACGAACTCAGTGGTGGGGGAACTTGCACGACACTCAACTTGCACTCAAATCCGGAAATTTGAATGTGCAAGTTAATGTACTTCCTGACGAAAGTAATATCTTCCACAATCTTCCTGCAGTTGATCACAGTGAGACGGGTTTGATCGGGCGCACGAATGAGGTGGAGACAGTGACTCGCCTACTATTGGATGACCGGATGAGCGTCGTCACTTTAACCGGAGAGGGCGGAATCGGGAAAACGGCACTTGCCCAACAGGTTGCATATCGCTTTCTTGATTTGAAAGAGCCCATGTTCGACGCAATTCTTTGGGTTAGCCTCAAGACAGAGCGATTGACAGTCGAAGGCATTGAACAAATCAGTGATGCAATTCGGAGTTTACCTGAGGCAATTATCGAGTTGGGAAGAGCAATTGACGAATCTTTTGACGGTGCAGTCGAGACATTGGCCTCGGGACTCGAAGACCTCAAAGTCCTGATTTGTTTGGATAACATGGAAACTACAACGGGCGAAGATTTCATGAAGCTCTACGACGCCATGCCAAAGACTGTTAAATTCCTGATTACAAGTAGACGAGGAATCGGCCAAATCGAACGCAGAGTGATTGTGGACGCGCTCACGCCACAGGATGCCCTCCATTACTTGCATTTGATCATCAAATCACGAGGTGCTGTGGATCTTGAAAAATCTTCAATTGAAGTAAAGAAGAATATAGTCGAAAGATACAAATGTAATCCCCTTGCTATCAAGTGGTTTGTTCAATCAGCCGCCACTGGTCGACCCATTACCGAGATTTTTCTACGGGAGCAAGATTTCCTCGACTTCTGCATAAAATCAGTTATTGAACAGTTGTCTGAAGCTGGACTGCAAGTGCTGACCATTTTGTCGATGTCTCGAAAACCCATGCTGATTGAAGCAATTATGGCCGCCTCGCCGTCTTCTTCTGAGGACGTTTACGAAGGAATTCGAAGCCTCACTCAGAATGCGTTAATCAGGAGTGCCTATCTGGGAAATGAGCAAATGCGCCAAACCCTACAACTCACTGAAACCGCAGTGCAGTACTTAAGAAACACCCCAGTACTTGATCCCACGGCCATGGAGAGAATCAATCGCAGGTTGGTGCAACTTCAACATGATGAGGAGGACCGAGAACGAGAGGCGCGCGTGAACTCCTTTTCTCCATTTTCGGTTGAAGTGCGAGATGAATCGGACATCGCAGTGGCTCATTTACTCCGAAGTGCATTACGTCGCTCAAAGAACTCCCCAAAGGAAGGTCTTGCATTGCTAACGACGGCGAGACAACTCGCTCCAGACTATTGGGAAGTCGACCGAGTTGAGGCTTGGATCAGACATTTCTTCGCAGACCCCTCGGACGTAATAGAGCTTTTCGAAGCTGCCATCAGGAAGGCACCAAACGCAAGAGAGGCTGCAAAATGCAAACATTGGCTAGCTGGTCACCTGGCGAGTTCCTTGTCGGCTGCCGAAGCTCTTCCAATCGCGATCGAGGCTCACATGGTGCTCCAGAATCCGGTGACTCTTCATTTGATTGGCAATCTAAGAATTCGCGATAATCATTTTGAGGAAGGGATTGCAGAAATTGAAGCGTCCATACCTGGAACGGTTGGAAGAACCAGAATTATCCATACGACATCACTCATTATTGGCTATAAACGTTGGGCCGAATACGTATTCAAAAACGAAAAGAATCATGAATTGGCATTTTCGTTGCTAATAAAGGCGATGGATGCATTTGACATTGCATATCAAAATGGTATTCGCGATTTCAAAATGAAGGAAGTCAATGGGGAACTTGTCATAGCCGGATGGGTGATTCTTCGGAGAAGCCGCCAAATGGGTTTGGAGGATTTCGAAAAGTGTGTTCCTCAATTCATTTCTCTACTAAAATACCCAGAACTTGCATTGGAGAACGCGCAATTTGGCGAGGCTCTAACCGACGCGTTTCTTACTCTGAGAGAAGAAAATCAAGAAATACACGAGTTTTTCCTGAGACGCAATATTCAAGAAATTGAAAAACTTCATCACGCTATCCGCCTCTCTACAGAAGAAGAGGAATATAAGGGAATTATCATTCGCATTATTGATGAGAAATACGGATTCATACAGCATGCAAACTTCCCAAGAAATGTCTACTTTTCTGATCGAGTTTTGGACTCAGCGATACGAATCACAGATTTTGAACCTGGATCGCCCGTAAGGTTCCGCATCGACAAGGAAAGATCTACTGACATTGGACGTGCGGCCTTCGCTAGAACCGTCACTTCCCAATAGTTCTTACGCGCTTGTAGTCGTGGATGCAGAGGCTCGAGAAGAGTAAAAGTCAGAAATATTCATCGGCTTGAGTTTAGAGGTTCTATTGGTCATTTGTGTCTACTTTGAACGGATAGGGATGGTGCGCATCGTAAACTCCAATGACCACTAGGGAGCGGAATTTGCTCGAATTACGTTCCCATCCCACAAGCAACTCTAGCCAGATCTGGAATGGTGATAATGCAATCTCTATTTTCTTTCCAATTCGTTACTCACTAGTGCGCGCCGGTGCGCATCTGAAGCGCATCGAGATTGCTCTCGAGAAATGCCATCGGAGCGGCACCGCACACATTTTCAAGAGCACGCCTAACTCTTGACGAAAAGATCCATGAATTCGTTTACGGAAGTACTCTCCAGTCTTCGGCGATCAAGACTGACATTGAGAATCGCCTCCTGCGCTTCCTTCGGAAATATCCTTGCCAGATTCGTCTTGTACTTCTCGACCAAGAGTGGAATGCCCTCGACTCTGCGGCGGGCATGCCCAATCGGATATTCGACGACAACCTCATCAAGTTTAGTGCCGTCGGTGAAGGTCACCGTGAGGGCATTTGCGATCGATCGCTTGCTCGGGTCATGGTAATCAACGGTGAATTGCACATCCTCAACACATCGGATCTTCTCTCGAAGAGCGTCAATACGTGGATCGGCTGCAACTTCGTCTTCATAATCTCGGGCAGTCAAGCGGCCGAAGAGCAATGGTATTGCGACCATATATTGAATGCAGTGATCGCGATCTGCTGGATTGTTAAGCGAGCCTTGCTTGTCGATGATTCGGATACATGCCTCATGAGTTCGAATCGTAACCTTCTCGATATCCAACGCGGACTTGCCGAGTTCGTTCATTTTTCCGAAAATCGTCATTGCCGCTTCGACAGCAGTCTGGGAATGGAACTCAGCCGGAAATGAGATCTTGAAGAGTACGTTCTCCATGACGTAAGAACCGTATGGGCGTTGGAAGGTGAAGTGCTCGCCTCTGAAAAGCGAATCGTAGAAGCCCCACGTTTTCGCGGTTAGGACAGTTGGATATCCCATTTCGCCACGTTGCGCCATCAAGGCAAGTCGAACAGCGCGAGATGTGGCATCCCCGGCTGCCCAAGATTTTCGTGAACCGGTGTTTGGTGAATGTCGATAGGTGCGAAGTGCCTGACCATCCACCCACGCCAACGAAACTGCATTGAGAATCTGCTCGCGAGTAAGTCCAAACATTGTGGCGACGACTGCAGTTGAGGCAACTTTTACCAAGACAACATGATCAAGGCCCACCTTATTGAAAGAGTTTTCAAGTGCGATGCACCCTTGAATTTCATGGGCCTTAATCATCGAGGTCAGTACGTCACGAATCACCAATGGCCGACGCCCCTCTGCAACCGCCTTGCGAGAGAGCCAATCTGCGGTGGCAAGGATGCCCCCCAAGTTATCTGACGGGTGGCCCCACTCGGCGGCGAGCCACGTGTCATTGAAATCCAGCCAACGGATCATGGCCCCGATATTGAAGGCACCTTGTACGGGGTCTAGTTCGTACTTTGTTCCAGGAACCCTGACGCCATTCTTCACCACGGTTCCTGGAACGAGTGGTCCAAGGAGCTTTGTGCACGCCGGAAATTCCAACGCTTCAAGCCCGCAACCCAATGTGTCTAGGAGGCAGTTCCACGCGGTTTCATAGGCAAGATCCGAATCAATCTCAAACTTCATGACGTAGTCGACGATATCAACGATCTCTTTATCAAATTCCTGATGGGCTGTTTCGGGATGCGATGACACAAATAGGCCTATCTGTTTTCTATCGGTAGAAAGTCCAGATCCTCTGGACCAACATAGTTGGCACTCGGCCGGATGATCTTGTTGTCTTCACGCTGTTCGATCACATGTGCGGCCCATCCGGAAGTCCGGGCGATAGCGAAAATCGGAGTGAAGAACGAGGTTGGGATCTTCATCTTGTTGTATGCGACCGCGGAGAACCAATCAAGATTGGGAAACATCTTCTTTGTATCCCACATGACGGATTCAATTCTTTGGGCGATCTCAAAGAGTTGGAGTGAGCCGTCCACGCGAGAAAGTTCCTCTGCTACAGCCTTAATCACTTTGTTACGAGGATCTGAAATTGTGTAGACGGGATGGCCAAATCCCAAAATCACTTCCTTTTCCTCCACCCGCCTTCGGATATCTCGCTCTGCATCATCAACACTCGAATATCGCTGCTGGATCTCCAACGCGACCTCGTTAGCCCCACCATGCTTAGGTCCGTGCAGGGCACCTATCGCGCCTGTGATTGCGGAGTAAATGTCTGATCCGGTGCCCGCGATGACGCGAGCGGTGAATGTTGACGCATTGAATTCGTGCTCGGCATACAGGATGAGCGAGACGTGCATGGCCTTTACCCATGTGGGATTCGGATTCACCCCGTGAAGAAGGTGCAAAAAGTGTCCGCCGATGGAATCCTCATCGGTCTCCACGTCGATTCGAATGCCGTTGTGCGAAAAGTGGTACCAGTACGTCAACATCGAACCGAGAGAAGCAAGTAGGCGATCGGCTATCTCGCGCGCCTCGGCGCCTGTGTGGACGAGAAATTCCGGGGATTGGCAACCTAATGCCGAAACGCCAGTTCTCAACACATCCATCGGGTGGGCACTTGCCGGTAGAACTTCCAGGACTCGCTTGAGCGGCTCAGATAGTCCGCGCAGTGAAATCAGTTTTGTCTTGTACGCAGCAAGCTCTTGGCGATTCGGAAGTTTTCCGTGGACAAGTAGATACGCCACCTCTTCAAATTCGCAATACTGCGCTAAGTCCACAATGTCATAGCCGCGATAATGCAGGTCATTTCCGGTTTTGCCAACGGAGCAGAGCGCGGTGTTCCCGGCCGCTACTCCTGAGAGTGCAACAGATTTCTTAGGCTTGAATTCAACCTTCTCGTCGCTAATTTTGATCGTACTCCTCACTGGTCTGAAACTGATCTAAGGCTTTCTCAAACTCGTAGTAGTTGATGCTGTGATAGAGCTCCTCACGCGTCTGCATCTCCTCGAGCACATTTTTCTGCGTTCCGTCTCGACGGATCGCCTCGAACACGAGCTCGGCTGCCTTGTTCATGGCCCTGAATGCAGAGAGCGGATAAAGAACCATCGAGACTCCAACACGAGCAAGTTCTTCGGTTGTGAACATCGGTGATAGGCCAAATTCTGTGATGTTGGCAAGGACCGGAACTGTTACCGCATCAGTGAAACGTTTGTACGTCGCAAGATCAGATATTGCTTCTGGAAAGAGGGCATCTGCCCCTGCTTCAACATATGCGTGGGCGCGGTCCAAAGCCTGGTCGACCCCCTCGCCCGCAATGGAATCGGTACGTGCCATGATTACGAAGGCTTCATCAGTACGCGCATCCACCGCCGCCTTGATGCGGTCGACCATCTCCTGCTTGCTTACCAATTCTTTATTGGGTCGATGTCCGCATCGCTTGGCCCCTGCCTGATCCTCAATATGCATCCCCGCGGCACCACTTTTGATCAACGAACTCGTCGTTCGTGCGATGTTGAATGCTGATGCGCCAAAGCCAGTGTCGGCATCCACCAGCAACGGAAGGTCGCAAACATCGGTGATCCGTCGGACATCGATAAGAACATCTTCGAGGGTCGAGATTCCAAGGTCGGGAAGACCAAGTGAGCCTGCAGCTACGCCGCCACCGGATAAGTAGATGGCCTTATACCCGGCCCGCTGTGCAAGGAGGGCATGGTTGGCATTTATTGTTCCGACAATCTGCAGCGGAATTTCATCAACCAGCGCTTGCCTAAAACGAACTCCCGCAGAGAGTTGAGTCACCGCAAGAGCGTACCAGTTGGAAAATTCTTAGTCTTTGTTCTGTCTTTTTGCTCGGGCAGTCAGACGGGCGCGCTCGTCAGCGTTCAGTATCACCTTGCGGATACGAACCATCGCTGGCGTAACCTCGACGCACTCATCCTCACGGCAGAACTCGAGAGCGCCTTCCATGTTCAGGCGCTTTGGTGGAATCAGTCGCTCTGACTCATCGGTGCCTGAGGCACGCATGTTGGTCAGTTTCTTCTCGCGAACGGCGTTGACGTCCATATCTTCAGAACGCCCGTTTTCGCCAATGACCATGCCTTCGTAGACTTCATGGCCAGGTTCGACGAAGATGCTTCCGCGATCTTGGATGGCGTACATCGCGTAGCTGGTCACAAATCCGCGGCGGTCCGAAACAAGCGAGCCGGTTGGACGCGTGCGCAGTTCGCCATGCCAGGCTTCATATCCGTCAAAGACGTGGTGAAGCAGGCCGGTTCCACGGGTTTCCGTAAGGAATTCAGTGCGGAACCCAATCAAGCCACGGGAAGGAACTCGGTAATCAAGGCGGATCCATCCGGTGCCATGGTTGACCATCTGCTCCATGCGAGCCTTGCGAAGTGCCATCAACTGAGTAATGACTCCCAAATATTCTTCTGGCGCATCAATGGTCAGGTGCTCCATTGGCTCGTGCATCTTTCCGTCAACCATCTTGGTAACAACTTGAGGCTTACCAACGGTGAGCTCGAAACCTTCGCGCTTCATGATCTCCACGAGGACTGCAAGCTGGAGTTCTCCACGACCTTGAACTTCCCATGTGTCTGGACGCTCAGTATTGAGGACACGAAGTGAGACGTTTCCGATGAGTTCTGAATCAAGACGGCTCTTAACAAGGCGTGCGGTCAACTTTGTACCGCTCTGTCCTGCAAGTGGCGAGGTGTTGATACCAATCGTCATCGAGATACTTGGCTCATCCACCGTAATCAGAGGCAATGCAACGGGATTATCCGCATCGGCCAAGGTCTCACCCAAAGTGATGGTCTCAAATCCGGCTACCGCGATGATGTCGCCAGGTCCTGCTTCAAGGGCGGGTACTCGCTCGAGTGCTTCAGTAAGGAGAAGTTCTGAAACCTTTACTTTCTCCATCGTTCCATCGGTCTTGATCCATGCAACCGTCTGGCCCTTCTTGATCACGCCTTCACGAACGCGACAAAGTGCGAGGCGGCCAAGGTAGGGAGAGGAGTCAAGGTTTGTCACGTGTGCCTGAAGAGGTGCGCCTTCGTGATACTCAGGGGCCGGGATTGCAGAGAAGATGGTGTCGAAGAGGACATCCAGGTTCTCTTCCTCTGGCATTCCACCGTCGGCCGTGCGGGTGAGCGATGCTCGTCCTGCCTTGGCCGAGGCATAAACAATAGGAAATTCGATCTGCTTCTCATTGGCGTCTAGATCCAAAAAGAGCTCGTAGGTCTCATCGACAACTTCAGCGATACGCGAGTCAGGGCGATCTACCTTGTTGATGACCAGGATGACGGGCAAATTCTTCTCAAGGGCTTTGCGGAGCACAAAACGGGTCTGTGGCAACGGCCCTTCAGAAGCATCGACGAGGAGAAGCACTCCGTCGACCATCTCAAGCCCGCGCTCGACCTCGCCACCGAAATCGGCGTGGCCAGGGGTATCAATGATGTTGACGATGTTGGTGCCGCGGTGAACGGCGGTGTTCTTGGCAAGGATCGTGATGCCCTTTTCGCGCTCAAGATCCATCGAGTCCATCATGCGATCTTGGCCCTCGGACTGCTCTTTGTAGGCAGCAAATGCTCCTGATTGCCACAACATGGCATCAACCAGCGTCGTCTTTCCGTGGTCAACGTGGGCAATAATCGCCACGTTACGTAGATTCTCACGCTTCTTTACTGGCAAACCTGCCAAATGCGCTGTAGATGCTTTAGACATGAACCCTCAACTCCACTCGATTGTGCCCTTAATGAACATCAATAGAGCGTGCCAAAGAATACCATCTAGCACTATTAACCCTTAAATCGCGCCATATTCACGCTAAAAGAACGCGAAGAATCTAAGTGTTTTGAGGGAATCCCAAATTGATTCCGCCATGGCTTGGGTCCAACCAACGGCTCGTGACAACCTTGCCGCGAGTGAAGAATTGAACACCTTCGCTGCCGTGAGCGTGGGAGTCACCAAACAACGAATTCTTCCATCCTCCGAATGAGTAATAAGACATTGGAACAGGAATCGGAACATTGATGCCCACCATTCCTACTTCCACTTCATTCTGGAAACGACGCCCAGCTCCTCCATCATTTGTGAATATTGCCGTGCCGTTTCCGTATGGATTGCTATTCACCAACTGCAACGCTTCGTCGTAACTGCTCACACGGATGACACTGAGTACCGGGCCAAAGATCTCGTCTTTATAGATGGACATGTTTGAAGTGACGTTGTCGAAGAGCGTTGGTCCAAGCCAGAAGCCACCTCCGTCAACCTTCACAGTGCGCCCGTCTACGACAAGGGTCGCACCTTCTTTTTCACCGGCAGTCACGTATGAGGCGACCTTGTCGCGATGAACAAGAGTTACCAACGGACCCATGTCGGCACCCGTAGCGCCGTCGCCAGTCTTGATCTTGGCCATGCGCTCCTTGATTTTTGCAATGAGGGCATCGGCGACTTGCTCGACAACCACGAGAGCAGAAATCGCCATGCACCGCTCGCCAGCCGATCCAAAGCCAGCGTTGATTGCCGCATCCGCAGCCAAGTTCAAATCTGCATCTGGCAGAACCACCATGTGATTCTTCGCTCCGCCGAGCGCTTGAACACGTTTGCCCGACTTTGTTCCGGTCTCATACACGTAGCGAGCAATCGGGGTTGAGCCGACGAATGAAATCGATTTAATCCCCGGGTGGATAAGTAGTGCGTCTACGGCTTCCTTGTCGCCATGCACAACGTTGAATACACCGTCAGGAAGGCCGGCCTCTTTCCAGAGTTGGGCCATGAACATCGTCGCGCTCGGATCTTTTTCTGAAGGCTTAACGATGACCGAATTGCCGCACGCAATCGCAATGGGGAAGAACCACATCGGGACCATTGCCGGAAAATTGAAAGGCGAGATGATTGCGACAGGGCCTACTGGCTGGCGCATCGAATATACGTCAACGCCAGTGGAGACTTCTTCAGAAAATCCGCCCTTGAGCAAATGAGGAATTCCGCAGGCGAATTCAACGACTTCCAACCCGCGAGTAACTTCGCCAGCAGCATCACTTAAGACTTTGCCATGTTCGGCAGTGATCAGTGCAGCGATCTTCTCTTTGTTTACATTGACTAGTTCACGAAAAGCAAAAAGTATCTGTACTCGCTTGGTCAAAGAGCTGTGGCGCCATTCGTTAAATGCCTTAGTCGCCACTTGCACCGCATGATCAACCGTAGACGCGTTCGCGAAGTCAACACTTCCCGTTACTTGTCCAGTTGCAGGGTTGTAAATATCTCCGTGGCGGTCAGACTTTTCAGTCGACAACACGCCGTCTATCCAATGCGTTACATGTTTCATGTGCGCACGTTACTTCAGACCGATATAGTGGCGCCAGTGCTCCTTGGAAAGGGACAAACGAATGGCTGATTCGCTCAAGAATTCAAATAATGACTCGAAAATCGGGGCTGAAGTTTTCGCCCAAGACCGCGAATACGTTTTTCACTCATGGTCAGCGCAGGCGCAAATCTCGCCCATACCTGTTGCAGGTTCGCAAGGCTCTTACTTCTGGGACTACGAAGGAAAGAAGTATTTAGATTTCTCCTGCCAACTAGTCTTCACGAACATCGGGCACCAACATCCGAAAGTTGTGAAAGCAATTCAAGACCAAGCCGGCGTGCTTGCGACGATTGCCCCGCAACATGCGAACATCGCGCGCAACCAAGCAGCCAAGCGGATCGTCGAACTCGCAGGTCCCACTTTCAAGAAAGTCTTCTTCACCAACGCCGGGGCCGACGCCGTTGAAAATGCAATCCGAATGGCAAGACTTCACACGGGCAAGGACAAGATCCTCACGACATACCGCTCGTACCACGGCAACACTGGTGCGGCCATTAATGCCACTGGCGACCCACGCCGTTTCCCTAACGAGTTTGCAATCGGCCACGTTCACTTCTGGGGTCCGTATCTTTATCGCTCGGCATTCTGGGCGACTACTGAAGCCGAAGAATGTGCCCGCGCGCTCGAACATCTTGAGCAGACAATAATCTTTGAAGGTCCAGGCACCATTGCTGCGATCATGCTCGAAAGCATTCCTGGCACTGCAGGTGTCTTGGTTCCACCAGCGGGATATTTGGAAGGCGTCCGTGCGCTTTGCGACAAGTATGGAATTCTCTGGATTGCCGACGAAGTCATGGCTGGTTTCGGCCGCACGGGCAAATGGTTCGGATTCCAGCATTCCGCCGCTGTACCTGATCTCATCACTTTCGCGAAAGGCGTTACTTCCGGCTACATCCCGCTGGGTGGTGTCATCATCCCCGAGAAGATCGCTGCAACCTTCAATGATCGAGTATTCCCTGGCGGACTCACCTATTCAGGGCATCCAATCGCGTGTGCAACCGCAGTTGCCACCATCGACGCCATGAAAGAGGAGAAGATGGTCGAAAACGCCGCACACATTGGCGACACGATCTTGGCCCCGGGCCTCCACGAATTGGCAAAGAAGCACATGGTCATGGGCGAAATCCGAGGACGTGGAGTCTTCTGGAGCATCGATTTTGTATCCAATCGTGAATCTCGCGCGCCGCTTGCCCCATATGGCGCATCCAGTCCCGCGATGAACGAACTCGTTGCAGCGTGCAGAAAAAACGGCCTGATGCCGTTCGCGAACTTCAACCGACTGCAACTTGTTCCCCCGTGCAATATCTCCGAGGCCGATGCGAAATTGGGACTTGAACTTCTGGACAAGTCCATCTCTGAAATCGACAAGTACTACACGGCCTAATGGAATCCTCGCATGAGGAAATAGCGCAAAGCGAAGAATTCAGATCCATGCCCCGCAAACGGGTCGGGGCTGGAATAGTCGCGGTTGACGATCTCATGCGAGTTCTTTCGACGTGAGTATTGGTCGTTTGCTCGTCATGGACTGGGTACCTCCAAGACGTCTTCCCGATTTCATGTTCCGCCGGATTCAGGCCGCGCTCACAGCAATTACGACTGGAACCGTGGCCGAACTTGAGAACGGATATCTCACCGACCTTCGCTAAATGAGTTGAGTTAGAGTTACACCCTGTCCAGCAAAGTCGTTAGGAAATTCATGGAGCGCACGCATAACGCAAAAACGTGGATTGCTCTTTGGACTGTATACATACTTTGGGGTTCGACTTACTTTGCCATTGCGATAGCAATAAAGTCCATGCCATCACTTCTGGCGATGGGCTTTCGTTTCTTGCAGGCGTGCCTCATTCTTGGGCTGATCTTGTTAATACGCAAAGGAACGACGCCATTCCGCATTCCGCGTAAGGAAATACTCAGCGCTGGCTTGTTTGGCGCGATGAGGCTTGGCATCGGCTTGGGCGCCACATCGCTGGCCGAACACACTGTTCCAAGTGGGGTTGCCGCCCTCATCTACAGCTGCCTGCCCCTTTGGATCTCACTATTTCGTGCGGTCACTGGTGACCGACCCGCTGCGCTGTCGTGGTTTGGCATTGCTATTGGCTTTATTGGCGTGGCCATTCTCTTGAAGCCAGGTCAAGTCACGGCCGTAGAGCACTCCAATTCGAGCAGACTCTGGTTCTGGATGGCAGTCATACTCTTTGGCAACTTCGCATGGGCACTTGGAACTTTCTTGGCTCCGAAATTTCCAACGCCTAAAAACACTTTTATCTCGACTTTCTATGAAATGTTATTCGCCGGCATTATCTTGAGCATCGTTGGATTGCTATCAGGAGAAAAACTTTCCAGTTTCTTTGACGCGACGGCCAGTGGATGGTTGGCGCTTCTGTATCTAAGCATCTTCGGATCAATTGTCGGATACAGCGCATATGTGTGGCTCGTTGCCAATGCACCAGTGAGTTTGACCGCCACCTACGCGTACGTGAATCCCGTCGTCGCTGTCTTTCTTGGTGTCGTCTTCATCCACGAGAAGTTCCACATGACAGAACTTCTCGGCGGGATGGTAGTCGTGCTTGGCGTAATGCTCGTCGTCAGCGTTGAAGGGCGAAGAAAGCAAACTACTCAGGTTCGACCACTGGAGAATCTGTAACTTGAATTACTTGATCCGCTTCGTAGATCCGATTCCGTTTTAGGGCACCGAGAACCGTTGGGGCCAATATGCCCGTCATTCCTAAACAGGCAAGGCCGCTAAGGAGTATTGCAATCCGTGGATCAATCACGGAGACAACTACCCCACCTATTGCAAACGAGGAGATCTGGCCAGCTGAAGTGACGCCTTGCACCGCTGATGTAACACGGCCTCGACTTGCATCTGGAGCGCGCTGAAGCATCAGCGCAAAGAAATACGCATTCAATGTACTGGCTCCGATACCCGCCAAGGCCGCCGTGGGGAAAAGCAATACCCAATGCCAAGAAAGACCTGTAAGGAACACCCCAAGCCCAGCCAGTGAAGCGCCCACGATGACATTGGCCGGCAATCGCTCCTGGCTCACTTCGCGCCTTTCGTTGAAAACGGCCGCCAGTAAAGCGCCCGCGGCAAATGTCGAGCCTACGAGTCCATATATAAAAGTTGTGGCATGCAAATTATTTAGTACGAAAAATAATTCTCCTACGCTGTACATTCCCACGGTTACGTTCAAGCTAAATCCAAGAATTGCCAACGCCCTGATAACTGGCTCATTTCTCACCACCTTCAGGCCCACCCACACTTCGCCACGCACTCGTGGACCCTTTTCTCGGGCGTGAAAAGGCAGGATGAGGAAAAATGGAACAAGCGTGATCAACCCGAATGTGACGGCATCCGCAATCATCGGTGCTACATAACCAAGCCTGCTCACCATAAGCCCAGCGATTGCAGGTCCCGCGATCCCTGCTAAGGCGTATAGGGCTTGTATGAGTGACATGGCACGTGGCATAACTTCCTTGCCGACGATTTCCGGCAGGGTTGCGGACCACGCTGGACCTGAAAGCGATTGGCCGACCCCGATTAAACATATGAGCAGAACAGAAACTGCGAGCGGCGAATTGAAGGCGAGCAGTGCGGCAAAGACTGCTTGAAAAGCGGTCACAATGGGAGCAAGGCGACGCACTGGCACTCGATCAGTAATGGTTCCTGCCCAAGGCGACAACAAGATCAATGGAAGTTGACCGGCCGCCATGATTGCAGCAATAGATAGAGCGCCTCCGCCATTGTGCTTAACCCGTAACAGAAGTGCGAATATCGCGAGCTCATCACCGAGAAGTGAAATCGCACGAGATATTGCAATGACCCGAACGGTCTTCCAACCCATCGGGTTTGTTTTGCGCATCCGCCTATCTTGTCCCTTAATGGTGTGCTACCACAAGGATCTAAGTGGTCAGAGTGAGAAAGTCATCGTGGAATTGATTTCATGAGAATAACCAGGTGCGTTCTTGAATCACATTGACTGGTCATACTTTCGCCGTCCAAGCGATCTCTGGCACAATCTGATGGGGCCAAATCAATTATTTCGTCGCGTATATGCACTCATCGGTGTACATTGAAAAGGCACTCTGATAAATGTTGGGCGATTTCTCAAAGAAGGAATTACCAGTGAGTCTTACTCGAGTAAAGTTGGGTCTTGTTGTACTAGTTGCAATTCTTGTCGTCGTGGGCGTAAGCCTTGTCAATCAAGATGCACGCACACCTACACCGAGTAAGCATGGAATTTCATTGAGCATTGCCAAGGAGTACAAGACCCTGGCCGAACTGCAACGCGACGCGGACATCGTGGCCCTTGTCTCAGTAGACGGCGAACCGAGTCCTTCAAAGCGCCTCGCGAATATTCCGACCGTCGATGTTCACCTTCGTGTGGAACAGGTATTTGCTGGCAGGGCTCAGGCCGGTGACACCATCACTCTCGTTCAATACGGCGATCCGAGCGGTCAGATCACGGCGGAGGATGCGATTCCTATTCTGCAAGATGCCAAACGCTACGTGGTCTATCTGAATCGACAGTTCCCAGATCAACCGCAAATGTTCCTGACAGGTCAGGTTGGAGTCTTTGAGGCTGGCTCAGGTACTCAATTCCACAGACTGGGTAATGCAAGTGCAGATTTACCCAAGATCGTCTCGCTAAATCAGTTCTGACTTGTACGCCAGGTACAACACAAGCGCCAGAAACCCCACGAGTCATTAATCAACCCCTTAACGGAGGAAAATCTTGTAACGACGATCAGGTGATACGCAGTGATCCGTCGTCGTTGAATTCAGATGCTCCCCAGGCGACTTCCCATAAGTACCCGTCGGGGTCTGCGAAGTACCCCGAGTAGCCACCCCAAAAAGTGTCGGCAGTGGACTTAACAATTTGGGCACCAGCCGCCACTGCAGTTGCCAACACCTCGTCCACCTCACCCCGCTTCCTCACATTGTGTGCCAACGTGATTCCGGAGAACTTCGAGCGCGGCTCATTCCAGTCGGGACCAATGTCTAAAGCGAGATCTTCATAGGGATAGAGCGCGAGCGTAACTCCTTGTGTTTGAAAGAAGATTATGCCGCTTTCAGGTGACCCGGTGGTCGGCAATCCAAGGCCATCTTTGTAAAAGCGGTACGACCTCTCAAGATCGGCCACACCTAAAGTGACTATCGAAACACGAGGTTGCATCCTCGGAGATTATCAAACGTTAAGCACCTGCTACACATTTAAATCAACGATTGGATGGCAATTTCCAGAGATAGAGCTGCACCGCCCATGGCAACCTCATTGATGATAATCAAGCCTTAGTTACACTCTCCAAATGAATGGGAACTCCCGAGAACTGCCAAAGAAGCGAATAGGTGCTGGGGTCCTTATTGTGGATGAGCAATTGCGCACACTTCTCGTCGAACCAACTTACAAGGAAACTTGGGAAGTTCCTGGTGGCATGGTCGAACTCGACGAATCTCCACGTGAGGCGGCGAGAAGGGAATGCTTTGAAGAACTGAGCTTCGATGTTGAAATAGGGCGACTTCTCGTAATCGATTGGGTCACCCAAGGTCGTACGCCCGGTGACGGACTTATGTTGATGTATGCAACTGAGCCCGTGGACACATCTCGAATCGTTCTCCCTGAAGAGGAACTGCGCTCGTGGATGTGGTGTGACCGCGAGGATGTCTCGGCCCGCGTTCAGGGCTTTCAGGCATGCAGGATATTTGCAGCGTTAGATGCACTAATCAATGGCGCCTTCGTAGAACTAGAAAATGGAAATCCCACCTAAGTTACGCTGAGTACTTGAACCGCTAATCCCACTAATTGTTAATACAACCCTTAACCGTTCGGAGTTTTGTAACTCCGAGTGACGTGAATTTATGCCATAGTTCACTCGCCTCGACTTTATCGAGGAAATGGTTGAGTGCCGGAGTTGGTCATTCCATATAGAACGCTTTCAGCCTTGGAGTTGGTGACACAAAGGACCTCGGAATTATTCCGAGGTCCTTTGTGCTTCTCCACACGACTCTTGAGTGCACACATCATTTCGAACCGAAATTTCTAACGCGCTCTAGATCCCAAAATTCGGTTGCGGTGTTGGTGTGGTGTAGTGGACGCATTGCAACTTTGACCAAGTTGTCGGGGCGGGTTCGATTCCCGTCACCAACTCCGCAGCCTCAAGTTCTTACGACTGATCTATTGGTATCGATCAAGAAGTTAGGGAAGTTGAGCATGGGCCTCGAGTTCAAACTCGGGGCCCTTCATTCTGAGAATGCGACTGGAACTTAGCCGCCAACCCGGCTAGTCATTAATGCAACTCCATTGAGGATTTTCAAGTCGTAGTTACACTCTGTCAATGACTGAGAAATCTCGAGAAATGCCGAAAAAGCGAGTTGGTGCGGGCGTTGCCATTGTCGATGAGAATTTACGCATACTTCTCGTGGAGCCAACTTACAAAGACACATGGGAAGTCCCTGGTGGCATGGTCGAACTTGATGAATCTCCCCGACAAGGAGCGAGAAGAGAATGCCTCGAAGAATTGGGGTTCGACGTTGAGATCGGTCGACTTCTTGTAATCGATTGGGTAAACCAAGGACGCGCCGCAGGTGAGGGACTTCTGTTCATATACGCGACTGGCCCCGTGGATGCATCTCACATCATTCTTCCCTCAGAGGAGCTTCGCTCTTGGGAATGGTGTGACCATGAGGCTGTACTGGCCCGTGTTCAAGATTTCAAGGCTCGCAGGCTATTTGCAGCCTTGGACGCTTTGCGCAATGGGACTTTCCTGGAACTAGAGAATGGGAATCTCACCTAAGTCCAAAGTCCAACTGAGTACTTGAACTGGCAACCCGGCTAGTCATTAATGCAACCCCATCTGAGGCGTCGAGATAAGCCGGCTCGCTACTTCAATTACCTGTTGGGAGGAACCACAAGGTCTGACTACCCACTTGCCGCGTCTTAGATAAACAGAACTTTGATTAGCCCGACATTGAATCATTGACACCCCAATAAGAAGACTCGATCCGGAAATTTGTCTCCCAGAGAGCGGTTCGATTTGAATCCCAATTCAGTCGAGAGCGTGCTTCCTCATATGTTAGCCACGCAGCTTCCGTGTGTTCTTCAGATATTCGAACAGCAGTAAAGTTAACTTCAACCGCAAAGGCAAATTCCATCAATATCGGTCGATCTACTCCATAAGCAAGTGATCCACAGACATCAATTACTGGAATCGCCGACCTGGAATCTAACTCCCTTGGTTCCTGCAAATACCCGGTTTCCTCTTCCAGTTCCCGGCGGGCCGCCTCCAGTGGAGTTTCAACGTCTTCCCCGCCTCCTGCCACCCATTGCCAAACCCCGAAGTCTGCCCTTCGCATCAACAAATATTCTGGGTGATCGTCAACTAATCGAAAAGGGACGACAAGAACTTGGAATGGTGCTCTCATACAAAGTCCAATCTGAGCCCATAATCCGAGGACTCATCTGAGCCAGAAATCGAAATTGTACTTGCCAACCTGCCCATATCGTGGCTCGGAGAACACTTGAAACCTCGCCACTTAAGACAGCGTCGAGTCATCATTGATGCGCATGCCAACGCTCCTTGTCGGGCAACACGGCTTGTGTGCACCCTCGGTCCTACTCGAGCGAAATGGCCAAAACAAATCTAGACGTTGAACCTGAATTCAACGACGTCGCCATCATGCATGACGTACTCCTTGCCCTCCATGCGGACTTTGCCTTTTGCTTTTGCCTCGGCCATAGAACCCGCAGCAACGAGATCATCGAAGGAGACAACTTCGGCCTTGATGAAGCCCTTCTGAAAGTCAGTGTGAATAACGCCGGCGGCCATAGGGGCGGTGTCACCAACATGAATGGTCCAGGCGCGTGCTTCCTTTGGTCCTGCGGTTAGGTAAGTCTGAAGACCGAGCGTGCGAAAACCAACGTGGGCCAGAGTCGCAAGGCCAGGCTCACTAAGACCGATCGAATTCAGAAGTTCGAGTGCATCTTCATCGCTGAGCTCTGTAAGTTCTGCCTCCGTCTTGGCGTCCAAGAAAATCGCCTCCGCTGGTGCCACAAGTGCGGCGAGTTGCCCGCGCAATTCGGGGTCGTTTAGTTCCGTCGCATCGACGTTGAAGACATAGAGAAATGGCTTGGCAGTAAGAAGGTGCAACTCAGCGAGCGCCTCAAGATCCACGCCACTGCCCGATAGCGGCTTGCCCGAATTGAGAACGACCTCTGCCTGCTTGACGGCCTCAAGCACGTGCTGGCGGTCCTTGTTCATGCGCGCCTCTTTTTCGATGCGCTGCATCGCCTTGGAGATCGTCTGCAAATCAGCAAGCGCCAACTCGGTGTTGATGATCTCCATGTCGCTGGCAGGGTCCACCCTGCCTTCGACATGGATGACGTCGCTGTCGTTGAAGACGCGGATAACCTGGCAGATCGCATCGGTCTCTCGGATATTGGCCAGGAACTGGTTGCCAAGGCCGGCCCCCTCAGAGGCGCCCTTCACGATTCCGGCAATGTCGACGAAGGAGACCACGGCTGGGAGTAGTTTCTGGGATCCGAAGATCTCGGCCAGCTTGGCCAGGCGGGGATCCGGCACGCCGACGACGCCCACATTGGGCTCAATTGTGGCGAAGGGATAGTTGGCCGCGAGGACGTTGTTCTTGGTCAGGGCGTTAAAAAGGGTGGACTTACCCACATTGGGCATTCCGACAATTCCGATTGAGAGGCTCACGAGGAGTAGAGCCTACGCGCCTTCGTCGGTGGTTCCTGCCACGATAGGCCCATGAGTAACGCTTTGGGCATATCGCTGGGCATTTTGGGCTTGATCCTCGGCGCGGTTATCGGCTTTCTCCTCGCACGAGGGCGCGCTGGGGCGGCCGAGGCCCAACTCGTGGCCGCACATAGTTCGATCGCCACCCTCGAAAAGCAGATCGCAACGATGCAGGGGGCCCAGACCGAGACGACGCGACTGGCCACAGAACTCGAAGCCATGAAGAAATCGGTCGAATCCCTCTCCAGCCAGGCACGGCAGGCCGAACTCAGCCGGGTAGAGGCTGAACAGAAGATCCGCAACGACCTGACCAATATGGCGACGACGAATCAGTCGCTGCTTGAGGAGACCTCCAAGATCGCCGGCGCGCTATCTAGTTCGCAGACCCGCGGAAAATTCGGCGAGGCCCAACTCGAGCAACTCCTTGAGAACTCCGGCCTGATCGAGGGCGTGCACTTTAGTCGCCAGAAATACATGTCCGGGGACGGGGACAAGGTTGGAATCCCGGATATCACTATCTCCTTCCCAGGGTCGAGCGTTCTATTTATCGATTCGAAATTTCCTTTTGAACGTTTCCTCGAGGCCTTCGATACCAACGATATGGCCTTGCGCGAATCACTCATCGAGCAGCATGCAAAAGATCTCCTTAAGCATGTAGATGCACTTGCCAAGCGCGGGTATGCAGATCGTGATGACTCTGCAAGTTTTGTCGTTCTCTTTGCGCCTTTCGAATCCATTCTCACCGAAGCTCTGCGCGTTGATCCGCGACTTCTAGAGAAGGCATTTAGAAAAGGTGTCACCATCGCAACGCCGACAACCATGATGTCCCTTCTGGCAACGGTGGGTTATGTCTTCAGCCGGAACCGTCTGGCAGAGAGTGCGGCTGAGATTCAAGAGTTGGCGGGCACGTTCCTTAAGAATGTTGCATCTCTGCACGTAAAGATCGTCACCGTGGGCGAGCGGCTCAAGCAGACTCTCAAGGCGTACAACGACATGATCCCCACAGCCGAAAGCACCGTGTTGAGTCCGGCGAAGAAGATCATGAGCCTTGGAGTGTCGGGAGACGCCAGTAAACTCAAAGCGTTTCCAGAAGTCTCGGAGAATGTTCGCGCCCTCAAGAGCAAGTTAGCCCTTGATGCACCAGATGATTTCATTGATAGTGAAGAAGTAGATGAGGAGATCGAATGACAACCCCCGCCGGCCTGCAGATATCAAAAAAGGGACTCACTAAAGCAGGGGTCGTAGTTCTGCAGACGTTCTTCATTGGGCTGGTTTCGATCATTGAAGTTGTGTTCCGCCACGGCATCGGCGTCTTCACAGGAATCATGATCTGCATTGCTGTCTTCGGAACAATCCGATTTGGTCGCACGGGCACTGAATATGTCTCTACCGCAACCGCCCCACTTGCTTTCGCCATGACGACTTTCCTTGCGACGGTGCTGAGCGATGGCCTGCACGTCTCGAAGGTGGGAGTCGACTTTGTCTCTTCCTTGGCCAGTGCCGCACCATATCTATTGGTTGCCGCTGCCTACGGCTGGTTTAGCTACTTTAGGTCTAAGCGCTCACGTCCCACCAGATAGTCGCAATGTCGCGCTGTCTTGGTAAGGGATTGGCAATGAGGTATTCACGCACCTCTTGAAGGCGCTCAAGCGGCAGACAGAGTCGAATCCTCATGAACTCACTATCTTGATCCACGTCAATGCGATCGCGCATGGGACCTGTCCAATACTGAACGCGGGCCTTGATTCCCACCTCCTTCAGAACTTCCAATAAATCTTCAGAAGTGGGTTGCGTTGGACGGTCAAGGTTCCAGAAATGCTTCCACGCGCCCGACATGTTTGATAGCGGATGCCGAGTCGGCATTTCAATCACAACTCTGGATCTCGCATGAGAATTCAAAGCACGTAGAAAGGGCCCTATCTCTGCCACGTTGTAGACAACATGATGGCATACAACAACATCGGCAGTCGGCACTTTCTCAGCTATCTCTGGCCAGAATCCCTCAAAAACTTCATACGCGACGCCATGCTTCTTCGCATTCTCGGCGAACATCGCCAACATCTCTGGTTGATGGTCAACCCCGATCACAAGCGATGCCGGTGGCGTCAGAGCAAATGCTGCAATTCCACCTCCGCATCCGACGTCCAAAACAGAGCCGTCTGCCGCAAGCGCCTCGAAAGCCCGCGTGTGTGAAATCGTCAGTTCGATCTCGCCAGGGACTTGGAAAAGTACTGGCGGATGTATCCAGGGACTCGTCTGCGCCTGTTCTAGGATCTCGTTCGGTATCGCCCACCGTGCGAGGGAACGAGCCCATTCGGCTTGGTGTGACATTTAGAAAAGCGCGGGCGCCGCAGAATTAGCAGGCGAACGGTTCCACGTTTGATATCCGCCATCGAGGTTCGCAGCGTTGAATCCCAATTCGCCAAGCAAAAGTGCGGCGGTGTGGCCGCGTACGCCTACCTGGCAAGTGACTACAACATCATGAGATGTGATTTCACCGATTCGCTCTCGTAATTCATCTACAGGGATATTTACCGAATTTGGAATTGAACCGCGTGAGAATTCGCCTTTCGATCTGACGTCCACAATCTCATAACCGCGACTGCGGTAGTCCTCAAGTTCATTCCATTGAACAGCTTTGGATAATCCCGAGACCCGGTTTTCGGCAATGTAGCCCAGCATATTCACGGGATCTTTTGCCGATCCAAACGGCGGCGCGTAAGCCAATTCGAGATCGGCCAATTCAGGTGCCGAGATTCCACCACGCATCGCGGTTGCAATCACGTCGATTCGCTTGTCTACGCCTTCGGTGCCAATACCCTGCGCGCCAAGAATCTCTCCTGAGGTGTTGTCGAGGAGAAGTTTAAGCGACATCGGTTTTGCGCCCGGGTAATACCCTGCATGTGACGCGGGGTGAGTATGAATGGCGTAATAGCCGCGCTTTTGTGCAGCAAGCCTCTTCTCATTCCAGCCAGTGGTCGCAATGGTCAAGTCAAAGACTTTGACAATTGCCGTCCCGATGGTAGTGACAGGTCTGACTTCCCGCCCTGCAATGTGATCGGCCACAACTCGTCCATGTCGATTGGCCAGGTTGGCTAGTGGCACCAAAGTGGCACTTCCGTCGATGGAATCGCGCTTCTCGGCGGCATCGCCAACGGCATAAATATCGGGATTACTGGTCTGATTAAATGCGTTGACCTCAATGCCACCGCGCTCGCCAATATTGAGTCCTGCCAGTTTTGCAAGAGCAATATCCGGTCGAACTCCAATGGCCAGGATTACCAATTCACTTGGAAGCTCCACGCCGCTTGCAAGAGTCACCGACGATGACGTAATCGATCCAACTGCATCCCCCAAGAACACCTTCACTCCGTGGTTGATTAATTCATCTGCGACCAGTGTTGCCATTTCGGGATCCAAGGGAGCCAGCACCTGCGGCAGGGCCTCAACAACGGTCGTGGATATTTTCCTATGTACGAGATTCTCAGCGACTTCCAAACCTATGAAGCCACCACCGATGACAACGGCGTTCTGCGGCCGCTGAATCACCTGAGCCACAATCCTCTCGACATCTTCGACGGTACGCAGGGTAATCGCATGCTCGATACCGGCGATGGGTGGGATGACGGGATTGGCTCCGGGGCTGAGAATCAATTTGTCGTAGGAGATCTCAGAGACTTTACCGCTTACATGGTCAAGAATTTCGATTGTCTTTGAGGACGCATTAATAGCCGTAGCCTCGGTTGAAACCCTGACATCGAGCCTGAAACGCGCATGCAACGACTCGGGGGTCTGAAGAAAGAGCGACTCCTCTTCCTTGATAATCCCCCCTACGTAATACGGAAGACCGCAATTTGCATAAGAAACGTGCCCGCTCTTTTCAAGAACGATAATTTCCGCATCGGCGTCGAGACGACGCAGACGAGTTGCCGCAGACATCCCACCAGCAACACCACCCACAATGACTATTCGCATTATGAGGTCACCGTCATCATTCCCTGCGACATCCAGTCCGACAGTCCGTTCTCCAAGTTGTAGAGATGCTTGAAGCCCATCTTTGCCATCGACTGTGTTGCGATTCCAGACCTACGGCCGCTATGGCAGTACACCGCGTAAGTCTTTGACTTATCCAATTTGGCGATTTCAGAATCAAAGGTCGAGGCTTCAACGTCAATGTTCATCGCACCCTCAATGTGACCCTGACTGAATTCACCGGGCGTCCTCACATCCAAGATCACGACATTGGTTTGCTGTGCAATAGCCGAAAAATCCTTGACATTCGTGTTTGTAATGGCACCTTTGTTTGAAGAGCAACCAGCGAGCAACAACACTCCAGCGGTCAAGGCAATAACAGCGGATAAGACTCTTTTATTCATTTCTCTCCTAAGCAAGACTCAAAAAAAGTTTCTGAAGGCTTTCAGTAACTTGGGGTGCACTCTTGTCATTATCAATGATGCAACTTTTCAGATTCTCGGAGATCAAGGTGAACGCGGCCGTATTGATGGCTTTGCTCACCGCTGCCATCTGAATGACGATTTCGTTGCATGTGCGATCTTCGTCAAGCATTCGTACTACAGCACCGAGTTGACCATGTGCGCGCTTGAGACGTTTGCTGATCGCATCTTTCTGCGTTTGATCCAGTGCAGTTTGCGCCATCTTCGTCTCCTTCCTTAAATCGAGTTATGCCTTGCTTGGAAGTGAGGATCGAACTTCTTCCATGTCGAGCTTCTGGATAGCGGTGATCAATTCATCAAGACTGGTCGCCGGCATGGCGCCTGCCTGGTTGAAGAGCAAGATGCCGTCTCTAAAGGCCATCAAAGTGGGAATGGAGGAAATTCCTGCCGCGGCTGAAAGCTGTTGCTCTGCCTCGGTATCGACTTTTGCGAAGGTGATATCGGGATATTTCTCCGAGGCACTTTCAAATATTGGAGCGAACATTCGGCATGGACCACACCAGGCGGCCCAAAAATCTACAAGGACGATCCCGTCCTTGAGCACGGTCTGATCAAAGGTTTCAGCAGATAACGAGAGAGTTGTCATACCCCCTAGGGTATCACAAAACCTACATTTGAGAAATCGGACCCGACCTAAGCGAAGCTAAGAAAGAGCTTCTGGAGCTTCTCGGTCACGGCGGCGGAGTCAGCATTCTCGCTTTCAATGCACTCCTTCAGGCTGGCCGAGATCAGGGTGATCGCCGCGGTGTTGATCGCCTTGCCCACGGCAGCCATCTGAGTTACGACATCCTCACAACTTCGGCCCTCGTCGATCATTCGCGAGATGGCCCCGAGTTGACCGTGTGCTCGCTTGATGCGTTTGCTGATCGCCATGAGCTGCTCCTCATTTTGCAGCACATGAGTCAGAACTGGCGCGCTCTTCTTGGCCATGATGTAACTCCCAATCCCGAGTGACCCCAGGTAGCTGAGTTACTTTAGGTGCTCTAGATACTCTAGATACTCTAGGGGGTATCACTCAACGATACCAGAAACCCTTGTCCTGCAACCCTTTTTAGGGTTGCCACTCGCAAAACAAGTAGAAGAGTTGTATACCCGACACGATGATTAGTACGCCATCTACCAAGGTGGTTACGTGGTGGTTAATCCTCTTTCCTCACTCTCCGAAGGATTGAGGATAAAAATGAACCATCGATCCGGACGCGAGAGCCATAACCAATTGGTGTGGCTCTCGCGTTTGCCTTTAAAGCCTTTTTTAGGCGAGTTTGAAATTGGCCAAAGCGCTGTCCGGGATGAGTTCTAAGCCGTCAGGATTGTTGAGATAGCCAGTACCTGTCCCCATCTTGCCCTTGTGTCCGTACTGCCACACGATCTCCTTCGTTTTCGGGTCGATCACAATCACACGGTGATTCGCATCATCGGTGGCGATGATCATTCCGTTTGGAAGGCCCGTTGCTAATGATGTGTGATCAAGTGCTGCCGACCCGGTCGGTTTGAATTTCCACAGTAACTTGCCCTTGGAGTTGAACGTGACGATCGCCCCAGGCTGGCTGAAATCCACCTCGGTCACGTAGACATCCGGTGCGATCCGTCGCCTCAGATGGATATGCAATTCCAGGCGCGTGCACCGACCACGAAACTTTGCCATCCAGGTCATCGCACTTACCCAATTACCATTGATCTCGGTAACAAGATACCTGCCATCCTTCATCGGGAATGCGCCATTGGGGCTGCCGAAACTCTTAGGTGGATCGTGATAACACCGCCCTGTCATTCCAAGTTTGGTGTTGTCTTGCTTGTCATAGGGTCAATGAAGAGGATTCTGCAATTCTTAATGTCCGCGACAATCAATCTGCCATCAGGCAGCATCATGGCATCATCGCGATTATTCAGGTGATCCTTGAGTCGCGATCCCTTACCCGCAACACCATATTCGAAATGATCTTCCTAGTTGCGATGTCGATAATGCTCACCATCTGATGTTCTGATTCGGTGGCGATCATTGATTTCCCATCGGGAGACAAGAAGACGTCATCCGGAGTTCTGGAACTCTGCCCTGGATTGAGATCACCTTTTTGCGGAAAAATCCATCGCGGGATTCCCGATGGATCAACGA
>CAWJOR010000043.1:0-13066 GCA_963844465.1 uncultured Actinomycetota bacterium | reverse complement strand
TTCGAGCCAGGATCGTCTTGAGCTGATCTCCTGGTTGCGTAGTACTCGCGGGCCAGTCTGCGATCGTGATGCTGCCACCGCAGAGCATTGCAATAGAAAGGAAGGGAGCTGCGTTTGAGAGATCTGGCTCGATCACCAATTCTCGACCGTGTAGACGCGATGAATGCACGCGCCAGATATTGCGTTCGCGATCAATATCGAGTTTTGCGCCGAAGTCGCGCAACATCGCAACCGTCATTTCGATATGAGGCATCGATGGCAGGGAGGTCCCAATATGACGCGCGGTGATTCCCTTCAGGGTCGCCGGGCCGATCATCAGAAGAGCTGAGAGGAATTGGCTGGATGCGGATGCATCAATATCAATTTCCCCGCCACGTAGTTCGCCGGTTCCGTTTACAACCATAGGGAGCGAGTAGCGCCCTCCATGCTCGATCTGCACACCGAGTTCTTCAAGGGCGCGAATGACCGGGGCGAGCGGACGCTCATGCGACCTTGCATCGCCGTCAAAGGAAATTGCCCCATTGGCAAGGGCTGCAATGGGAGGAAGAAACCTCATGACCGTACCGGCATTCCCGACGTCAACGAGTGCGGGCCCAACCAGGGTCTGTGGAGAGACTCGCCACTGATGTTCGCCATCTTCGTGGGCATCGGCAATGACCGTGCCCATGGCGATGAGTCCGTTCTTCATCAACGTGGTGTCCCGAGAAATCAGGGGACGACGCAAAGTGGAAGGCGAATCTGCAAGGGCGGCAAGTACGAGGGCTCGGTTGGTCACGGATTTGGAACCCGGGATGACCACCGTGGTGTTCACCGGGTTCGTCCCTCTAAAGGGCGCAGCCCACAGTTTTTCCTCGGGCCTGTTTATCTCACTCACAGTAAGAGCCTACCGTCGTCGCAAGGCTCCATGAGACGTGGTGGCCTTCTAGGCTAGGGCACATGTGCGGGAGATTTGCGCAATCGAAAATGGAAGACGCCTTAGTCGAGGAGTACGGAATCACAGGGACGGTCCCAACATCGCCATTGCCTGCAAGTTGGAATATTGCGCCCACCAGAGACATTTACATTGTTCGAGAAGATCAGCAGTCGCATGCCCGCGAACTTGGGACGGCATCGTGGGGGTTGATCAGCTCGTGGCATAAAGATTTGGCGAGTGCTCGTGCATCGCAGTCGCACGCAATCAATGCAAGACGCGAATCTATTTTCGACAAGCCAACATTTCGAGATGCGGTTCGCAAGCGACGATGTCTGGTGCCGGCCGATGGATACTACGAGTGGGCAACGGCCCTTGGCCCATATCGACCCAAGCAGCCTTTTTATGTTTCCAGTCCGGATGGTCACTCACTTTCCTTTGCCGGAATCTGGAACGAATGGGTCTCACCGACGGGGCAATTGATCGAGAGCGTGGCGATCATTACGTGCGATTCGGTGGGGGAGCTGGCCGAGATTCATAGCCGGATGCCAGTTATTTTGCCTAAAGATCGCTGGGAGTTTTGGTTGGATCCTTCGGTCCAAGATGCGGATGATTTGCGAAAAGTGATGGAATATTCTGACCTCTACGAGGGTTTACGCGTGTATGCCGTCTCAAATACCGTTAATTCCGTCGCGCATGATGGGCCCGAGTTGATCAAGCCAATTACCCTGGGCGAGCCCCAGACCCTGTTCTAGCGGTAACCTTGACGACAATGACATCGACAGATTTAGTAAAAGAGAGCGCCGAAGAGAGGACACTTCGCTTTGAGCGCGACGCTCTTGCGTTCACCGATCAGCTCTATTCGGCTGCCCTGCGGTATACAAAGAACCCGCATGATGCAAAGGACTTGGTTCAGGACACCTACTTGAAGGCCTTCACCTCCTTCCACCAATTCGAGCCCGGAACGAATCTCAAGGCTTGGCTCTACCGAGTACTGACAACAACTTTTATCAACTCATATCGCAAGGCTCAGCGCCAGCCGATGATCTCTGGCAATGCAGAGATTGAAGACTGGCAGTTGGCGGAGTCGGCATCTCACACAAGCGACCAAGGAAAGTCTGCGGAGATTCAGGCACTTGAGAAAATGCCCGATAGCGATGTCAAGCGCGCACTCCAGGAGATTCCAGAGGAATTCAGAATTGCGGTCTATTTGGCCGACGTTGAGGGCTTTGCCTACAAAGAGATCGCAGACATTGTTGGTGTTCCAACGGGCACAGTCATGTCGCGCCTGCATCGCGGTCGCAAAGCCCTGCGTTTGCTTCTGGCTGACTACGCCAAAGAGCGTGGTTATGGCAAGGAGGTGAGCTCATGAGTTGCGGTAGTCAGCACGAGACTCCATGCAACGAGGTCCTCAACTCAGTCGCGCTCCTCATCGACGGCGAAATCCCCGAGGTTTCTCAGATCCACTCAATCGAGGTCCACTTCGAAGAGTGTTCGCCGTGCCGGAAGGAGATGGAGCACGAGCGGCTGATGCATCAGATGTTGCATGGGATGCTCACTCGTTCTTGCCATGAAAGCGCGCCCCAGGAATTACACGACCAGATTGCCCGCCAACTTGCAGTACTAAAGCAGGGTGCCCCGGATTTCGTCACAGAATATCGAAGGACTGAGATCTCGATTCAAGTGGATGAGTTCGGAAATGTCGAACACCACGAAATCACCTTCGAGAGCACCCAGGAATACCGCATTCAGCGAGAAGACTAGAAATGCGTCGCACCAACGAAATCATAGGAGCTGTCGGCTTTTCATCGATGCTGATCAGGCCCGGCGATTGTGCAGTTGCCATGGGCTTGGGGGACTTGCCTATCGTCGCAACGTCGCACTTGGTAAATGTGATGGAGAGTGCGGCATTGACTGCGATTGCAGAGTTCCTTGAAATCGGTGAGACAACACGAATGTTGAAGATAGACCTTGATGCAAACGAGGCAGTTGGCATTGGCGCGGAAATTCGCGCGACGGCGACCTGCACTGAGTTCAGCGGGCGCGAGATTGTCTTTGATTGCGAGATCTATGACGGCGAACGTTTGGTATCCCACGCAACAATGAAAAGAGCGGTGGTCGAGCGAGTTTCATTCCTCGCCCGTACCGCCGCCCAATCCATCGTGGGTCACTCGTGAGATCGTAAAAAACGCTTCAGATCGTAAAAAACGCCTAGGATCGTAAAAAACGGTGTTACCGAATACTTAAGTGCCTCTGACTACTTTTTGGTTTCCCAGAAGATCTCAGAGATCTCATCGATTTTGGCCAGCAGTTTGTCGGCAACGTCAACGTCATTGGTGCCCTTGGTTCCGGCTGCTCCAGCGAGCTTGGTTGCATCGTTGAAAAGCACATGGAGGTTCGGGTAAGCCTCAAAATGATTTGGCTTGAAGTAGTCAGTCCAGAGAACCCAGAGGTGCTCTTTGACCATGTTCGAGCGCTCTTCCTTGATCGCTACTGCACGCGCCTTGAAATCTGGATCGGTGCTTGCTGCGTACTTCTGCATGCAGGCCTTTACTGATTGCGCTTCGATCTTTGCTTGGGCGGGATCGTAAATTCCGCATGGAAGGTCGCAGTGTGCGTAAACCGTTGTCTTTGGGGTAAACATGTATCTCTCCAATATTTCTCTCGAACGAGCACGCTCTTTGTGTGCGTGCATAAAGACTCTTCTAATGTGAGACTACCCCTCATGACACCTTTTGACACACCCAGAAAGAAGCGAAGGATCGGAACAGTGGCGGTGGCTGGCGACTCGATGGCTCCCGCGTACACATCCGGTGATTGGCTGGTGGTCTTCTGGGGCGGTACATATCGCAGGGGTCAGGCAGTGCTTGTAGAGAGAGAAAATCAGCCAGGAGTCTTCCTCCTCAAAAGGGTGATTGGGCCGATGGAAGGCAAGATCTGGGTTGAGGGCGACAACAAAGTCGAGAGCACTGACTCGCGGCAATGGGGCGCCATCAGCCAAGACGAGATTGTCGCGACCGTGCTCTTTCGGTTTATGAAAGCCGGGTCGCGCAGGGCCAGACAGAGGAAGAAGAACTAGCGGTTGAACGCCTCAATCATCAGCGCCTTGGCTTCTTCCTCGTGTACATAATGGTTTCCGGTCGCAGGGCTTGCTGTAGCACGTCGTGAAACACGGCGCAGGGTGCGATCGCCGAATACCCCGAGGGTGTTGAGCGCGATGAATGGCCATGCACCTTGGTTTGCTGGCTCATCTTGCACCCAGAGAAGGTTCGCACGTGGATGCTTTGCGGCCTCCGACGCTAATTCATCCATTGGAAGTGGATAGAACTGCTCGACACGGACAATTGCTGTGCTCTCTTCGCCCAACTTGGCTCGTTCGGCGAGCAAGTCGTAATACACGCGACCTGAGCAGAATATGAGGCGCGTTGCATTTGTCACAGAGGTATCGGTGATCACCGGCTGGAAGTGTCCTTGGGTGAACTCGGCCAAAGAGGATGCCGCCGCACGCAGACGGAGCATTGACTTAGGTGTGAAGACAATGAGTGGGCGCGGCGTCGGATTCTTTGCATGCCAACGCAACAAGTGGAAATACGAAGCCGGCGTGGATGGTTGGGCAACCGTCATGTTTGTCTCTGCACACAGAGAGAGGAATCGCTCGATACGCGCTGACGAATGATCCGGACCTTGGCCCTCATAGCCATGCGGCAGAAGCAGGACAACCCCGGAGCGCTCGCCCCATTTCTGCAATGACGAGGAGATGAACTCATCGATGATGGTTTGTGCACCGTTGCTGAAATCGCCGAACTGGCCTTCCCACATCACAAGGGCCTCACTGCGAACTACGGAGTAGCCGTATTCAAAGCCCATAGCAGCGAATTCCGAGAGCAGTGAGTCGATGACGAAGAACTGATTCTCGTCAGAGATAAGGCCGCGAAGAGGAGTCCACTCGTTGCCGTTCTCTTTGTCGATGATGACGGCGTGACGGTTGCTAAATGTTCCGCGTCGTGAATCTTGCCCGGCCAAGCGGATAGGAGTTCCATCAAGGAGGAGCGAACCGAAGGCCAGGGTTTCACCCATTGACCAGTCGATGGTCCCGTCGTTGAGCATCTCGACACGTTTGTTCAGTTGGGGCAAGAGCTTGGGATGGACGTTAAAGCCTTCTGGAATTGTGATCTGTGTTTGAGCGATAGCGCGCGCAATGGTTTCACTGATGCTTGTTTCAATTTCATGAGGTTGGGGCGCTTCAGGTGCAGCGAAGGCGAGATCGGTTTCTGGGGATAGGTTATGAACTGCGGCGAATACGGCCTCGATCTGCGCTTGGTAATCCTGCGCAACTTCCTTTGCCTCTTCCTCGGTGATGTCCCCGCGGCCGACCAGAGCCTCTGTATAGAGGGTTCGAGCTGAGCGCTTTGCATCGATGAGCTTGTACATCAACGGCTGCGTGAAACTCGGCTCGTCGCCCTCGTTGTGTCCGCGGCGGCGGTAGCAGAGCATGTCGATGACGATGTCCTTGTTGAACTTCTGGCGGTAGTCAAAGGCAATTCGCGCAACTCGCACACATGCTTCAGGGTCGTCGCCGTTGACATGGAAGATCGGGGCTTGGATTCCCTTGGCCACATCGGTTGCATACGTGGAAGAGCGCGACATTTCGGGAGCGGTGGTGAAACCAACTTGGTTGTTGATGACAACATGAATTGTTCCGCCGGTGCGGTATCCGCGAAGTTGCGAAAGGTTCAATGTCTCCACGACAACACCTTGCCCGGCGAATGCGGCATCGCCGTGAATCAGGATCGGCAGCACAGAGAAGGCATCTTTGATGTTGAGGCGGTCTTGCTTGGCGCGGACAACGCCCTCGAGTACCGGGTTCACAGCCTCAAGGTGTGAAGGGTTCGCGGCAAGGTAGATCTTTGTCTTCGCACCCGATTCAGCGGTGAATACGCCTTCGGTTCCGAGGTGGTATTTCACATCTCCTGTGCCGTGGACTGCGTTCTTCGTGTAATGCCCTTCGAATTCTTGGAAGATCTGGCCATATGACTTGCCTGCAATGTTTGCAAGCACATTGAGACGTCCTCGGTGCGGCATGCCGACGCAAACTTCATCGAGTTCGGCTTCTGCGGCTGAGGAAATGATCGCATCGAGAAGGGGAATGACTGTCTCTCCGCCCTCGAGTGAGAAGCGCTTCTGTCCGACATATTTGGTCTGCAAGAAAGACTCGAATGCTTCGGCGCCGTTGAGCTTGCGCAAGATGCGAAGTTGTTCTTCGCGAGGCAACTTGGGTGTGCCAAGTTCAACGCGCTCCTGGATCCAATTTCGCTCAACTGGATCCTCGATGTACATGTACTCAACGCCCACTTGTCGGCAGTACGAGTCGCGGAGAATTCCAAGGATTTTGCGAAGGGTCATGAAGCTTTTTCCGCCGAATCCGCCGGTGGCGAATTCGCGATCCAAATCCCAGAGCGTCAGACCATGTGTGACGACGTCGAGGTCTGGGTGCGAGCGTTGCTTGTATTCAAGTGGATCGATGTCTGCCATTAGGTGGCCATAGGTGCGGTAGGCATGAATCAATTGCTGAACGCGTGCGGTCTTGTTTATTTCTTCGTCGCGTGCGAATTCGATATCTGCAACCCAACGAATTGGCTCGTAAGGAATGCGAAGAGCTGCGAAAATTTCGTCGTAGAACTTGTCCGCGCCAAGCAGGTACTCGTGAATGCGGCGCAAGAAGTCGCCAGATTGGGCGCCTTGAATGATGCGGTGGTCGTAGGTGCTTGTGAGGGTGACGACCTTGCTTACTGCAAGGCGAGCAAGTGTCTCCTCGCTCGATCCTTGGAATTCGGACGGATATTCGAGGGCACCGACACCAAGGATCATCGCCTGTCCTTGAACGAGGCGTGGTACCGAGTGGACGGTGCCGAGGGTTCCCGGATTGGTGAGGGAAACCGTGGTGCCTGCGAAATCGTCGACGGTCAATGAGCCAGATCGAGCCTTTGCAACGGTTGCCTCATAGGCCCGCCAGAACTGCGCAAAATCAAGTCCCTCGCAACCCTTAATAGAAGGAACGAGAAGTTGCCTTGTGCCATCTGGTTTGGTGAAGTCAATGGCAATTCCAAGGTTGATGTGCTCGGGGTGTCCGATTGCAGGCTTTCCATCAAGCAAAGTGAAGAAGGCGTTCATTTCTGGCATCGCATCGAGTGCTTTGATCATGGCGTAGGCGATGAGGTGGGTGAAGGAGACCTTGCCACCGCGAGCGCGCTTCAAGTGGTTATTGATGACGATGCGATTATCAATAAGGAGTTTTGCCGGGACTGCGCGCACGCTGGTTGCTGTCGGTACCGTGAGCGAGGCTTCCATGCTCTGCACAACGCGTCCGGCCACCCCGCGAAGAGGAACGATGGAGGCGGCTTCGGGTGTTGCAAGAACCGGCGCGGGCTTGACGATCAAGTCTGCAGGGGTCGGTGTGGTCAAATCTGACTGTCGGACGATCGGCTGGGTGTGAGTGCCCTCGGTAATCTGCGTCGGCGGTTGAATCAATGTCCGCTCTGGCACGACAGGTTGAATGGTCGCACCCTTGGGCACTGGCGGCATTGAGGGACGGGGACCTTGAGGAGGAACGCCCGCCTGCTGTGCCGATTCCAAAGAGGGGATGAACTGCGCGAAGAAATCGAGCCACGTCTTGTCGAGGGAGGATGGGTCCTGCAGATACCGCTCGTACATTTCGTCAACGAGCCATTCGTTTGCACCGAATTGTTCTGCAACCTCCTCGCCGAATTTTCCGGCGAATGAGGAATTGCCGAGCGATGGATCCAAAGGCTCATGTGCCGACACTGGCGAGCTCCTTCTTAAGTAAAAGTTCTCCGTTTGTTCATTCAAAGCGGACAAAGCCTACAGACTCAATGTTTCAGTACTAATTCCAAATTTGAGCACTCAAAGCGATATAGACCACATTCACTGGTCGGTACTAAATATCTCACAATTAGAGATCTCAGCACATTCCCATCCGGGAGGTTGGCCTATCTAGGAATGATGGAGAGCGCGAACGCCAGCGTGATGAAGGAGATTGCGCCAATGGGGACAGCGGCGATCCAGAGGTGAGCCTGCACCTGGAAGTAGGAGACTCCGAGGGCGATCAGATTGAGCAAGATGGCCGGGGCGCGTCCGTAGTCTCGCCCAGCGAGATATCCGCGGGCAGAGAGCAATAGGGCGAGGGCGCCGAGGAAGGCGAAGATGACCACTCCGGCCAAAGCCAGGGGCGCCTCGAGGCGGTTGCCCATGCTCTTGATCAGCATGAAGGCCCCTAGGGCTAGCAGGGCTGCGGCCTCGACCCGAAGCAGGGTTGCCACGATATTCCTGCGCGATGCCATCTTGGCATCATCTGGGTTCATGATGGCAACGATAGCAAGACAACGACGCTGAAGTAACGCGATCGATGATCATGTATTCACACGATGGCATAAGAGATGCGCTGACTCATCTTGCGGCCCCGACTCTTCTGTACGAGGAACTTCGGAGAGAGCTTGCAAGGGCAAACCGAGGGAATCTGTCTGTATCACTCGTTCGTTTTGTGCTTGCTTCAATCGGTCAGCAAACGCAGGACATAGATGATTCTGTCTATTCTCGCTTCCAAGTTGAAGTTATTCACTTTGCACATTCACTCACTCGTCTTTCCCGAGATGAGGATGTGTGTGCCCGAATGGGAGAACGAGAATTCGTTTGCATCCTTCGTGGCAATGGGAACGCCACTCAGATTTATGTATCCCGAATCATCTCGTCGTGGCGAGAGGAGAATTCACTGGGTGGGGGCTCGGCGGGTGATTTTTCGTTGCGACTGGATGTGGCTTCTGTGGTTGCGACCTCCGGTGAAAATGCGTTGGGGCTGCTGAATCGACTGGATCTCGAGACCCTGATTCCTTACGGAAGGATCTGACGGACGCCTTTGCCCGAAGGTCTCAATCCACACCGCAAGTCTTGCACCTGTAACAAACTTTCCACCCTCTTGGAAGGGCTCGGCACTTAATGTCAGCCCATGCCCGTTGCTGATCTCGCCATGACTTTTGGCCCTCTTGCTCCTTTCATGTCCGACACTGAAGTAGAAGAAGTCTGGATCAACTCTCCGGAACGAATCTTCATCGCAAAAGCAGGTAGGAGCGAACTCACTAACCTTCTTCTCTCGGGCGATGACGTTAGAAACATCGTCGAACGAGCGTTGATGTGGAGCGGGCGTCGTCTAGATCTTTCACATCCGTTCGTGGATGCCCGTCTTCCCGACGGCAGCCGCCTTCATGTGGCAATTCCTGAAATCACCTCAGAACACTGGGCGGTTAACATTCGGAAACACTTGATGCGAAATCTCTCCCTTCGAGACCTCGCCGCCCGTGGCGCAATGTCTCCAGCGATAGCGGTTCTATTGATGAATAGCGTGCGAGCTGGGATAAACATTCTTGTCAGCGGCGGAACCCAGGCGGGCAAGACGACGATGCTTAATGCACTTGTGTCGGCGATCCCGGTGCAAGAGAGAGTGATAACAATCGAAGAAGTATTTGAGTTGAAGCCAAATTTGCCTGATGTTATAAGTCTTCAAACTCGAAGCGCCAACCTTCAAGGCGAGGGAGAAATTCCGCTTCGACGACTTATCAAGGAATCTCTGCGCATGAGACCTTCTCGGATCATCGTTGGCGAAGTACGTGAAGCTGAGGCCCTTGATCTGTTGATTGCTCTAAATTCTGGCCTTCCCGGAATGGGCACAGTCCATGCCAACTCAACGCGCGATGCAATAGTTAAATTGCAGACTCTTCCTTTGTTGGCCGGCGAAAACATTTCACAGAAGTTCATTGGGCCAACGGTCGCTTCGGCAATTGACCTCGTTGTGCAGATGGCTCTTGACGGCAATGGAAGACGCCGAATCGTCGAGGTTTCTTCGGTGACGGGGCGAATAGAGAATGATCGAATCGAAGTGGAAACAATCTGGGCCTTGAATAACAACAAGTACGAAAGGGGTCTGGGTTCCCTTCCTCACCCCGAGAAGTTCGCAGATCTTGACCCTTGCACTGAGAGCACGTGCGAGCGATGAATTCGATGTCCATGTCAGCGTCGAATTGGTTTGCCGTTGCGAGTCAACCGATCTTTGTCGGATTGGTTGCAAGTTCCTTATGTGGATTTGGACTCAACGTCATGATGACTCAAACACATGTGTCCTATCCGCGTAAGTCCAGTGATGGCACAGCCCCAGTTCGCCTTGCAGGGCTCGTCAAAAGGAACAAGGCCTATCTGAATTGCGGTGTGAGTGCGACGGTCGTGACGATCGCTGTACTTGCCTGGACCAAGTCAATGATCATCACCATCCCGTTCTCCCTTTTTTCCGTGGTTATTACGTGGGCGTATATTCGAAGGCGAGAACGGCGGGAGACTGCGCAACTCCTTCAAGTTTGGCCAGAAGTGACCGACCATCTCATCTCGGCAATCCACTCTGGACTGTCGCTGTCTGAGGCGCTAGCGGGGCTTGGCATCCGGGGGCCCAAGCAGGTCCGCCCGTATTTCCTGACTTTTCATCAAGAATTGCTTGCAAGTGGGGATTTCCTCCGCACGACCGAGAAATTAAAGGCTCGTTTGAACAGTCACGGCAGCGACCAAATTCTTGAGGCGGTATTGCTTGCAAAGTCTCTTGGCGGCTCAGAACTTCTACAAATTTTCCGAACTCTCGGCGATTTCCTTCGCCAAGATCTCGCGCTCCGCAAGGAAATTGAAATAAAGCACGGCTGGATCAAGAATTCTGCCCACTTATCCTCTGCCGCCCCATGGCTCTTGCTACTTCTCCTTTCGAGCCAGCCTGGCACGACCCAGGCTTTTGCCGAACCGGCAGGTGTGGTCATCCTCATCGTGGGATTGCTTTTAACCTGCATTGCTTATGTGTGGATGGGCAGACTCGCTCAGTTGCCGAATCCTCCTCGAGTCTTTGAGTAGTCGAATGGCAATTGATGCTGTGGTGATTCCGCCGTTGCTGTGTGCCCTTGGTGTAATCGCATGGAATGCAGAGATCAACTCCAGCAGTCCAGAGCAACTTCTTTCACGATCCAGAAGTTATGCGAAAGATATCCCTGATAAAACGCGCGTTCGGAGCAGGCTTGCGCAAATGGGACGCGAAAACGAGTATGGAAATTTCCGATTGAGGCAGTTTTCCTGGGCATTGCTGGGAACCGGAGTACTTTTCCTCATTGCATTACTCGCAACAAATTCTCCAATGATTTCAATGTTGGTGAGCGGCATCGCTGGAGTTGGAACATATCTTGCGATTGACCATCAATTGAATCGAGAAGTGGCGAGATATCGACTGGCTATCGAAAGCGAGTTTGCCTCCATCATCGAGATGATGACATTGTCGCTCTCGGCAGGCGAGACGCCATTGAGCGCGATGGCACGAATTTCTAGCCGATCGCATGGAGTGCTGGCCTTTGAATTCGGCAAAGTGATCGATGCGGTCCGCGAGGGGGTTTCATTCCAGGAATCCCTTGACTCCCTTGGACGTCGAGTGGACTCCGTTGTCATTCGGCGCTTCGTCGATTCCCTGATCAATGCAATGTTACGGGGTGCACCCCTCATAGAAGTCTTGCAGCGCCATGCGGCGGAAGCTCGGCAAAATCAGCGCAATATATTGATGGATAAGGCAGGCAGGGCAGAGATTTCAATGATGGTCCCGGTCGTCTTTCTTATCCTTCCCATATCCGTGCTCTTCGCTCTCTGGCCTTCACTGACCCACCTCAACCTTTTTGCTTCCTAGCGATTTGCACAATTTGAAGGGTTGCGAATTTTCAGTCCTTCCCAGCATGAAGAATTCTCTGGCGGGCGCACGGTGCGCTCGTGATTGAGCGAAGGAGTCCCGATGAAGATATTGGATAGAACACCAAATCCAGCGGAGCGATGTATCGCGTGGATCACTGGCCTACTCACAAGAGTTCACATAGCAATTCACGAGAGGATGATTTGTATGCGAAAGCGCCTCATGCTCGCAGATTCGAAAGGAAACGAGAGGGGAGATGTTCCAGGCTGGGTTTTGGTCGTACTGATGACAACGGGATTGGTGACGGCCATCTGGATGATCGCGGCGCCACGTTTAACGGCGATTCTCCGTAACTCTTTGGATTCGATGAATGGAATTCGCTAAGAAATTTTGGCGCGATCAAGAGGGGGCGGTGGAGAGCGCGCTTGTAGTCATCCCGCTAATGGCACTCTTTCTCATCGCAATTGAATTGATCGTAGCCGTCAACTATAGGAACCTCGATCTCACCTATGCCCAGAGCACCGCATCGACTGAGGCCATATCGGGAGTGGTTCCGAACTCTGATGAAGTTATCTCCTTTTCGTCCCCACATTCATTTGATGAACTGCGGCTTGTGATTAGCCATCGTGCCAGGCTCCTACCCCGGCTCATTCCTTCCTTGCCCTTTCTGAACGGAGTAGGCACGCCATCAACGGACGTATCGGGAATCGCCGTAATGGAACGTCATCCTTAACTATGCGCTCATCATTTCTCAAACGAATTCATTCTGTGACAAGAGTTGATGGAGGAAGTGCCTCCGTCGAATTTGTCATTCTTGCCATTCCGCTTTTCCTGCCGCTATTCATGTACCTCACGCAATTCGCGGAACTAAGCAACTCGGAGCTACAGGCCAGATCGCTGGTGCGCCAAATCGTGCGGGCATATGTTTCAAGCCAGTCCTCGGATGAGGCACGCTCTCGGGCAGACTTTGTCATGCATTACGGGGCGGATCGGATGGGCTTTAGCAGTTCGGATATTTCGGCCATGCGCCTTACTCTTTCCTGCTCTGCAGATCCGTGTCTTTCGCCTGGGGCGAGGGTGCGAGCGAATCTGACCATTCCTTCACCAAGGTCGCATCGAGTAGTGGAAGTCTCTGCTCAAGAATATGTCTCTCCATGGCAGTAAGGAATGCACCGAGGACAAGAGTCCTCCATCGACTAGAGGATGAAGACGGAACTATTTCGATTCTGACGATTGGCCTCTTCATGGTCACGGTTGGGATACTCATTCTGGTGACTGACATCGCTTCAATTTCTGTCTCCAAGCAATCACTGGTGCATGCAAGTGAGTCCGCGGCAATACGAGCTTCGCACAGTGTGGATTTGGGGTCGTACTACAAGGGCACCTCG
>CAWJOR010000042.1:0-15111 GCA_963844465.1 uncultured Actinomycetota bacterium | reverse complement strand
GCGGTCTGGTCTCTGGTGAGACTGCTGGACAGAACCCTGTTTCCTTGCTCCTTTCTGGTCCTGCCGGTGGAGTCGCTGGTGCAGTCTGGGTAGCCGAACAGACTGGATACCGTGATTTCTTGACCATCGATATCGGGGGAACTTCCACCGATGTTGCCCTTGTTCAAAACCTGACTCCTCGAGTTGGTCGCGAGACGACCGTCGGCGATCTCAAAGTCCGAGCAACTTCGATTGACGTTCGAACTGTTGGTGCAGGTGGTGGATCGATCGCTCACGTACCTCCACTAACTAAAGCTCTCCGAGTCGGGCCACAAAGTGCTGGCGCAGTACCCGGACCTGCCGCCTACGGTGCGGGTGGAATTGAACCGACTGTGACGGATGCCAACGTTGTACTTGGCTACCTACCAACTGTCCTTGCTGGCGGCGAGATTTCCCTCGACAAAGAAGCTGCCCGGACTGCTGTTCAACGGATCGTAGATGCAACCAGTCTTGAGACGGTCGAGGCCGCAGCTGCGGGCATCATCGACATCGTCAACGAGAACATGCTGGGAGCACTTCGCCTAGTGTCGGTTCAACAAGGTTTTGACCCACGCGAGTTTGCTCTTGTCGCGTTCGGCGGTGCAGGACCACTTCACGCAAACGCATTGGGAGTTCTCACGGGAGCATGGCCGGTAATCATTCCGCCATCACCTGGTGTGCTTTGCGCGTACGGCGATGCTACAACCAACTTGAGAAATGAGTCAGTCAGAACTTTGATTCGACAATTCAGCGATATAACCGACGACCGACTGAAGGAAATGCTTCTTGAGTTGGCAACGAGCGCTCGCGTTCCACTAACTGTTGGTGACATACCAGAGTCCGAACAACAGATCACTTATTCAGGCGACCTTCGCTACCACGGCCAGGGATTTGAAATTCCTGTGACCATCGATATCGACGCCTTCGATGGCAAGGGCGGCGGGCTCAAGGCACTACGAGCCGCATTCGATGCCGAGCACGAGAGGCTCTTCTCCTTCTTGCTCGACACCGAGCACGAATTGGTGACAATTCGCGCGACGGCAAGTGGGCCACGACCTGAAGTCACCGCACCAGTACTACCTGAGGGCAGTGCCGATCCTTCGGAGGCATTGGTAAATACGACCGAGATCTGGGCAGAAGGTGGACTAGTGACGGCAAATATTTATGATCGCGGAAAACTTAAGGCACGAAATGTGATTCACGGTCCAGCAATCGTCACTGAAATGGACTCAACCACGCTCGTGCTACCAGGCCACGCTGCGACGGTACATCGCAGCGGAAGCATTCTCATTGAACCCATTGGCATCAACGAAACACTGGAAGGCTGACCCATGGCTAAATTAATCGAAACAGCAACAACGCCACTGCGTTCGGTAGAGGTTGACGTTGTCACCCTTGACCTCGTAGAGAATGCTCTTCGTAATGCGCGTTATGAAATGGACGAGGTGCTGTTCAGAACTGCGCTCTCTCCAGGCATCCGCGAACAGCACGACGAATTCCCCCTGATTGCCAACCGCGAAGGAAAGATGGTTGTCGGTCAATTCGGCCTTTCGGTTCCCGACTTCCTTGAGAACTTCGAGGGAACAATTGAGGAAGGCGATGTTCTTCTTACGTCGGACCCTTATTCATGTGGCGGTTCGATCAGCCACGCGAATGACTGGCTCGTCGTAATGCCGATCTACTTCGAGGGTCGCATTATTTCGTGGGCCGCGATGTTCGGGCATATGTCCGATGTTGGAGGCAAGACGCCTGCCTCGATGCCAACCGATGCGAAGACGATCTTCGAAGAGGGAATCGTTATTCCTCCATTCAGGTTGTACAAGAAGGGCGAGCTCGATCACGATGCGTTGAAGATCATCCTCAATCAGGTTCGAAAGCCGGACTGGAACAGGGCTGACTTGAATGGACTTGTCGCCGCTTGTCGAACCGCAGGTCGTCGAGTTCAAGAAATGTGTACGCGATTTGGCGTGGACGCTTTCGACTCTGCGCTGACGGCCCTGCTCGACCGTAACTATCAGGCAATGAAGGTTTTGCTTGCGATGGTTTTCAAGGATGGCGAGACAATCTCCTTCACCGATTACATCGATGATGATGGTCGTGGGAATGGTCCGTATGAACTCAAGTTGAGCCTCACCCGAACTGGGGAAAAAGTGCTTCTGGACTTCACTGGCAGTGCACCTCAAGCCGAAGGGCCGATTAACTACTACATCAATGAGAATCTGGTTCGAATGTTCTTCGGTATCTACATGATTACAGTGGCAGATCCGCAAATCCTCTGGAATGACGGTTTCTA
This sequence comes from uncultured Actinomycetota bacterium, assembly GCA_963844465.1. Lineage (GTDB taxonomy): Bacteria > Actinomycetota > Actinomycetes > Nanopelagicales > Nanopelagicaceae > QYPT01. The sequence goes on along the minus strand of CAWJOR010000042.1, from coordinate 12,800 downwards.
TCCCTTGGTCGACGTTGAGATTCCGAAGGATTCTTTCTGGCAACCGAAGTACCCCGCTGCGCTCAACGCTCGTAACCACGGCGTTGGTCGAATCTTCGATCTCTTCGGCGGGCTTCTCGGACAGAACAACCCTGATCTTCTCAACGCAGCCGGATTCTCATCCTCTCCACACTTCATGTATTCCGGCAATTACACAAAGGGTCCACGCAAGGGAGAGTGGTTCCAGCTCTACTCTGTCTCCTTCGGCGGTATTCCCGGACGCCCAGTTGGTGATGGGCCGGATGGCCATTCACTCTGGCCATCCTTTGTGAATATTCCTTGCGAATATCTGGAGTCGTACTACCCAATGCGCATCGAGCGGTTGGAAACCGTCTCAGATACGGGCGGTGCTGGCCTTCATCGAGGTGGAAACGGGGTAGAGACTGAGTACTTCTTCCTTGAACCTGGCACGATCGCCATCCATGACGATCGTTGGTTGACATATCCATGGGGTGTTAACGGTGGAGAACCAGGTGCGCGAGGTCGCAAATGGATCCAACGTGCCGATGGCACGAAGGAAATTCTTCCAAGCAAACTCATTGATGTTCCGGTTTACCCTGGAGACGTGTTGCACTACGTCACGTGGGGTGGTGGCGGTTGGGGCGATCCGCTTCTTCGAGACCCAGAGTTGGTCTCGCTAGAAATTCGTCGCGGCCTTGTCACTCCTGAAGGAGCTTTGCACTACGGAGTCGTTTGCGATGAAAATGGTGTCATCGACGACGCTGCGACAAAGCAACTTCGAGACAAGATGGCCGCCGGTCGGGTTTACCCGCTTCCGACATTCAACATGGGACCACCGTTGGCTACCATCTTGGAGCGCGCTTTCGAAGAGACAGGCCTGCATGCCCCAATCAAGCCGGTGCCTCTCCTCTAGTAACTATGTAGTGGACCGCCTCGGCACTAGGTGTCGAGGCGGTCTCTCATCCTCAGTTGAAAAAGTTCTGCAATTAGGAGGAGGGTACAAATGGCGAGTATTGAAATCTGTGATGTTTCACCCCGCGATGGTCTTCAAAACGAGGCGGTGCTTTTTTCCACCGAGGACAAGATTGATTTAGTAAACCGGATCATTAAGGCGGGCATCCGTCGAATTGAAGTGACAAGCTTCGTCAATCCTCAACGGGTGCCACAAATGGCCGATGCCGCCGAGGTCATGGCCGGCTTGCCGAGGCCAAATGATGTCCGTTACATCGGTCTTATTATGAACGCCCGCGGCCTTGAGCGCGCCCTGCTGGCCAAGGTGCACGAAGTCAACATCGTGGTCGTCACGACCGATACTTTTTGCGGCAAGAACCAAGGGATGACGACACAGCAATCGGTTGAGGTTGCAACTGATCTTGTGACGATGGCCCGTGAGGCTGGTATCGCGTCAACCATTACCATCGGCGCTGCATTTGGATGCCCATTCGAGGGTGAGGTCTCACTCGAACGAATCAGGAGCGTCATAGCCCAAGTAGCCGACGCCGGTCCTGATGAGCTGGCTCTAGCTGACACCATAGGAGTCGCGGTGCCAGCAGATATCACGCAACGGGTAGGCATTGCGCGCGAATATGCCTCGCCAAGTATGCCGATTCGCCTCCATCTTCATGACACCCGTCATACTGCAGTTGCAAACGCGGTTGCCGCACTGTCTGCAGGGGTGAGTGTTTTGGATTCAAGTATCGGAGGCATGGGCGGCTGTCCGTTCGCACCCAAGGCAACTGGAAACGTTGCCACCGAAGACCTCCTCTACCTCTTCAACCGCATGAATGTGGAGACAGGCGTCGCGCTCGGTCACATCGTTGAAACGACGGAATGGTTAGAGATCAAGCTCGGCAAGAAATTGCCTGGTGCACTTCTTAGGGCAGGTTCGTTCCCAATGACCCAAGGAGCACGGTAGTTATGGGCAAGACACTGGTGGAGAAGGTTTGGTCTGAACATGTTGTCCGAAGTAGCGAAAACGAGCCAGATCTTCTTTTCATTGACCTGCATCTCGTGCACGAAGTCTCATCACCTCAGGCTTTTGATGGCCTTCGACTGGCAGGACGAAAAGTCAGTCGACCCGATTTGACGCTGGCAACCGAAGATCACAATGTTCCGACCCTTGATATTAATAAACCCATTGCTGATCCAGTCTCACGTATCCAAATTGAGACCCTTCGCAAGAATTGCGAGGAATTCAATATCCTTCTTTATCCCCTCGGGAGCAGAGAACAGGGGATAGTTCACGTAATTGGCCCTGAAGTGGGCCTTACCCAACCTGGAATGACAATTGTTTGCGGTGACTCGCACACATCCACTCATGGCGCTTTCGGTGCAATTGCCTTTGGAATCGGGACCAGCGAAGTCGAACACGTGCTGGCCACTCAGACTCTCCCACAAGCAAGACTGAAGACCATGGCAGTCACAGTCAAGGGTGCGCTTTCTCCAGGTGTAACTTCCAAAGATCTCGCTCTCGCACTTATCGCCCAAACAGGCACCGGTGGCGGCCAAGGTTTTGCCGTGGAGTACCGCGGCGAAGCCATTAAAAATATGTCGATGGAATCTCGAATGACGCTGTGCAATATGTCAATTGAATGGGGCGCAAAAATCGGACTCGTTGCGCCGGATCAAAAGACTTTCGATTATTTGGAGGGAAGGAAATTCGCTCCGAAGGGTTCAGACTGGACGCGCGCTGTGGAGCACTGGAAGAGTCTGGTTACCGACGTCGATGCGGTCTATGACAAAGAGATCGTCATCGATGCGAGTGCCGTAACGCCATTTGTGACATGGGGGACCAACCCAAGTCAGGGCGTTCCACTCGGCTCCAAAGTTCCCGCGCCGGAAGACTTCGCAACTGTTGCTGATCAAATAGATGCCGCGAAGGCACTTGAATACATGGACCTTAAGCCAGGAATGCCTATGCGAGATATCAAAGTGGACACGGTTTTCATAGGTTCATGCACTAACAGCCGCATTGAAGATTTTCGCGCCGCTGCACAGGTGATCAAGGGTCGAAAAGTAGCGAAAAATACTCGCTTATTGATTGTTCCCGGCTCAGTTCGAGTGCGGCTCGAAGCCGAAGCTGAGGGACTCGACACTATCTTCATTGACGCCGGCGGTGAATGGCGCGGAGCGGGATGTTCGATGTGTTTGGGAATGAATCCGGACAAATTGAAACCGGGTGAGCGAAGTGCCTCGACATCGAACAGGAATTTCGAGGGACGACAGGGAAAGGGTGGTCGTACACATCTCGTCTCCCCATTGGTTGCCGCAGCGACCGCAGTTGCGGGTCATCTAGCAGCACCAGAGGATCTTCCATCTGAAGTGAAAGGTTGAGTTAATGGAGAAGTTCACAACTCACACAGGTCTGGCAGTTCCAATGCGGATTAGCAACGTTGATACAGATCAGATCATCTCCTCTGTGCACCTCAAGCGGATCACCCGAAGTGGATATGAAGATGCATTGTTTGAAGAATGGCGCAAAGATCCAGATTTTATTTTGAATAAACCGCAGTTCTCCGGTGCGTCCGTCCTCATTGCGGGAGCAAATTTTGGAATTGGTTCTTCGCGCGAGCATGCTGTCTGGGCACTAATGGATTTCGGATTCAAGGTGGTGATTTCCTCTAGATTCGGCGACATCTTCCGTGGAAATTCAGGCAAGGCGGGACTATTGACCGTGCAAGTTGATCAAGATGTGATTGAGGAACTATGGAGTGCCGTTGAAGCAGATCCGGCGATTCCACTGAACGTTGACTTGGAGACCAAACAGATACATTGCGGGCAAATGTCAGTACCGTTCCAGATTGACGATTACACACGCTGGCGTTATCTCGAAGGCCTAGATGATGTGGGGATCACGCTTTCGCATGCTGACCAAATAGCCGAATATGCAAAGTCCAGACAGGTGTGGATGCCGAGTCTCGGTTAGATCTCCACATCCTGGCAGCGTCCCCGTATCCCAGGTCACAATAGATTAAGTGCTGGCCCTATATACCCCCTGAGGCATCAAGAACCCATGAAAATGGGGTAAATCACGTAGGTCACTTCTCACATTGAAAAGCATTAAGTTCTTTCAAGAATGCGCGTAGTCTCTTTCTCATAGGAGACATGATGAAAAAATTGCTGGTACTTGGCGGTGGAACGGCCGGAACTATGGTCGTTAATAAGTTATATAAGAGGCTCGATGCAAAAGAATGGTCGATCACTGTTGTCGATAAGGACAACGATCACATCTATCAACCTGGCTTGTTGCTATTGCCCTTTGGCGTTTACAAGCCTGAGGAGCTAGTCAAAAAGCGTAGCCACTTCTTCCCAAGTGATGTGGAGTACATTCGGGCAGAGATCGACAAAATCGTTCCTGAATCCAATCAAGTCCTTCTTACAGATGGACGCACCGTTCAATATAACCAACTTGTAATTGCATCCGGTACATCGCCAAGACCAGATCAAACTCCTGGCATGGACGACCCGAGCACATGGCACAAAAGTGTCTTCGATTTTTACACGCTCGACGGATCCGTGGCCCTTAGGGATGCGCTAAAAAACTTCAGGGGCGGACGATTGGTTGTTCATATCACCGAGATGCCGATTAAGTGTCCAGTTGCTCCACTGGAGTTCACCTTCTTAGCCGACGCGTACTTTAAGAAGCATAATGTGCGGGATAAAGTGGAGATCATTTACGTGACTCCCCTAGAGGGCGCATTCACTAAGCCAGTTGCATCTAAACATCTTGGTCAAATGTTCGTAGAACGAAATATCAAACTGGAATCAGATTTTGTGATAGAGCGTATTGATCCTGAAACTAAGACGATGTTCTCGATGGATGAGCGAGAGATCCCTTTTGATCTCCTCGTAACCATCCCGTTGAATATGGGCGCTGACTTCATTGCTCGTTCCGGATTGGGTGATGAGCTCAATTATGTGGCCGTAGATAAGGGAAATTTCTTGTCAAAGGAGTACTCGAATATTTTTGCACTTGGAGATGCCTCGGATATCCCAGCTTCAAAAGCGGGATCTGTCGCCCACTTCGCAATAGATCTCTTTGCTGAGAACTTCGTTGAGTACGTAAACGGACGACCGATGAAGCATAACTTTGATGGGCACGCGAACTGTTTTATCGAATCGGGCAACGGCAAAGGTCTATTGATTGACTTCAATTACACGGTAGAACCGTTGACAGGAAAGTTCCCCTTGCCTGTGGTCGGACCGCTTTCTCTCCTAAAGGAAAGTCGTCTCAATCACTGGGGAAAGTTAGCCTTCCGATGGATCTATTGGAACTTGTTATTGAAGGGTCGTTGGATTCCTATCTCAAGCCTCATGTCCATGGCAGGAAAAAAACAAATCACGGAGAAGGAAGGAGTTGGTAAAGATGCCAGTCATTGAAATCGCCGGCAAGCAAGTGAACGTTAATGAAGAGGGTTTTCTCACCAAGTACGATGAATGGGACGAGGAAATCGCAAAAGTTCTAGCAAAGCAGATTGATATTGAGATGACTGATGCGCATTGGAACATCATCAAATTCCTTCGCGAAGACTTTAAGAAAGAGGGCGAGACGGCTACTTCGCGTCGAGTTCAAACGGTCGGTGGAGTTTCAGTAAAAGATCAATTCGCACTTTTTCCAAAGAAGCCAGCAAAGAAGATGGCTTATATCGCCGGATTACCCAAACCTAAAGGCTGCGTGTGAAGGAGCATGAAATGACAACCCCAGCAATCGTTCCGAACTTCGGAGCGGAAGATTCTGATCGTAAACTCGCTATTATCTGTTCAAAGGGTAATTTGGATATGGCATATCCGGGACTTATTCTCGGCAACGCTGCGCTCGGTGAAGGCATAGAGACGATGATCTTCTTCACCTTCTGGGGTTTTGACATGATTACTAAATCCCGCATGAACGATCTTCAATTTAGCCCTGCGGGTAATACTGCGCTGCATTTACCTGGAAGTGATAAGCACGTTCCTCAAGCCATGATGCCAGCTCCTGGGATGACCGGGATGGCTACCAAAATGTTGAAGAAACAACTGGCTGATCTTGATATTCCGGAGGTTCCTGACTTCCTTGACCAGATTGTGGCTGCTGGTGGTCACTTATGGGCTTGTCGCTTGTCAGCAGACATGAACAAACTTACTTCGAAGGATTTGCGTGATGATGTCGAAGGCATCATCAGTGCCTCGGATTTCATTGAGATGACAGAGGGCGCCCAACTCCTCTTCATCTAAGGAACTTCCCCTTCTGGCCCGTCGAACCTATAGGGTCTGATGAAGGGAAATTGAGGTAGATCAGTGCTGATTAGTTTGTTGAAGGATTATCTGCGCCCTTATCGAAAGGGCGTGGCCGTTGTCCTATCCCTTCTGCTCATTCAGGCTATCGCCAACCTGTACCTGCCTAACCTCAACGCCGACCTCATCAACAATGGTGTCGCCAAAGGCGATGTCTCCTATATCTGGAAGACAGGCGCCATCATGCTGGGTGCCACCGTCTTGATCATGGGCGCATCGATTGTTCTTGCATACCTAAGTGCCAAGGTCGCAATGGCTTTTGGACGGGATTTGCGCGGGGGAGTCTTCAAGGCAGTCGAGACATTTTCTGCACGAGAGCTCAATCAATTTGGTGCGCCATCCTTGATCACGCGAAATACCAACGACGTGCAGCAAGTGCAGATGGTTCTCTTTATGGGTCTGACGATGATGGTCGCGGCACCTATTACTGGAATTGGCGCCGGCATCATGGCTGTTCGCACCAACGTGAAACTATCCGCACTGATTCTCGTCGTAGTGCCGATTATGGCACTCTTGATTGGCACTTTGCTCAAGCGCATCGTTCCCCTTTTCCGAGTGATACAGGTGAAAATCGACCGACTCAACCTTGTCTTACGGGAGCAAATTGGAGGAGTTCGAGTCATTCGCGCTTTCGTGAAGGCAGATTTTGAAGAGGCACGCTTTGCAGAGACCAGCGATGACCTCATGAATACGACCTTGAGCGTCACACGGACCTTTGCGATCATGTTCCCATCGCTCATGCTTCTTCTGAATCTCTCAAGCGTGGCTGTCATCTGGTTCGGTGCCAAACTTGTTGACAACGGAAGCATGCCCATCGGTGATCTGACCGCCTTTCTTGCCTACATCATGCAGATTCTGATCAGTGTCATGATGGCAGTCATGATGTCCTTGATGATTCCCCGTGCTGCGGCAAGTGCCGAACGCATTCAAGAAGTTCTTCAAACTGCATCATCAGTTGTTGATACGGCCAATCCGAAAGTGCCTTCGCAAAGAAGGGGTGTCATCGAGTTCTGCGACGTCGAATTCCGCTATCCAGGCGCTGAAGTTCCTGTCCTATCAGGCATTTCCTTCACGGCAGAACCAGGGAAAATCACCGCAATAGTCGGGAGCACTGGCAGCGGAAAGAGCACCCTTCTCAACCTAATTCCTCGCTTCATTGATGTTTCAGGTGGGGCCATCAAACTTGATGGTCTCGATGTGCGAGAGCAATCTCTCGAAGGAATCTGGTCGGAAATTGGGCTTGTACCTCAGCGTTCCTTCTTATTCGGAGGAACAATCGCCGAGAACCTTCGTTATGGAGATGAAAACGCCTCGGATGAGCAACTCTGGAACGCGTTGGAGATTGCTCAAGCCGCTGATTTCGTAAGAGAGACGGCGGAAGGGCTGGAAGCAAGAGTGGCTCAGGGCGGAACCAATTTCTCGGGCGGCCAGCGCCAACGCTTGTCCATCGCTAGAGCGATTGTAAAGAAACCTCGGATTTATATTCTTGACGATAGCTTCTCGGCTCTTGACTACACGACAGACGCCAAACTTCGCGCCTCATTGGAGAAGCCCGCATCAGATGCCACGGTCCTCGTCGTGGCACAACGTGTAAGTACGATTCTTGGCGCAGATCAAATCATCGTCCTCGACGAGGGAAGAATCGTCGGGATCGGTGGTCATCGCGAGTTGATGAATTCGTGCGCAACTTATCGTGAAATCGTCCTCTCGCAACTCAGTCCCGAGGAGGCCGCATGAGCACTCAAGCGCCAGCCGCCAAGAAATCCACAGGGCCTAGCGCTGGGCCGATGCACGGCATGTTCGGTCCGCCCCCCTCTAAGTCGAAAGATTTCCGCGGATCTCTCAAACGTCTCTTGCGTGAATTGGGAGCCGAACGCAAAATCATGTCAATTGTTCTTGTTCTCATCACAACAAGCGTTGTGATCGGATCCTTCGGACCGAAAATCCTCGGGCGGGCGACAAACTATGTCTTCTATGGATTTCTTGGCCGACGGATGCCAGAAGGAGTAAGCAAGGCACAGGCGATTGCGGGACTTAGAGCTAAGGGCGAAAACCGTCTTGCCGATATGCTCCAAAAAAGCTCTGTAATACCCGGCAAAGGCATTGATTTTCACGCCGTTTATCATGTTCTGATCCTGGCCATCGGGTTGTATGTAATCTCATCTCTCTTTATGTGGATCCAGGGCTATCTCATGGCAGGAGTCACGCAGCGAACCGTCTTCCGTCTGCGCCGCCTTGCCGAGGAGAAACTTGGTCGCCTGCCATTGAGTTATTTCGACACTCAATCGCGAGGGGATCTATTGAGTCGCGTCACCAACGACATCGACAATATCTCTAACTCGTTCCAGCAAGGTCTTTCACAAATTCTCAACTCCGTTCTGACCATCATCTCTGTACTGACAATGATGGTCTGGATAAGCCCTGAATTGGCCCTGGTTTCCCTAATCGCTATCCCGCTGAGCATGTTCGTTTCGATCAAAATCGCAAAGCGTTCACAACGTCAATTCATTGCGCAGTGGGATTGGACGGGCAAACTCAACGGGCATGTAGAGGAAATGCATACTGGACATGCCCTCGTGAAGGTCTTCGGGCGGCGCGAGCAGGCCATCAAGGATTTTTCAACTCTCAACGAGAGACTGTACGAGTCCAGTTTCAAGGCTCAGTTTGTATCCGGCATTATTCAGCCGGCCACTGCGTTGATCTCAAATCTCATTTATGTTGCCATTGCCGTTCTTGGCGGATACAGAGTTGCGACTGGCGGGATGTCGCTCGGCGACGTGCAAGCGTTCATTCAGTATTCACGACAGTTCGGAATGCCTCTTTCGCAGATCGCAGGTCTGATGAACATCGTTCAATCCGGTGTCGCCTCGGCCGAGCGTTTGTTTGAACTCTTGGACGCCAAGGAAGAAGACCCCGATCCGATCGAAGCGGTTCAAATCAATCGTGCTGAAGGGGAAGTGCGATTCAATAATGTCTCTTTCCGATATGTGCCTGATCAACCGCTGATTGAGAATTTTTCGCTCTCGGTCAAGCCCGGTGAGACGGTTGCGATCGTGGGCCCGACGGGTGCTGGAAAAACCACCCTGGTCAATCTAATTATGCGTTTTTATGAGATCGATTCAGGGTCTATCACCTTGGATGGAATAGACATCCGATCTCTTACTCGAGATGACCTCCGTCGCCAATTCGGAATGGTTCTGCAGGATACGTGGCTTTTCACCGGTTCAATGAGTGAGAATATTGCTTTCGGAAGCCTTGACCCGTCTCACAAGATGGTGGTCGCTGCTGCAAAGGCCGCAAACATTGACCACTTCTTACGTTCATTGCCCGATGGTTATGACTCCATGCTCACCGATGACAACGCTACAGTCTCCAACGGAGAACGCCAGTTGATTACGATAGCGCGCGCATTTATGGCCGACCCTGCAATTCTCATTCTCGATGAGGCGACGAGTTCGGTTGACACTCGTACAGAAGTGCTCGTTCAACAGGCCATGGCTAAGTTGCGGGCTGGTCGCACCAGTTTCGTCATCGCCCACCGACTCTCAACGATTCGCGATGCGGACACCATTCTAGTCATGGACAGAGGTCAACTCATTGAGCAGGGAACCCATGAAGAGTTGATGGCGAAGAAAGGCTTCTACTACGACCTATACGCGAGTCAATTCGCTGAAGCCATTGATTAGTCAAAACTTCAACTTTCTGAAATGCAAATGCTAAAGCCCCGAGAAGTTATTCTCGAGGCTTTAGTGAGCAACTCAACTGATCGAACTTTTTAGCGACCCTTACGAAGTAATTAAATTGTAGCAGCAAGACCTTCCTAGCAAAGCAATCATTTACAATTCTTGATCATTACTCTAAGTAATTATTTCTTTTGACAGATAGAAGTCTTCCACAGGCGCGTTGGTCGGCAGCCCTACACTTCGTTTATATCGATACTTTTAGTGAGTGCCTCTGTAGCTCAACGGATAGAGCACGACCTTTACGAAGTCGGGGATGCGGGTCCGATTCCCGCCAGGGGCATATCTCCGGGAAAGCTCCGCTCATAAAATGGGTGGAGCTTTCCTTTTTTGCTCTCCAATTAGGTGTAAATCTAAAGACGAGGGACGTAGACTCCAGCCCATGTCCAGGAAAGTTCAGATACTTCGCGATGACGATCCGGAGTGTGCAGAACTTGAAGCGAGTGGCTACATCTTGGTTGCGGAGTCCTGGGGAGCTCGATTGCGAATCGACAGCGATGAGGAAATGGCTATATACGTCGACGCTGTAAACATAGTTGAATCAGACGTGGCGCACATTGAAGAATTGACTGCAGATTGTGCTGGTGCTCTTCTTCATCTTGAATTGGTCAACAATCCCGATTATCCAAGTACACCCGCGACATCAAGGGCCATTCCCACCCTTGATCGCCAAACCAGCCCAGCTCGTTGATCAGTGCAGCCAGGGCCGCGGCCGCAGTCGAAGCGTCAGTGTCGGGATTTTTGTGACCTATAACCAGCAGTTCCATGGCCGCCACTTAGACATTGCCTCCTTTCAGCCCTGGACCAGGAGCGTCCGAGTGATGATACCGGTTCAGTTGTATCTGAGCGAGGGACGACGCAGTCATGGGAGATGCAGGGGCCTCCAAAATGATGAGACTTGCGTTCGGATCCACCACGGGCCCGAGAACCTCTTCGAGCCCCAAAATCCGGACCGGGACAGGGTGGGCCTGTTTGCTCAGAATTGCTCCCCCCCGACAAGCTGGATCATTCACGAACATCCACGTCTTGCAGCATCAGCAGGTAGTCGTGGCTGTGCACCAGGCTGGCACCGTTGGCTAGCGCAGCTTCTGCTTTTTCCTGCAGGGCCGTAATCTCTTCGGACAGGGCTCCGCGCAGCCTGAGCGATTCGATTTTTTGATTGACCAACTGGCGTAGCACGCCCAATTCGCGCTGGAAATATTCAAGGCCGTAGTGATTTTCGAAGCGATGATGATGCAGCATCCGCAGGCCAAAGGCGGCCCGCCAGGCCAGCCCGGCCGGGGCGTTCTTGGCCAGGGTCAGTAGCCGGTTGCGTTCGGTGTAGAATGCGCGAACACCGGCGAACCCGGCCCGGACGACGCGCCGTGACGGTGACGCACGATCGCGCCCGGCTGCGTACCGGTAACGCCACCCGCGGAGTCGGCCGCGCCAGGCGAGGTCGGTGTCCTCGTAGTAGAGGAAGAACCGCTCGTCGAACGCGACCGACATCGTCGAGGTAGGCCCGGCGCAACAGGACGGCGCCGCCACACCAGGCGAAGACATCGGCCGGCTCGTCGTACTGGCCCCGGTCGACCTCGAGGAACCCGCGGTCGCCGCCGAACCCGCCGGTGAACAGGTTGGACCCGACGTTGTTGATCACGTCGAACGGCTCGGGCGGGATCGGCACCTCCACCCACGTCGCGTCCGGACCGATGGTCGACGGTGCGCGAGTCGACCGTCGGAGCGGACCGACACCCGACGAGGCGCCGGGCACGAGAGCCGCACGCGCGATCGTCGACGGTGCCCCTCCGTCGGCGACGATGCGCAGCGACCCGGCGGCGGCCGACCAGCGGGCGATCTCCTCATCGGCCTCGGCCTGCGGTGCCTCGGCACCGTAGAACCGCTCGTCGAAACGGAGCCGGTCGTCGACCCGGTCGCCGTCGAGGCGCACCCCGCTGACCCGGACGCCGAGTGCGCGGGCGTCGGTCGTGGAGAGTCGGGTGCACCGGCGTGACCGTCGAGATCGACGCCGTGGAACCGCTCGGCGAACAGCATCTTGGCGCTGACCGCACCCAGCTCCGGCGGAGTCCTCGGCGACCGCCACCAGCGCCCGCAACCAGCCCGGGTCGACCGTCGTGTCGTTGTTGAGCAGCGCGACGTAGTCGTACTCGCCGGGCGCAGCCATCCCGAGGTTGCAGCCGCCGGCGAAGCCGAGGTTGGCGAGGGGCTCGAGCAACCGGACCGTGCCGTAGCGCGGCGTCGGACGACACGCGCTCGACCACGTCGTCGAGCGATCCGTTGTCGACGAGCACGACGTCGAGCCGGTCCGCCGGCCAGTCGGTCGCCAGCAACGAGTCGAGGCAGTCGAGCGTCATCTGGCCGCCGTCGAAGTTGAGCACGACGACCCGCACGATCGGGCAGCGGCGACTCGGGGGCGGGTGTGTTGTCGATCATCGGAGGGTCTCATGCCCGCGCAACCGGTGGGGCGGTACCGATCGGCCGGCGTGCTCGCTGGTCACGGCGACCCGGTTGCGGGCCGCCGAATCGTATCGGCTGGGAGTTGGTCGACATCGTCCAACCACGCGACGAGCACCGCGGCGACGGCGTCGACGGTCGACCCCACTGCACCGGCGGGGAGGCGGGGGCCGGCATCGGGGAGCACGAGGATCGGCGGCCCGTCCGGCCGAGCCGCCCGGATCGCCCGTGCGGTGTCGTCGTCGGCGACGATGATCGAGCGGGCGCCGAGCAGGGCGGCGGCGAGCGCGGCATCGTCATCGTCGGACACCGGCGCGACGACATCGCCGCCGG
>CAWJOR010000041.1:0-51198 GCA_963844465.1 uncultured Actinomycetota bacterium | reverse complement strand
CCCCGATTTTCCCGCCAATTTCCGCCTGTGGCACGCCGCAGAGCAGTGCATTGGCACAGCGACCCGCGACATGCGGGCGGCGATCCGTCGATTGCCGAAACGCAGGGTGTCGATCGCGGCTATAGCTATGAGGAAGCAGACGGTTTATGTGCCGAAGTGGGCGGATTGCGGGCCGCGTCCAATGCAGACAATCCGACGCCAAGAGCCGCGGATGTGTCTGGATGATGTGCCGCAAACCACGCAAAAGGCCGTCGCGATTGACCTGAACGCCGAGGCCGCGAAACTGGCTGGCCTTAAAACCTAAGCGCGCGCCCAGTCAAAGGCGGCGGCGGGCGCGATTGCCCAGTGCAAGGCGCAGTATCCCGAGTAATTACGCGCTTTGCGAATGGGGATAGGCCGCGCGGTGACAATAACGGCGCTATCGCCACCGATCACCTCGACCTGCTTGAACAGGCTGGTGAGCAGCGGCTCGTAGGCAAGCGGCGGCCCCGGCAACCATCAAAAAGCTGCCCCGACGGCACCAAAACTGCGACGCGCCGCTTTGATAAAGCCCATGCCAAGGCTGGCTTCGGCGTCGCGGCCGTATGGAAGGGTCCACTTCACCACCAAATCCCAAGGGCGCAACGATTTATAGCTGGTGGCATCGGCCACACGCTTGCGCGCGGGTCAACGACATTTGCGCGGGCGCAATCAACTGCAACCGCCTCGGCCTCGATCAGATCAAGCGACTTGACACCTTGGCGCGCCAGAACTGCACGGCTCAGAGACCCCAGCCTGCACCCAGATCGGCAACGCGCGAGGGCAGCTTCGCCGGAAGCGCCTCGTGCAGCATCGAGCCACGGTCAGGCCCATCCGCAGAAGCCGCCCCGGCAGCGTGCTGAAAGCCGTCAACTTCTTGGTCGGTTGCGCAGCCCACTGCGCAAGCTGCGGCGCGGGTGTGCACCAAAGCCAGTTTGCCGTGCGCTTTGGACAAAAGACTCGGACACAGTCAGACCCAAGGCTTCGCAATCCTTGAGGAGCAGCGAATTCCACGCCAATTGCGGTTTTCTGGCCATCCACGACAATAGCTTGGGCGTCACGTGCTTGGGACATCATCGCCCGAGCTTCGGCCTTGGCGCGGGGCACGCAAACGATGGCGACGGTGGCCTGCGCCTCGCCTGTCCGATAGCCTTGCGCGGTGAAATACGTGTCGGGCTCGAACCCGGTCTGCAACGACCTGATCTTTGGGCAGCCGAAGGTCATCCCCCGCGCGCGGACGCATCACAACAATCGTGCCAACTGTCGGCAGCACAAGTGCGCCACTGGCCAAAGCCAAATATGAACCTCGAGAACGCATAAAATGTTATTCTTTTTCCATGGTGCATTGACAGCGGGTGCTGATGCCGGCGGGGCGAAATCCATCACCTGAGCCACTTTGGTTTCAGCGATTTCAAAAGGAAAACACGCCAACAACAGCGAGCCACTTTTCGTGAGCAGCAAAATTCCGAAGCTTTGGGCGTGGTTAAGCCCAAAAAACCGCTCGAGGATATGAACGACGAATTCCATCGGTGTAAAATCGTCGTTCAAAAGCATGACCTTATACATCGGAGGTCGTGGCGTGCGGGGTTCGTTTTGGGTCAAATAGGGGCGGAAACCTAATTCTCTGGCCCGCTGGGGGTGTCGGACATGATTGGGTCGGCCATGCGGCAAAAGGGGTCACGCGGAAAATCTCCGTTCGGTAGATTCGGTCTGTATTTGGTTGTGCAGAGTATAGCGTAAATCTCGCTTGCGAAGGGGCCCTAGGGCTGTTCCCTTGCGCGGTGGAGGTATCATGCTCACAACCATTGGATTTGATGCGGACGACACGCTTTGGCATAACGAGACGTTCTTTCGCCTGACACAAGCGCGTTTTGTCGAACTGCTGGCCAAGGATGTCGACGTGGACCATCTTGAAGCGCGGCTTTCGTGGCAGAGCGGCGCAACCTTGGCCACTATGGCTTTGGCATCAAAGGTTTTACCCTGTCGATGATCGAGACCGCGATCGAGGTGACCGAAAGCCGCGTGGGGGCGCCGGTGATTGCCGAAATCTTGGCCGAGGGGCGTGAGATGCTGCGTCATCCTGTTGATCTTGTTCCCACGGCGCGCGGCTGTTGAGGCTTTGGCGGGGCAGTATCGCGTGCTTTTGATCACCAATTGGTGACCTATTGGACCAAGAGCGCAAGCTGGCGCAGTCGGGTTTGGGCCATTCGTTTTCACGGCGTTGAACGGTGTCGGACAAAACCCCCGAGGTTTACGCCCGAATGCATCATGGCACGGGGCCGATCAGGCGATGATGGTGGGCAACTCGCTCAAATCCGCATGTTTCTGCGGCTCTTGGCAGTCGGGGGCTGGGGTGTTTCTGTGCACATGGCGAGAGGTGGGCGCTGGAATATGCCGAGAAGCCAAGGTGGCTAGCGCCATCACAGCCTGACCGACCTTGCCGCCCTGCCTGATTTAGTGGCCAAGCTGTCACAGCCAACTACACCTAGTGTGACGTCAGGTTAATTGCATAGAAAGCACAGTTTTAAGAAGTTCCAAAAACTTATGGCCCACGCCGCTTTTCCTAATAAGAATTCGGATGTCTTAGCTCGGCTCAAGGAGCCACGGCCCCGCTAAATGAGGGGCTAACGAGGAGAACAGATGATCAAACCGACACTGGGGCAGTTTGCCCGGTGATTTCGCATTTTGCTCGGTCTGGGTTTGGTCGCGGCCTGCTCTACCCCCGAGCCCGTAAGCTGGCCCTCCCTGATGCTGCCTTTGTGATGGATGCCCGACACGGGTCAGACGCTTTATTCGGAAAACTGCTTATACGCCGGTCGCATCCTGCCTCTCTCTGACCAAAATGATGACGCTTTATATCGTGTTCTCGGAAATCGAGGCGGGGCGCTTGTCGCTTGATACGATGCGGACGGTGCCGCGCAGCCCCTTTCGCGCTTGGGTCTCGAGGCGGGGCAGAAAATCCAGCTTCGCTATTTGATCCGCGCCGCTGCGGTTAAGTCCGCCAACGATGCCGCCGCCGCGATGGTGGACCAGATTTCAGGTTCGCCAGAGGCTTTTGCCGCGCGTATAACCGCACCGCCAAAGCCTTGGGGATGAACAACACCACCTTCAAGAATGCCTGCAACGGCCTGACCGCCAAGGGCCATTTGTCGACCGCGCATGACATGCGGCTTCCATCGATCCCCAACATCTTCTCGCGCCGCAGCACGGGATGTGGGCATGGCGACCGTCAACAACACCAATCGCAAATTCCTTGACGCCAACCGCACTGCATCAAGACCGGCTATACGGCTGACAGGCTCGGCAGAACGGGACGGCGTGCGGATTATTGCGACGGTTTTCGGCTTCGGCAAATTCCTCGACTTCGATGCGCAACCAAAAGATGGAGACCGTGCTGGGTTTCAAAAAGGCGGAAACGCGTTGTTCCGCGCTATAACGCCAATGACCAATCGATTGCCAGCGCGGTCGCGGATGCGGCTTTGCCAGAGGATGGCGCTTGGCGCGCTTCGGGGTCGCGATGGCGGTAGCGGCGTCGCCACGGCCCGTCGCGCGCCCAGAGCTTGAGGACAGCGAAGAGGCCCCACACGACCGCACGATGGTCGCGGCGGCAGATGAGGGGCGCCTCGTGTCGGGGAATTGACACTCACCGGCGCGCTTGCCGAAGCCAACGCCGCACCGGCCGAAATTCCAACCGAAGAAATGGCCGATCAGGTGCAGCTGGCGGCCCAGACGCCCAAGAGGTTATTCCGTTTCAGGTGACAGGACCGCAGTTTCCGCGTCGAACGTGCAACTGGTTGCCGCGCCGCGCTCCGCCGCAACGGGCTGTGGCGATCTATGACAATGCAGTGACGAATTACCGCGCGGCGACGATCACCGAGGTGGTGACCAACGTGGCCTTCTCGACCTCGGGTGGCAGGGGCTATGGCATCAACGTCGGCCGGTTCAACACCCATGGGCAGGCCGAGCGCGTGCTGATGAAAACGCTGCTGGCCGAGACGCGACGCTCAGCAACAGCCTGCGCAAGATCGTGCAGACCAGCCGTGGCTATGACGCGAACTTTCTGGGGCTGACCGAGAAAGAGGCCGATTTGGCTTGTCGGTGGCTGCAGGCGCGTGGAACGCAGTGCTTTACAATGGGGTCCTAAAGCTTAGGGACGCGGCGCTGCGGCACGGCGCAGGCGGTCATTGATCGCCCGCCCAAGCCCGATCTCGGGAATAGCCGCGATGGCAATGGGTCGCGCGTCCGCTTGGCGCAACATATCAAAGAGGTTGGCGGCAGCCTCGACCAGATCGCCATCGGGCGACAGGTTCACATCGTCCCCTGCCCCGAAGCCGATATAAACCTCACCCAAAGCGGCGCTTGGCGTTCAATGCATTGGGCGCATAATGCGACGCCAATCTAGGCCCGGCGCGTTGGGTCTATTGACGCCAATTGGCAGCGGCCCAAGGATCGCCTCGAGCGCCTCCGCCGTGACGCCGCCTTGACGCAGTAACGCGGGCGCGGGTGTCAGACCAAGGACAGCGCCTTCCGAGACCCAACAGCGCAGGCCCCGCCGTCGACCACAGCCGCGATACGCCCCGACAACCCTGCCAGCACATGCGCGCGGCCCGTGCCGGCGAAATCCGCCCCGAGGGATCTGAAGGTGCCGAAGCGGACCACCAAACGCCCGCAAAAGCGCCACCGCCACAAGGGACCGCGCGGGGGACCCGTGGCCACGGTCTCAAGCTCGGCGGTCACAAAGGGCGACAGGACAGCATCTTTGCGCAGCGGCAGCACCAACGTCAAAGGACCGGGCCAAAACTGCTGCTGCCAACTCTTCGGCGCGGGTATTGACATGGTAGTTCGCGGGCAGCCTCGAGGTCCGGGGGATGCAGGATCAGCGGATTGAACCTTGTGGGCGCTTCTTGGTGTTAAAAATCCGCGCCACCGCCAGATGAGAGCGCGCATCGCCGCCAAGGCCGTAAACGGTCTCGGTTGGAAAGGCGCAGCCGCCCCTCGCGCAAAAGCGCGGCCGCGCGGGCAAGGCCCAAGGCGTCGGCAAAAGCGTTTCGGTTTCGATCATCTGTGACGCAACGTCCAACTTGCTCGCAGGCCACGCGAGCCCACCTAATGCTCTTGCAATTACCCGCGATCCAATCCTTTGCCCATCGGAGAACTTTATGCCCACCGTGTCAACCTCCTGCTCAAGCTGGTCGGTTTCGCCGAAGTGGCCGTGACAGTACCGTATTGCCGAGGCAACCCCTGAAACGGTAGAAGCGATTTTGACCGAGGCTGGCAAGCTCTGCGAGAACACGCTCGTGCGGGGACAAGACCTCGGCGCGGCTGGAAAACGGCGTTGTGCCGACACCCGCCGGGTCATCGCGAGATCGCCGAGGGCGGTTGGGTCACACTTCCGCAGCGCCCGGCCGAGTTGGCGGCATGGGCCGCCGATTTCTCTGACCCTCTCGTGTCAATGACATGATGGGCTTCGGCCTGCTTGGCGTTGCAGTTGAACCCATTGCTGACCCAAGGCCATATCGAGGCGCTGGAGCATCACGCCAGCGATGCTCAACTCACCTGCCAAGTCGATGTCCGGGGTGAATGGCACGATGAACCTGACCAGCCGCAAGCGGCAGCCATGTCCGCGCGCTGCGCACCAAAGCCGAGCCAAACGGCGACAGCCTATGCGATCACGGGTCAGAAGATTTACATCACTTGGGGCGACAACGAGACCAACGCCAACGTCAGCCACCTTGTGTTGGCACGGTTGGTCGGTGCGGCGACGGGGACCAAGGGCATCAGCCTGTTCCTCGTGCCCAAGATCATTCCCAACGCCGATGGCAGCTTGGGTGCGCCCAACAGCCTGTCGGTGGTCAGCCTAGAGCCTGCACGGATCCCACTGCTGTGATGCGCTTCTATGTGCGACGGTGGCTTGTGGGGCCGAGAACAAAGGCATGGCAGCGTTGTTCATCATGGTGAACATCGCTGCCATGCCTTTGTTCTCGGCCCCCACAAGCCACCCCGTCGCACCGTCGAACTGCATCACGGCGGTCGGGGATCCGTGCAGGCCAAGCTTATGCTCTAGGCTGACCACCGACAGGCTGTTGGGCGCGCCCAAGCTGCCATCGGCGTTGGGAATGATCTTGGGCACGAGGAACAGGCTGATGCCCTTGGTCCCCGTCGCCGCACCGACCAACCGTGCCAACACAAGGTGGCTGACGTTGGCGTTGGTGTCGTTGTCGCCCCAAGTGATGTAAATCTTCTGACCCGTGATCGCATAGGTGCCGTCGCCGTTTGGCTCGGCTTTGGTGCGCAGCGCGCCGACATCACTGCCCGCTTGCGGTTCGGTCAGGTTCATCGTGCCATTCCACTCGCCCGCGATCAACTTGGGCAGGTAGAGCGCCTTGAGCGCGTCGCTGGCGTGATGCTCCAGCGCCTCGATATGGCCTTGGGTCAGCAATGGGTTCAACTGCAACGCCAAGCAGGCCGAGCCCATCATGTCATTGACACAAGAGGTCAGAGAAATCGGCAGCCCCATGCCGCCAAACTCGGGCGCTGCGGAAATGCCGACCCAACCGCCCTCGGCGATCTCGCGATAGCCTTCGACAAACCCCGGCGGGGTGCGCACAACGCCGTTTTCCAGCCGCGCCGAGGTCTTGTCCCCCGCACGGTTCAGTGGCGCGAGCGTGTTCTCGCAGAGCTTGCCAGCCTCGGTCAAAATCGCCTCTACCGTTTCAGGGGTTGCCTCGGCAAAGCGCTCTGTCGCGGCCACTTCGGCAAAACCGACCAGCTTGAGCAGAAGGTGAAAGTCGGCAAGAGGCGCGCGGTAGGGCATAAAGGTCTCCGATGGGCGGCTTGGCAAAGGATTGGATCGCGGGTAATTGCAAGGCGTAGGGTGGGCTGGCGTGGCCTGCCGAGCAAGTTGGACGTTGCGTCACAGATGATCGAAACCGAAACGCTTTTGCCCGATGCCTTGGGCCTTGCCCGCGCGGCCGCGCTTTTGCGCGAGGGGCAGCTTGTCGCCTTTCCAACCGAGACCGTTTACGGCCTTGGCGGCGATGCGCGCTCTGATCTGGCGGTGGCGCGGATTTTTGACGCCAAAGCGCGGCCAAGGTTCAATCCGCTGATCGTGCATCTGCCGGACCTCGAGGCTGCCCGCGAATTTGCCCATGTCGATACCCGCGCCGAAGAGTTGGCAGCGGCGTTTTGGCCCGGTCCTTTGACGTTGGTGCTGCCGCTGCGCAAAGATGCTGTCCTGTCGCCCTTTGTGACCGCCGAGCTTGAGACCGTGGCCATCCGCGTGCCGGCGCATCCTGTGGCGGTGGCGCTTTTGCGGGCGTTTGGTGGTCCGCTTGCGGCACCTTCGGCCAATCCCTCGGGGCGGATTTCGCCCACACGGGCCGCGCATGTGCTGGCAGGGTTGTCGGGGCGTATCGCGGCTGTGGTCGACGGCGGGGCCTGCGCTGTTGGTGTCGAAAGCACCATCCTTGGTCTGACACCCGCGCCCGCGTTACTGCGTCAAGGCGGCGTCACGGCGGAGGCGCTCGAGGCGATCCTTGGGCCGCTGCCAATTGGCGGCGATGCACATAAACCCAACGCGCCGGGCCAGTTGGCGTCGCATTATGCGCCCAATGCAGCGGTGCGACTGAACGCCAAGCGCCGCTTGGGTGAGGTCTATATCGGCTTCGGGGCAGGGGAGGCGGATGTGAATCTGTCGCCCAATGGCGATCTGGTCGAGGCTGCCGCCAACCTCTTTGATATGTTGCGCCAAGCAGACGCTTTGGCGACAAACGGGCAAACCATTGCCATCGCGGCTATTCCCGAGATCGGGCTTGGGCGGGCGATCAATGACCGCCTGCGCCGTGCCGCAGCGCCGCGTCCCTAAGCCTTAGGACCCCATCGTAAAGCACTGCGTTCCGCGCGCCTGCAGCCGCCGACAAGCCAAATCGGCCTCTTTCTCGGTCAGCCCCAGAAAGTTCGCGTCATAGCCACGGCTGGTCTGCACGATCTTGCGCAGGCTGTTGCTGAGCGTCGCATTCTCGGCCAGCAGCGTTTTCATCAGCACGCGCTCGGCCTGTCCATGGGTGTTGAACCGCCCGACGTTGATGCCATAGCCCCTGCCACCCGAGGTCGAGACGTTGGTCACCACCTCGGTGATCGTCGCCGCGCGGTCATCCGCCGCAACCGTCACTGCATTGTCATAGATCGCCACAGCCCGTTTGGGCGGACGCGGCGCGGCAACCAGTTGCACGTTCGACGCGGAAACTGCGGTGCCTGTCACCTGAAACGGAATAACCTCTTGGGCGTCTAGGGCCGCCAGCTGCACCTGATCGGCCATTTCTTCGGTTGGAATTTCGGCCGGTGCGGCGTTGGCTTCGGCAAGCGCGCCCATAATATCGTCCGACATGGCAGAGACAGCCTCATCTGCCGCCGCGACCATCACATGTGGGGCCTCTTCGCTGTCCTCAAGCTCTGGGCGCGCGACGGGCCGTGGCGACGCCGCTACCGCCATCACAACCCGAAGCGTCTTGGCCGAAGCGCCATCCTCTGGCAAAGCCGCATCCGCAACCGCGCTGGCAATCGATTCGTCGTCAGCATTATAGCGCGGAGCCGAGGGCACGCCGTTGCCTTTGCCCGCCTTTTTGAAACCCAGGTCCAGCAGTTCTGCCATCTTTTGGTTGCGCATCGGAGTCGAGGTGCCGCCGAAAACCGTCGCAATAATCCGCACGCCGTCCCGTTCTGCCGAGCCTGTCAGGTTGAAGCCCGCAGGCCCCGTATAGCCGGTCTTGATGCCATCCGCGCCCTTGTAGGCGTCAAGGAATTTGCGGTTGGTGTTGTTGACGGTCGCCATGCCCGCATCCGTGCTGCGGCGCGAGAAGATGTTATAATATTGGGGGAAGTCATAAAAAATGTGCCGCCCCATGATCGTCATGTCATGCGCGGTCGACAAATGGCCCTTGGCGGTCAGGCCGTTGGCGTTCTTGAAGGTGGTGTTGTTCATCCCCAAGGCTTTGGCGGTGCGGGTCATACGCGCGGCAAAAGCCTCTGGCGAACCTGAAATCTGGTCACCCATCGCGGCGGCGGCATCGTTGGCGGACTTAACCGCAGCGGCGCGGATCAAATAGCGAAGCTGGATTTTCTGCCCCGCCTTGAGACCCAAGCGCGAAGGTGGCTGCGCGGCGGCATTCTTGGACACCGTCACCATCGTATCAAGCGACAAGCGCCCCGCCTCGATTTCCGAGAACACGATATAAAGCGTCATCATTTTGGTCAGAGAGGCAGGATGCAACCGCGTATCGGCGTTTTCCGAATAAAGCGTCTCACCCGTGCGGGCATCCATCACAAAGGCAGCATAGGGAGGGCCAGCTTTTACGGGCTCGGGGGTAGAGCAGGCCGCAACCAAACCCAGACCGAGCAAAAATGCGAATCGCCGGGCAAACTGCCCCAGTGTCGTTTTGATCATCTGTTCTGCCTCGTTAGCCCCTCATTTAGCGGGGGCATAGTTCTCTGCTTGAGCCGAGGCTAACATGCGATTCTTATTAGGAAAAGCGGCGTCGGCCATAGTTTTCGAGACTCTTGAAGACTGTGCTTTCTATGCAAATTAACCTGACGTCACACTAGGTGTAGTTGGCTGTGACAGCTTGGCCACTAAATCAGGCAGGGCGGCAAGGTCGGTCAGGCTGTGATAGCGGGCTTGGCCTTTGGGCTCTTCGGCATATTCCAGCGCCCACACCTCGCCATGTGGCACATAAACGCCCCAGCCCCCGACTGCCAAAGCAGGCAGAACGTCGGATTTGAGCGAGTTGCCCACCATCATCGCCTGATCGGCCCCCGTGCCGTGGTGCGAAAAGATGCGGGCGTAAACCTCGGGGGTTTTGTCCGACACGATTTCGACGCCGTGAAACAGATCGCCCAAACCCGACTGCGCCAGCTTGCGCTCTTGGTCCAATAGGTCGCCCTTGGTGATCAAAAGCACGCGATACTGCCCCGCCAAAGCCTCGACAGCCGCGCGCGCATGGGGAAGCAATTCAACAGGATGGCGCAGCATCTCACGCCCCTCGGCCAAGATTTCGGCAATCACCGGCGCCCCCACGCGGCCTTCGGTCACCTCGATCGCGGTCTCGATCATCGACAGGGTAAAACCTTTGATGCCAAAGCCGTAGTGGCCAAGGTTGCGCCGCTCAGCCGCCAAAAGCCGCGCTTCAAGATGGTCCACGTCGACATCCTTGGCCAGCAGTTCGACAAACCGCGCTTGTGTCAGGCGAAAGAACGTCTCGTTATGCCAAAGCGTGTCGTCCGCATCGAATCCAATGGTTGTGAGCATGATACCTCCGCCGCGCAAGGGAACAGCCCTTGGGCCTTTTCGCAAGCGAGATTTACGCTATACTCTGCACAACCAAATACAGACCGAATTTACCGAACGGAGATTTTCCGCGTGACCCTTTTTGCCACCATGGCCGACCCGATCATGTCCGACACCCCCAGCGGGCCAGAGGATGACTCCGGCCTGTTGACCAAAACCAAACCCCGCACGCAGCGACCTCCGATGTATAAGGTCATGCTTTTGAACGACGATTTTACACCGATGGAATTCGTCGTTCATATCCTCGAGCGGTTTTTTGGGCTTAACCACGCCCAAAGCTTCGAGATCATGCTTGCTGTTCACAAAAAGGGGCTCGCTGTTGTTGGCGTGTTTTCCTTTGAAATCGCTGAAACCAAAGTGGCTCAGGTGATGGATTTCGCCCGCCGGCATCAGCACCCGCTGCAATGCACCATGGAAAAAGAATAACATTTTATGCGTTCTGCAAGATTAGATCTGGCTTTGGCCAGTGGCGCACTTGTGCTGCCGACGGTTGGCACGATTGTTGTGATGCGTCCGCGCGCGGGGGATGACCTTTCGGCGCTGCCCAAAGATCAGGTCGTTGTGCAGACCGGGTTCAAGCCCGACCACGACTATTTCACCGCGCAAGGCTATCGGACAGGCGAGGCGCAGGCCACCGTCGCCATCGTTTGCGTGCCCCGCGCCAAGGCCGAAGCTCGGGCGATGATGTCCCAAGCACGTGACGCCCAAGTTATTGTCGTGGATGGCCAGAAAACCGATGGCATCGAGTCGCTGCTCAAGGATTGCAAAGCCTTGGGTCTGACTGTGTCCGAGTCTTTGTCCAAAGCGCACGGCAAACTGGCTTTGGTCACGCCCGCGCCGCAGCTTGCGCAGTGGGCTGCGCAACCGACCGAGTTTGACGGCTTTCGCACGCTGCCGGGGGTGTTTTCTGCGGATGGGCCTGACCGTGGCTCGATGTTGCTGGCCGAGGCGCTTCCGGCGAAGCTGCCCTCGCGCGTTGCCGATCTGGGTGCAGGCTGGGGCTATCTGAGCCGTGCCATTCTGGCGCGCCAAGGTGTCAAGTCGCTTGATCTGATCGAGGCCGAGGCGGTTGCGCTTGATTGCGCCCGCGCAAATGTCGTTGACCCGCGCGCAAGCTTCGTCTGGGCCGATGCCACCAGCTATAAATCGTTGCGCCCTTGGGATTTGGTGGTGATGAACCCGCCCTTCCATACGGGCCGCGACGCCGAAGCCAGCCTTGGCATGGGCTTTATCAAAGCGGCGCATCGCGGTTTGGTGCCGTCGGGGCAGCTTTTGATGGTTGCCAACCGCCACTTGCCCTACGAGCCGCTGCTCACCAGCCTGTTCAAGCAGGTCGAGGTGATCGGTGGCGATAGCGCCTTCCGTGTCACCCGCGCGGCCTATCCCATTCGCAAAGCGTAACTACTCGGGATACTGCGCCTTGCACTGGGCAATCGCGCCCGCCGCCGCCTTTGACTGGGCGGCGCGCTTGGTTTTAAGGCCAGCCAGTTTCGCGGCCTCGGCTTTCAGGTCAATCGCGACGGCCTTTTGCGTGGTTTGCGGCACATCATCCAGACACATCCGCCGCTCTGGCGTCGGATTGTCTGCCGTTGGACGCGGCCCGCAATCCACCCACTTCGGCACATAAACCGTCTGTTCCTCATAGCTATAGCCGCGATCGAGATTGCCCTGCGTTTCGGCAATCAAGCGGTCCACCACCCGCATGTCGCGGGTCGCTGTGCCAATGCACTGCTCTTGCGGCGTGCCACAGGCGACCAAAACCAGCGGGAAAATCAGGGCAAATTGGCGCATGTAAACCTCATTCGGGCAAGCTGGCTTTACTATAGCCCCAATGGCTTGATAAGCCAGAGCCACAATCAAAGGGGCCGACCATGAGCGAAGATTTCACCGCCAAAAAAGCACAAGCCGCCGCATGGTTCAGAACCCTGCGCGAAGAGATCGTCACCTGCTTTGAGGGGCTGGAGGACGCGCATGGCACGGGATCGGTTGGCCGGTTCGAGGTGACGCCGACCAGCCGCGCCGATGGTGGTGGCGGTCTGATGTCAGTCATGCGCGGTGGTCGCGTGTTCGAAAAGGTGGGCGTCAACGTTTCGGAAGTGCACGGCACCCTTGGCCCCCGCGCGCAAGCCGCGATGGCCGCCCGCGGTGTGCCAGGGATGGATACCGATCCGCGCTTTTGGGCCTCGGGCATCAGTCTTGTCGCGCATATGGTTAACCCGCATTGTCCCGCAGTGCATATGAACACCCGCATGTTTTGGACACCACATGCGTGGTGGTTCGGCGGCGGTGCGGACTTGAACCCCTGCCTTGAATACCCCGAGGACACGGCGCATTTTCACGCGCAGATGCAGGGGGCCTGTGACGCGCATAACCCTGAATATTATAACAAATTCAAAGCTTGGGCGGATGAGTATTTCTTTATCCCGCACCGCAACCGCGCCCGCGGCGTTGGGGGCATTTTCTATGATGATCTGAACACAGGCGATTGGGATGCCGACTTCCGCTTTACCCAAGATGTTGGCCGCGCCTTTCTGCCTGCCTTTGCGCCGCTGACGCAAAAGCGTGTCGATACCGCGTGGACCGAGGCCGACCGAGACGCCCAGTTGGTGCATCGCGGGCTCTATGCCGAGTATAACTTGGTCTATGATCGCGGCACGAAATTCGGGCTTGAGACGGGGCATGACGCCAACGCGGTGCTGATGAGCCTGCCGCCCTTGGCCAAGTGGATCTAGCGACATGCCTCTCGCCCGATGCTTGGGGCGAGAGGCGTTGGTTTAACCGCGAATAAGCCGCCCCAAACGCTTCATGCCTTCGTCGATCGCGGCCTCATCGGCACAAGAGAACGACAGCCGCAGCGTATTGCCGTTCGACCCATCGGCATAGAACGCCCGCCCCGGAACAAAGGCGACGCGCTCTGTCGCCAGCGATTTCGCGAGCAGTTCCGCGCCATCCATGCCCTTTGGCAGGGTCAGCCAGACAAACATGCCGCCCTCTGGCTTGGTCCAAGTGACGCCTTCGGGCATTTCACGCTTCAGCGCCGCCAAAAGATGGTCGCGCCGCGCACCATAGACTTGCCGCAGCTTGGTCACATGCGGCGCAAAGATATCCCGCGCCACGCGATGGGTGACGATTTGGTTGGCGGTAGACGAGTGCAAATCCGCCGCCTGCTTCATCAGCACAAGCTTAGAGATCACCTCTTTGCCCGCGCAAACCCAACCCACCCGCAAACCTGGTGCCAGTGATTTCGAGAACGACCCGCAATAAAGCGTGCGGCAAGCCTCGATGCTGCCCTTGCGCGCAATTTCAAGCGCAAGGAT
The DNA here is from genome assembly GCA_963844465.1 of uncultured Actinomycetota bacterium. Lineage (GTDB taxonomy): Bacteria > Actinomycetota > Actinomycetes > Nanopelagicales > Nanopelagicaceae > QYPT01. Next base: position 37,521 of record CAWJOR010000041.1, on the reverse strand, counting down.
CGGCGGCACAGCCTCGCCGTCATAGCGCAGGGTCTGATAGGCCGCGTCCTCGACAATCGCGATATCCAGCGCGTCGGCCAGATCAATCACAGCCTCGCGTGCGGCACGGGCAATCGTCTCACCCGTTGGATTGGCGAAATCGACCGAGAGATAGGCAAACTTGACCCGCCCGCCCGCAGCCTGCGCGGCGATGCGATAATCCTCTGCGCTGCGGTTGCTCATCGGGTCAAGCCGGTCGTAGGTCGGCTCATAGGCGTTGAACGCGCCCAAAGCCCCCAGATAGGTCGGCCAGCCACAAAGCACGGTATCCTTGGGCGAGTCAGGAAACTTGGCGGCGAGGACGTCAATGGACTGCCTTGTGACACGTCCGGTCTTACTTGGCTTATTTGATAGATTGGGATGGACCCTCAACACGACATCGTAATTCTGGCTCAATAAGCGGGGTATGACGTATTCGAACGCCTCCCATTGATCTTTCCACTTAGCCTCTCTCCAGCTCGGTCCCAACTCTGCAAACTCATCCACAGAGGAAGTAAACAAAACAGCTGTTTTTTTCGTTGAATCTATGTTCGGAGCGTCATTCCATTCTGCCGCGAATCTATTGGTGCCACCAGGGCGACGCCTTGATAGGAACCACTTTTCAACTTCATCGGAGTGAATCTGTTCTTGCTTCAAATCCATTGCGAGGATTGCTTCTTGCTTCTCAATCCGAGTGTAGGCCGGATAAGGGGCATACCAATAGTTCACTGCTCTTAAATATCTTTCAAAACTGTATAGGTAGGGTGGGAGGTCCATGTCGTAGGAGCCCCGTTCATAAGAACTCCACGGAATATGCGCTTCAACTGCTGCCTCGATAACTCCTCGTTGACACGGGAAGCGCCCATTAATAACAGCGACCTCAGAGATCTCGGGATTCTGACTCAAGCAAGTCTTAACGGCTTGATAGGAGATGATTCCCTCTGCTCTATATTTCCCCTTCTTCTTTACCAACCACTTAGAGTCTTCTGGAACTTCATCCCCTGATCTGGATATCGAAGCGGATTTGATGGACTCTTCGATTCCCTCTCGCACGTGAGCTGGAATCGACTCGACTGATTCCGATCTTGAGCTCTTTGCAATTCTGTAGACGTCATAACCGCGAGATTCAAGATGATTGAAAATGGTTTCCTCAGGAGAAACTAAACCTGCCAATTTAAGTAGCGGCCGATAGAAGGTGTCTTGGTCTTCTAAAACCGCTGATAGATCGAGGAATTTCACTTCTTGGAAAAAGGCTCTTTGAGTCTCAAATACATTGAGGACGATATTCAGATATTCCAAATCGTTGCCATGAGAAACTAAGAGAAGAGTTCCGCTTTGTGTCCCGCCTGCCTCCAAAACACTCTCCCCCTCGGATCAAAAGCATTGAAATGCTAGGATAAACCATGACGTTGGTCTCCGTGCTAATGCCGATAAAGGGAGACTGCCCCTATCTCTCCTACGCCATCCAGAGTGTACGACTTCAATCCAATTCCGATTGGGAACTTGTGATCTGCAAAGATCATATCGATGAAGCATCCAGTAAATATCTCCGAGAAATAGCCGCTTTGGACCCTCGAATCAGATTGGTCGACACCGCTGGTCTTGCCCTGCCGGCGGCCCTAAATAGGGGACTAGAAGAGTGCGGGGGCGAATTTCTTGCAAGATTCGACGCGGATGACATCATGTTGCCGGGAAGGTTATCGAGCCAGGTTTCTTTTCTTCGAGCTCATCTCGATCACGTGGCTTGCGGAGGGCAGATAGTCATCATTGACGAAGCTAACAGGTTGGGTCTCAACGCGCCTTTCTACAATCTTCAGAATCGAACATTGAAATCAAAATTGGACATCAAATGCCCATTCCCTCACCCAGGAGTGATGATTCGTACGAGCGCCCTCAGAGAGGTGGGTGGATACTCCCCTCACTACAAGTACGCAGAAGATTATGAACTCTGGTTGAGGCTTTCACGCATGGGCAAGTTCGCAAATCTGAAAAGAGCGGTTATCGCCTATCGCAGCTATACGTCCCAGACCAGTGCCCGTTTTAGAGCCGAAACTCGACTACACATGGCAGTGGCCCTTGTCCGTGAGTTCAATCGTAAGCACCCACATGAAAAAGCGATCGAGAAAGTTGATACCGATCTCTTCCGCATGGAGTACTCACTCCTTGGTGAATCCGAAAAGAAGGTAGTGGACAGGCTCTACGGCGATGATCCTTTTCTGTCGGAAGTGAACAAAACCGCCGCCCATATGCTCAGCAATTCAAAAATACACCGTCGGGTCTTGTTTTTCCTGGAAGTAGCGCCGAGGAGATCAGCCCATGTTATCTTGAAGTTCTTGAATTCCTTCTATTCCTTTTTTCGGATCAAGCCTCTCTGGAGTGGTTATCTGGCAAAATTGAGTAGCGATGTTATTGCCCATCCGACTAACGCACACCTGGAGAATAGATGACGAAACGAAGAAATCTAATTTTGGGTGGGTTAGGTTTCGTGGGGCACAACCTGGTCGATAAGTTATTACTCGACGGTGAAGTAGTCAAAGTCATCGACGTAAATATCCAAAATCAAACTTGGCATTCAATCGATGTTTACGACGGCAACGAGGATTTTTCTGCTGAGATTTTCGATTGTGCCGATATCGCCCGTTTAAGAGAGACAATATCGAATTTTCGTCCAGATCGAGTTTTCCATCTGGCCGCCAATAGCGACATCAGCAAGAGCGAGGAAATCTCAAATGACTTCTACAACACGTTGATTACGACGCTCGCTCTCTGTGAAGTGATACGGCTTGGAGTCCCTATGCCATCGCTTATTTTTGCGTCCTCGTCGGCAATATATGGTGCATTGTCCGAGCCAATGCGCGTGAACACGGATTCCGTTTGCCATCCCAGCAACGCCTATGGGTGGACCAAAAGGGCTTCAGAGCTCGCCCTCATCGGTGCTTGCAAGGGAAAGGACATTCGTCTTGCCATCGCACGTTTTCCCAACGTTGTGGGTCCGCATCTGACACATGGATTGCTTTTCGACATTATTCGAAAGAAAAGAGCCGGTGACAAGGTGATCCAGATCCTGGGTGATGGTTCTCAAAAGAAGCCGTTTATCCACGTTCAAGATCTACTTGAGATTCTTACGAGAAAGAGTGAGATCAAAGCCGAAGATGTACTCATCTTTAACATCGCACCTATCGATCAAATCACCGTCAAGGAGATCGTTGATATCTTCGACGAAGCAATAAACGGTGGGATCACGTTCTTGTACCAAGAACAGAGAGAGGGCTGGCCTGGCGACATCCCCGAGTACGCCTTTGATCTTCAAGAGTCTAAGACCGACGGGACATTGACTAGCACCACATCTGCGCAAGCTGTCACCCGTGCCATTAGGGAGAATCTGCAAGGCGACCCACCCGCATGAGGGCTTTCATTCTGGGTGGCGGCCAGGGGTCTCGAACTGTAAATCCAAAACTTCCAAAGGTTTTGACTCAGGTGGCGGGTAACGCACTACTCGATCTTCAACTCCTCGAATTGTTGTCTATAGATGAGGTAACGCGAATTACTTTGCTCCTAGGTCATGGTTCTGACGAAGTAATAGAGCACTTGAAGGATTTCCTGTCGGACCATGCCACAGCGATAACGGTGGATTACATAGTCGAGAACGAGCAACTCGGCTCTGCGGGAATGCTCCGTCAAGTGCTCTCCGAGATGAACGATGATGTCTGTTTTGTAGCTTTGGGAGACATACTGCCACGTGGAGGAATACTCGAAGGTTTTCACGTTTGGAAGTCACGGGGGGCAAAGAAAGAGAACTCGATATTTGTCCATCCGAACAACCATCCCGACGACAGTGATTCGGTCAAACGTTCACCGGAGAACGGATTCGTCGAAGCCATTATTTCAAGTCGTGACAAGTCAGCGACCTCTAGAATCAATCTCTCCCCGGTTGGCTTCTTCTTCTTAAGCACCGCAGATGTTAAGTTCTGGCCAGACGCGAAGAAGATTGACCTGGTGCAGGATGTCCTACCTTCGCTACTCGCTGCCAAAGTGACCGTCACGGCACCAGATCTCCTAAGGCGCTCATTGGATGTCGGGACTCCTGAGAGGCTAACGCGTATGCAGGAAGTCCTTGCGAAGGTGAAAATGAACCTTAATTGGGGCGTATTTGTTGATCGAGATGACACTCTGGTCAATGATCCGACAACAGCGGCAAACGTGGGCAAAGAGATCTCCCTGATGGATGGCATAGTGCCTCTCCTTAGGTTCCTCAATGACACGGGGATCCCCGTTGTATGCATCTCGAATCAACCCTCTATAGCGAAGGGGCAGAGCACTTTCCAGACGATCGAGGCGCAGAATCGAAAAATCCAAACTCTGCTTTCTCGTGAAAATGTCTACGTGGATAAGTGGCTCTACTGCCCACACCACCCGGAAACTGGATTTGAAGGTGAGATCGAGGCCCTTAAAGTCTCTTGCGAATGCCGAAAACCCAAGGATGGGATGATCGTGGCCGTGACGGCTCAACACAATATTGACGTCTCGAAGAGCGTGATCATCGGTGATACCTTTCGGGACGTTGAAATCGAGGCAAATCTGGCTTTGCGCATTCATTTTTTGCCGAGGGGAACCTGCGATATCCTCACTGATCACGTGTGTGTCAAGAATTTCGAGCAAGCCAAGATAGAAATATCCAATTTCCTGGAAGGATCTGCTGCTAATGATTATCGTTAGGTCGCCATTAAGAGTGAGTTTGCTCGGAGGCGGCACCGACCTTCCTGTTTTTTACGAACGTTCAAAAGGGGCGGTAATCAGTTTCGCGTTGGATAAATATATCTATATCACCATAAATAAACTGGCAGAGTCGAATGACATCTTGTTGAAGTACTCCAAACTCGAACGGGTAAACAACATTGAAGACATCCAACACCCTCTCGTTCGAAGTGCGCTAAAGCGCTTCGAGGTTTCGGGGGTCGACATAAGCATTACAAGCGATATTCCTGCTGGGACTGGGTTGGGCAGTTCATCTTCATTTACCGTAGGTTTGCTCAAGGCTCTGGGCGAATACAAAGGTATAGATTTCTCGAAGGATGAGTTGGCTCGAATCGCCTGCGAAATTGAGATTGAGGATCTACAAGAGCCCATCGGCAAGCAAGATCAGTATGCGGCGAGTTTCGGCGGGATAAATCATTTTATTTTTCTCACCAACGGCGATGTGGAGTCTTCCCCTCTGACTGACAAGGATGCACTTGAATCACTGATCACCGAATCCTGCGTGTTGGTACGCATTGGCACCGTTAGAACGTCGAGGTCGATTCTTGCCGACCAATCCGAGAAGATTCGAACCGGCATCAATTTTGAACTGCTGGCTAACATGGCCGAGATGACCAATCGCTTCTGCCTTGAACTCCCGGGCAGCGTTGATACGTTGGGCCGGCTCCTTAGTGAATCATGGGAGCTCAAGAGCCAGTTGGCAGAGGGCGTGACCAATGAGGAGATTGAAAGTACCCTCCAAGATGCGAAAAACCATGGGGCAACGGGCGGTAAACTCCTCGGCGCAGGGCAATCGGGCTATCTCCTGATCGCATTTCCAAATCGGGTTTTGCGAGAGAGATATATTGGTCAGTTTCCAAATCAATCCAGAATTGTTCTTCCAGGAATAGATAGGGATGGCTGTACTGTGATTTTTAGATCGGAGCCAAGATGAACCTTCACGAATACCTGATGTCTCACAACGAGGCGAATTCCGCTCTGCTTTTGGATGAGGAAAAACTAAACGCAATTGTGGCTGAGATAGCTCTCTGCATCGATAGTGGCGGAACTGTCTGGACTGCTGGGAACGGTGGAAGTGCTTCGACGGCAAGCCATCTCACTTGCGACCTGGCAAAGGGCGTCTCCCTCGCCAGGCAAACTGGAGTCAAGTCCTTCTGCCTAAACGACAATATGGCGGTAAACACGGCGTGGGCCAATGACTTCTCCTATGACGTCGCCCTGGAACGGCAACTCGAAATCTACGCGGCCCCAGGAGATTTATTCATTGCGATCTCAGGCAGCGGTAAATCGCCCAACATCATAAACGCCTTGAACGCCTCGAAAAGAATGGGCATCAAAAGCATAGCGCTACTTGGATTCGAAGGTGGGAGCGCAGTACGTATTGCAGACCTATCGATCGTGATTAAATCGAACGATATGCAGGTGGTTGAGAATCTTCACATGGTCATCACGCATTGGATCTTCAAAGCACTTCACTAATCACTTTCTAGTCTAGAAACTCCACGTAAGAGCCTTCCCATTCAACCTTTCCTCCGTCGATCCTAATCACCCGATCGACCTCTTGAATGGTACTTAGACGATGTGCGATAACAATGATCGTGCATACTCCACGGAGTTTGAGTACATTCTCCATAACATGATCTTCAGTTCCAGTATCCAAGGAACTTGTTGGCTCGTCCAAAATAAGAAGATCGGGATTTGCATAGAAGACTCGAGCAAGGCCAATTCTCTGACGTTCACCGCCACTGAGTGGGCTATTAGTCTCGCTTAACATCGTGTGAATTCCATCCTCCTGACCATGGAGCCAATCCCCAAGGCCAGCACGAATAGCCGCTATCTCTGCCAACTTCGCGTCGGCCGCGGAGACGCTCCTATCCAAGACAATGTTCTCCAGCAATGAGCCCGAAAACACGTGAACCTTCTGTGGCATATACGCAAGGCGAGGCATTACGGAGGCAGCCAGCGGATTCTTTTCGGCCTCTGAAATCGCGACTTCGCCCTCTGATGGTTGCAAGAATCCCAGGAAGACATCCGCCAGCGTGCTCTTTCCCGATCCGGACGGACCCACCAGAGCAACGAACTCTCCCGGTTCAATTCTCAAAGAAATAGCCGAAATTGCGTTGGTACTTGCGCCTGGGTATCGGTAAGAAACATTCTTGATTTCAATCGCGAGTGGATGCGACTCCGAGCGTTCTTCTAGCTCGGGGATAATCTCTACAACGCCTGATTCGTCGAAGTAGTTTAGGGAATTCATTAAAGTAAAGGAGTAATTGGCACTCTTCTCGCTAGAGCGAACCTGGAGAAGGAAACTCTGCAATCTCAACACGGATGGGACAAGCCGAGATGATGCGACCATGAAAATGATCAAGTTGGAGACGGCTGAAGAAACCCCAGAAAGTCTCGAGTAAACCGTAACAATTCCAAGAGATCCAATAATGACTGAACTTTCCAAAATGTATTTCGGAAGCTGTTGAATCCAATTCACGCGTACATATGAATCTATGGCATGCTTGCGATGCCCCACGAACTCTTGGGAAAACGAATCCCTCTTCTGAAAGAGCGTAATCTCGCGAAATAGCGAAAGAATATCTCGTAAGTTCTGCCTGCTCTCGATGCTTGAGGTAGTCATTTGACTACTTGGCCCGGAGAGCCATCTTCCCGTGATCCGAGTTACTATGAAGCTCAAGAACACAAAATAAAGGATGACGCCGGTCGCCATTGCGAAATTGACCACAAAGAGGAAGCCGACAATTCCAAGTAGGGTGATTATTTCGCCAAGTACGAGGATGGACGGTCCGATGATTCCGACACAAATTGAGTTGAGTCCGTCGGTAAGTCCATGAAGTATTTCTTCTCTCTTCTCATTTAGAACTCTGACCATTGGAGACGAGAACATTCTCTGCAGAAGTCGCTGGGTGATACTTACTTGTAGATCGCCAACTTCTTGCAGAATCGACTTACTAAGAAAGATTCCGAAGAGAGATTTTGCGAAAAAAAGCAGGACCGCCAAAACAAGAAGAACTGATATTTGATCTTTCTGCTGGAAGGATTGAATGCCAAGATTCTTGAGGATCCAAGATGTACTGGAGGTAATTGAACTCTTTCCCACAACGGCGAATCCCACGTTGGTTGTCGCTGAAATAAGGGCGAGCCCCAAAATGTCGAGCAGTGAGGACACCGAAATGGCGATCGAGAACAAGATCAATTTCCTGCGAATGCCTTTATCAATAGTTCTTGCCAACAACCTCAAGTTCTTGGCAGTATTCACGGAAGGATCCCCTTTAGCGATCGGCATCTGAAAGTACAAGCATGGCACATAATGTTTTGCAGACTTGCTACCTACCCTTCAAAACTATGAACACAAAGCCATTCTTCATCTCCCGCAAAGATACGAAGTAGTTTCTTCCCAGGACCCCTCTGGCCAGCGGCCAGAGGAACTTGGCCGCACGAGGCGAAATATCCTCAACCACAAAACACCCACCCGGCGAAAGGTTTGGAAGGAGCTCGAGCAAACTGTTCATGTCCGCTCGGGGAGTATGCAAGCCGTCAATTACGACCAAGTCGGCACCGTGGCTGATCAATTTCTTCAGTTCCGTAAAACTGCTTCGGTTGAGTTGATTCACCATGCAAGTTTGAATTCGCTCTTCCGCAAAGAGCGTCTTGGAGTCGATGTCTGCACCAATGACCATGGCGTTAGGAGCCCAATCCCTAAATGCTCTCAAGGAGGCGCCTGGATGACCTTCCGCGCCCATATTCTGAGGCGTAAGCAAGTCATTTGAACCGATCCCAATCTCAACAATCTTTTTAAGTTCATTTCTCCGGTTTCCAAGATATTCGGAGTACATCAGGTGGTAATCGTGATGAGACGACTTATCGCTTCCATATTGATTGAAAAGCCTTGACAACGCCAGAGACTCTTCACTTATGCCCGATGACGAAACGGGGTTCGGGGGAGACAAATGGTCTTGTCTTGCTAAGTTCCTCAGGCCTCGGAACTGTAAAAGGAAGTAGATGGAATCGAAGAACTTGTCTTTTGCAGAATATCTATCGGTTTCGAAGCCTTCTTTGTGATTGTCAAGTTGCAAATCTGTATTCCAATCTTCGAAGGCGGCTTCTTAAATAACTCTCAGTTTACGAACCAGGTTTGTACTCGGTGGTATTGTAACGCGCATGCCCTCGCTGATTCCCTTTTACGTTGTCGCTTTTAACAGAATTCGGGGACTTAGAGAAGCAGAGGAGTTTGTTCGACGCTCAACAATTCCACTGGAATTGATCATTTTGGATATGGGTTCGACCTGGAAGCCGTTTATTGAATATCGAGACTCTCTGGATGCCCAGGTGTTTCATTTTCCATATGGAATGGGTCCCCGAGACCTATGGGTTAGTGGCGAACTTTCACGGATAGGCGAAGGCGGTTTCTTCCTCGCTGACGGAGATATTGATTACAGCGAGGTCCCACTAGACGCGGCCGCGAAGATGATAAGTATGAGTAACCGGTACCCATGGTTCCCTAAAGTCGGACTTGCCCTAAAGATATCTGACTTGCCGCTTGACTATGAGGGTCGCCGAATTCGCGAATGGGCTATGGGCGATTGGGCGGTCAAGTGGGACAAGGAGACTTTCTTAACTGGCCTGGACACCACCATCGCCTACTACCCGCGGCGAGAAACAACTTTCCATTACCGACCTGGACTAAGAATTGCAGGGAAATACCAAGCGAATCATTACCCTTGGTATGAACGAGAAGAGACTTATGACGAGGAAGCAAAATTTTATGTAAGCATCGCAAGCGCCAAAATATCAAGTGCTCAGGCCGCCCTCATGCCGAGTGCAAGTTTTAGAGCAAAGCGATTCGTGCTCATACTCCTCTACCGGCTTCTAAAGTATCCCTTGAAATCAAAAATCCTCGGTGGGATTAGCGTTCGGGCGCTCTCCTATAGAGGTACTTTGACTCCACCGCTGAATTCAGTGAACTCGGCGAAGGCATGATAATTCGAAGTGGCATCGTCAATTCAGCGAATTCTCTTACCTACGAAGAGAACACCTAGGCCACCCGATGACAAAACTTCCCGACTCAATCGACCGCGGTATTTCCTAGCCAACCAAGTGCCGATCTTGGCCAAACCTTTAATACGTCGATGAAAAAAGAATGTTCTTCCGAGTTCTTGAGACATCAAATCTATATAGTCGCCATATACGGTCAACTCAAGGATCTCAATGCCGAATTCTTTTGCCCAATACTCAAACCAGAACGGTGATAATCCTGATTGAAACCAATACGGTGCTTGATGCATCAGTGAACAAAAGGGAACTGTGAACACCAAGTAGCCATCAGGGTTCACGATCTTTGAAAGTTTCTCAAATACACGAATGGGATCCGGAACGTGCTCGAGGACCTCAGTGCATAGAATTACATCAGCACGTGCAGTCTCTGGAAGCGCGAGTATGTCGCAAACAAAATCATGTTTCGGATAGTCCCAAGAGGCACTGTGTAGGCCGCCTGCCTTCCCCGACTCCGAAGGTATATAGCCCCCGAAGTCATGTGACGCATACTGAAACCCCGCATCCAGCGCTGCCTTCTTATATGGAGAGAGTCCAGCCCCAACATCCAATAATGATGAACTTCTCGAACTTGTCTTTAGATTCCTCAGAGTACCAATAACCCAAGAGTTGCGAAAAACGTCATTGCCGGTATCGATTAATTGCTTATACATCGCCGAAACTTCCTCAATTGAGTTACTGGGTCCTTGGATAATTCCTTCTTCGTACTTTACATGAGATGATGTTTTTCGACCCATTCCCACCAATCCTGGCTACTTAAGATTTCGCATAATCTGCTCGCGGATAGATGGTTTGAGTCTTTCTGCCCCATAGAGAGACAGATGGTCATGATCAACGTATAGCCATTTGGACTGATCCCATCTCGAACACACTTGAGAAGTACAAAAAGGAGTTATCGAATCGATGTAGCCGATACCTTTGGAAGCGAGATGAGCGGATAGGTATGCATTGTCCCTTGCAGGTTCACCAATCATTAAAGGCGTCGGGAAATATCTTGGAGGAATGTATGCCTTTTGCCAGAGGAGAAGTCCCCCTTGGAAGAATTGAGTTGCATCTGGAAACTCTGGATTGGGCCCAATAACGGTCAGTCTCGCGCTTAAGGTCCTTAAGTAGATCAGGTTCTTGTACACGACGTTTCGATAATCACCCTCGCTCATTCCTGCGGGCCGGATACTGCTACTCCTCTGTGAAATGAATACAAATGCCTTTGGATGGACTCTTATCCACCTGATTATTGATTCATTATGTGAAAAGCAAGACTCCTTCTCTCCCGGACGTACTATTCCATACCGAAGGAGACTCGCGTCTTTGCTTGATATTTCCTCTCTTGATATGAATTGGCACCCACTTTTCTGCCATACAAACGACGAAATTCCTTCAGTAGTGGTTGATTCTACAAAGGTTTGGAATAGCGATGCGGCATGCGAATCGCCAATCAAAAGAGCTTCCCCTTTTGAATTCGAAACGGGGTAAGCGCAAGGCGTAAGCGAAAGGTAACAACTGTGATCGATTGTACTGGCGTATAGAGGAGGAGTTGGATTGGGATCAAAGCCCCAGTAATGTTTCTCAGCGCTCGAGCGCATGCCAGTAAATAGGAGTATTGGGATCAACACAAAAGAGATGAATACGGTCGGGAATGCCACCACCCGCGAACTTGGAGTGGTGGACTTAATTCGAAAGCGTTCCTCAATGCTTTGGTAAATCACCGCACCCAGCAAGATCGATGTCGCAAAAGCAACAATGGTTGCCAAAATCCGTTCGCGACTAAAGATTGGAGAGTAGATAGCCACGTAGAGAAGTGGCATGTGGACCAGATAGATTGAGTACGATCGATCTCCAAGCCAACCTCCAAGGTCGCGCAGCACGCTCGGCAATTCTTCAAAAGACCTAAAATACATGGCAACGGCAGCGAGAACTGTTATCACGACCGACTGGAATTTGTACTCGCTGATCGGCAGAAAAAGCAACACGCCAAGAAAGATCATCAAAGACACGTTCAGGTAGTTTCTAAACTTTCCAACCGTTTTTACTGTACGAAGAGAAAGAAAATACGCGGTGCTTCCGATACAAAATTCCCACAATCTTGAGATTGGCGTATAGAACATCAGTCCTGGCACGTCGCTTATTCCGTGACTTTGCAATAGTTGAGGGAAGATCCTCACGGTGGTATCGACAAAATAGGCAAATATGCCCAGAAAAAGAATTGATAACTGCAGGGAGAAGTGTCGCCTCCTTCTTGTGATGAAAAGCAACAAAAAGATAACAATCGGCAGAAGTATGTATATCTGCTCCTCAGCCGATAACGACCATAGGTGGATGAGTGGATTTGGATTTGGGGCAAAATAGTTGCCACCGGAATAATGGTAGGCACCGAAATTACCAATTAGAAAGAGGGCCGCCAAACCCTGACTTGCGAAGCGCACGTGATCCGAAACGGGGCCCAAGAGGAGAATTACGAATAGAGAGAACAATAGAGTGACGCCAAGTGCGGGAGCCAATCTGTAAAATCGTCGTGTGTAGAAGGCCCACAATCCTGAGAATGCTTTTCTCGCTCTCATCCCATCTTGATCGAAGAAGATACGGGCAATGAGAGGAGTTACAACAAATCCTGAGATGACGAAGAAGACGTCTACACCCAAATAGCCGGCAGAAAACGACGTTTCCCTACTGTGAAAGAGAATTACCGCCAGGACTGCGACGCCCCGCATTACCTGAATATCAGTTCTGCGTTGACGGCGCCCTTCCTTGGCTTGCCCTAAGTCAACTGCGGCACTCATCTAGTCCGTACCAGGATTCCTTTATCGTGCAGAAAGGTGCGCACTGAACGAGGAGTGACCTCGCTAAATTGGAAGATAGCCCCCGCGGCCACCGCTGAGGCTCCACTTCTTATTGCGGTAAGAAAATCCTCATGACTACCCGCTCCGCTCGACGCAATAACTGGGACTCCAACTGCTTCGGAGACAATTTTGATTGTCTCAAAGTTCATCCCTTCCATTTTGCCATCATGGGTAACAGACTGAACCAGTATCTCGCCAATGCCTCTCTTTTCAAGATCAATGACGGTCTTGACTAGATCAAGTTTCACCGGCGTCTGCCCAGAATGGATAGCCAGGGTTCCTTCGCTCAAACTGATTACGTCGATTGCAACGATGATTGCTTGAGATCCAAATTGACTTGCTGCTTCCTCAATCAAACCTGGATTTTCAATTGCGGCGGTGCCAAGCACCACTTTCTCAGCGCCTGCACGAAGATAGGCACGAACTCCCTCAATTGAATTTACGCCTCCACCAACGGAAAAGGGAACTCGAAGCACGCTTGCAAAATCTTCGATAACAGCTCTTGAGATGAGCCGTCCCTGCCTGGTAGCCGCCACATCAAGAAGCATTAGCTCATCAACGTCGCGCATCGCAAATAACCGTGCGGCTGCAGCGACCGAACCCACCGATCTCCAGGAGTTAAATTCTTGGCCCTTGACCAGCGTATTTCCATCCGTGAGCAACGTTGGAATGATCCTGACTTTATGCACGTGCCCACCGAATTACTTCTTCAAGGAGCAAGCCACCAACATCGGCACTCTTCTCGGGGTGGAATTGAAACCCGATTGCCCTCTCGCGTTGAATTCCCGATACGAAACTGGAGGTTCCGTAAGTGGATTTACAGAGAACGTCTTCGGTCTCATCGGGAACAAAATGATATGAATGAACAAAATAGAAATCTCGTTGAGAACTCAGGGCTTGAAAATGTGACTCGGGTCGAGTGTTCTCAGTGGGGTACCAACCGACGTTTGGGACTCTCATTCCAACTTCCTTGGGGAGCAATTCCGAAATGCCTGGAACCAGTCCAAGTCCCTGAGAGTCAGGTGTCTCTTCGCTGGCCCGGCCCAAAAGCTGCATCCCGAGGCAGATGCCCATGATTGAGGAACCCGATTTCACTCGAGCCTGTATCAACTCCCTGTATGAACGCTTCTCCAGTTCCTCGACAGCGGCTCCGAATGATCCGACTCCAGGCAAGACGATCAAAGAGGAGGCTTTGCTCTCGTTGGCATCTTGGACAACATTAACTGAATCGGCACCTGCCCGTTTTAGTGCAAGAACAAGTGATTTCAAATTGTTTATCCCAAGATCGAGAACCTCTACACGCATGGAAGAACTCCTAACTAATTATCGTAATTCAATTTAGTTAAGTTCCCTTGCCTGTCTTTTAATAGGTTCCCATCAGAATCTTGCTTGAATATTGAATGATTGGTAAATCGATCGCATATCTCGTCGAATTCGGTAATCGACAAGTCGAGTGGAGCAAGAATGTCCTTGAGTGGTTTGCCCAAGTAGGTCCACGGGTATTTTCCATCATGCAGTTTGACCAATTTCAAACCCTGCTCGCGAGAGATTCTTCCGCGCCTAATATGAATCGATGCGATATCGGTAGCGCGTCCAAATCCAAACTTCAAGTACTTGAAGTAGTCATGAATTCCTGTTTGATAGTTGTCGATGTTCTCATAGTCCACAATCGAACCCTCAATAACCTTTCCATAGGAAGTGAATCCGTTGGCCTGGGCAAGGAGGTAATTCGAAAGCCCGTCCCATGGAAAGTAATAGCCTAAGAACAAACCCGTGACGCCAACACTCGCGAGGTCTTCATCCGAAGGGTAGTTGTAAGGAGCTAAATCGGCTTGCTCCAACCCGAAAGAGTCAGATAGGTCCGTGACTCGCAAGCCCAGTAGTCCGCCGAACTCTTCCAGCCAGCGGCGTGTGAGAACGTTATCCTCACTCGCGCTAGCAGGACCGCCATACTCGTTCTGACTATTTTCACCCCAAATAATGAGTGGGACCCGAAATTGCACGGCGGCACGGACAGGGATCGTAAAGATTCCCACGTGTTCTGGCCACGAGATGTCTCCCACGTGCTCAAGGCCGATTCGGTTCAGCTTCCTACGCACAACTGGATTCGGGCTAAATTCCAAATAATCGACACCAAGATTCTTTATATTTTCAATGTTCCTCCGCCCGATCTCCGAAAGATCACAGGTAGTGGAAGTCACGCAAAGTGGCCTCATGCCAAGTTCTAGTACCTTCAAGACCTGTGCAGTGCTGTCTTTCCCACCGGAAACGGGAACAATGCAGTCCCATTGGCCAGAGGATTTGGAGCGGAATCTGTCGACAATATTTTGGAATTCATTCTTCCTGGATTCCCAATCTACATCGACTCGACTGTCATACGCGACGCATGCAGCGCACTTGCCTGCAGAATCGAAATTCAAATCAGGCTTTGTGGATGGCAGAAGGCAGGATGTGCAATATCGGATCATTTATGGTTCACCTTTTCCAGTAAGAACCAAGAGATGTCGTCTTGAGGGTAAATCCCACGATGATACGAAAATCCGTAGTCATGGAGAACAAGATCGGGATATAGATCAAGTATCTCTCCCGCAAAATCTCTCTTGAAGAGGCGATCATCGTGCCCGCGGTAGGGAATGCCTACTGGGGTGGGGTTGTAGTACTCGGCAATCAGGATCCAACGTCGTGACAGTTCGTACATTTTTTTGTAAGTTCCAAGTAAAAATTCAGGGGCTATATGGATCAATACGCCCTTTGTAAAAACAAAATCAAATTTAGCGTCAAGGTCGACATCAGCGATTGAAGCGTTAATGACATTGCAGCCGGTACTTTTCAATCTCTTGCTTGCGGCTTCGTTGATCTCCACACCAGTAAACTCAGTACCAGGCAGCAACTGCTGAAGTGCCCGAATGTTCATGCCAACATTGGCACCAATTTCTAAAACTTGACTCGGGAGAGCATCGACCGTGGCAAGAATTTTCGAAAACATTGCGATATTTGATGATAGAAGCCCGGGACTTTCATTCCTTGCAATGTACTCGTCCCCAAATTCACCAGCCCAGAATTCCTCCTGTAAGGTGTTGAATTTATCTGAGTTCATGGTTCTCCTTCAAAAGTGAATACAACCTCTCGGCGAATATCCAATCCTCTTCATTGTCAATGTCCACGGTTGCATGACTTGGGAGCTCAACAATAGTGGTTTTACCTGCGAATATGGATGACTTGCTCTTCCATGAATTCAGCGGCCCCCAATAGAACTGACCGGCGTCGTGGTACGTGATCGGAAGGTCCTGAGTTCGAGTCATCTCAAATTCGGGAAAATTCAGCCTCACCCTCTTCGATTCGTCTAGGGCGAATGTCCTTTGAATTGGAGTACTGTTTCTAACCGCAGAAATTACATAGTCCCAGGCGTTATCTTGAATAAGTAATGCCCCAGCCTTTATCGGATGGATCGATAGCAAGGGAGTCGCAGGATAGATGCAGCAGATATTCGTATTGGCGTCCACATCGCTTGCCAACCTTGTGGCTGCGTCCTGCATGACGTCCAGCGTCGTGGCAAAATCATCGGCTAATTCCGAAGGCCTTTTCCAAGGTACAGAGGCACCAAAACTCTCGCTAATAGTGGCGATTTCCTCATCGTCAGTGCTAACGATTATTCGATCAAAAATTTGACTGCCCTGCGCAACCTTGATGGCATAACTTATCATTGGCTTGCCGTGGAAATCCTTAACATTTTTCCGTGGAATTCTCCTGCTTCCACCTCTCGCTGGAATCACGGCGATATTCACGTTCCGAGTGTATGCGAAGGAATGGGAAAAACTACTGCACTAAGTCTTGGTTCATTGGAGTGCCTCTAGAGACATCCCTCGCAAACCTCTTGCCTAAATAGATTTCGTAGAACTTTGGAGGGGCACCAGCCCCTGGTCGTATCGCTCGCAGATTCTCGGCAGTTATTAGGTCACCAGCCTTTACATCCGCCACAACATAGAGGGACCTCCGAAGGCGGCGCGACTCATTCTCTGATTCCTGCATGCTCCACTCTGGGCTACCAAGAGCGCTGAAAGCAGATCGACCCTCACGCACAAGAGTCGAAAACTCCACGGGTTCCAAAGAGAACGCCGCGTCAGCCCCTCCATCGGAGCGCTTCAACGTAATGTGCTTTTCAATAACCGTCGCGCCGAGTGCAATCGCCGCGATACTGACTCCCACACCCAACGTGTGGTCAGAGAGCCCCACTTGCACGTCAAAATGATCTCGGACCATCTCAATGCGACGGAGATGTGCATCCTCAGGCAAGGCAGGATACGAGCTTGTGCAAACGAGCAGAGTTAAATTTTCGTTGCCTGTCTCCTGGACTACGGCAACCAATTCTTCGATCTCCTGCCAGGTAGTTGCTCCTGTAGAAATCAGTAGAGGTTTGCCCGTCTCCGCCACTTTCCGAATCAAGGCATGATCGCCAGTCTCCAAAGAGGCGATTTTGTACATGGGCGCATCCAAAGACTCCAAGAAATCGACCGCGGTGGAATCAAAAGGAGAACTGAATGGAATCACACCCAATTCACGACAACGTTCAAACAGTATTGGATGCCACTCCCAAGGGGTATGAGCCTCCTCGTAGAGTTCATAGAGCTTGCGCTGTCCCCAAAGTGCATGCCCTTCACTGACAACAAAGGAATCCAAATCCAAAGTCATCGTCTCCGCGGTGTATGTCTGGAACTTGATCGCTGAAGTACCGGCTGCTGCTGCAGCATCGACTAATTCCAGTGCCCGCTCGAGCGAACCCAGATGATTTGCCGAAACTTCTGCAACGAATAGAACACTGCCTAGCACCTCAGTCATGAAAATTAGTATAGCGTTTGAGCGTGCCTAACCCTCGGGTGGAAAACGCCGATGATCGGATTGCTATGCGGTTGGTGAGAGAGACCGACAAAAACATCCTCTTGAAATGGCGTAATAATCGGAAGGTGATTCAATTTACTCGCTCCGGAGTTGCGATCTCTCCAGACATACATGCTCGTTGGTTTGAGACACGACTCAAGAACTTGGAAATCGAACCAATTTTTATCTTCACAATTGATGAAACCCCAATTGGCATGACTAGGCTCGACCTTCTCGACCCACTGAAGAACGGCTACGAAGTAAGCATCCTCATTGATGAGAACTTTCAAGAAATTGGAGTTGGGAAGCGAGCGTTGCTTCAAACGTGTGAATTCGGCCTGAATACGCTCTCCGCAAGGTACATCCGAGCGGAGATACACAACGAGAATCTACCTTCAATCAAACTCTTTACGAAGATGGGATTTGTCGAAAAATCAAAGGTAGACGGCAGTTTCTCCTCCTACGATCTCACCAACTACTCCACAAGCTCCTTTAATACTTGAATTACGTAGTCCTGATCAGTCGCAGTCAAATCGGAATACATCGGGAGCGATATTTGACCCTCGTAATAGGCTTCTGCGTTTGAGCAGAGACCGCGCTGATACCCCATTTCTTCGAATACTGGATGCCAATAGGCCGGTATGTAATTGACCTGAACACCTATCCCTCTCGTGCGCATGCTCTGGAATATTTCTTTGCGTCGTGATGCTTCGACTCTCACCGAGAACAGATGCCAGATTGGATCCACGTCCACACGTTTTACTGGCAACACAATATTGGTGCTGTCCTTCAATTCTCGCGAGTATCTATTAAATACATTCTGCCGCGCGATCTTGAATTCGGACAATCTTGCAAGTTGGCTTATGCCGAGGGCACACAAAACATCAGGTAATCTGTAGTTGAGGCTAAACTTATGTATTTCTTGGTGCCATGGCCCTTGATCAAGAATTCTAAATCTTTCAGGATCTCTTATCAATCCTTGGCGGGAGAACTCTCTTGCTCTCCTTAGAAGTTCTGGTTTGGCGGAAGCAACAGCACCGCCTTCGGCTGTCGTTAAGTTCTTCGTTGGAAAGAATGAAAATGTCGTTATGTCTGCAAGCGATCCAACAGGTAACCCCTTATAAAAGGAGCCAATGCTGTGGGCAGCGTCTTCGATTAGAAAGATTCCATGTTTGTCAGCGAGCGCCCGTAGTTCGGCCATATCGGCAGGATGCCCTGCATAATCGACAGCAACAATTGCCTTCGTCCTAGGCGTGATGGCGGCTTCGACGGCTTTCGGATCGATATTTGCGGTATCTGGTTGCACATCCGCAAAGACAATTTTCGCACCGAATAACGCGGCAGTCGCCTGCGTTGCGATAAAAGTTATTGGCGGGGTGATGATCTCGTCGCCAGGATCAATTCCAATTGCGAAATAAGCACAATGAAGGGCTGCCGTTCCCGAAGAGACTACAGCGCAAGGCGCACCGACTATTGCCTCTATCGCCTTCTCAAATTCCCCAACCAAGGGCCCAGTTGTCAGCCAATCACTTCGAAGCGCAGCTACTACCGCGTCGATATCATTCTGATTTATGGATTGGTGACCGTAGGGAATCATCACTTACTCCGAAATAGTCGTTACGAATGAACGAATGTCCTCTTTAGTCATCCACAAATCATTTGTGTCGGAACGATAAGCCTGACCTTCAGGCATCAAGACGCCCTTAGGCGGCACGTAGCCCCATTCAGCTACAACTGGCATAACGACATACCGACCATCGAACAATAAAGTGCGCCTGCTGTCATCGGTGGAGATCATTTCCTCATGAAGTTTCTCGCCTGGGCGCATTCCAATTTCTTTGATGGCCGAACCCGGGGCGATCGCTTCTGCGAGATCGACAAGTTTCATACTCGGAATTCTCGGGACGTAGAGTTCTCCCCCGCTCATCAAATCGAATGAATCCATAACAAACTGGACAGCATTCTGCAGACTGATCCAAAATCGAGTCATCCGGACATCCGTCAAGGGTAGTGGCTTGCCAGCCTTTGCAAGCTGCTGGAAGAAAGGAATGACAGATCCGCGACTTCCCATAACATTCCCATATCTCACCACGCAGAATGCAGTGCCATAGGGGATGCTGTAATTGTTCGCAGCGACGAAAAGCTTGTCTGCCGTGAGTTTCGTAGCTCCGTACAAGTTGATAGGTGATGATGCCTTATCGGTCGAAAGAGCTACTACTTTCTTGACCCCTGCATCTATTGAGGCTTCGATGACATTCTGGCTGCCCAACACATTTGTCTTTATAAATTCCATAGGGTTGTATTCGCCAGTATCCACCTGTTTCAATGCCGCCGCATGAATTACATACTCGACCCCATGAAGTGCCCGCTTCAGTCGATCTCGATCGCGGACGTCTCCTATGAACCATCGAAGTCTTGGATTGTCGTGGAACTGGCTTTTCATATGGAATTGTTTGAGCTCGTCACGAGAGTAAATTGCTATTCTTCGAGCGGAGGTATTGTTTAATAGGTGCTCGACAAGAGACTTGCCTAGAGACCCTGAGCCTCCGGTAATGAGAATAGATGAGTCATCAATCTCGGACATGCTCGTTACCTCTCCCAAACCTCGCTAAAGTTCCAGTATGCAAAATCCCTTCGTGAGCATACTCCACTGATCTATGCGATTTGTTATTCGCGCGGATGCTTCCGCCAAAATCGGTGCCGGTCACGTAATGAGATGTTGTGCGATAGCCGAGGAATTGATTGACAGGGGCCAGAAAGTTGTTTTTGCAGGCCAGACCAAGAGTCTTCCTTGGGTGCAAGAGAGAGTCGGCGCTTTGGGATTCTCCGAAATCTACGCAGACCCAGAACATTTCCACTCCGATCCAAACTTAGATGTGCTGATTTTCGATTCCTACGAAATTGATCCTGGAGATTCCTTTATCAGCCCCGCACACTGGCGAGGCATAGTGGCCCTAGTCGACGATGCCACTCCTCAAGTCCACGCCGACCTATATATACATCCAGGATCTGGAACGACGTGGCGTCCGCCCTCGTCGGAAGATGAAGCCCAGTTCCTATCGGGAACCGAATATATCCCTATTAGAAAATCTATTCGAACTGCCAGTCCAACGTATCAATCTGCCTACAACGCACAACTAAAGATTCTGGTCGTGGGAGGTGGGTCTGATTTGTTTGATTTTTGTGGGGCGATGGCAAGGGCTCTTCACGTCTTGACCGACCAATTCTCGGCGATTTTCTTCGTGGACCCCAGTACAACCCTGCCGCCTGACACACGCTTCACAGTCGTCACTATCGGGGCAAGATTGGAAGATTTTTTGAACGGGACGGGTCTTGTCTTCACCACCGCTGGAACTTCAAGTTGGGAATTTCTCTCATGTGGGTTCGCTATTGGACTCGCCTGCGCAGTAGATAACCAAGTTGCCAACTACCAATACCAAACTGAGACCCATCTCGCACTAGGAATCGGGATGCGGAATGACAAGGATCAATGGGAATTGGATCAACAAGCTATTCGAAAACTTGTTGTGGACCCCGAATGCAGAAAAGGACTAGCCGCAAATGCACGTCAAGCGGTCGATGGACGTGGGAGCGAAAGAATCGCGAATGAAATTCAACTGCTGGGTGCAAGGCCTTTTCGCGATTAATCGAAGGGCGTCGGAAAGATCTCGCCACCGACCATGAAGATGCGAGGAAGAAAATTTGACTGGAGCCGCCTCGGGGATTCGAACCCCGGACCTACGCATTACGAGTGCGTTGCTCTACCCCTGAGCTAAGGCGGCTAATCATGCGAGCAAAAAGTACCGCTTGCCAAGGAAATACCCAAACTAAGCCGAATCTGACAACAAGAAATCGATGTCCATCCGACATGCATCCTCTGGAGTCATCGAGTTATTCAGAACGTTATCCCACCACTTGACAGTGGAGGCCACGGATTCGGCTTGTTGCCATCGCGGCCTCCAATGAAGCGACTCTCTCGCCATTGTTGAATCCAGTTGCAGGGAAATTGACTCTCTTTCCACCTCATCCAAGTTATCAACATATTTGACTTTCGTAGACGAGGGCCATACATGCCGACTTATCTCTACGACTTCTCGTACGGTTAGGCTTGAATAATCAGGACCAAAATTCAGAGCATCAATAGTATTTCCGCGCAAAGCAGTTTCTAGAGCCATGAGGTAGCCAAGGAGAGGATCCAAAACGTGTTGCCAGGGGCGTGTGCTCCCGGGATTTCGGACTGTGACCACATCGCCAAGCGAAAAGCCCCGAATAAGATCCGGCATCAAGCGATTCACTGCCCAATCACCACCGCCAATAACATTTCCCGCGCGGACGGCAACGACTCTAGGACCTGGTGAGACTCTCGAAATCTGTTGCCAGGCTGCAACGGCTGCTTCCACGCCTACCTTGCTAGCACTATAAGGGTCCTTGCCAGCGAGAGGATCAGTCTCGACGAACGCTCGTCCTGAATTATCGTTTCTGTACACCTTGTCTGTTGTAGCAACGACAACTGCCATCACTGACGATGTGTTAAAGGAGGCTTCAAGAATGTTGACGGCGCCCATAACATTCGTTTGGAAAGTCTGGCTGGGATGTTTGTAAGATTCAATGACAAGTGGTTGAGCAGCCATATGAATCACTGCCGAGGGTGCATGGGTTGCGAGAAATGACTCGACCACACTTAAATCGCAGATATCGTGAAATATCTCAGAGATGGCTCCCGTACGGTTTGCCCGGTCGAACAGTGAGTTGGATTCCGGGGCGAGCGAAAAACCCACAACTTCTACGCCCAGTCGCTGCAGAAGTAATGTGAGCCATGTCCCTTTGAATCCCGTGTGGCCGGTCACCAAAATCGGCCCAGGCAACCCTCGAAGGCGTTTGCCGAGGGCTAAATCCATAGTCGAACAGTAGTCTTCTCTCGTTAGCCAATGGCGCTAGGGCAGTGATCTGACAGAGAATGGGGCCTCAATTGACTGCGGATAGTGATGACTTGATTGCCAGGCTAGTCGCTGCCGCTCTGAAGGAACGCCACCCAACCCAGGAATTTGTGCCTGGAGAGTCAACAATTCCAATTTCAGGCAAAGTATTCGGTGCGCCAGAACTTAGCGCCGCGGTTAACGCCAGTTTGGATTTTTGGCTGACGTCGGGACCTTACGCTGAGGAATTCGAAAGCCAACTTGCGAGAGTCGTCGGGATGCGGGATTCATTCATGGTGAACTCTGGATCTTCGGCAAATCTATTGGCCCTCACTTCTCTCACGAGCCCAAAACACGGGGAAAGAGCCCTCCGACCAGGCGATGAAGTGCTAACGGTGGCTGCTGGTTTTCCAACAACCGTAACGCCCATTCTTCAAAATGGCCTGATACCCGTGTACGTCGATGTCGACCTTGGCACATACGTCGCCAACAACCATGCACTTGAAGACGCAATCGGACCCAAGACCAAGGCCATCATGATGGCCCACACTCTAGGAAATCCGTTCGACCTTGATCTCGTGGAGAAGTTGGCGAAGAAACATGGCCTGTGGCTGGTCGAGGATAGTTGCGATGCACTTGGTGGAACCTATCGCGGGAAGAACCTTGGCAGTTTTGGTGACCTTTCCACCTTCAGTTTTTACCCTGCCCACCACATCACCACTGGTGAAGGCGGTGCAGTGTTGATAAAGAAAATTGTTCACAAACGGATTGTTGAGTCCTATCGAGACTGGGGACGCGATTGTTGGTGTGCACCGGGTTGCGAGAACACTTGCTTGAAGCGATACGAGTGGGAGTTAGGTGAATTGCCCAAAGGGTACGATCACAAGTACATCTATTCTCATCTGGGTTACAACCTAAAATCTGGCGATATTCAAGCTGCGATTGGTTTGGCTCAATTGGATCGGCTGGATAGTTTCGTAGATCTCCGCCGTCGAAACTGGAACTACCTAAAAGACGGCTTGTCCGACTTATCTGATCATTTGCTCTTGCCAAGACCGACGGAGAATAGCGAGCCATCCTGGTTTGGATTTGCTATTACCGTACATGAGTCGAGTCCAAAGAAACGGAACGAAATTGTCCAAAGTTTGGCAGAGAGGAAGATCGGAACGCGACTCTTGTTCGGAGGAAACCTCCTTCGCCAACCGGCATTTGCCGGCACACCACGCCGCATTTCTGGCGATCTGACCAATACGGACATTGTCATGAACGACACTTTCTGGATTGGCGTTTGGCCGGGCCTCACTATTCCAATGTTGGATTACATGATTGACTCTATCCATCAGATTCTGGGAGGGGCGAAATGAGGGTCATTATCCTCGCAGGTGGCCTCGGATCGCGACTATCTGAGGAGACCGATAGCAAACCGAAACCAATGGTACTTATCGATGATAAGCCAATCCTGTGGCATCTCATGAATCTCTTTTCTCGCCAAGGATTTGATGACTTCGTGCTTGCGTTGGGCTATCGGGGCGATGTCATAAAGCGTTGGCTCTTGGATTTAAACGAACTTGATGGCGACATCGCCATTGATACCTTACATAGGAGGGTGCATCATCTCGAAAAAAGTGATCACTTCTCTTGGACTGTCTCTGCAATCGAAACAGGGATGGAGACTCAAACTGGAGGACGAATAGCCCAATGCATGAAGATTTTTCCTGGCGAGCGTGTCATTGCAACTTATGGCGATGGACTCGCGAACGTCTCAATTAGTAGTCTTCTTAAATTTCATGAAGCACACGGCAGATTAGCGACCGTAACGGCTGTACGTCCTCCCGCACGTTTTGGCCATTTGCATATTGACGGATCACAAGTGACTCACTTTGGTGAGAAGAACCAAGCCGATGAAGGATGGATCAATGGCGGCTTTTTTGTCTTGGAACCGGAAGTTATGAACTACATCCATGACAATGAGGAACCTTTTGAAGAAGGAGCCCTTCCGAGACTCGCCGACGGGGGCCAGTTGATGGCGTATCAACACCATGATTTCTGGAAACCGATGGACACCCTTCGCGAACGAAACGAATTGTCTGCTATGGCCAAAGAGACTCCACCTCCATGGTTGCGGAATATTGATGGCAACTAAAAGAATCTTGGTCTTCGGTGCAACGGGAACCCTTGGTTCGGCTTGCTTGCACGAATTGAAAATGAAGGGTTTTGAAGCGGTCGCAGTCGGACGCGATCTCAACTTCCTGAATAGCGTGGGCAAGATTGACGGTGCAGTCTGGGCGCAGGGGATGAACTTCACGGGCAAGTTCGCCGAGACCACCGATGAGGCGTGGGATGAGATCTGGGACGCAAACTTCAACTTCATAGTCAAGTCTCTAGGAATCTTGCTCGACCAAAAGTCTTTCAATACCGGATCCCGACTAGTAGTTATTAGTTCCGTCTGGCAAGAACTAACGCGCGCTGAGAAAGTGGCTTACATCGCTTCGAAGGCAGCTGTCGGAGGCTTGGTTCGCGGCCTTGCATCCGACCTAGGGTCCGAGGGAATCTCGATCAACGCCATTTTGCCGGGTGTCGTCGATTCGCCAATGACCGAGAAGAATCTCTCCCCCGAGCAGATAAATGGAATTGAGATAGCAACGCCTGGGGGTGAGCTCGTCTCATCGGAGGAAGTTGCGGAGATTGTTGCATTTCTGATTGACAGGAAATCCGCGGGCATCAACGGGCAGTCGATTGTCGTCGATCGTGGATGGTCGATTACTCGAAATGTCTGAACTTTCAATCCAGAGTTCGACCAGGTCATACACGATTACCATCGGAGTCGGCACTCTTGAAGCACTGAAGATGCAGGATTCGGTGATCATTGCAGATAGCAAACTGCATCACGTTTCAAAGCAATATGGAGACCGTGTCATAAAGATCGAAGCCATAGAGGCAAATAAGAACCTGGCAACTTGCGAGTCGGTGATTCAACAGATGAAGGCAATGGGATGCAACCGCGACTCAGTTGTCGTGGCGATAGGAGGCGGCTTCGTACAAGATATTGCCACTCTCGTATCGGCTCTTTATATGCGCGGTATTTCTTGGAAATACGTGCCTACCACTTTGATGGCGATGATGGACTCTTGTATTGGCGGCAAAAGTTCCATCAACGTCGGGGGTGCAAAGAATTTAATCGGCAACTTCTATCCCCCAACGGAAATACTTGTCGACCTTTCATTTGTTGCCTCATTGAATAACGTGGCGATCGCATCCGGCTTATCGGAGGGCATGAAGATTTGTTATGCCAAGGGTCCTTCGGCCTTTGCTGCATTCTGCGCCTTCCGACAGGGAGTCACCGATTACGCGACTCCGCTAGGTGCCGAGCTGGTGGCCCACGTGCTCAATGCCAAAAAGTGGTTTGTTGAAACTGATGAATTTGACCAAGGCCCCCGAAAATTACTCAACTTCGGACATACTTTCGGGCACGCACTCGAATCGGCCACGGACTTCTCAATCCCTCATGGAATAGCGGTTGGGATCGGCGTAGTCGCTGCTCTGAGCCATCCCCTGTCGCATCAGGGTCCCAACGAACAGCGACTGGAGGAGGAATGCCTTTCGATATTGGTTCCCATCGCATCAGAATTCAGCGAAGTTCTCTCCCAATTTGATGGGCCTATATTCGAGAAGGCCTTCCTGGGTGACAAAAAGCACTCTAAAGAGAGCTTCCGGCTTGTCCTTTCTCAGCAGGGAACACTTCTCCTAGTTGACGTAGAGCGGAGTGAGAAGGCCGTTGCTGACGTAGTCGAGGCTATGCGCCTGGCACTCGTGAAAGTCGGCAAGTTATGAACAAGACATACGCAGATCAGTTCTGCGATTGGCTCGTGGAGGCGGGATACACCCATTGCTTTTTCGTATCGGGCGGCAACATCATGCATCTCCTCAATTCTGCGCGGAAGAGATTCACCTGCATTCCTGTCGTTCATGAAGTTGCCGCGGGAATCGCCGCTGAATACTTCAACGAGACATCTTCCGATGGCCGGGCGTATGCAATGGTCACTGCCGGGCCTGGAATAACCAACATTGTCAGCGCGATCGCGGGGGCATGGTTAGAGAGTCGAGAACTACTCGTAATTGCAGGGCAAGTAAAGAGTACAGATTTAGCCTCCACAAGAATCCGACAACGCGGAATTCAAGAAGTCGGCGGCATAGCAATAGTCTCCTCGATAACCAAGTCCGCGGTCCAGATAAGAAGACCACTTCCAAAGTCAGAAATACTTGCGGCGTGCGAGGAGAGTCGTACCGGAAAGGCAGGTTCGGTCTTCGTGGAATTCTGCCTTGACGCACAAGGCTCGCCATCGGATAACAGGCTTGATGATCCGATCTCACAACACTGGGTCTCTGATGTGAGCGCCAGCAAGGCCCAGATCGCCGAATTGAATTCACTTCTTTCCTCTTCGCAAAGACCGATCATCCTGCTAGGCGGCGGAGTCCCAAGAAATGCCATGTCAGAACTCCTGCCCCACCTTGAGGCAGTGGGAGTTCCCGTGATGACAACGTGGAATGGACTTGATCGCATTGACTCGACCCACCCTCTCTATTGGGGCCGTCCAAATACGTGGGGGCAGCGAAGTTCAAATGTCCTGCTTCAACAATCTGACTTGGTCATCGCAGTTGGCACTCGACTGGGGCTCCAGCAAACCGGTTTCAATTGGAAAGACTTCGCCCCGCTGGCCAAGGTGGTGCAAGTAGATATCGATGAAGCCGAACTCACGAAAGGCCATCCACATGTTGACCTTCCGATCTGCGCGGATTCAAGCGCGGTCGTGCTGGCGATCAAGAGCGATCCCTCACTAGCTGAACAATGGAGCGAGTGGAAGGAATTTGGACGTGAGGTGCTTTCTCTACTGCCTCATAACGAATCCGCTAATTCTCATGACCCAAAGTATGTGAGTCCCTACGACTTCGTCGAAAGCCTTTCGGAGATTCTCACGAAAGACGACATCGTCATTCCGTGCAGTAGCGGCGGCGCATTTACGACAATGATGCAAGCCTTTCGACAGAAATTTGGTCAGCTGGTTGTTACCGACAAGGGGCTCGCAAGTATGGGGTATGGGCTCTCGGGCGCCATCGGCGCCTCTTACGCCAACCCTGGAAGGCGGACGATTCTGGTCGAGGGTGATGGAGGCTTCGCCCAGAATATTCAGGAAGTGGGGACTGTTGCCGTTGGCAACCTCCCGCTGAAGATCTTTATCTATGACGATGGCGGATATGCCTCCATACGCATGACGCAATCCAACTACTTCAACGGCCAATACATCGGATGTGACCGCGAGACCGGATTGGGATTGCCAACCTGGCTTCCCTTCTTTGCCTCTTATGGTGTTAGAGCTCACACGCTAGATACGAAATTCCCTTTCTCTGATGAGGTTCTTGCCATGTTAAACGATGACAAACCTGCGGCCTTCATCGTCCCGATTGATCCTAAACAAACCTACTTCCCCAAAATTGCGAGCCGAGTAATGCCCGACGGGATGATGCAATCAAATCCTCTGCATTTGATGAGCCCCGAACTTCCGGACGATGTAGCAAGCCGCGTATTCAAATACTTGAAGGTATAGTTCTATTTAACCTACCGATTGGAAGTGCCGATGAATCGCACCGAACGCAAAATGGTAGAAATCCTCGAAAAAGGAAAAGAAGTCCACGGTGTTGTTAGCGTAAAGGCTGAGTTTGAAGCCGAAGGCACTCGTCCTGATGAACTCTTGCGTTTGGTTGACGTAGCAAGATCGGCCGGACTTCCCCTTACGCTAAAAATCGGCGGTTGCGAGGCCATCCGAGACCTGCTTGAAGCCAAACAGATCGGCGTCAAATACATTGTCGCGCCAATGATTGAAACACCGTACGCATTGAGTAAATACATCCATGCACGGAACATGGTCTACTCAGAGGACGAGCGCGCTGGAATGCATTTCCTCTTCAACATGGAGACCATCACGGCTTACGGACACCGCCAGGAGATGGCAGAGATGGCTAAGGACTCACTCTCTGGCATCGTCTTCGGGCGGGTCGACTTCTCAGGTTCTATGGGACTCAGCCGATCGGAAATTGAGACGGATACGATCACAGACAAAGTCATTGATGTCGCCAATCTCTGCAAATCCAACAGCCTCGAGTTGGTGATGGGAGGGGCGATCTCAATTGACGCACTGCCCAATCTCAAGCGGGTCGAAGCAACCGGTGGTCTGACCAGGTTTGAAACACGCAAGGTTGTCTTCGCCGCCGAAGCGGTGGAGGCGGCAAATATCGAGGATGGCCTACTCAATGCAGTGCATTTCGAACTCCTCTGGCTGATGAACAAGCGCGACTACTACAACACCATCAAAGAAGAAGATCACAACAGAATTGAAATGCTGGAGTCGCGCTGGCAGGTCCTAGGAAAAAGCGTTCTATAAATCATGTCAGTAGCAGAACTCTCAAGACTGCTGCAGGGCGCTTCAGCCCCAATTCAAAGAATCCTTATTACTGGTGCGGCGGGTTGGATCGGCCGCGAAACCATATCTATTCTCAAACCGATCCTCGGTGACGACTTTTCCCATCGCGTGACCTTGGCCGGCTCCCGCGACGCAATAATCGTTGTGGACGATCACACCCATCACGTAGAGAGATTGCAGGACATCGCTACTGACCAGAAATACGATGTGGTGATTCACTTGGCCTTCTTGACTCAAGATAAAGTCGTTGAGTTGGGGGCAGATGAATTCTCGAGACTGAATCGAGATCTCACCTCCAGCGTTTACCACTTGTGCCAAAGAAGCGGCGTTGAATACGTGTTCGTCGCATCAAGCGGAGCGGCAGATCCGCAAGTTTGGGCAGGTTACAAGGATCCGTCCAAGAAGTTGTACGGCCAGTTGAAGATGGACGAAGAGGAACTCTTTCAATCATTAGACGGGGTATTTGTACAGATCGGAAGAATCTGGTCGGTTTCTGGTGGACAGATGCAGAAACCAGAGAAATACGCGCTGGGCGATTTCATCATTCAGGCACAATCCACCGGAAACATCGAGATTCATTCGGCTGCGATTGTTGAAAGAGCCTATGTCGATGCCGGGGAGATGATGAAGGTATTCATTCAAAACCTTCTCAAGGGGCGCGGCGGAACGATCGACTCCGGCGGATTCAAGACCTCGCTCCAAAATCTTGCGCAGTTGATTCTTAACCAAATCCATCCAGAGGGCAGACTTATTTTGCCCCAAGAATCACCAACGCAAGCTGATGACATCTACGTGCCAAACCTGGCGCCGTTTAACCATCTGGCGCAATCCCTTGGGGTCGAGCTGAGTTCGCTAGAGGAGCAAATACGAAATACCGCTAAAGCCCAATCTTTTCGCTAATCACAAAATTGGGTCGACCCTTAACTTCTTCATAAACTAGCCCAAGATATTCGCTGATAATTCCAAGCATCAATGCTTGCATCCCTAGGCCGCACAGTATCAAGGCGACGATGGAACCAAATCCAGCAAATGGCACGCCGACAAAAAACCAGATTAGAGCGAGTGGTATCAGTGCAACGAAAGAGATGGATGAGAGCGCCAAACCGAAAACTGAAATAAAACGCAACGGCTTGTACGAGTGGGCGAAAATCCCCTTGATCGCCAACTCTAGGACCTTCATCGAATGGGCATTCGATTCCCCTGCAAACCGCGGAGGTCGTGTCATTGGGACGCCGATGGATTTGAATCCAACCCATGCAAAAAGCCCTCGTACGAATCGATTGCGCTCAGTCATTGCCCGGACCGTTTCGTACACTTTTCGATCGACCAGTCGAAAATCCGAAGCATTCTCGGGTATTTCGCCATCTGAAAGCCTGCCAGCCAACTTGTAGAAAAGACGTGAGTTCAATCTTCGGATGAAACCAGTTCCCTGCCGCTCTTGGACAACTCCGAAGATATTTTCGTATCCCTCCTCCCATTTGCGAAGGAAAAACGGGATCATTTCTGGCGGATCCTGCAGATCTGCAGTCATCAGAATGCAGGCGTCGCTATCCACATACTCGAGCCCGGCCGTCAATCCGCCGTCCATTCGGAAATTTCTTGAGAGGCGCAGCACCTTGAACTGCGGGTTCATCGTGGCAATAGATTTCAGTCTTTCCCAAGTACTGTCGGTCGACCCGTTTTCTACAATGATGACCTTCCACTTGTAGCCGGGTTCACCATCAAAAACGGCCTTCAACCTCGATGCTAATTCATCAACGCACTGTTCCTCGTTGTAAGCAGGAACAATAACCGTCACGGATTTCATTTTGAAATCTTACGGCAGCAACCGTCTCTTAGTCCATGAATCGGTTTGGCACGGCGACGAATCGATTCATGTGGACTTGCGGTAATCTCCCGATATGGCGCCCTATGGGGAATACCTCACTCGCTCTGAATGGAGTCGCTCCGACAAATTGCAGCAATGGGTCGCCCGATCAACGATCAAAGAACTCTTAAAAGTATCAAAACTGGATCCAAAAACATCGGACATCTTGGAAATCGGATCAGGAGTAGGTCGCGGCGCTATCGCCGCTCGGTCTTTAGGTTTCCAATCCTATGAGGGGGTAGAACCAACAAAGAATTTGGCAGACTATTCAAGACGAAATGGTCAGTTCAAAGTGGTTGATGACTCGCTCCCTCACTTGGTGAGCTATTCAGACGGACAATTTGATGCAGTATTTTCCATCCATGTCCTTGAACATGCCGACGGGCCATACGAAGCGAGAGCCTGGTGTGAAGAGATGTTGAGAGTCACGAAAAATGGCGGATTCGTAGTGATCGCCGCTCCCAACGTACTTGAGTACGGAAAGTACTTTTGGGACACGGACTGGACTCACAGATATCCGACCACTCCTCGACGAGTCTCACAAATATTCAATAGTTTGGGCGCGGAGGTCATATTCAAGGGAAACATTCATCTGGGAAGAACTAATTCCATATCGGCACTGGCCGCGCACGTGCTTGCGATTCTGTTGCCCACTCGTATGGGAGATCTCATCACCGAGAAGTTTGCAGCGAGACCACTTGTGAGCGGTTTCAAGATTGCAGCACTATGGGGGCTAACCTTCGTCGTGGCAAAAAAACCTCACGAAAATCTTTAGTCGATTCGTACAACTCCATTGGGAGTCTGGAGATGAACAGCCACAATTCCATTTTGGCCATCGTTGTCAGTTGGGTCTACCCAGACAACCTCAATGTCGCCAACAGCATGAGCCATATCGCATCCACAATATTCTTCAATGCTTTTTTCGTCCCCTGCGATTTCGATCTTCACAATCTTTGCATGGGGTTTACCATCTTCAGACGGGTGCTCTTGCGAAAGCCACTGAATAAAGAAAGGGAGTTGAGCATCTTCCAAAGTTCCAAGTACTCCAATTTGCTTCCAGCGTAAATCGGTTCCATCTGGCTTTGTTCGGTGACCATCAACTGCAGGCCGACCAAGTCGTGATTCAACCTTTGCTACGTCATCAACAGAGACAACCCACGTAAGCCACCCGCCGCCCTCTTTGGCACGCTGCGATACAGCCTTGCCAAACGGTGAGGCATCTGATGCTGGGTGGTCTAGTGGGCAGACAACTTCTATGTAGTGACCGTCGCTAAGAGGCATCGTGAAGTTCCGAGTGCCAAATCGAGGATGAACTCCTCCATCAACGAATGTCGAGCCGAGTCGGGATCCGAGGCGTTGCACGGTATCGGCGAGCTGTTCGTGGGAGGTCACATAGGAAACATGGTCTAGACGCATAAGTAATATCTTGCCCTATCAAAAGGGGTGCTAATTACCATCCTTACGAATGGGCTGGGCTAGATAGGCGAGGTACAGGTCAGATCATGCGCGGGGGGTATGCCCGTTAAAAAGTAGTGGTCAACGGCACTATCTACACACGATGAACCGTGCCCGTAGCCCGTATGGCCGTCTCCATTGAGGGAGATGAGGCGGGAATTCAGAATGGTGTTATGAAGGTCCAAAGCCCAGCTGTACGGCGTAGCGGGGTCACGCGTGGTTCCTACTATGAGAATGGGGCCAGTTGATATCTTTTTGATAACGGGCGGGGCGATTTTCAGTTTGGGAAAGAACTGACACGACAAGCCGCTGTAGGCAAGGTAGGGGCCAAAAACCGGAGCCTTGTCGGCGAAGACTTTGGCCTCGTTTACAATCTCGGCAGTTGTGCGCGGACCCTTCCAGTCAAGACAATCGATAACGAACTGTGCGTCGGTCTCATTGGTGCTGTAGGTGCCTTCGCTATTCCTTTGGGCATACTCATCTGCTAGCGCAAGAAAATCCCTACCGTTTCCGTCAATTGCCTGCTTCAATGCAGCACGCAACTTTGGCCATCCTGTAGCGCGATCATAGAGAGCTGATGCCGTGCCCAGAACTACCAGAGACTCTGTAACGGGTCGTCCGGTAGTACCAAGTAGTGGCTTAGCAGAGGCATCCTTGAACAGCGAGATGAATTGTTGTTGAGCGTTCTCAATTGGTTGCTCCAGAACGCAATCTGAGCGTTCGTAACAATCAGCGATGAATGCATTCAGAGCTGAATCAAAACCAATGGCCTGCATAAGATTCTGCTCTGTACTCGTCACAATGGGACTGATGGCACCGTCGAGAACCATTCTGCCAACGTTGTTGGGAAAGAAGTTGGCGTATAAGGTGCCTAGATAAGTGCCGTAACTGACTCCTAGATAATTGAGCTTCTTCTGGCCCAGGGCCGAACGCAAAAGATCCATGTCTCTCGCGGAATCCGCTGTGCTGTAATGGAGGATTTCCTTCGTCTTGGATTCACATCGCGAAACATACTGGCGCATATCCTTGATTAGCGCGTCCAGTTCTTCCTGGCTGTCAGGTTTGCTATCGGCTGCAAACGAAGCATCGGTTTGCGCGTTGGTGAGGCAGCGAATCGGGTCACTTCCGCCGACCCCGCGGGGATCAAAGCCCACAATGTCGTATTTCTCAAGCAAAGACGGGCCAAATATGTACTCTGCGTTGTAGGCGTAGTTGACCCCGGATGCACCAGGGCCACCCGGATTTATCACTAGGGACCCTATTTTTCTGCGTTGGTTGCTCGCTTTAAGACGCAAAACTTGAAGTCTGAACTGGCCATTCTTGAAGTTCGAGTAGTCGACAGGAACTTGGAGGTAGGTGCATTCAAAGTTGTCATAGCACTTTGACCATGCGAGTTTCTGAGATTGAAAGTCGGCAAGGGAGGAAGGCAGGTGTTTTGCTCGCTGTATAGAGAAAGTACCCATGAAAATGAGGACGATCACGACGACAAGGGCAACACCCCTCTTTCTCGGCGAACTCATCGGGCCAGTGCGCACATCAGCGCCTCTATGGTGAGAAGTGGCGCAGCGTTGAAACTCAAGTTAGTGCGGGCTTGCATGATTGCATCAATTTTCTGCAGAGTCCTCTCGGGACGTGTCTGGTCTGCAAGCCTCAAGATCTTTTCTGCGAGTTCCACATTGATGAGTGAATCTCCAAGTGAGGACTGGACCATGAGAACGTCGCGATACAACGTGGCCAAATCCAGTAGGGCACCGTCCAAAGAGTCGCGGACCATCCGAGTGGCTCGCGATTTCTGCTCTTTCTCTAATTCCTTGAGTGCCCTTGCGCCGCCAGTCGCCATTCCGCGTCCTGTGGCTCCTTGACCCCATGCAAGACCTAGTTCCTGCGATTCCTTCTCAGAGCGCGCATCAGATTGGGCATTTGCTTCGGTTGTTGCTAGTTCTACTAGCGTCGCGGCCGCTGCGAATGCCGAAGAAATATCGGTGATGGTGAAAGGCACATTCATGATCGTATTTCGGCGAGATCGGATTGATTCATCACTTGCTAGATGCCGAGCTCGACCTATGTGACCTTGGCTAACTCGCGAAGCGAAATCTGCCATTGCCGGTGAAATTCCATCCCGCTGAATCAAAACCTCGGCCACATCGCTATTGGAAGGCGTCCGAAGTTGAAGGTGACGCGCGCGCGATCGGATCGTTGGTAAAACATCAAAAAGCGTCGGAGCGCATAGCAACCAGACCGTCCGCGCGCCGGGCTCTTCAATCGCCTTCAGGAGCGCGTTTGCCGCAGATTCTGTAAGCCTGTCAGCATCTTCCATCACGACGACCCGCCAACCTCCGACGCTTGGTGCCCATGCCACGCGTTGGAGAAGTTCCCTCACCTCATCCACTTTTATGGAAAGACCTTCAGTACGCAGGACTTCGACATCCGCGTGTCCGCCGGCCTTGGCCGTGCGGCAGTCGATACATGTTCCACAGCCGCCTTGAGGACAGATGAGCGCGGCTGCGAAGGCAATTGCAGCACTCGATCGCCCGCTACCTGGAGGGCCGGTGAAAAGCCACGCATGCGTCATCTCTTGGGTCTCTTCACCGCTGCGCGAGGCGCGAACAGCATCTTTCAAAGAAGCGACGATGTGCGACTGGCCAACGAGTTCGTCGAATACTGACATGACGCTCACTTAGTTTTTGTTTTGCGCTTGAGTCCTTGAGGGATCCGACTCGTCTTCACTTTTTTCGGAACCTTGGTCAACGCGGGTAATTCTGCAACACGGGTAATGATGCTCCGGTGGATATCTTCCACGCGCATTCGCCCATCAATGACGAGATAGCGCTCAGGGTCAATCAACGCCAACTGCAAATACTCCTGGCGAATGCGCTCGTGAAATGCGAGAGGCTCCGCTTCAAGCCGATCGAACTTTTTCAACCTGCTCAAACCGATCTCCGCCGGCAAATCCAAAATGATCGTCAGAGTTGGGTAGAGCGACTCTGAGGC
This sequence comes from uncultured Actinomycetota bacterium, assembly GCA_963844465.1. Taxonomy (GTDB): domain Bacteria; phylum Actinomycetota; class Actinomycetes; order Nanopelagicales; family Nanopelagicaceae; genus QYPT01. The sequence goes on along the minus strand of CAWJOR010000041.1, from coordinate 2,270 downwards.
CCACCGTGAAATACGTGCCACTTCCCCTGGTTCAAGGACGCGCCCTGCTCCTTGATAAGCAATCGATGAATCGAAGTACCGATCAGTGATGACGATGTCACCGGCCTCCAATGCCGGTCGAATGACCGAGAAGACGTGATGGGCCCGGTCTGCTGCGTACAGCAGTGCCTCCGAACGCGGAGAAATCTGACCAGTACTGTGCGAGAGCAAGATCTCGCGAAGATCCTTTCCAAGGGGCGTGCCACCCGGCTCGCGAGTAAGGACAACCGAGTGTCCTTCCTCCTCTAGCCAGTTCTTAAGCAGCTTCGTCTGTGTCGATTTGCCCGAACCTTCGCCACCCTCGAATGCGATGAACAAACCCTTGGTCGGTGCACCGGTAATTGCGCCCAATTCGCCTTTGAGGGCGTTTGAAACATCGCTCCAGAAAGACACATTAGGGCGGTCTTTCATCTGATGGTATGAAACTGCTCCGATAGCCGTAGCGATAATGCCTGCAAAGAAGATCGTGATGGCCGCGCCGTTGTAGTTGATGTGAATGTTTTGAAAGGCGAGCGATCGCTTGCCGACAACAGCAGCGATCAAAGGTGATATCGCAAGAACCGCGACCAAAGTTACGCGGATGAGCGATTGCATAAACGCGAAGGTGCGACCGCGAACATCGTCGGCGGTTTCCATTCCCAACATTGTGAAGCCGGTAACCCAACAGACTCCTGAGAACGACCCAAGCACGACAACGATAAATACCGCGAGAACCAAGTTTGGGATCAAGGCCAAGAGAACCAAGAAGATCCCAGAGGCCGTCAAAGATGCACCGAAGAGACGCCGACGCGAGAATTGGGCGAAAACTTTAGGGCCAAAGGCGATCCCCAGTGCGAGTCCGGTGAAGACAGAACCGAAGAGAACACCATAGGCAGCGTTTCCACCGCCTAGATCTCCCACGAAGGTTCTCGCAAGGCCAATGACCGCACCTGCTGCGATGAACGCACCTGTCATGCCGACTATCAACCCACTGACGATTTTTGATTTGCGGACCGAACGCCAACCTTCAAGAAGGGATTTTCCGACACCGACTTCGCCCGCGGTCTTTGATGCCGCCCCCTTGGGAATCTCATGCAGGCCCCAGGCCGTCCATGCGCCGAAGGCAAAGCTTGCCGCATTTATGTACAGCGCCAGATCGACGGAGTTGCCCTTGAAGAATGGAACTGCACTGGCGAGCGCTCCGCTTATAAGGGCTAGGAATGAGAAGAGCACCGCTGCGATAGGCGCGGTTCCATACGCTGCTAGCAAGGAGACTTGATTTGCGCTCTCCAGTTTTTCCTTGGGAACCAAATTCGGCACGCTGGCCTCTTTGGCAGGCGACCAGAAAAGCGTCACGCACTCGACCAGGATTGTGGCGGTGTAAAGCCAGACGAAGTTGCCGACTATCGGAATTGAAATATAGAAAGCTGTGCGGAGGATGTCCGTAACGATCATCAACTTGCGGCGGTCAAAGCGATCCGCGATAACTCCTGCGATCGGCCCAAGAAAGACCGAGGGAACCAAGCGCGCTATGAAGACACCGGCAATCGCGTAGTTGGCCTTGGTGTAGTCGCCGTGTGAGAGCTGTTGGGCCATGGCCGTTGTGGCCAGAAGGCCAAGCCAATCCCCGAGCGAAGAAAAAGCCATGGAGCGCCAGAGCCTGCGGAAAGCGGGAATGGCCATCACCCCACGGGTTTGATCCTGTGCCGGAGGGGTTGGGATTGGAAGTGAGCGTGCCACGGGGTAAGGGTAGTCGGAACTACCCAAAGAATTCGTATGGTCGAACTTTTTACCGAAGCTGGAAGATCTCTACGCCTCGAATCTCAAGCAGGTCCCAGAATCCATCGCTGGCAACAACAACGGCTCCCAGTCTCTTCCCCACAGCAAGGCAACATGCGTCCCCAAGGCTGAGGTTTCCCTCGTGATTATGATCTTTTGCTACTTTTTCGGCGTACTCCTGCAAGTAAGCGATCTCAGAAGCATCCTCCGCAGTCAGGGGTTCGATTGAAAGTCCAAGTGATTCGAGGGTATTCCAAATAACCGCGCGGGAGAATCCAGTGTGTCTCAATCGGCAAATATTGAAAGCCTCCGCAAGGCCGGTAACTGTGGTTACCGCCCTCCCGCTCTGAAGGAGTTGTTCGACTGCCTGCCATCCCTTCTGTTTAAGCAGCAGTATTACTAGCGCTGATGCATCCAGAAGGATCGGGCGGCCATAGCAGTACGTACTCGTACGCCTTAAACAGTAACAAGAA
>CAWJOR010000040.1:0-10727 GCA_963844465.1 uncultured Actinomycetota bacterium | reverse complement strand
AGCGCGGTCACCGCACGGGTCAATTCATTTGCGTAGGGGGTAGATGCCCAAACTCGTTGCTGCGCTTTGACAATACGGGAAGCCGAAATCAACTCCATGGCTTTCGTAATTTTCTTAGTCGCTTTAACCGAACGCATTCGGCGGCGATAGACGCGGAGCTGGGCACCCATGTGTTACTTCTTCTCCACTACCGGCTGAACGTACTTGGTGACCTGCTCAGCCAATTCGCCTTCAAGTGCTTCAGCTGGAGCCTCATTCACTGGCTTGGTGCCAGATGGAATGAATCGGGACTTGAACATCACAACTGCATCCTTCATGGATGCGACTGTGTCGTCGCTAAGTTCCTTGGTCTCTGAGATGACGTCGAAAATCTGCTTTCGCTCGAGGGCGATGAACTCAAGGAGTTCGCTCTCGAAGCGGCGAATGTCGACAACTGCAACATCATCAAGTTGACCTGAAGTACCGGCCCAGATCGAGACGATCTGACGCTCGAGTGAATACGGTGAGTACTGGCCTTGCTTCAAGAGCTCGACCATTCGCGCACCGCGCTCAAGTTGTGCCTTAGATGCTGCATCAAGATCGGAACCGAATGCTGCGAATGCTTCGAGTTCACGGAACTGCGCGAGGTCAAGACGAAGGCGGCCTGCGATCTTCTTCATTGCCTTGGTCTGTGCTGAGCCACCAACGCGCGATACCGAAATACCGACGTTGATAGCTGGGCGGACACCGGCGTTGAAGAGGTCGGTCTCCAAGAAGCACTGACCATCGGTAATAGAAATTACGTTGGTAGGAATGAACGCAGAGACGTCATTGCCCTTGGTTTCGATAATCGGAAGGCCGGTCATCGATCCGCCGCCGAGTTCATCGGAAAGCTTTGCACAACGCTCGAGAAGACGTGAGTGCAAGTAGAAGACGTCTCCAGGGTATGCCTCGCGACCTGGTGGACGACGAAGCAAAAGCGAGACCGAACGGTATGCCTCAGCCTGCTTTGAAAGATCGTCGAAAACAATGAGTACGTGCTGGCCTGCGTACATCCAGTGCTGACCAATGGAAGAGCCCGTATAAGGAGCCAAGTACTTAAATCCTGCAGGGTCTGATGCAGGGGAAGCAACGATGGTCGTGTACTCCATTGCGCCGGCTTCTTCAAGAGATGCACGGACAGATGCGATCGTCGAACCCTTCTGGCCGATGGCAACATAGATGCACTTAACCTGCTTCTTTGGGTCTCCGCTCAACCAGTTTTCGCGCTGGTTGATAATGGTGTCGACTGCAACGGCGGTCTTGCCGGTCTGACGGTCGCCAATGATCAACTGACGCTGACCGCGACCGATGGCAGTCATCGCATCAATTGCCTTGATTCCTGTGGCAAGTGGCTCTTTCACTGGCTGGCGCTGGACTACCGATGGAGCCTGCAATTCAAGGGCGCGACGGGCATCGGCTTTGATTTCGCCTTTGCCGTCGATTGGGCGACCAAGTGGGTCAACTACGCGACCAAGGAAGCCGTCTCCGACTGGAACTGAGAGAACTTCGCCGGTTCGTCGAACGGATGTTCCTTCTTCAATTCCTTCGTAATCCCCGAGGATAACCACGCCAATTTCGCGGACATCGAGGTTAAGAGCGAGACCGAGCGTGCCGTTCTCGAACTGCAAGAGCTCGTTGGCCATGGTCGATGGCAGGCCTTCGATGCGAGCAATACCGTCGCCTGCTTGGGTGACTGTACCGATCTCGTCTCGTGCGGCGACGCCTGGATCGTACGACTTGGCAAAATTCGCGAGTGCATCACGAATTTCCTCGGGTCGGATCTTCAGTTCGGCCATCTTTTTCTCCCTTATCGCTTCTTTTAGTTAAATTTCTTTGTTAACTCTTGGCGCCGACGAGTGCTCGCCCGGCTCCTGCAAGTCGGTTGCTGATCGTTCCATCGATAATCTCATCGCCGAATCTCACGCTGACCCCGCCTACAACACTTGGGTCCACCTCGACATTGACCCGAACTGGCTGCCCCACTTGAGCTGACAACAAAGTGGCCAAGCGCTCGCGTTGCGCATCGGTTAGCGGCGAGGCAACCTGGACAAGTGCGATCAGTCGGTTTCGACGAGCAGCGAGTGCGAAGAAGTAATCTTCAAAGGCTGCTTCAATGCTTCGTCCTCGCAGATTTCCCACCAGATGCGATACCAAAGTGCGCGTGGAATCTGTGCAATCCTTGCCCAGCAACTGCGCTACAAGTGCGGCCTTTGCCTCATCCGCCCCCGTTGTCGTCAGTGCTTTGCGAAGTTCGAATGACCCCGAAATTGCTTGAGAGACTGCGAAGAACTCATCCTCTACACGGTCAAGCTCGCCAACGATGTTCGCGGCAGAACCCTGCGCCTCAATGGCCAGTTGCTCAATCACCGGCACGAGATCTGCCGATGAAGACCAACGAAGTGATGCGATGCTGGTGATGATTTCAAGGGCCTTGGCATTTATCGATTTGCTGAAAATCTCGGAAACAAGTGCAACTTTAGAGGCCGAATCCCGTGAAGGATCGGTGATCGCGCGACGCAATGCAATGGAACCAGCCAGAACTTGCGCACACGAAAATAGTTCAGTGCACAGTTGCGATGCAGCCTCCTGCGTCGCGCCCTTTACTGCAGCATCGAGCATCGCACGAGAGGCCTTTAAGGACTCTCGGCTGCTTCCGCCAAAGTGTGCTCTCATGTATTCCTTACTTGGAGGTTTCGAGATCGTCTAGAAAGCGGTCAACTACGCGCGAAGCGCGAGCCTGGTCATCGAGTGCTTCTCCCACGATCTTCGAGGCCAACTCAACTGCAATCGTGCCCACTTCAGTACGAAGGGATGCGATTGCCGCCTGACGTTCGGCCTCAATGGAGGCGTGCGCCGCGGCGGTGATTCGACTTGCCTCTTCTTGTGCTTTGGTGCGAAGTTCTTCGACGATCGCTACACCTTGGGCGCGAGCATCCTCTCGAAGAGCATGAGCCTCATCGCGTGCCTTTGAGAGCTGATCGGTGTACTGGCGAAGTGCGCGCTCTGCTTCAAACTGCGCCTTCTCAGCCTTCTCTATCCCACCTTGAATTGCCTCAGTGCGAGCCGTGAATGCCTTTTCGAACATCGGCACCACTTTTGAGCGCAGAACAAGGAACAGAAGGGTGAAGGCGATTGCGCCAACAATCAATTCTGCTGTGTGCGGGAGAAGAGGATTGATCTTCTCAGCAGCCAAATTTATTGAATGCATTGGTATCTATGAATTAGAGAACGAATGCGAGTACGAGGCCGAAGAGCGCAAGTGCCTCAGCAAGAGCGAACCCAAGGAACGCGATTGGCTGAAGAACGCTACGTGCTTCTGGCTGACGTGCAACGCCGCTGATGTATGCAGCGAAGATCATTCCGGTAGCAATCGCGGGTCCGATTGCAGAGAGGCCATAACCGACCAGGTTGAGCGTGCCTTTCATTTTTATACCTTCCTAGCTGTTAGTTAGTGCTCGTCGGCAAGGGCGCCGGCGATGTATAGAGCCGTGAGCAGGGTAAAGATATACGCCTGCAAACATTGGACCAAAAATTCAAAGAAGGTCAGACCGATACCGAAAGCGAAGGCAAATGGGCTGATCAATTTCAAACCGATGACCCCCTTGAGCAGATGATCTCCGCCCAAGATGAAAACGAGGAGAAGCAAGTGGCCCGCGAACATGTTCGCGAAGAGACGAAGACCGAGGGTGAGCGGGCGGGTGATGAGGTAGGTCGCGATCTCAATCGGCGTCAACAAGATGTATGCGGCCTTTGGAACGCCAGGCATGAACATGATGTCTTTTACGTACTTGACGATCCCCTGCTTGCGGATACCGATGTAATGGAAGATCACGAAGGTGAAGATGGCAAGCACGTACGGAAAGCTCACGTGGGACATCGTCGGGAACTGAAGCAGAGGGACGATTCCAAAAATATTGTTGGTCAAGATGAAAACAAAAAGAGTAAAGAGGTACGGGACAAAGCGCATGAATTCGTGCCCGATGATGTCTCTTGCTAGATCGTTTCTTACGAAGCCATAGATGCTTTCGCCGGCGAACTGCAATTTAGAGGGAACGATCGCTGCCTTGCGAGAGGCCATGATGAAGAAGACCGAAATCATGAGAACTGACAAGAAGACCAGCAGAATGGGCTTTGTGAAGTACTCATTATTGTGAAAGAAGGAGGGGAAGTTGAAGTCGTTGCTGCTTGGCGGGACGAATCCTTCGCCTTCAGCGCTTAACAAGTGCAACGAGCGCACGCACACTCCTCGGTTTTTCTAGAAATTAAGTTTTGCGGACCCTAGTTACAGCGGGGGAAATTCGGCCAGCGGGGCAACCTTATTGGCAAAGATTGCAAACTGTGAAATCGGCCAGAAATGCCCTCAACCCCGACTGTTCACCCAGACTGATGGCTCAAGAGGGATCTACTTGGAGTTCCGCCCACTAGAGCTTTCAATGGGGCGAGGACTTTCCGTCTCGCCCCATCCTCAGCCAGATCAGATAGATGGAGGCGCTCACACCCAGAAGCAACCCCCCGAGGAGGAAGAAATGGGTTTTGAGCCAGTGATCCAAGGCCCAGCCGACCCCACCCCAGAAAAGCAGGCCGGACAGGAGGTAGCCAACAATCGACCAGGCTGCGCCGTCGTCATTGGGTTTCATACACCCTCCCCATTCTTCTTATCCTGCGGCAATGGTAGGTGTATCCGTAGTTTTAAGAAACTTCTGATCTCGCCGCCCAGCCACGCCACCGTGAGTGCTAGAGCAACCACTCCGAAACTTCCTCGATCGATGGTCTCGCGCGAGGTGTATCGGGTCAGCAACCAGAGGAAGAGGCCAAGAAGTGCGATCTTTGCGAAGTAGGAGAAAATTGCGAGAGCGAATGTCGTCAACGGATCGAGTCTTCGGGAAATCGCTGAGACCGCCAAGTGAACAGTGAAGTACATCACAACCACCAACTGAGCCAATAGCGCACCTAGCAATCCGGCCTTGCCGCGGATCAATACGGCGGCAATGATCCCGATCATTCCAACCGCGAATGTCGGGATGAGGGCACCGAACATTAAATCTCTCTCATTTGTTCTTTCAATACTCATGTTTTCACCTCCACCTTCTCCATATCGTTCCGCCTTCCGGTGCGCACTTTCCAACCTCTGGCGATAACAATGCTTGAGCCTGCAAGTACCACTGCAGTGATCAAAGCAGCCCACCATGGCCAGAATGCAAGAACAGTCACCGGTATCGCCAAGGTGGCGGTCCAGAAATACATGATCACAGCAGCGCGTTGGTGCGAATTGCCTGCGCCCAGTAGTCGGTGATGCAGATGTTCCTTGTCAGGCGCAAATGGCGAACGCCCCGACAGCGCGCGTCGGAACACAGCCAGTATCAAATCCACCAGTGGAATCGCCAGAACTGCGAAGGGAAGCAGAAGCGGCAGAAGGGTCGGTCCCCCGTCCTCGGCTGCAATCGCATTGGCGTCGACCTGTCCCGTTAGGGTGATGGAAGCGGCAGAAAGCAGAAGTCCGAGAAACATTGAGCCAGAATCCCCCATAAAAATCCGTGCTGGATGGGAGTTGTGTGGCAAGAATCCAAGGCATACCCCAACGATGATTGCGGTGATCAGCGAAGGTGAACCCGCGCGACTAAAACCGTTAACTACCGCCAACAAATAGGCGAAGGCGAAAAAAGATGCCCCTGATATTGCAACGATGCCAGCAGCCAGGCCGTCGAGGCCGTCTATGAAATTCACTGCGTTGATTGTTACCAACACGACGAGAACCGTCACCAGTTGTCCGATGCTTGACGGAAGAGTGGTTACTCCGTTGATCGGAAGCCAGAGAATTTGAATTCCATATAAAAGCAAGATGCCAGCTGCAAGAGCTTGTCCAGCCAATTTTGTGATGGCGTCGAGTTGGAAGCGATCATCGGCCATTCCCAAAATAATGACAAAGGTCGATGCTAGAAAGATTCCCTGCAACTCGTGGCCAAAAGTCTTGCCGACGAGCGACAAGTGGCGGGCGATCACAAAGGTGAGGACCATCGCGATCCACATGGCCACTCCACCCCAGCGTGCAGTAGGAAGCGTGTGGACATCTCGCGTTCGAATCTGCGCGACCGCGCCAAAATGTTCAGCCATCCTCTTTACGAACGGAGTCACTAAATAGCACAGCGCTGCCGCCAAGAGAGCGGTAGCAAGATAAACGCGCATTTTCTATGTGCTGCTAATTATGAAGAATAAATGGGAAAGCGTGAGGTCAATTGGTGAACTTCGCTTCGAATCTGCGACAACACCTTCTCATCCTCGCTCGCGATGGCGCGTGAGATCAGCGACGCGATGATCTTCATCTCTGCTGCTCCCATACCTTGGGTGGTGGTGGCCGCTGATCCAACGCGAATTCCGCTTGTCACGGCCGGTGATTCTGGGTCGAATGGGATCGCATTCTTATTGAGGACGATTCCTGCCAAGCCGCAACGTTGATCGGCGACCTTGCCGGTGACTTTGGTGTTGCGGATGTCAATCAATGCCAAGTGGGTCTGGGTTCCGCCAGAGACTGCTCGCATTCCTTCTTCTTCAAGGGATGCAGCAAGAACCTTGCAGTTGGCGATCACGTTTCTTGCATACTCTTGGTAGGCGGGCTGAGCACACTCCTTGAGCGCGACGGCTTTGCCCGCCACTGCAGACATAATCGGTCCACCTTGCATGCCAGGAAAGACCGCCTTGTCGATGGCAGGGCCATGTTCGGCTTTGGAAAGAATCATCCCGCCGCGAGGTCCGCGAAGAACTTTGTGCGTTGTGAAGGAAACGACGTCGGCATATGGCACCGGCGATGGAATCGCCTTACCGGCAACAAGACCGATGAAGTGAGCGGCGTCCACCCACATAATCGCGCCAACTTCATCGCAAATCGCACGCACCTTTTCAAAATCAATCAAACTTGGGTAAGCGGTGGCTCCAGAACAGATCATCTTCGGCTTGTTCTTGATCGCAAGGTCGCGCAACTCGTCGTAGTCGATGAGTTCGTTATCTTGGCGAACACCGTAGGAGACAATGTTGAACCACTTGCCAGAGAAATTGACTTTTGAGCCGTGGGTCAGGTGTCCTCCATGTGGAAGCGACATTGCAAGGATCGTGTCGCCAGGCTTTGTAAAGGCTGCATACACGGCGATGTTGGCGCTTGCACCTGAGTGCGGTTGAACGTTCGCGTGCTCGGCGCCAAAGAGTGACTTGGCACGCTCGATTGCGAGAACCTCGGCTTTATCTACTTCCTCACAACCGCCGTAATAGCGCTTTCCTGGATACCCCTCTGCGTACTTGTTCGAAAGGGTCGACCCCAACGCCGCAAGGACTGCGCGCGAAGTGAAATTCTCACTCGCGATCAGTTGAAGATCTGTCTGCTGGCGATGAAGTTCAGACAGGAGCACCGCTGCGATATCTGGATCCTGCTTTGAGAGTAAGTCGAAATCAGGGCCGTAAAAAGGGGTATCAGACATAACGTAAGCCTATTCTCTCAGTTGGAATTTGATGAACCAGAAACGACAATCTCGGGCAGGACCTCCCGCAATTTATCAATGCTGACGGCACCTTCACGAATAACCTCAACTAGGGTCTCGTTATCTGACACGATGGTAGAAACCCGTCCCGGGGTGAGGATTCCAGCATCGAAGACACCCGCCACGTCGTACTCCCTAGCCGCAATATCTTTGACATCCAGGATTGGAGGTTGCCCGGAAGGAGCGGCGCTACTGACAGCAAGCGGTCCACTCTTGCGCACCAGGGCAAGAGTGAATTCGGCAGATGGCACTCTCACTGACACCTTGGTCAAACGTTTTCCATCCCCCAGATCCCATGTGAGGCCGCGCTGTGGAGAGAGGTTGAACGAGAGTTGTCCTGGCCAGAAAACCGACATGAGGGCGCGTGCGCCCACCGATATATCGCGCGCGATTCCATCGATCACTTCTTGACTAGAAATCAGCACCTGAGCCGCGACCCCCAATTCGTCACGACGGAGCACATGCATGGCGCGTACTGCGTCTTGATCGAATGCATCTGCAAGATAGACGTAACCGTTCTCCAGTGGGGCAGCAATGATCAATCCTGATCTGATCCATTGAAGGGCTTGGTCGACGTGGGCGTCGAGCTCCCCCGAATTGATATCTATCGTATTTATCATCGAGGACGCCTCTCAGCACTTGTCCAACGAGGGCGATTATTAAGGTCGTTGTGCAATCTGATGTCGGTGAAGTCCACGGAAAGCGCCTGCTCGACTGCGGGGCCTTGCTCTTCTCCGTGTTCCATCACAAAAATCCCCTCGTCTTTAAGCAGACGCGAGGCAGCAGCAATGAATTGACGAGGGGAATCCATCCCGTCCTTGCCGCCGAAAAGTGCTGAATGCGGCTCCAGTCGGTCCAGGTTGCGGCCAGCCTCGGTCAACGCCATCAGGATGGCCAGCGTCACCAGGGTGAATTTCACCACCTTGGTCAGGCCAACGCGCATACTGGCATTGATATCGCGCGTCACACGCAGGCGCTGTTCCAGCAGGCCTGAAACCCAGAAGGCCAGCACCAGGTACAACACTGACAGCCATACCAGCTTGACCACCATCAACAGCGAAATATGGCTGTCGCCCACGTTGATCGACAACTTCTCCATCGCGTCGAGGACGGGTTGCAGCCAACCGACCAGGTGCATGGCAACAACGGCCCAGACCGAGGTTACGATAACCTTCTCCCATGCCTTCAGGGCCGGGCTGTTCGCGAATCCCACGCGCAAACCGTAGACGAGCATGCGTATTACCGCGAGCGCAACCAGTAATTTCGCGGCAATCGCCAGCAGGTCGGCATTGTAACCCGCTACGCGCAGTGCCATGCCGGCGGCAAACACGATTAACAGGGCGACCAGGGGAAACATAAGCCGACTGGCGGAGTGCAACGTGACCTGGCGCAACATTCCACGACCCTTTGTTTCCAGCCGCCGGGCCAGTGTTTTGTCAGCAAGGCGATACGCAATACCGCCCGCAGCCACCGCAAACAGGACGATTGCCAGCTGGAAAGCGGTTTCGAGGTTGGCATAGGCCGACAGTCGTTCCAGCACCGATTGCAGGCTGATTCCAAGGATTTCCATGTAGCACCCCTTTGTTTCCGCTATATGCGGCGCGAGCAATCATACCTAAAATAGGGCTGGCACAAACAAAACAGCGAGCGCATGACCTTGGACAACAATCCCGTCACCAGAAAAATACGTTCCTTCGTCAGACGCGAAGGCCGTATGACCGGCGGGCAGCAGCGCGCCCTGCAGGGTCTGTGGCCGAAATACGGGCTCGACGCCGGGGCGCCCGTCGACCCGCTATACGTGTTCGGCCGGCGCGCGCCACTCACCCTGGAAATCGGTTTCGGCAACGGCGAGGCCCTGGTTACCATGGCGCAGGCCGCGCCGCACGAGGATTTCATCGGCATCGAGGTTCACCGGCCGGGCATCGGACACCTGCTGCTGGCACTCGAAAAGCACGCGCTGCACAACATCAGGGTCTTTAACGAAGACGCGGTTCAGGTTCTGCAGATGGCGCTGCCGGACGGCTGTCTCGACCGGGTGCTGCTGTTCTTCCCGGATCCCTGGCACAAGAAGCGCCACCACAAGCGTCGACTGGTGCAACCCGGCTTCGTCGCCCTGCTGGCACGCAAACTGCGGCACGGCGGCATCCTGCACATGGCGACAGACTGGGAGGACTACGCCAGCCACATGCTGGCCGTCGTCGAGGCATCGGGCCTGTTCAGAAACTGCGCAGGCGCCGGACAGTACTCGGCACAACCCGGCTACCGGCCGCTAACGAAATTCGAGCAACGCGGGCAACGGCTCGGCCATATCGTGCGGGACCTGGTATTCGAGCGGACGTGAGACGTGAAGGTAAGGTGAACTGCGGAAGGGAATAGTAATGGCCGCGGAAGAACACGGAAATATAAATACCGGCCACTGCTGTCCCACAAACTCCCTTCTCCCTCCGGGACGACTGCAGGGATGCAGGAGTTAGAGCAATGCAAGGAGCAATTGCCGAGAGGGCTGGGGAGACGACGGCAGGGAGGAGGTGAGACCGGGAACGGTCGAGAGACTGGCCTCACCTTCTCCTGCCTTCCGCGACGATGGACAGGAAGTCCGAGTGTCGCGAAGCACAGGGAAGTGCGAGAACGACCACTTGTACATCCCTGTACATCGTCCTTCTCCCGGAGGGAGAAGGGACGCACATTTTTACTGCAGTGGATGTTTTCTTTGTCCTGCACCTATTAAATAATCGCTGAAAAGCATTAAATAATGGACGTGCTAATATTCCAGCGAATGTATGTGGGACAGCAGTGAATACAGGCCGTTTTTTTTCAGGAGCGCATCTCATGGCCGTTCCCGCACATGGCCCAGGCCAGCCTCTCGATCGCTGCGCGATCTCACCTTCTCCATGTGCTCCACGGCACTTGTACATCCTGAACATCGCGCGATAGCTAAAAGCCACGGAACACGCGGAAAGATTGCAGGGTGCACTCTGTGCACCATTGAGCGAGACGTGAGACGTGAGACGTGAGACGTGAGACGTGAGACGTGAGACGTGAGACGTGAGACGTGAGACGTGAGGTAAATCCTTGCAGCGACCCCGAGTCAACCTTTAATTTTCACCGTTCACGTCGCCTCCACCGGCTGGGGCACACGCAGCGGGCAGGTTTCGGCATGATTGTCCCCGAGACGACCCC
>CAWJOR010000039.1:0-7315 GCA_963844465.1 uncultured Actinomycetota bacterium | reverse complement strand
CTATCGCTTTGGTACTCGATGGCGCCGTGGGCCGGGCGGGTGCGTGATGGGATCATCCGCAATCCATCTGGAAAAGAATTCCAACTGCCCACGACGATCGACCCTCCGCATGCACTTCATGGTTTTGGACTCACATCTTCATGGCAGGAAATTGGGCCAGGCCGTTCCCTTCTTCATCTGCCGGCCCCTTATGGAGGCGCCACAGTCGAACAGAACATTGAAGTTCTGGATGACGCGGTGCGTTGGAGTTTGGAATATGAGCCTGGCAAGTGCGACCTTCCGGCGTGGCTTGGTATCCACCCTTGGTTTCCTCGTGACCTGGGGCGCGGCGGCAGTGCAGAAATTGAATTTGCTGCTGAATCGATGTTGGAGCGAGACAGCGATGGACTTCCTACGGGCAAGCTTGTGTCACCAAGCAAGCAACCTTGGGATGACGCATTCATGCAGATCCGCGGTGTACCAGCGGTAATCTGGGAGGATGTCGCTCGCATTGATATTGAGTGCGATGCACCTTGGTGGGTTGTTTACACCGAGGATGCAGATGGCGTCTGCATCGAACCGCAAACAGCGCCCCCTGACGCGGCCAACTTAGGCCTTGAAGGAGAGCACTATCTGGAAGCCCTATTTGTATTTTCGGAAGGATAAGAAATGATCGACCGTAAGCACCTAGCGGAACTGACTGCCTTTGAGCAGAAGCGCTTCCTGGAGAAACATCCAAAGAGCGGCGAGATGTTTGCTGCTGCGAAGAATGTGATGCCCGGTGGTGTTCCGATGTCGTGGATGGCCAAGTGGCCAGGTGCCTATCCCGTTTTTGTTGAAAGTGCACAGGGTGCTCGTTTCATTGATGTCGATAAGAATATCTACATTGATTTCTGTCTTGGCGACACGGGCTCGATGACGGGTCATTCACCCGAGCCGACGGTTAAGGCGATACGCGATCAAGTGGGCAAAGGCTTGACTGCGATGCTTCCAACTCAAGATGCCGTCGTGGTGTCGACCGAGCTAGTCAAGAGATTCGGGTTGCCACTATGGCAGTTCACGGTCTCTGCAACCGATGCCAACCGCCACGTCATCCGATACTCACGGCACATCACCGGCAAGAAGAAGATCATTGTTATTGATCGCTGCTATCACGGCAGTGTGGATGAAACTTTCGCAACGCTGGATTCGGATGGAAACACGATCGCTCGTGAAGGCAATATTGGAGCGCCTGTTCCACTTGAAGAGACAACGCGCGTAGTCGAATTCAACAATTTGTCATCGATGGAGGAGGCGCTGGCACACGGAGATGTGGCCGCGATCTTGATGGAACCGGCAATGACCAACGTGGGAATTGTTCTGCCCGATGACGGCTACCTCCACAGTGTGGGCGAACTAGCCAAGCAATATGGTGCACTTTGGATCATCGACGAGACGCATACAATTTCTGTGGGTCCGGGGGGTATGACTGGCGCCCTCGCCTTAAAGCCTGATTTTCTCACCATCGGCAAGGCAATCGCGGGAGGCATTCCCACGGGAACATTTGGCATGACGCGGGAAGTCGCTGCGGCCATCTCCACCCGCATCGCATTGGATCAAATTGATACCGGCGGAATTGGCGGAACCCTCGCAGGAAACGCCCTATCACTTGCGGCGATGCGGGCCACTCTTACAGAGGTCCTGACGCCCAAAGCATTTGAGGCCATGATCGCACTCGGAACTCGCTGGTCTGATGGGGTCCAAGCAGCGATCAATGAGTTCAACCTGCCTTGGCACTGCAACCGCCTTGGCGCCCGCGGAGAGTACGTCTTCCAATCGAAGGCACCGCGCACGGGTCGCGAAGCAGCGGACGCTGGGGACTTCGAACTCGAGCAGTACATTCATCTGCGATTGCTCAACGACGGCTTCCTGCTGACTCCCTTTCACAATATGGCGCTCATGTCACCTGCCACCACATCTGATGATGTTGATGCCCACACCGAGGCGTTTAGGAAGATGTGCGCCGATTTGGTTGGTTAGATCTCGATCGTGAAATCGATGGTGTCGCCTTCTTCGATCTTGGCTTTCTTTCTAATTTCAGCTTTCAGGGGCAGGAAATAGGTTCCGCTTTTGTTGTCGGGAAAGATGGATGTCTTCCATACGACGGTTCCTATCGTCACCGTTACCCGAATAGAACCGAAACCTCGCTTCTGCGATTCAAAACGCTCGCGGATGTAATCGGATTGCTTCTTCGGGACGGAGACGAAGTGCCAAGATGAAGCATCACTTGAATACAGCCAAACTTTCGCCTTGATTGTGAATATTTCCTTATCCACGTTGGGGCAGCCGATACATCACGTCGCGGCCCCAGCCTGAAAAACCAAGATCTGAGTAGAGCTTCACAGCGGCCAGATTCTCGGCATCCACATACAACATGGCTGACATCAGACCCTTCCTTCTCAAATGAGCCAATCCGGCAATGGTGATTGCTCTGCCAAAGCCCTGACCTTGAAACTCCGGATCCACGCCCATCGCGTAGATTTCGCCAATCGGATCGTGGCCGTGCTCATCTTTGCCATCGTGGGAGTGAGTATGCGCTCCGTGGATCTTCGTCCAGCAGAACGCTATGAGTCTTTCGTTCTTTGTGGCTAGAAGAAAGCCGCTTGGATCAAACCAGTCCTCCATCATGCGCTGGTGAAGATCCTCTAGGGTCCACCCGCCTTGCTCTGGGTGATCTTTGAAACTGCGGTTATTCAGAGCCAACCACGCCTCATCATCTAGCCCAGGAAGGAAGGTGCGCAGATTCAGGTCGGTGCGTAGATCCGGCAGATGTTGAGTAAGTGGGCGTCGCATCTGGATGACGGTCCGCGCTCTAGTTAATCCGTTGTCTCGAGCGAGTTTTCTTGCGCTTGCGAGATCTCCGTGGGACCACAATCGCGGCGAGGTGATTTTGCATATCTCCACCAGCAGTGAGCGCCCAAGACCGTGACCGCGATGCAGAGGATGAATGACAAGTTCAGCGCTGGAGCCCGCGACCATGTCGGTCAGATCTATATGTGCGTAGCCGATGATCTGGGCGTCTTCTTCGATGATCAGATGGCGATCGGCTTTGTCTCCGCCATGGCGCAGATGCAGAACTATGTGTTCTGCGATTGGAGGGATGCCGTCATGTTCGGTTGTGGCAGAGATCAAAGACAGCACACCATCTTGCTGCTCGGGGTTGAGATGTTCGAGATTCTGGATCAACTACTGAACGCGCTCTGTGACAAGGCTTTCTTTAGTCCCTGGTGGGAGCGTGAACCTGTAACCCACGTTCCGCACGGTTCCGATGATGGCTTCGAATTCAGGACCAAGTTTTGCACGAAGGCGTCTGATATGGACATCAACTGTGCGAGTGCCGCCGAAGTAGTCGTAACCCCAGATCTCCTGCAACAACTGGGCTCGAGTGAAAACCCGTCCCGGGTGCTGAGCAAGATATTTCAATAGTTCAAATTCCTTGAAGGTCAGATCAAGTGCTCGACCCTTTATCTTCGCAGTGTAGGAATTCTCATCGATAACAATCTCGCCGCTGCGAATTTCTCCTGAAGAAGGATCTGTCGCATTTCGCATCGCAACGTGTTCGCCAATAGCGATGCGAATTCGCGCATCAACTTCGGCAGGACCGGCAGTATCGAGGATGACATCATCGACGCCCCATTCGGCACTGATGGCTGAAAGACCGCCCTCGGTTGTGATGACGACAACGGGTGCGCCAATTCCGGTAGATGTGAGAAGGCGGGTCAAGCTTTTTGCACTGGGAAGATCGCGTCTGGCATCGATGAAGAGAAGATCCATTTCCGGAACATCAACCAGAATGCTGGCTTCGGCCGGCAAGATGCGAACGTGATGCTGGAGCAAACCCAATGCAGGAAGAACTTCGGCGCTGGCGCCATGCGTATTTGTTAACAGCAATACGCGGGCCATGGTGATCTCCATTCTTGGATCTTCTGCATTAGTAGGACAGACTACTCGTGTGAATTCCCTGCTTCCAATTCTCTTGATACTGGTGCCGACCACGGTCTATGGGCTCTGGTATCAACGCAGTAGGGGCAAGATCCGTGCCAAAAATGCGGCCCCAGAGTCAGCGCTAACAGCTGAGATCTTGGGCGAAGCTTTGGGCTCCCGAGCCACACTTGTTCAGTTTTCATCGGCTTTCTGCACCCCGTGCCGGGCAACTCGATTGCTCTTAGAGAGCGTCGTGTCAACGATGACGGATGTACGGCATATGGACATTGACGCCGAAGCCCATCTGGAACTCGTGCGTAAACTCAATATTCACTCAACTCCAACGACCCTGATTCTGGATTCGAGGGGCCTTGAAGTAGGTCGGGCTGTAGGTGCTCCTACTCGAGATCAGGTGCTGAAATCTCTCGCGTCGATTCATTAGGTGCGAATCTTTCGCAATTAGCGCATCGTCTGACAACTCCTTATTCTTTACCTATGTTTTGCTGCGAGCCCACCTTTTTCACCAAGCGCCGAGTCTTAGATTTCGGTCGCCTGGCGGGCTCCTTGTGTCGAATGTGATGTAAGCGTTTCTCAGCTTTCACATCCATCTACCCGACACAAACAGAACAGGAATTCCAGTGACTCAGACGACTTCTCATCTCTCAACAACCAGTACCAAAACAACAACCATCGATGCCCGTGGTCCGCGATTTGCTGCTTTGATCACCACGGTGGTTCTTGCGGCCGCACTTGCTTCCCATTCAGTATGGGTGATCGCGTTTCAGTTGCTCGTCTTTGGAATCGGCGCACTCCGAGGACCGCAGTTCACTCCTTATTCATGGATCTTCCGTACTTTTGTTCGACCACGTCTAAAGGGCGAAGTGCCGACTGAAGATATCCGTCCGCCGCAGTTCGCCCAGAGCGTCGGCTTGATCTTTTCCCTCGTTGCAACCGCAGGCTTGGTTGCCCACTTATCCCTTCTCTTTACGATCGCAGCGGGGGCAGCCCTCGCAGCGGCCTTCCTCAACGCTGCATTCGACTACTGCCTCGGGTGCGAGGTTTACCTTCTACTACTGCGCCTCCGTTAGGCTGGCGGTTATGGCTGAACAACACGAACTCCGAGAACGAGGTCTACGACTCACGCCCCAGAGAGAACTAGTTCTTTCTGCTGTGCGCGAATTGGGCCATGCGACACCGGAAGAGGTCGCAGAGAAAGTGCGTCAGACTCACCCTGGAATCAATCTCTCAACTGTCTATCGCAATTTGGAGACACTTGAAAATGTCGGCCTTGTACAGCACACGCATCTGGGGCACGGCGGAGCGACCTATCACGCTGCTGAGGAACTTACTCACCTTCATCTTGTCTGCAGTATTTGCGGTTCAGTTGGCGATGCGCCGATTGAGGTTGCGGCTAATTTCGTCAATGCCATTGCAGATGACTATGGATTCAAGACCGACGTAACTCATTTCGCGGTCTATGGCACCTGCGCAACGTGCTTTCAGAAGGAGCTCTAATCTGCACAATGCAGGAGAGTGCCAAAGCCGATAGATTGACAGAGTGACTGCAGTACTTGTTGAAAATGGGCCAGACACCGGCGCGGTCTGGCATTTTGGTGAACCCAGCAAGGAGCAACGGGTGCTGGATGAAGGGTTGGCATGGGCCGATCTTTCCCACCACGAAATCATTGCGATATCAGGAGTCGATCGACTTACCTGGCTTCACTCGCTGACAACTCAGTATCTGGAGAATCTGCCGGCAAATCATTGGGTCTCGGCGCTCATTCTTGATCCCCAGGGCCACATTGAACATCAATTCGACGTAGTCGATGACGGAACCACGACCTGGCTCACCCTTAATCCAGGGCGCGCGCAACCATTGATTGAGCATCTACAGAAAATGAAGTTCATGATGCGTGTAGATGTTCGTGAAGTCACGGATGAATTCGCGCTCTTGCGTTTGCCAGGGGTAAGCGATGATCTCGGTGGACCCTATTCAATTGTGCCTCGCTCGGAATTGGCGAAGTGGCACAAGCGTCTGAATGAGTCTGCGATACAAGTGGGAACTTGGGCACTTGATGCCCAGCGCGTTGCGGCGCGTCGTCCACGTATCGGTTTTGAAACTGACCACAAGTCGATCCCAAACGAACTTGGCCTGCTGAATAAATCAGTTCACATGAATAAGGGGTGTTACCGTGGACAGGAGACAGTCGCAAAGATCGCAAACTTGGGCGCGCCTCCTCGCCGGTTGGTAATGCTTCACCTCGACGGCAGTGTCGTGACCATTCCCAATGTTGGTGCTGATGTAGAAAAAGATGGAGTCAAGGTTGGGTTCATCGGAACCGTCGCACGCCATTACGAGTTGGGAACTATTGCCCTCGCAGTAGTTAAAAGGAGCACGCCGATGGATGCAACTCTCATGGTCGAAGGAATTCCAGCCAGCCAGGAAAATTAGTAGACGAGCGCCTGTGTGGATTCGTTCGTGATCTCCTCGACGAACGTTGCTGATCCGGCAATGCGAATCCCCGGAATCTGATCGCCATCGCTGATGTTTCGCCGGACGGCGCATTGCGTGCACAAAGTAACCGTCGCATTACTGACCAGAGTCGCAAGCAATTCGTGAAGAGGAGCCGAATGTGCGAGTGAGAATCCTTCGGCGCGCCCAGGCAGTGCGAGCCAGGCGGCCTCGCCGGCCAACCAGAATGAGACGTCAATACCTGCTGCTAGCGCGGTTGATGCAACCGAGAAAGCCTGCGCCACTCGCTCGGCGTCTTCGACGCCCGTGGCCAACTTGATGACTAAGTGAGTGCTCCGTGCCATGGATCCACCCTAAAGGATCAAGCAGATAGGCTAAAGACCATGTCGATGTCGCTGGTAAGCGCTGTTCTGCTCTGTGTATTTGCCATCGTCATTGGCATCGCCCTACTCGCATATGGATTCCGCACTGGCCGTACAAAGGGGGGTAAGCAGTAAATGGCATTCACCATTCCCGAAGGACTCCACCCCGACCTGAATCCGCTGGCATGGCTGGTGGGGACGTGGCGCGGTAAAGGCCGCGGTGAGTATGAAGGGATTGAGCCTTTCGAGTTTGCCCACGAAATGGTCTTCAGCCACGACGGTCGGCCGTTTCTCAACTACCATTCGCGTTCGTGGATCATCGACGATTTTGGCGACGTCATCCGGCCAGGCGCATCCGAGACCGGGTTCTGGCGAGTCAAGCCGAACAACACACTGGAAGTGGTTCTGGCTCACAACACCGGAATATCTGAAGGTTGGGTCGGCCGCTTCGAGCCAGCCAAGATTCAGTTGGTGATGGATCAAGGTTATTCGGCACCGACTGCGAAAGTTGTCACCGACGGATCACGGCTGTACGGAC
>CAWJOR010000038.1:0-3851 GCA_963844465.1 uncultured Actinomycetota bacterium | reverse complement strand
TACATTATTGCTAATGCTTTCGGCCGGCAAGTTGACTCCTTTGAGATCGACATCGCAATAGAAGGTCTGACCAGCACAGCTATGCGTGCGGTATTCATACGGGCCCCATGGGTGGAACAGATCGGACCAGGGGTTCAAGTTCTCTCATCGGTCACGCGTGAGGGGGTAAGCCATCCCGTTGCCGTGAGGCAGGGCCATATGCTTGCTACGTCCTTTCACCCCGAGTTGACCGATGACAGCCGGATTCATCGGTACTTCATTCAGGAAGTGTGCAAGCCGGCTTGATTTAGTCCGATAAAGTTTGCCAAGCAAGTTTTAGTTCTCAAGCCAAATTGATGGGGTGTATATGTCCGGCCATTCCAAGTGGGCGACGACCAAGCACAAGAAAGCGATCATTGATTCGCGCCGTGCAAAGTCCTTTGCGAAATTCATCAAGGCAATCGAGGTCGCGGCTCGAACGGGTGGGCCTGACATGGTCGGCAACCCAACCCTTTTTGATGCTGTCACAAAAGCCAAGAAGAACTCAATGCCGGCAGACAACATCGATCGAGCGATCAAGCGAGGCGCGGGCCTTGAATCTGGCGGTGCCGATTGGCAGACGATCATGTACGAGGGCTATGGCCCGGGAGGCGTGGCCTTCCTTATCGAATGTTTGACTGACAACAGGAACCGTGCCGCTTCGGAAGTTAGAGTCGCGGTAACACGGAACGGGGGATCGATGGCCGACCCAGGTTCGGTCTCCTATCTCTTTAGTCGCAAAGGCGTGGTCATAGTCAATAAGAGCGCCAATGTCACCGAGGACAAGATTCTTGAAGCAGTTCTTGAGGCAGGAGCGCAAGAGGTCAATGACATCGGCGAATCCTTTGAAATAGTAAGTGAGCCTTCAGATCTTGTTGCGGTCCGAACTGCTCTTCAAGCCGCCGGCATGGAATACGAATCTGCGGAAACCTCACTACTTCCCTCGATGTCTATTCCGCTCGAAGCCGAACAAGCCGAGAAGGTCTTCAAGCTTGTCGATGCAATCGAAGAACTCGATGACGTGCAGAACGTATACGGGAACTTTGACGTATCAGATGAAGTCATGGCGAGCCTAGATTGATTCACCCAACCGTCGATCTAGGCTGAGTGGGTGAATGCCCAGGCAGGTATAAGGGATATCGGGCTGTGACGCGCGTTCTTGGAGTCGATCCTGGTCTTACGCGCTGCGGTGTAGGCGTTATCGAAGGGCAAGTCGGTTCAGCGATTTCACTCATTGGTGTCGGAGTCATCTTGACATCGCCCGACACCCCGCTTGAGCAACGACTGCTACAACTAGACCAAGAGTTGACGCATTGGGTGGAGGAGTATCGCCCGGATGTCATTGCTGTGGAGAGAGTTTTTTCCCAACTCAACGTCCGCACCGTGATGGGGACGGGTCAGGCTTCAGGTATCGCCCTTCTCGTGGCCGCACGGGCGGGAATCCGAGTGGTCATGCACACCCCGAGTGAAGTCAAAGCCGCGGTTACCGGAACAGGAAGAGCTAACAAGGCTCAAGTCGCTGAAATGGTGCGCCGCCTTCTTCAATTGGATGTCGTACCTAAGCCAGTCGACAGCACGGACGCATTGGCTCTCGCCATCTGCCATCTATGGAGAGGCCATGGCAACGATCGACTTGCCGATGCAGTGGCCAATGAGAAATTGAGACTTAAGAAATTGGGTGCACGGTGATTGCATCCCTTTACGGGCGTATTCGTTCACTACAAAGCGATCGAGCGATCATCGATGTTGGAGGAGTCGGATTGGCGGTGATCATCACGCCTGCAACAAGCGCCCGCTTAAGTGTCGGAAACGATGCGCAACTCTTCACCTCTCTAGTCGTGCGCGAGGACGCTCTGACTCTGTATGGGTTCTTCGATGAGGGATCACGCTTGGCCTTTGATCTAGTGCAAACCGTGACGGGCATTGGTCCAAAGGTGGCGATGTCGATACTCGGAAATATGTCTCCCGAAGATCTCGGTTACGCGATCGCGCAAGAAAGTGTTGCCGCTATTGAACGCGTGCCCGGGATTGGTCGCAAAGGGGCGCAGAGATTGATCCTCGAGTTGAAGGGAAAAATCACTCACGTTTCAGAGGGAATCCCCGTCGGGCATCTTCCACTCTGGCGCGAACAATTGAGTAGCGCTCTGATTTCTCTCGGATTCTCGGCAAAAGAAGCCGACACATCGGTGGGACAATTACTCGTTTCTATGCAGGTTGAGAAAAAGGACCCTGCGACCTTTGAACTTGGTGAACTCCTCAAACGCGCACTTCAAAAAGGATCACGGGGTATCTAGCCAATGTCGAATGAATCAGAGGACCGGTTGGTGGCACCGGCAGTTCGACGAGAAGAATCCGCTGCCGAGAATGCACTTAGACCCCGCTCGCTGTCGGAATTCATCGGTCAGCACCGGGTTCGCGAGCAGATCGACGTGTTGCTCACCGCTGCGCGGCATCGGAATTCTTCGGCCGATCACATTCTTCTCTCTGGACCTCCAGGACTGGGCAAGACCACTTTGGCGCTGATATTGGCAAGCGAAATGGAAACGCCGATTCGAATCACTAGCGGCCCCGCCATCACCCATGCCGGCGACCTTGCATCGATCCTGTCATCACTCATGGAAGGTGAAATTCTTTTTCTTGATGAGATCCATCGACTTCCACGACCTGCCGAAGAACTTCTTTATCTTGCCATGGAAGACTTTCGAGTCGACGTCGTCGTGGGTAAAGGACCAGGAGCAACGGCTATTCCACTTCAACTTCCTCACTTCACATTGGTGGGTGCCACGACAAGGGCAGGGCTACTTCCAAGCCCATTGCGTGACCGCTTTGGCTTTACGGCACATCTGGATTTCTACGAGGAAAGCGAAATCGCCCAGGTATTGGTTCGAAGTGCCGCACTTTTGAACCTAGCGATACATCCGCAGGCAATTGCTGAAATAGCCGGACGATCTCGAGGGACACCTCGCATCGCCAACCGACTATTGCGACGAGTCCGTGACTACGCGCAAGTTCGCGGATCTCAGGAATTGTCCGCGGTGGACGCCAAGGCCGCTCTCGAAATGTACGAAGTCGACGAACTGGGCCTGGATCGTCTGGATCGGGCTGTTCTATTGGCTCTTGTCGAGCGATTCAACGGAGGGCCGGTCGGTCTTTCGACTCTGGCAATCGCCGTAGGTGAAGAAACCGAGACGGTGGAATCAGTGGCTGAACCATTCCTCGTCAGAAACGGTTTCATGGCCAGAACCCCTCGGGGAAGAATTGCGACTGCTCAGGGGTGGCGTCACGTGGGTTACGAACCGCCGATCTCGACCTTTACCCCGTCGATTTTCGACACACCAGCCTCTGATGCCTAGACTCTCTACTCATGTCCACTTCCGCACAATCTCGAACGCCTAAGACGGCTGGAAAGCCGGGTCGCACCCTTGCGATTTTGGGCCTTGTCCTCGTTGCCCTCCTATCCCTTGTATTCATTCAGGGGGCAACATCAGTCAAACTCGGCCTTGACCTTCGGGGAGGCACCAGCGTCGCGCTTCAACCGCGTATCGCCGCCGGAACCACAGGCAAGGTAACCAGTGCCGCAATCGATCAGGCGGTTTCCATTATTCGCCAACGCGTTAACTCCCTTGGAGTCGCTGAGTAGTGAAGTGACCGCGCAGGGAAGTGGCGCTCAATCGCCAGATCGTGATTTCGGTTCCAGGAGATACGGGACGTCGAGTGGTTGACCTTGTTGGCCAAACCGCACAGCTTCGCTTCCGCCAAGTACTAGTTGAGGGCGCACCAGGCCCCACTGCGGTGACCGGAACTGCCGCAACTCCGCCAACTGGCGTCAGTGC
>CAWJOR010000037.1:0-14138 GCA_963844465.1 uncultured Actinomycetota bacterium | reverse complement strand
GTGAAGAAGGAATTTCCCATTCGAGTACGCGGATGCATCGCGACTTTCCAGAGCCGAGGAGCGCGATTTACTGAGCAAGCCAAAATGCTTGTGGCTAACAAGACGGTGACCGCCTTGAAAATAACTGACGAAAAAATGGAGAAGAAGCCGATCGCATTGAGTACGGAAGTCCAGCCGCCGTACTTTGGACGGACAGTATCTAGCCAAGCGGCATACGCTGCGGGGTCAGCGACGACACCATCGGGAGCTTGAACCAAAAGAGTGCCAATAAGTGAAAGGACCCCAAGGGTCAAGATCAGCGCGAGACCCGTTTTCATTGAAATGAAGAATCGCCATAGCCGATCAAGAACTTCAGCAGGAGCTACCACAGTGGTGTCATTTGATCCACCCAATAAATCGTCATCTTCTGGCTCTGTCAGTGGATTGATTTCAAGTGTCATGGCAACTCTTCCTTATAGACCGATATTTGGGAGTAGAGCGGAAAGTTTGATAAAGAGATTGGTAATCATCAAGAAGCCAACAAGCATAAGAATGCCGCCAATGACGAGCGAGACTCCCTCGTAATGCCTGCGGAACCACCCAAGCCGACGGTTCACTTCGGTTGCACCTGCAGCAACGAGAACGAAGGGGACGCCTAAACCAAGAGCGAAAACTAAGAGAAGGATTGCTCCTTGACCAACGCTTGAACTCATCGAGGCAAGGCCAATGATCCCACCCAGTATTGGTCCGATGCATGGAGTCCATGCCGCCGCGAATACTGCGCCAAAGAGTATTGAACGGATATAACTAGGTGCGAGCGAGGTAACGGTTCCTCCGGTAGATGATCCACCGAGCAATTTATTTGTTGGCACGCCGACTTGGCGGTAGAGCGCCGAGATTTTTACAATACCTGCAACGTGCAAACCCATAACGATCAGAATTGCGCCACCAATTTGCCGCAAGACTCCTACGTAGTCGCGAAGCACGTAACCGATGAGCCCCACCGAAGCCCAAAGCGTGACGAAAACCAGAGTGAAGCCCAGCACAAATACGAGAGCCTGATAAACCGCTATGCGCCGCGAATTGGGTGCATCCTGCGGCGTCGTCCCCACTATGTAACTCACGTACGCTGGAACTAGCGGGAGACAACATGGCGAAGCAAAAGAGGCGATCCCAGCTGCGAATGCCAGAACAATATTGAGAAGTGTCATGGTCTTATTTCGTGCTCGATGCACTGCCTGGAGTAGGTGAAGAACTCGCCAGTCCCTTGAGGTGAGTGGCCACCGTCTTAGCGACACTGGAGTTAGGGTCGATCTTTATAACCTTGTTCCATTCGTAAGTCACCTTGGCGATGTTGGGCGGACTCTGACTAAGGTAGAGAAACCCGAGATCGTAATGAACTTCGGCAAGATTGGGGTAAAGATCTGCCGCAATGAGCCAGGCTTTCTCAGCTTCAGAATTATTCCCCGAGTTGAAGTGGGCGGCTCCAAGAGCAAGGAGACCAGTTTTGTTTTTTGGGTCTACCTCCAGGACTTTGGTTTCCCACATAGCCGCCGTTTTGTACTCCGTAGCGGCGAAGTAAATCTCTCCGAGTGATTGCAATGATGTGATGTCCCTAGGATTTACGCTGATTTTGCCCATTAATGCTGTAACGCGAGTTTGATCAATTGTGGCCGTTGTTGCACCGGCTTCGTTGGAAGATGCCTGACTCGATTTTGCACCGCTTGCAGCCAAATCCTTCGAATTACCTATCTTATAGACACCAAAAACAACCGCTACCAAAATGAAAACAGAGGCGATCTTGATCAATTTCTTGCGAGCAGGGTTTGAGAGAAGTGATTTAGGGACATTCGCGACCGATGTGGAAACGGGCGTTTCGGCGTTTTCCGAAAGTACCATCGCATCAAGTTCAGCTGCTGGTATCGCAAGCAGGGCAAAGGCTTCGTCGATAGAGGCGGTTTGAACATTGGCCCAGCCACGAATCTCAGAGGATACCGTGGCAAGGAAGGCAAGCACATCACGGTGTGCGCTCTCGACATCCTGATCACTAGCAGTTGGAGTCAATCCGAGACGCGCGTAGAGATCAACTCTAAAATCTTGTTGGATTGAAGCAGTGGGTTGTTTTGACTTCTGCTTCATCGGTCTCCCCCGCCTATGCGCACAACTGGCAATCCCCAGATGTCCTTCGTTTACCTGCACCCCCACTATAGATTTGAGCGAATTTGCCAACCATCCGTCTTATGGCACATTTCCGATAGAGACGATGACTAGTAACTCCAACCAGAGTGATCCACGCCATGGCACGTTAGCGTGCAACTCCCGGTCCCAGCGGTAGTAGAAGTCCAAGCGCGCGTTGTTCCACTGGCTAAAACATTGGGGGCAAAATTCACCAAGCCTCTATTAGTGCCTGTCTGCGCTCCACCTTTATACGTAGATGAGTGCAGTCTGAAATGGCACTCCGCGCAAATTGCATTTCCTTGACCTGCTCCTGGAGTATCAATATTGGTACCTAATGCTGCATTGCCCATGCCTGAGATTTTTCCAAGATGAAAACCATGAAGAGGAAAATTACTCGTAGTCGTTATGGACTTAGATGTATCAGCAAACGGAGTGTTGGTATGACAGGCATAACAAAGAGCAAAATCCGTATAAGCGTAAGCAGCGGTGCTGAGTTTGAGAACTCGATCCACGTACTTGCGGATGAGAATTCCACGGTTGGCTGACTTGTGTGTCGGCAGGTCAGTAGTGGCTGAAATAACTGTCTCCGTCGAATGACACTGAGTGCAACGAATCGTGCTCGCGGTCGTAAAGGTCCATAGCCTCAACGTCGTGGGGTTGGTGGCCGTAGAGAGGCTGGCCGACATTTTCGCGGTCAAATTTTTGCCTGCCGCCTCTATTGGATGAAAGGAGAGGTTGGCGGGATTGAACTCGACCCCCTTGTCCAAATAATTCCTTGAAAGTTGGGGTGTGATGGGAATGCTGCCGTTAGCCGGCAGATTCGCAAGCTGGCCCGGCAGGACTGTGAAACCTGAGTGACATTTAAAACAAATTTGGTATTCCTTGGTCGTACCCGTATTGATGCCATTGAGAAATGTATATGTGGGGGCGGCACTGGCTGCCCCGTTTACTACGGATACGCCGGAGACACTTGCCATCCGTCCTGAAGTACTCCAGCCAGTCGTGCTTGAAGCACTCGCCACGCCCCTTGCATTATGTGAGTTATGGCAATCGCCGCATTCACTATGCCTATTAGAGACTCCCCCAAACTCATTGAAATCAGAGCGAGTGTGCGCACTCACAACTGTCGCGGCATGACTGTAGTAATCGCGAGTTGTTGGCGCATTAACAAGAGCAGGGTTAGCCGAATATTGAGCCAGAACATTAAGTGACGACCCTGTGCCGTCGTGGCAAGTAAAACAAAGTGTGCTTTGCGGGGCCACGCTCTTAAGAACGCTTCTATTTTGCGCAGTGTGAGTTCGATGGCATGAGGCGCATTCATCCCCGAGCAATGTATACGGACCATGTATCGCCGCCGATGCGCTCGAAGATGCTACTAAGGCAAGGGCAAAGAAAATACCTAGGGTGATTGTGGCAAAAATCAATGGACGAATAACCCTGCCACCTGATTGGGCGAGGTTCGCTTTATCGCGGATCGCCCTTCGCATTTGATTGACCCCCTTTCGTTCTATCCGATCATCCGGCTCTTTTTTGCGGTGACCAACTCAAGGGCCAAGGACCCTCTACTGGCGCGTGGCCACCGCAAATCGGAGTTCATTCCTTATCTGTTATGGCACATCTGGCAAGTGCCACGATTGTCGATTCGAAGCAAGCGACCATCGCCCGCCATTGCTGCAACTCCACCCGGGTTGGGTACAGCACCTGAATATGCGCCCGCAATGGATGCATTCGAACCATGAGCCACGTGGCACTGGATACAACTTGCAGAACCTTGTGTCACTCCATTGGAGGTGTGACGGTACGAATAAATTGCGTCGCCAAAGGCTGTACTACCGGCACCCGCTCCACCCATATAGCGAGTGTGACAGGTGGTGCACCACGCAGATACATTCGCAATGTACCCAGCCGTATTGGGATCAGCTACCTGCCAATAGTTAGTAGTTGTATACGTCTTCAATGTGGCCGCAGTTTCTGCGATGGCAACCATCGCTGCACCCGTGACTCCGGATCCCATCGGGGCCGGCTTCAAAATTCGATAGTTGCCGTTTCCGTGTGGGTCATGACATGAACCACACGTTAAAGGTGTCGTAGTTGCTGCAGCATTGATAGCGCCATTTCCCCAAAGAGTGGAAGCCACTCCGCTTACTTCATGGGTAGAAGTCGTGGCAACACCGGTTGCCAATACAGGTACAACGCCCGCGGCGTTGCTTTGCGCCGCACTTTGTCCACTGGGCGCTGCTGTGTTAATCAGCGAGAAGGAGAACCCACCACCACGAAGTGCGCCTGGTATACCGCCCTTTGGAATAGTCGGATAACCCAACCCGTCAACCACATCGGTCATAGCTCCAGTGCCATCGTGACAGGTATAACAGAGTGCCGGTTGAGCCGCTTTGATCAGTTTCGCAGCTGTTGCAGTGTGAACACGATGGCAACTAGCACATCCATCGGCAACCACTCCACCCGCACCCAAAACATGTGGTCCGGCATCGGCAACTGCGGGGGTAGTTCCGAATGAAAACCAGATCGCGCTTCCTATCACTATGAAGGCTAGGTGGCGCCATCTCGCCGAACCTCCAATATTTCTTATCGCTAGTCGCATTTCGTCCATCTCCTTTGCCAGTTTTTCAGGGTATCTAGATAAAATCTTTTTTGTTGCCGCTATATGTGTAAGGAGCACTCCGAATATTCGCATCTCAGTAACTCCAAACCTGAACTCGGTTGTTCTCTCTATCAGTGACATATATGCGAGAGCGAGAATCTATTGTCACTCCATTTGGATACTCGAAGGTTGCGTCGACCTGACCTTCATCACCAAAGGATCCTATGTACTTCGGTATTGGAGACCCGTCAACTCCAAGCCGATAGATCTTCACCATGTGGTTTGCTGTATCAACAACATATAGTCGATCACTGTCGTCGATAACAACACCGCGGGGCATTCCGAGATCGCCCTCGCCAACACCACGATTGATTGAGGCGATATTTTTTCCGGCGAGATCAAAAATTAGAACTCGGCCATTATTGCTATCACTGATATATACATGGTCACCTTTATCCAGCGTTGCTCCATTGGGGAATTGGAGTCCGTCTGACGTTCCAATAGTACGAACCAATCGGCTTGACGTATTGAAGACCAAAACTTTATGAGGTTTGGTGCTGACATCTGTTGCGTAAAAGTTTCCATCGTTATCGAAGGTCATTCCTAAGGGTTGCCAGTTTCCACTAGATAAGCCCTTGGGTTCGAAAATTTCCTTAAACACGCCTTTTGCACTATAAACATAGACACTCTGGTTCGGGCGGTCACTCACATAAACTTCGCTGGTGGCTGGATCGACTGCGACATAAACCGGACCCCGTGTGACTCCGGTGGATTGCGGTGGGGTAAGTAAACCGATTTGCTTACCGGTTGGATCATAGACAATGACGCGACGTCCGCCGGCGCTTTCAACTACGTAGACACGATCACGGGTAGGGCTAACTGCAACTGAACTTGGACGAGTCGCGCCATAAATACTGAACACATAATGAGGCATCCGCTCCTTAGTAAGCCCAGGCAATTCTGCCAATGATTTACCTGTTTGGACGTACCAGCCAAATGCCGAAGCCACGATAATGGAAATCACAGTGATTAACACGAGCAGTAAGGCCGCCGTAAGGCGACGTCGCGTCTTAAGGTGTTTTGAAATCCGTGCGACTCTTCCTACCTTTGTAGTCATTGTCTGGCCACCTCTTCCACTCCGAGTCGACTAAGACCTGTGAGGGCATTGAAATTTTTCGGTTCGGCCAACAAAACTTTTTTGTACCATTTGATCGCACTGACACGGTCAGATTCGCGTTCAGAAATCATTCCTAGTCCCAGGGCCGCGTCAACCGCCACGACACTAGTAGTGAGGGTTTCAAGACGCTTCTTTGCAGCGCTCACTCTGTCCTCGCAAAAATCAACCATCGCTCCCGCATACTCAGCCTCAGGGATGCGACCTAACTTTGTATACACCAAAGAAAGTTGGGAATAGGGGTCGCACCACCCAGTCGGAACAAATGCCAGCGCACGCCTAAACCCTTGAATCGCAAGTTCAGTAGAACCAGCCTGGAAATTTGCCCTACCAAGAAGAAACCAAGCATCTGCGTCTGTCGGTTCGATCTTTACGGCCGCTTCTAATTGCGCAATCGCATCCTTCGCATTGCCCTGTTTCAAAGCAATATCGCCAAGCGTGTAATGCGCCAATGCAAGTTGTGGATCAGCTGCCGAAAATTCACCGCCTTTCGAGGCAGAGACTACTTTCTGAAAAGTTAGCGTTGCGTCTTTGAATTTCTCTTGCTCGACAAGCACTGCTCCTCGACCTAGTAGCCCAGCCCTATTCATTGGATCTATCTTGAGAGTTTCATCATATTGTTTGAGGGCACTATCCAGATTTTTAGCACTTACGTAGAGCTGGGCCAGTTGAAGACGGAGAAGAACGCTAGTGGGAGTCTTGCGTACGGCTTGCTCCGCCGCTTGAACCTGTCGGTCAACGAGTGAGGAACCGCGGTCGACATGCTGACCCATATAGTAAATGACGCCGAAAACCGAAATAAGGATCGTTAAAACGACCACACTCACTCGCAAGGCGCGAGTAAGAGTCCGATCTGAGACGGAGGTAATCCGTCCAACCAGATTCATTGTCGCCGCCCGTCCCCTGCTCAGAACTCGGGAGTACTCGCAGGTTCAGTACCGCACCGAAGTCGATCCGAAAGCCTCACTTCTTCCCTCAGTATCGATCTGGAGGCAAAAAAAGCCCATCCGCCAAACGATAGATTTCAGGTATAGATGCACTCAGATTCGATGATTTTTGTGATTGTGTTCGGCCTCACATTGAAATTGGATGCTGTCTTACCCCGTTCAGGTTTTGTACAGCCTTCACAATTCGTGCCAAACCCGCACTTTCTAATGGGATTGTGGAAACTTGCTCAACAGCATCGCGCATATCGATAACCATCGTCCTCGGATCCAATTTCTCGAGATCAACTCGATGAGAGGGTTCGTCTAACG
Organism: uncultured Actinomycetota bacterium; assembly: GCA_963844465.1. Taxonomy (GTDB): domain Bacteria; phylum Actinomycetota; class Actinomycetes; order Nanopelagicales; family Nanopelagicaceae; genus QYPT01. The sequence continues at coordinate 6,952 of CAWJOR010000037.1, read as the reverse complement.
CCAATATCAAAATTTGCGGATGACAAGCCAACGCAGACTTGATTTCTTCGCGATCACCAGCGGGAATGAGTCTTGATTTAACCCCCGTAAGAGTCAAGATATATCGAGAAATGCCTTCACCAAGTAATGCATTTTCGTACGCAATAACTACCAAGTTCTTGTGTCTCATAGCCGCGACCGTCCTTTGTGTGACAGAGATATAGACCACAAATGTGAGGCTAACCACTGTTGGAGTGCCTAGACCATCCCCGCATTGGTACAAACATGAAACAACTTTTCACGGGTAGCGGGGTACCAGTTGGTATTTAGGTTAAAACTGGACCTAGGCTACTTCTCCTTGGACGCCTTTCGTCCCAATCCGTGACGCACTATGTAGGCCGTTGCCTGCATCCGATTTTCGAGCTGCAGTTTCTCTAGAGAATTATGTACATGGTTCTTAACAGTGCCCTCTGTAATCGAGAGCTTCTTCGCAATTTCTTTATTGCTGTAACCCTCGGCCACGTACTGAAGTATTTCGAGTTCTCGACGCGTAATGGCTGCCTCTTCAGGTATAGCCGATGACGTGGTTCTCTTGGTCAGGCCACTCTGGATCTCTTTGAGCAATCGTCCCGCAATGATCGGTGAAAGAGGTGTCTCACCGCGCGCAACGGCTCGAATGCGATCGTACAACTGCTCGGGACGAATATCTTTAAGAATGTAACCCTGCGCCCCATTGCGTATTCCATCAAAGGCATAGTCATCTGAATCTGAGATTGTGAGTAAAAGAACTTTGGTTGATGGCAATTGCTCGCGTATGAGTTTGGTCGCCTCAATCCCGTTCATAACTGGCATTTCCACATCCATGACGACAAGATCGGGAACGAGTTCGCACGCCTTTTCGAACCCCTCCAAACCATTGCCCGCCTCAGCAATAACTGACATATCTGGTTGTGAGTCGATAAGCGTTGCAACAGCGCTTCGAAAGAGAATCTGGTCATCGACGACCAGGATGCGGATTGGTTCACTAGCCGACATTGTTTGCCTCATCAAAGGACAAGCTCGAAGCTGAATGTTCGGGTACGGTGGCTATTATTCGAGTCCCACATCCTGGGGCAGAGTCAATAGTCAGTGTTCCTTTAATGAGTTTGAGACGTTCATGCATGATGAAGAGCCCAAATCCGACACCTTCCAGATGCGAGCCATCGTAGTTAAAGCCATGGCCATCATCTTCCACGATAAAAGTGGTGCCGGATGATGACTCGGTAATTCGAACGACTACTCGCTGTCCACCCGAATGTTTACGCGCGTTTGTCATCGCCTCTTGAATAACTCGAATGACTTGAACTTCAGCGCGTGGCGAGAGTGACAATTCGTGTTCAAGTTCGCAGTGCAGAGAAGTGCCCATTCCGCATTGTTGACTGAATTTTTCCAAATATGTTCGAAGATTACCTAGAAACCCTCGATCATTCTTGCTCGAGTCGCGCAGCCCTAAGATAGCTTCCCGAACATCACCGTAGGCATCTTCGCAAATATCGGCGATAGCAACGATCTCCCCACTGAGATGGGGAGCAATCCTGATCTCATCACGCGATTCGAGTGCGCGCAGTCGCAGATGTGTTGCTCCGAGAACCTGTGCAAGGCTGTCGTGCATTTCACGCGCAATTCGCTCACGTTCAGTCAAAATGGCGCCTTGATGTTCATTCTCACGGATTTCCACGCTATTCAAAGCTATTGTCGCAAATCCGGCAAGAGTCTCGAGATACTCCCGGTCGCGAACCGCGAACGATATTTCTGAATCACGAGCAACCCAGAGTTCTCCGAGTGCCTTCGAGCCCACACCCAGTGAGATGGTCATCGCCACAGGCCACGTTTTATCAGATCGAATCGGGCAGGACTCGTGTGATTTATGAATATCTGGTCCCATTGTGGACGCATTTTCGTCAAATCTAAGAGACTTGATTGCTTCATCGTTAAGGCAGATCACAGCCTCGTCGGCGCTAACCAAATTACGTGCGTGCGAAAGTATGGAGGCAAGAATGAGCGATAGTGAGTTCTGATTTGAAATTTGCAATAGGACGTCATGGAATGCGCTACCTTTTCGATTTTTCCGCTCCAGATCGGCGACAAGTTGTGCAAGTTGAATCGCGTCGGCCACTTGGTGTCCAATACTTGCGAGAGTTTCTACTCCAATGCCATCGTTTCTCTGTCGTCTTAAGGGCATAAAGAGACGCATTCGCCCAAGAACTTTCGCACCTGCATAGATAGGAATCTCAATTAGGTCAACATCATCCCGATGTTCAGGTGAAATGAAAGGGACTGCCTGAGGCGATTGAGATAACTCCTGAATTCGACTATTAGTTACTTGAGGTGGAGCGTCAGGGGAAAAGATCGTGATTGACACCTCTATAGCCCGACTCCAAACCAAAACAGTTTCGAGAACTACACTTATGATTCGGTCCATTCCCATCTCGCCCTGGATTGCACTTGAAACAGCATTGCAAGCGGCCAACTCTCGATTTCGCATCCGTATCTGTTGTTGCGCGCGTTCAATCAATCTGAACATAATCAAACCGAAAGCCGCTATGGTCAAGACCGAGAGCGAAACGAGTAGCAATAGGTGCCCATGCCTCTTATTGCTGTGATTGACGAACGGAAAAAGCAATAACTCCAATGAAACGGCAAATACTATTGGTAGAACCAAACTGATGAGCTTTAAGTGAGGAATATCAATCCATTCACCCTGGATCCCACCATTGATTAAATCGCGCAATGATCGGTGCTCAAAAACATATCCTTTGACAGGGTGGCCAGTTGAACTAGTTTGCATCAAGGCACCTCCGTTGCGTTCCCTCGATCGCGCTGCCAACTACTGGTATAAGCACAGTGTACGTGGGAGGGTTTATGTATCCAGACTTAGATCCCCATCAGGGCTGTCTAGTATCACACACCGATTTTCTTTGTACTAGAAACGGAGGGTTAATACCGGGTGTACCTCGTGTACTGTTTTGTTTTCAAAACCCACAACTAATTCTGGAGCACCCGTGGCCACTAGAAATCTACTTAATCAACTCAAAGCCTCTTTTCTGCTAAGTGACGATGAATCGTTGCTCGATCTACCAAAGATTCATCATTGGCTCTCAGTTGAAAGTTACTGGGCCAACGGCCGCGAATTTGATGTTGTCAAAAAAGCCTTCACCTTCTCGTACCCCATCGGGGTCTACGAAGGAGCTACACAAATTGCCGTAGCCCGCATCGTCAGCGATACCGCGACTTTTGCATGGTTGTGCGACGTCTTCGTCGACTCGAATTTCAGAGGGCGCGGCATCGGAAAATGGTTAGCGCAAGCTAGCGTGGAGTGGGCTGAAAAGAATGGGGTCAAGCGAATAATTCTCGCAACGCGTGATGCCCACGATGTCTATGCACGTGTGGGTTTCGAACAACTGAAAAGCCCCGAGCGTTGGATGGCTATCGACAAGAGGCCTCAAGCAAAAGACTCTTAAGGCTTGACCACGACTTCCTGATACATCCCAGCCGCATAGTGGTTTGGGAGATTACATATCAACTCATATCGACCAGGGCTAAGCGACAACGTATTCCAACCTCGTGATCCAGAGAGTATTCCTTCACCAACCCCTGATGCACAGTTATTGGAAACTTCCCCAAGACTTCCCGTCTCATCCACTTTTCCATCGCTTCCGACTACTCGTTGACCAGCGCTCTGCCCTGCAAAGAGCGGCATAACTTCAACCTCATGGGTGCGCATCCCGAAGTTCGTGACCAGAAAATTCACTTTGCCTGCAGTGAGAGTTGTAGGAGAGGCCGACAAATTCATCCACCGCATGCCGCCCATCATCATCCCCATGTCAGAGACGGTCACATTGATTGTTTGACCTTGGAAACTAGAGGGTGGGGTACACGCCGTTTGATTGAAACGGGGGTTGGATTGCCACATCATTCCAAACCCGGGATGACGACTAAAGGAGAACCCAACCATAAGTAGCCCCGATAGGGCGACCACAAGACCGATGCCAATTCCCCTTACAAGTGAATTGTTCATCTCTCCGCGATTATGTGTGGCCGCCATTTCTACCCCCTCAATGCAGTAAAAGTATGGCAAGCCCTGCCAGCGAATAGAGTCACAATTTTGCGAAGATTTGATAAAGATTTTTACTTTGTATTGAGAAGCACAGCACACCTTTGGTTAATGATCGCGGATATCTCGTCACTTGTTTGTCCTGCGTCTACAACCAAATATCGATGTGGACTTGCTGACGCCATTTCGAGATACAAAGTCCTCACGCGTTCATGGAAATCAAGCGGTTGGCTTTCCATGCGATCCAACTCTCCCCGCCTGGACAATCCAGTCTTGGGAGCGACATCCAGCAATATTGTTAGATCAGGAACAAGATCATCCGTGGCGAATCGCGCAATGAGTCGAACGTCATCGCCAGTGAGTTGGCGCCCGCCGATTTCGTATGCGAGTAATGAATCTACGTAGCGGTCGCTCACTACTATCTCACCTCGGGAGAGCGCGGGACGAATCACTTGAGCCATGTGCTCTGCTCTATCTGCCGCGAACAGCAGCGCCTCGGTTTTAAGTGCAACTTCATTGCTCGTGAGATCCAAAAGAATGTGACGCAGTTGCGAACCCAATGCGGTGCCGCCAGGTTCACGAGTGAGAAGTACGGGTAAACCTTTCTCTTCAAGCCACGCTTGCAGAATTCGGGTCTGAGTTGACTTGCCCGATCCTTCGCCGCCCTCAAAGGCGATGAGAACTCCGCTCACGTACAAAATCCTAGTCGCCTTGTTGTCACCGGGAGTGCTTCCACCATCTCGCAATATCGCCATTATTTTGCTTATGAGTAGTCTGTTAACAGTCCTTCGAAAAAGGCAGGATGAAATGAAACGCTCACCACATTTTCCCGGAGTCATCTTCCTGATTGGCGTAGTCGCGCTATTTGGGCTTTCTACGGGGGCCCAGGGAGCCGATTCATATGCCTCCGACATCGCCAATCTCAAAGGGCGGGTTGCTCAACTTGAGAAAACGAACTCAGCTCTCGCCGCAAGAATCACAAAGGTGGAGAGGTTGAACGCATCGCTCACCTCAAGAATTGGTTATCTGGAATCGAAAGTCAACCCGCTTTCCTCCCAGATGGGCCAACTCAACAGTCGGATGGGCCAACTCGACTCAAAGGTCAACCCCCTTGTTTCAAAAGTTGGAACCCTAGAATCGAAGGTCAACACACTTTCATCCCAGTTGAGCCGACTAGGTTCTCAATTGAGTCAGTTGGTGGCCAAAACAAATCAGGCCGATACAAAATATGCACAAACCTCAGCCCAGTTAGGATCGCAGATCTCACAACTTGTCACCAAAATAGGTCTGATGGACGCCAAAATCGCCGAACTTGCCGCCAAGTTGGCACAGGCACCTCGGTGATCCGCAGAAATCTATAAATAGATCCGAAATCTCAAACCATCTCCCCCGCCTTGAGAGGATGGCTTTACAAAGCGTTCGTGAAGAACACCGCCATTCTTCTTAATCACACTTTGCGAAAAGTAGTTGTCTATATCGGTCGTCAATTCCACAAAGGGCATGCCCAGGACAACTGCCTCGGGAAGTATCTTCTTGAGCGCCTCGGATGCGTATCCGTTCCTTCGCTTCCACGAGAAGACGTCGTATCCAATGTGTCCCAAGCACGTTGGCGGCAGGTCGGTGGTTCCTTCACGCCAGCGGAAGTTAATCCGCCCGCAAGCTTCTCCGTCCCACATAAAGCGAGAAATACCAGGAACCGGACAGCCTGTCCGGCGGAATGGTCAAGCAGCGCGTCGGCATCGTTCGCGCGCTCGCCACCGGCCCCAAGGTCCTGCTGCTCGACGAACCGTTCGGCGCGCTCGATGCGCAGACCCGGGTCATCATGCAGCAGATCCTCACCAACATGTGGCAGCGGCTGAAGATCTCGGTGCTGTTCGTCACCCACGATATCGACGAAGCCATCTTCCTGTCCGACCGGGACTACTGCATGACCGCGCGCCCCGGCGCCATCAAGGCCGAGATCACTATCCCGCTGGAACGGCCACGGCATCAGTCGATGATGATGTCGTCGGAGTTTCTCGCCCTGCGCCGCGGATTGATGTCGCTGATCCGGGAAGAAAGCATCAAGGCGATGGGCGGCGAACTCAACGACCTCGCACTCGACGGACTGAGCATCGACCTGCACGGCCAGTCACTCGCCGACGTGCTTTGAGCCGAGTTTGTCGATCCGGCGCAGTGGACCGCCGGATCGACCGGGACCGTACCGACGGATCAGGCACGCCTCCCCTTGCCTCTTACCGAGGTAAGCAGAGCCTTGTCCATCTCGAAGCGCTTCTCCAGAAATGTCGTGACGGCCTTGATACGCGCGATATGCAGCAGGTCTTCATGCACTGAAAGCCAGATGTCCCGCATCGAGAACAGTTCCGGCATCACTGGCCGCAGGTCCCTGTCGTTCGCGGCGACATAGGAAGGCAGCATCGCAATACCCTGCCCGGTCGCGACCGCAATGTATTGAGCGACCAGGCTGGTGCTGCGAAAAACGGTGTGCGCTGGGCGCAGGATATCGGAAAGCCAGCGGTTTTCCTTGCTGTAGATATGGTCCTCGATGAAATCGATGAAGGCGTGATTCTCCAGCTCCTTCAGAAGTCTTCGGATAGCGGTGATCGTCGAAGTAAGTACTCGAACTGTAGAGCGATATCTTGAACTCGCCGACCTTCTTGACCGACAGTCGTCTGCCCTGCGGACGAAAGAAGCTGACGAAGATATCGGCCTCGCGCCAACTCAGATCCAGGAGCCGGGTGTCCGTGATCAACTCGATCTGAATCGACGGATAGATCTTGTTGAAATCACCGATGCATTTGGTGAGATAGAAACTGCCAATTCCTTCCATTGCCGCGATACGAACCGCGCCGCCGGCGTCCGCCTCTTCGATGCCGATGG
>CAWJOR010000036.1:0-7023 GCA_963844465.1 uncultured Actinomycetota bacterium | reverse complement strand
TCCAGCCTCCGAGGTCTTTAAGTTCATCGCAAGACGTTCCCGCCTGACGATGCCACGATGCCCAGGTATGGCGCAGATCATGAAACCTAAAGTTCTCGATGCCAGCAGCCGCCAACGCGGTATGCCATGCAGTGTTGGTAATTTGCCAGCGTATCGGTTTGCCCTCGTAGGTAAAACAATGCGTCAAGCTCTTGCCAATCTGCTCCCTCAACACTTCAATCGCATCTTCATTTAACGGCACTCCCCTGGGCGTTCCATTCTTGGTGTGGTTCAACCAGGCAGTCCTACGATCGAGGTCCACGCGGTTCCATTCCAACCCCGTTATCTCGGATGCACGACAGCCTGTTGCCAGGGCGTACCGTACCAGGGCTGCCAGATGTGCAGGACAGACGCGGATTAACCGCTCTGCTTCCTCTCGCAACAACCAGCGGTCCCGCTCGACTTCACCACCGAGCATGCGAATCTTCGGGAAGGTATCGATCCACTGCCATTCATCACGCGCCATCCTCAGCAAGGCACGCATGGTCGATAGCGTTCGATTCACCGTTGCAGGTTTGTTGCCTCGCTTGGTCTCGCCCTGGATGATCGACCAGATGACATCCCCATTGATCTGGTTCAGCATCATCGACCCCAGGTAAGGATCAAGAAAGCGGCAAATCCGCTGCACATCCGAATAACTTCTCAAGCTCCGTTTCAAATCGAGATACCGGACAACGGCCTCCTGCCAACTGCGTTGCGGCTTGATACCAAAGAAGGCTTCACGATACGCATCGAGCTTTAACTTCGCTAGATACGCTTCGGCGTCTTCTCTGACTTCAGTCCCAGCGCTTTGGCGTACTCTCTTGCCGTTGGGGAGCGTTGCATTGATCCACCAGTTGCCGGAATCGGGCCTCCGATAGATCCCTTCATTTCGGGCCATAAACTCTCCTTTCCGGCCCGTCTTCGCTCACCCTTATGTTCGTCGAGCCAGGCATCCAAGTCAAGCCGGTCAAAGACCCGACGACGACCGAAACGGATTTCTGGCACTTCCAACTGATCAAACAGCGTCACCCCGATCCCGAGATAGACAGCCGCTTGTTCCTTGGACAGACAACGAACGGGAGGCAAAGGCAGACCGACTTCGTCCACGTCAATAGCCTCTTGATTGCCGCTCGTACTCGTTGCGAACGAAGGGCTCTGGGGTTGGCGCTGGCTTGGGATTCATGCGCAAGTTGTACTCACGCGTCAGACCCTCGACCTTGTCCTGGAACAGTTGCTCGACACTGACACCACTCATGCCGTTTTGCAGAGCCATCGCGTCGTATCCCTGTTTCTTGGCTTCAGCCACAGCCAGGTCGAAATCAGAAACACCGGCAACGGCCCCGATGGAGGCCAGAACCGACGCGCAGCGTGAACCGAGCCAGGCCATGTCCGGGGCTCTGGAGGGCGTATAGCTGCGCAGCAGCGGTCCGCCTGGTGTATCCCAGTCCACCGACGAAACGGCCTGCCAAAGCGGGTGTATGGGCCAGCGTGAGCGGGTTTGATCATCTGGATCTGGCAGACAGAGACGCAGCCATTCAGTCGTGGCATAACTCCACAAGCCTCCCTGATGCTCCAACACCGCAGGCACACCATGCAAGCCCATTTGTTTCAGAACTTCGCGCTTGATTTGAAATTCCAAACGCCAGACAGGTAGTTCCCCATCCCAACCCGCAAGGCGCCACAGGTCGAGCAGGTATTCCTTCTTTGAAACTTGCAACTCAATGACTTTTTGATAAAGCCGACCCACAACAGCGCTCTTAAAACCAATCATCCAGCCGGTGAAATCAGCGTCTACCGCATATTGCGCAACCGATTTGGCGCGAGTCACCCACGCGTTGCGTCTCCAGCCCTCCATATCGACGTCGGAGGCGAAATCAAGGAACAGATCGACCCGAGAGACCTTGGGGGAGTAAACCTCGCCCAATACCGCCAGGATGTCCCGCAATTCACTCTCTATTTGTTCTACTTTTTTATGACTCAGAAGACCGACTGGACACCTGGACGTAAGCCATCGGCAGCTTCTTTGACTTGCCCGAGGACAGGCGGATCATGAAGGCGTCATCGACCAGGGTGAAGGCAAACAAGCCAGAGCTTTTGTCCTTGACTTCGAAGAAGTGGCCGCAGAGTTCAATCTGGGCTTTGGCAGCTTCATGCTCCGGCCCTTGGGCAATGTTCTTGAGGGTTCGAAGTTCAAGCTCATACTTGCCGGAGAGTTCACCAGGATAGGACAGGTACAGGCTGTCAATACCCCATCTCAGGGGTTGGTAAGTGAAATTGCAGTTATAGGGTGCTGTGTTACTAGGCGGCGCACCCGCGGAAGACCTTCCGGCCCGGATTCGCCGGTCCGCGCTGCGCGCGCCCGTCCGGCGAATCCCGGTCGGTTGGTTTAGGGATCGTGGCAAGCGCGAGCAGCGCTGGCAACTGGGGACAATTTGCGAGACATGGTTCAATCCTTTTTCCGCGCCAGGCATATCGAAATGATTCCCTGGAACGGTTATGGATTGAATACATCAGCGCCATTTTTGACGACGCCGCGAACCGGTGTGCTCACGGCGTGGACATCGGCCCAACTTTCTCGATAGCACTTGTACTTGCGAACTCGTTTGAGCATGTTTGTGACGTCTTCGATAGGCGTGTCACCATCATTCGCGCCGATGTCGTTGCAGAAGTCCAGCAGCTCATTTCCAGACATCGTTTCCAGCAGCCCCAGAAGGTCCAATAGCGCAACAACGAACCAAATGCTCTTTTGCTTAATGCGCCCCCTGTACCCAGGTGAATCAGTCTTGTTGGCAACCATACGAAGGAAGTACCTGTCCCCTTCGAGGCGTGCCTGGGCGTAGCGCTCTGCAAAGTATCGGAGTCCAACCAGAATGCGTCCGTCGATCTGGATGGCTTTGCCGTATGCGTCGTCGTCGCCAGCCTCTGCCCATTGAACAGGGTCGAGAGTGGAACCCCGTGTACCCCAACAGACAGGTATTCGTGAAACATCGCCAGGCACATCGAGGGCAAGACCTTCAGAACGGGCCCCAGCGCCTCCATGGTTTCAGGCCCGATCTTCGCTGCAACTGATCCCGCAGCAGCCTTTTCCTGCTCGGTGAAGTGCGGGCCAATCACCGGGTCCAGTTCATCCAAGTCGCCTAAAACTTCGATCATGAGGCGTCCACGATCTTGCGCAGTGGCAAGCGAGATGTCGGCACCCGGCAAACCAGATCAGCGCCTACGCCGCGTTCAATCGCTAGTCGTGCGTTACTCGAGGAGCAGGGGCAAGCGCTGGTATAGCAAGGGGTAAGACTCGAGGTGGTTAGCCTTAAGGTAGTGCCCGAGCTCGGGCTTAAACTGCAATTGACCCCCTTGGGCTTCGAGTTCGTCCAAGAAATCAAGCCAGGGCGGCAACCGGTGCGTGAAGATTTCTCGGGCAGATTCGAGATCAATCAATGGGGCCATGGTCGATTGGGTTGATAAGGTCTGGCCAGCAGTGTAGATGCTTCAACGCCGCCGCAACTATGCCGACTCACGTGTGTCACCGTAGGTATGATTACCCCACACCCAGTCAGAGAGATTGCATCATGCCCCTCATCGAATTTTGGCAGACCTCCCCAAAAACAGTGCTCGGAATGAATCTGCCGGCCATTGTGAACATGGCAACAAATGGCGACCGTCTCAGAGACGGCAGCCAGGGTTCACACGAGTTTCGTCAGTATCTTGGCGAACTTGAAAGCGACAAACTGGCTGACTACGCGACCTACTGCATAGAAAACGCATTCACCGACAGCGGTCAAGTCCTGCAAGATGTGGTCAATGAAATTGGCCGTCGTCTTGGATTCAATGCGGGAGAATGGTCGTTATCAAGGCGTTCGAAACGACATCGGCTTTGATGGAATTTGGTCCGCAAGGGGAGAAAGTCTGATCGTGGAAGTTAAGACGACTGATGCATACAACATTCGGCTTCAGTCATCGCCCGATACAGGGATCGACTTGTCGAAGCAAGCCGCGTTCCCAAAGATACTCCCATCTTGATCGTCATTGGTAGAAACGATACAGCGTCCCTCGAAGCCCAGGTCCGAGGGTCGCGCTACGCGTGGACGATGCGGATCGTGGGTATTGACGCGTTGATTAAGTTGATGGATGTGAACCTGAGCACATCAAGCGAAGCCGTCACTGAAAAGATCCACACCATACTGCGACCTTTCGAGTACACCCGCATTGATCAGATCGTCGATGTTGTGTTTACAGCCGCTGAGGATAAAGAAAACGAAGTACAAGATATGGACCCGGTTGGCCTGGTCTTGGAGGATGGCAAGGTCGGCACCCAGGATCGAACACCGAGGGCGATTATTGACCAAAAGAAGGTTGCTGCAGTTGCCCTCATCAGCGCACGCGAGGGTCGCGCACTTCAAAAAAGGCGGCACTCTATGTATGCCGATGTCGATGACACCGTTCATGCGGTGGTGGTTGTATCGAAGCGCTACGAAAAAGACAATGGCTACTGGTACGCCTACCATGAAGAACCGCAACGCCGGTTCTTGTCCCAGGCGGCTAACGGATATATGGTTTTGGGCATGACAGACAAGGACTTCGTCTTCGCCGTGCCGTTTAAAGTCCTAGAGACCCATTGGGACGACTTGTTCGAAACGGTCACAAAGGACGGCCGAACTTACAAGCACATTTTGACCTACGAGAACGATGGCCATTTCACGCTGCGTGTCCGAAACAAGGGATCAGAAATTCCGCTGACCCCTTACATGATCGAATAGAGGGGCTGTCACCACAGCTCTGGCCACGTCATGTCCACGAGCCTACCGTGATGGTCTCCAGCGATGTGGCGAAGCTGTCGCCAATCAGCAGCCGAATTCGGGGATAGACGCAGTCCGGGTCAAGTTCCGCCTAAGGGAGCTCGCTGTTGAAAGCTGTGCTGGCCAACGATTTGGGGGGGGGTAAAGCCACCTACCTACTGCCGCCCGATCACTTCCCGCTTTAACACGAAGTAGGGAAATTTCGCCGGATAGCTGCTTCTATATTGAGCCTCAATTTCGTCTTCGAAATCTTGAGTTGCCACGTTGATACCACTCAATAGTTCAGAATCGAGCCGATGCACCACGAACGAGCTTTGATCAAAATTCTTATAGGTGATCGCTTGGCGGTGACGAATGATTACCGGCACCAAATTCTGAATATCGATCTGATCAATGCGGGACAGGAATCGCTGATCGGCCAATCTCGTAAATAATTGAGGCCGCTTTACCGTGATCGAATTGGAGCCCAGTATGGAAGATGCGAGCGTCCCCCTCAATTTGTGACAGTCGCTCCAAGATGACGTCAAGTTGCGCGCGAACCTCTTTGCGCCTTTCCCTGGCCTCACTTAATAGATGGGTGGCACCCCAACCGATCGCAGCGACAATCCATGGAATCGCATCGGTCCAGTGAGTCATGCGCGGTCAGGCACGCCTGCTGAATGTACTCAAGGATTTCCTGCTTTAAACTCAAATTCGAGGCTTTCAGTGAAATCCTCTTGAATAGGACATCCTTAGGAAAGCCCTCTCTAACCAGACCACCAAATGCCTCCTCAAGAAACGATGAGCCGTAGCCCCGCGCGCCGTCAAGATCAATGACTAATTCTTCATCCTTGGCCAAATTTGGCTCCAGAAACTTTCTGCGGAAGGCTTCCCCGCTATACGGGCCATCCCCAAGAAAGCGCCCAGCGGGATGGCGGGAAAACTCCGATGCAACACGTACAGTAATCATGCGACTTCCTTGACCGGCAAGGGGATTCTCCAAAAAATCAAGGTGCCTTGAATGCTATCACGATAGTCCCGCCGTCGCATTACGCCAGCCGAGCGTACAAGGGCACCGTAGTTGCTAAATATGAACATTTCGCCTCCAGGAACCAGGTCAACGACTCGTGCCATTGTACCCAGCCCCTTCCCACGGTGGTTTTCGCAGGATTCTAAGACGCTATCCCGTACCGCGTACGCAATTGCTCGGGAATCGAGGTTTCGGCGAAACTGAACTAGTCGTTTCCAAATCTTCGGCTGCTTCATTGGAAGCGTCCTAGGGATACCGGCCCCCAAATCCAAAAAAGCAACCATGATTTGACCGTCTTTCGCCGAGAAAACATCCACCAGTCTTTTGAATTGACCACACCAATGCCGTCTTCGCGGGCTACGTCGTAGGCATGATTCAAGACATTCGTCATGGCCTCGGGAATGCCCTTAAAGAGATTCTCTTGCAGTGGGACCGCGATGTCCCCATCGTACTCAGCAAGTACGTCCTCGTAGCGCTCCCCTTCCACTTTGTGGCCATGCGCAAATCGCCAATTGATCACATCATCATCTTTTGGGACCACCCCGTTAGTGACACCCAACAACGAAAACAACCCAATCTGGTGGAAAACTTGGCAGACTTTTTCGCTTACAGGCGGATTGCATGAAATCGAGACATTGCCCTTGGCATGCTTAATTGATCGTCGCAATTCAGCGAGAAAAAGTAGCATTCCATCCGCAGCCACCTTTTCTGTGATCGAAAAATCCAAACAAATTGGTTCGCCTTTCCAGATGGCACGTCGGATGAGGTCCAAGCCTGCAAGCAACAACGTTCGCGGGGTCTCACGCGCTATGTCAAATGTCTTGGGCGCCACCCATGTTTTCGGCGAAGGATCGACGCTCCCTGCGGGTTCGCTCTGCCTGCTAACGCGATAGCTTCGAACTCGGTGTCGCTTCGCCAGACGCGCCCACCTACGACATCTTTGGTCCAAGTACCGTTTCCGCTTTGGAGATAATTTCCTAATTCTTTGCTCCCTGCACTGTAACTTTAGGCAAGTCCATCTTTGTTGTCCACTGTACTAGAAGCCCCGAGCTCAACGCTAGTTCCTACACTTCCCGCCCGGGAAAACGTGATCGGGATTCCGAATCGAGCGCGTTCGTAACGTGACAATCTTGACGAGTCCTGGCGAAACCTAATGAGCGAAGACGAGCCTAAGTCGTTGATTTATATATGGTTTTCACC
>CAWJOR010000035.1:0-14189 GCA_963844465.1 uncultured Actinomycetota bacterium | reverse complement strand
TTATGTTCATTCTACTCGTTCAGTTACGTGCACGTTCTTCGACATTCCATAGGCGTCGTAATGCAGGATGCCCATCTTTTTCACGAGACCATTGGTGAGAATTTGAAGTACGCGAAGCCCGATGCGACTGAGACGGAAATGCGTAATGCGTGCGAGGCTGCTCGTATCTGGCCACTCATAGAATCCCTACCAAATGGTTTCGACACAATGGTAGGAGAGCGAGGCCATCGGCTCTCGGGAGGCGAGAAGCAGCGGCTGGCCATCGCAAGACTTCTGTTGAAATCTCCCGCGGTTGTCATTCTGGACGAGGCGACAGCGCACCTTGATTCCGAGAATGAGGCTCTTGTACATGAGGCGCTTCGAGTTGCGCTTCGAGGACGAACAAGCATTGTTATTGCGCATCGGTTGAGTACGGTAATGGAGGCCGATCAGATTCTGGTTTTGGACAAGGGCACGATCGTCGAACGCGGCACGCACGAAGAATTGGTGGGTGCTAAAGGTCTGTATGCCGAACTCTATGCGAGACAGGATCTAACGAGCACGTCGCAAGAGTAGGCGTCCGTATCCGACCAACCCTGCAAAGAACAACCATTGCAGCGCATAGGCCATGTGAGGACCATCGGTTAGTTCGGGTAACTCGACGGGAACTGCTGGAGACATCGCTGGGTCGGATGCACTCAGTAGATCGATGTAAAAATCCTCCGTCTTGCCGGATGTCTTGCTTTGGGCATCCCACTTGTTGATCAAGTTCTTTTCCCCGGGTGAAATTGCGAAAAAGGAGCCTTGGGGGAGCGAGTGTTCGAGTCGGATGCGTCCAGTGATCGCCACGACGGCAGACGAAGTTTCGGGCAACGAAGGAGTTGACGTCGCACTCTTTCCCGGCGCAATCCAACCCCGATCAACCCAGAAGGTCCTTTGGCCCGTATCAGTGAAAAGGGTGAGCAAATCGAACCCGTATGCCCCTTGGAAATATCGATTGCGCAGCAGGATCTGATGGGTGGGGTCGAATTTTCCAGTGATTGAAACCTTGCGCCATTCGGCTCCCGATGCATCGGGTCCTATCGCGTCCAACGTAGTAACCGGTTGGTCGACGTGGGATGCGATGATGAAATTGCGATGATGGCGAGCGACCCCTCGTGAATACTGCCACTGGCTTGCCCAAAGACAAAGCACTATCAAGGCAAGTGCGAACGCTGTCGTGGCTATTGCGTGGGATTCTTTCCCACGCGGGCTAGGGGAGGGTTCTATTCTTGTCATTTATAACTGCGGCGCCGGGCAGAAGAGTCTCTCGTCCTGCGTTCGCCATAACGACTGCAAAGTAGGGCAACAAAAGGGCCCCTGCCAACGCAACCCATCGATACGGGTTGGGTAGGAATACGGCCGCAACAAAACATGCGGTTCGTATCATCATCGATATGAAATACCGTCTCTGGCGAGCGGGTAGATCGCTGCTGAGGCTGGGTTGAGCAGTGGTGATGTCGTGAATTTCCTCGGCCATGCCACAACAGTACGCTCTTCTTTCCGCAGAGGGTCCTATCCAGGCGCGTATGAGCGATCGCCCTGGTTTCGGCGTGGAAATTCCTATTTACGCCACAGTAGCCAGTAGGTTCTAGCCATGAGCCAACCGATAGCGCTGATAACTGGAGGCAACAGAGGCATTGGCCTAGCCATCGCCCTGGAGCTCAAGGCTTCGGGATTCCATGCCATCATCACCTACCGCTCTGGAAATCCTCCCGAGGGCCTTACCGCGGTCATGATGGACGTGACTTCCTCTGAAAGCGTCGATGCCGCATTTGCCGAAATTGAGTCAAAGTATGGAATTCCAGAGGTAATTATCGCCAATGCGGGCATCACCCGGGACGTACTCGTCATGCGCATGAGCGATGAAGATTTTACAGACGTGATCGATGCGAACCTCACCGGCGCATTTCGCGTTGCCCGTCGTGCCACACGTGGCTTGTTGAAGTTGAAAAGGGGCCGACTGATCTTCGTGGGGAGTGTTGTCGGAAGTGTCGGCGTTGCTGGTCAAGCAAACTACGCGGCAAGCAAATCGGGGCTTGTCGGGCTGGCGCGGTCTTTCGCCCGCGAGCTTGGCAGCCGTGGAATTACGGCAAATGTCGTGGCTCCTGGGTTCGTTGAAACTGACATGACCGCAAATCTTGATGAGAAGCGACGTGCGGAGATCGCTGCTTCCGTTCCGCTTGGAAGATTCTGCTCGGCACAGGAAATCGCAAGCGTTGTGAGTTTTATCGCTTCAGAGAAAGCGTCGTATATTACGGGCGCATTGATACCAGTCGATGGTGGATTAGGAATGGGACACTAAAAATGGGGATCCTTCAAGGGAAAAATATTCTAGTTACAGGTGTTCTAAACGACTCCTCGATCGCTTTCCATATTGCGCGACTTGCGCAAGAGGAGGGAGCGAGCGTGGTTTTGAGTTCCTACGGCCGCATTCGGCGTATCACCGAACGGATTGCGAATCGCCTACCTCAGAGCGCTCCTGTGATTGAGTTAGACGTCACCAATGATGACGATCTCGCCGCGCTCGCCGAACGCGTTGGCGCCTACGTGCCGACTCTCGACGGGGTTGTTCACTCCATCGCTTTTGCTCCCGAAGCAGCACTTGGGGGCAATTTCCTTAACACCGCGTGGCCAGATGTAGCCACAGCGGTACAAGTATCGGCATTCTCTTTGAAGTCGTTGGCCATGGCGGCACGCCCCATGTTCTCTGGAGGGGCCTCGATAGTGGGACTTGATTTCGACGCCACCGTTGCTTGGCCAAAGTATGACTGGATGGGAGTGGCCAAAGCCGCCCTTGAATCCACGACTCGCTACCTGGCACGCGACTTGGGACCAGAGAACGTTCGCGTGAATCTAGTTGCCGCGGGACCCTTGAGCACGATCGCGGCTAGGTCGATTCCCGGTTTTGAACTTCTGGGAAACCTCTGGGACCAGCGATCTGCCCTGGCGTGGGATTTCAATGACCCAGTTCCTGCCGCCAAGGCCGCGATTGTCCTTCTCTCTGACTGGATGCCCAAAACAACGGGCGAAATCATCCATGTTGATGGTGGAGTCCATGCGATTGGTGGCTAACTTGCCTCGATTTCCCCTTATTCAATGCCTCTAGTACCCTTACGCCAGACCAGTGGTTTAGCCACTGCAAGAGGAGTCACCGCTCCCACCTACTTTGCTCAAGGCGAAAAGGTTATGTCGAGGCCCTTTCTTTGGGTCCTCTTGCGGTGCTCGCGATTGCAGCGACTTTTCAACTGGCACACCACATCACGAGGGAGTATTTATCAGCACTGAAGCACGCATCAACGATCGCATTCGCGTCCCTCAAGTTCGTCTCATCGGTCCCACCGCTGAACAAATCGGAGTCGTCGATATCGATACCGCTTTGAGGATGGCAGATGAAATCGGTCTTGACCTAGTTGAGATCGCACCAGATGCCAATCCACCCGTATGCAAGATCATGGATTTCGGTAAGTACAAGTACGAAATTGCACAGAAGGCTCGGGAAGCGCGACAGAACCAGACTCACATTGTGGTCAAAGAGGTTCGGATGCGGCCCAAGATCGAAAGTCACGACTATGAGACCAAGAGGGCTCATATCGAGAAGTTCCTCAAGGGCGGCGACAAAGTAAAGATAACAATGCAATTTCGCGGTCGTGAGCAAACCAGGCCTGAGTTGGGTTACCGACTTTTGCAAAAGCTTGCTCAAGACATCAGTGAATTCGGCTTTGTTGAGTTCGCACCTAAGCAAGAGGGTCGCAATATGACCATGGTCTTGGGTCCGACCAAACGCAAGACCGAGGCGGTGGCTGAGCAGAAGGCAGCGCGCAAGGCGAAAGCTGAAGCCGTAGCAAGAGAACAAGCAGGGGAATAAAGATTTTTTAATCAGCACGAACGAGAGGATCGCGAACATGCCAAAGATGAAGACGCACAGTGGCGCTAAGAAGAGGTTCCGTGTAACCGGATCTGGAAAGATCATGCACGAGCGAGCTGGCAAGCGCCACCTTCTTGAGCGTAAATCTTCGCGCCTTACCCGCCGTCTGAGCAATGATGCTGCGGCCAAGCCATCAACAACTTTTACAGCCAAGCGCATGCTTGGCTTGAAGTAAGGAGCGTCATTTAAATGGCAAGAGTCAAGCGTGGCGTTCATGCCGCAAAGAAGCGTCGTACAACTCTCGAGCGCGCCAGTGGATACCGTGGTCAGCGATCACGGCTCTATGCGAAGGCTAAAGAGCAACTTACACACTCGATGGTTTATGCGTTCAACGATCGCAAGGATAAGAAAGGCGACTTCCGCCAACTTTGGATCCAGCGCATCAACGCTGCGAGCCGTGCAAATGGACTTACATACAACCGTTTCATCCAGGGGCTAAAGGCCGCCGGGGTCGAGGTCGATCGTCGAGTTCTCTCTGAGCTCGCAACGAATGAGCCCGAGACTTTCAAGACTCTGGTTGAAGTTGCTCGCAAGAGCCTTGTCTAATTTCTAAAGAGCTTTCCAATGATTGAGAGCCTTCATTCGCCGCACATCGCGCGAGTGAAGGCTCTTATTGGTTCACGGGGCAAGAAAGAGCGACGCGAATCGGGTCTATTTGTTGCAGAGGGTCTTCAATTCCTTCGGGAGGCCGCAAAGATTGGATCAAGCCCCAAGATTGAAACACTGTACTTGACGACAACGGCACGTTTAAAGCTTGCCGCTGAAGGACTCGACATAAGCCACCTGAACACGGTGGACGTCACCGATGCCGTGATGAACGCAATGGGGGAGACGGTCACCCCGCAGGGAATTATTGGCTTGTGCCAATTGCCTGAACTTTCTTTGAAAGAGTTGGATATCGGGCTTGGCAAAAAATACATTTACCTGCACGAAATACAAGATCCGGGAAATGCGGGGACGATCCTTCGTACTGCCGATGCCACGGGTTTTTCAGGAGTCATAACTGCACCTAACAGCGTGGACCTGTTTTCTCCTAAAGTTGTTCGAGCCAGTGCGGGTTCGCTGTGGCACTTGCCGGTAGTAGAGCGAATCGAAATCGCGGATCTGCTGTCTCGGTGGCCGAACAACTCCATCTATGCGCTCGATGCACACGCCTCAAAGTCACTGCTTGAGATCGAATATTCAGATCCGTCGCTGTGGATTTTTGGCAACGAGGCCCATGGTTTGCCGCAGTGGAGAGAGCATCCCCGCATCATTCCAATTGCTATTCCGATGCCGGGTAATGCAGAAAGTCTGAATTTGGCGGCAGCGGCATCCATGGTCATGTTCTATGTCACGCAACTTCAGCATCTCTGACAGTAGACTCAGCGCCATGGTTTCGGAGCAAACTCTGCAGCAGTGGGTGGACGAAGCCGTTACGGCGATTACCTCGGCATCCGATCTGGAAGAGCTCAAGAGCGCCCGTCTAGCCCACACTGGGGATAAATCGCCGATTGCCCAAGCCAGTCGATCTCTTGGATCTGCGCCTGCCGAGGATCGCGCTCGACTGGGCAAGATGATCGGAGATGCCCGAGCCGAGGTTCTGGTTGCTCTCGAGAATCAAAGAGAAATGCTTGAGTTGCAGAGGGATGAGAAAGTTCTCCTTGAAGAAGTCGTAGATGTCACCTTGCCATCAGCACGTACTCACCGTGGAGCTTTGCACCCCCTCACGATTTTGAAAAATGAGATTTGCGACTTCTTCATCGCGCAGGGCTATGGAGTTGCAGAAGGGCCAGAACTGGAAGCCGAGTGGCTGAACTTCGACGCTCTAAATATCCACGTCGACCATCCGGCTCGAACCATGCAGGATACTTTCTTCGTTGAACCCCTTGATGCGCGCCTCGTGCTTCGAACTCACACGTCTCCGGTACAAATTCGCACTATGTTGGAGAATCAGCCGCCGATCTACGTAATCTGCCCAGGGCGGACATTTCGAGCTGATGAGCTTGATGCGACTCACACGCCCGTCTTTTCACAAGTCGAAGGTTTGGTTATCGATCGCGGGATAACCATGGCGCATCTCAAAGGCACACTGGATCTATTTGCACGAGAGATGTTCGGAGACGACGCAATTACAAGGCTTCGGCCATCGTTCTTCCCGTTTACCGAGCCGAGTGCCGAAGTCGACGTCTTCTTCAACGGTCGATGGATCGAATGGGGCGGATGTGGCATGGTCAACCCGAGGGTCTTGGCTGCTTGCGGTATTGATTCTTCGGAGTACAGCGGTTTCGCATTTGGAATGGGGCTTGAGCGAACCCTTATCGTGCGTCATGGCATAACCGACATGCGCGACATCGTTGAGGGTGATATCCGCTTCAGTCGTTCCTTCGGAGTGGGGTTGTAATGCGTATTCCATTGTCTTGGATTCGAGAATATGCCGCCGTTCCTGATTCGGTAACCCCTGAAGAAATCGGTGCAGCACTTGTCGGAGTTGGTTTTGAAGTCGAAGAGATCGAACACCAGGGTGCCGAGATAACAGGACCGCTGGTCGTTGGACGGGTTGTGAATATTGAAGAGGTCACCGAGTTCAAAAAGCCCATCAGATGGGTGGAGCTCGATTGCGCAGAATCCGCAACACGCTTTGTTATTTGCGGGGCAAGCAATTTCTCTGTAAATGATCTCGTAGTAGTCGCGTTGCCCGGTGCGGTTCTGCCTGGGGGCTTTGCCATTGGTCAGCGTGAGACATACGGCAAGATCAGCAATGGAATGATCTGCTCCTCTCGTGAATTGGGTATGAACGAGGATCACTCTGGGATTCTGGTGCTGTCACACGGTTCGGCTATTCCTGGGGCAGATGCACTTGAGCTTCTTGAGATAGAAGACGTTATTTTCGACATCGCTATCAATCCGGATAGGGGATATGCCCTTTCGGTGCGAGGCATCGCTCGTGAAGTTGCGGCCTCTCTTGGTGTTGCTTTCACTGATCCTGTACATGGGATCAAGACGGATGCCTTTCTCTCCACGGGGAAAGGTGTAATTCCAAGAATTGACGACCCTACTGGGGCATCGGTCATATACATACGCACGCTAGACAACTTCAACCCCAAGGCGCATGCGCCGCTGTGGATGCAAAGGCGCATTGAAAAATGTGGCATGCGCCCGATTTCATTGGCTGTGGATGTGACCAACTACGTAATGCTCGAACTTGGTCAGCCCCTTCACGCATTTGACCGCGCACAAATCGAGGGTTCACTTCATATCCGCAGAGCTGGCAAGACCAAGAATTTCACGACCCTTGACGGGCAGGATCGCGTCCTGTCCCCGGAAGATCTTCTAGTGACTGATGACGCGCGTGCCCTTGCCTTGGCGGGGACTATGGGCGGGGCTGACTCCGAGGTAAATGAAGCAACGACATCCTTGGCCATTGAAGCGGCAAGGTTTGACCCCATCTCAATTGCTAAGAATGCCCGTCACCATAAACTTTCAACTGAGGCATCGCGTAGATTCGAACGCGGAGTTGATCCGTCATTGGCCGAGTACGCATCGGCGCGGGCAACATCGCTTCTCATTGATCTCGGCGGGGCCAATCACGTTGATTCTCAACGAGATGGTGAGCCTAGGTACAGCCCCATTGTGGAATTGGATCCGCACTTTATTGCTGCGTTGACAGGTGCAGACATTTCCCTTGTACAAGTTCGAGAAAAACTTCTTCTTATTGGCTGTGACATCGAAGAGAGGAGCGATTCCTTATGGCGGGTTGATCCCCCGTCATGGCGAAGCGACTTGCTTGCTCCGGCGGACTTGGTGGAGGAAGTTGCTCGCATGGTCGGCTACGACTCGATCCCGTCTCTGCTTCCTGCTCATCCCGTCAGCCCTGGTTTGACCAACTTTCAAAGGCGCCTTCGCATTCTTGCTCACCTCTTGGCGGATAAAGGGCTCGTTGAAGTCCAGAACTATCCGTTTGTTTCTGCCTCTGTCATTAAGGAGATGGGTTACACGGGCGATCGTGCGAAGGCTTTCCGCATCGTCAACCCGATGTCAGAAGATGCGCCATTGTTGCGCACCCACCTTATTCCTGGACTGATCGAAGCTGCGACGAGAAATATCAGCAGAGGCTCTCGAGATTTCGGACTTTTCGAAATCGGAACAGTATTCCGAAATATCTCAGAGCTTCCATCAATTGATAACCCACCTACCGATGCGCGCCCTCCCCAAAAAGTAATTGACCAGATCTACGCGACCGTACCCGATCAACCGATTCATGTTGGAGGAGTCCTCATCGGAAATGCCCAGTTGGAGGACTGGCGGGGGAAGGGGCGAGCCTACGATTGGAACGATGCGATTGAATTTGCAGAATCAATTCTTCAAGCCTGCAATCTTGCCTGGACGATCGGCCGGTCTGACTTTGCCCCCTGGCATCCGGGTAGATGCGCTGAACTGCTAGTCGATGGAAAGGTGGTCGCACATGCAGGCGAACTTCATCCTCGAGTGGTGGCTTTATTTGGACTCCCTGAGAGATCCTGCGCTTTCGTCGTAAACCTCTCGGCAATCCCCGAGCACGCAGTGCTCCGCGCTCCTGTGGTTGGCACGATGCCTGTGGCAGTGCAAGACATTGCGCTTATCGTCAATGAGGAGGTAACAAGCGCAGAGATCGTAGCCGCGTTGAAGAGCGGTGCCGGCGAGATGCTCGAGTCAGTCACTCTCTTTGACAGATACGACAAGATTGGCGAAGGCAAGATCTCGATGGCGTATACCTTGACCTTCCGCGCCCCAGATCGGACTCTTACAGGTGCCGAGATATCTCAGATTCGCGAAGCCGCCGTTGAGGCTGCTCGGATCAAGGTGGGAGCGACTCTCCGCTCGGCATGACTTGCATAACTATGCAGTAAATTGCATAGTTATAGATTGAACCTGTACTCTAAATCCATGAAAACTGCAGTACTTGGAGCCAGCGGCTACGCGGGCGGGGAGCTTCTGCGCCTTTTGGAAAATCATCCCGCTTTTGTCCCCGCACATGTGACGGCTAACGCTCACGCGGGTGAGCGTATTTCCTCAGTCCATCCGCAGTTGATCGGGATGGGCGAACGCGTCTTTGCGACATTGGATTACAAGGAGTTGGCCAATTGTGGTCTTGTCTTCCTCGCGCTTCCTCATGGCGAATCAGCGAAGGTCGTTCCCCATCTCAATCCAAATCAGTTGGTAGTGGACCTCGGCGCGGATTACCGCCTTGAAAACCCTCACTCGTGGGAGAAATACTATGGAGGAGAGCATGCGGGCACATGGACCTACGGCCTTCCAGAACTCAAGGGTTCCCGAGATCTGATTGTTAAATCAAAGCGCGTTGCCAATCCTGGATGCTATGCAACGGCAATCACGCTGGCCGCGGCACCCATTCTTTCGATCATTGACGCATCCGACATTGTCGTTGTGGCCGCATCGGGAACCACGGGGGCAGGGAGAAGCGCGAAGGTCGCCTTGCTCGCAAGTGAAGTGTCGGGCTCACTTACCTCCTACAAATTTGGAGGCGTCCACCAGCACACCCCAGAAATTGAAGAGTCTCTGAGTCGATTATCTGGAAGTGAAGCGAGAATATCTTTCACGCCGATTTTAGCCCCGATGCCTAGAGGCATATTGGCAACGGTAACTGGTCGCCTCACCAAATCGGTCGAATCGTCATTCTTGCGCTCACTCTTTTCGCACGCCTATGACAACGAGGAGTTTGTGACACTGCTGGCAGATGGTCAATTGCCAAAGACGTCGAGCGTGCTTGGGTCAAACCACGCGCAACTTCAAGTGGCCATAGATGAACACACCGAGAGGGTGGTGGTCTCAATCGCCATTGACAACTTGGGCAAGGGAGCTGCGGCACAGGCGATACAGAATGCGAACTTGATTGCCGGCCTACCGGAAAACACGGGACTTCTCATGACGGGCCTTGGCGCATGAGGCTTCCAAAGGGATTCCGAGCCGGCGCTGTCGCGGCGGGATTGAAGAGTTCAGGTGCATTGGACCTCACCATCATCGAGAATCAAGGTCCTGAATTTACGGGCGTAGCAGTTTTCACCACGAACAAAGTTGTCGCCGCCCCCGTCACTTGGACCAAGCAGGTGGTCGCTGATGCCACGGTGAACGCAGTCCTACTCAACTCCGGGGGAGCAAATGCCTGCACCGGCCCTCAGGGATTTCTCGATACCCACCGAAGCGCTGAATACGTTGCAGGGCAATTGGGAGTGTCCTCATCCGATGTTGCCGTATGTTCCACTGGCCTTATCGGCGAACTTCTCCCAATGGAGAAGATTATTGCGGGTGTAGACCAGATCGTCTCTAACCTGAGTGAAGACAACCTTGAAGTCGCTGCGAGGGCGATCATGACCACTGACTCGATTCCAAAGATGGCAATGAGCGAGAAATACGGCGTCACGGTTACAGGCATAGCCAAAGGCGCAGGGATGTTGGCGCCGTCCTTGGCCACGATGCTCTCTGTCGTTATGACTGATGCTCGCGTTTCCAAGTCGCATCTGCGAGAGATGTTCACTCGAGTCTGCGATCGCACCTATAACAGAATTGATTCTGATGGCTGCACGTCGACGAACGACACCGTTCTCTTTCTTTCATCCGGCGCATCTGGCATAGAGATATCAGATGCCGATCTGGAAGAGGTCTTGACCGAAGTTTGCGGGTCCCTTGCACTGCAACTGGTTCAGGACGCAGAGGGGCATACGAAGGTTGTCTCGGTTGTTGTAAAGAATGCTGCCACCGAGAATGATGCTGTCACTGTCGGTAGAGCATGCGCACGAAATAATCTGCTCAAGTGCGCCCTTTTTGGCGGCGATCCCAACTGGGGACGAATTCTTGCTGCCGTTGGCACTGCGGAAGCCGAATTCGATCCCACAAAGTTGGATGTCTCTCTTAACGGAGTAATGGTGGCAAGGTCGAGTGGACCAGGAGAGGATCGCACGCAAGTGAATCTCTCCGGACCTAATATTGAAATCATCATCGATTTAAAGGCGGGTTCCCACTCTGCAATCATTCTCACGAATGATTTGAGCCACGACTATGTCCACGAGAATTCGGCGTACGCAACATGATCGTCATAAAGTTCGGAGGCCACGCTATGACGGACAGCGAGGGCTTATTTGCGAAGGCCGTTCAGGGAGCTTTAGATCTTGGCGAGGAATGCATCATCGTTCATGGCGGTGGCCCGCAAATTGATGCGGCTTTGAAGATGGAGAATGTCGAGCCCGAATTCAGAGGCGGTTTCCGTGTCACAACCACAGAAGTCTACGAAGTTGTCCAGAGGGTTCTAAGCGGCAAGGTTCTGCGAGAGGTTGTCGCGCAACTTCGTCATGCAGGCATTAATGCCGTCGGGCTGACTGGTCGTGATGGCGGCATGCTTATTGCAAAGAAACAGTCTGAATTAGTGAATGGTGAGAGTGCAGATCTTGGCCAGGTTGGTGAAGTCATTCGTGTAGACACCGCGGTTCTCGAAAGTCTGATTGATTCAGGCTTTCTTCCTGTTGTCTCGCCATTGGCTACCGAAGGGGATGAGACCCACGAGAATTCGCGTGAAGGCTTGAATGTGAATGCTGATCTTGCAGCCGCGGCGATTGCCGGAGCCATGGAAGCCTCTACATTGATATTCATGACAGACGTTCCTGGCATATACAAGAATTGGCCAGACACGTCGTCTTTGATTTCGATTATTCACGCCGACGAGTTGGAAGCGATAAAGCACGAATTCACCGAAGGAATGGCGCCGAAGGTTTCTGCATGTCTTAGGGCCATCAAATCGGGAGCACAAAGTGTCCGAGTTATCGACGGCACCAACCCAGAGAGTTTTGCGCTTGCTCTCCGGGGAATCGGCGGAACGTTGGTGCTTCCATGAAGGCGATCGCGCAAGATTATCCAACGCGTTGGGATGCTTCGTTGCAGTCCAATTACGGGGTCCCACATCTCACATTGGTTAGCGGCAAGGGTTCGAAGGTCACGGATTCTGAAGGCAACGAGTACCTGGATTTTCTTGGCGGAATTGCCACAAACATTCTCGGTCACGCACATCCGGCAATCATCGCTGCGGTAAGCAAACAGATATCCACCCTAGGTCATGTAAGTAATTTCTATATTCACCCCGGTGTTGTTGCTCTTGCGGAGAAACTTCAATCTCTTACCGGAGACCGCGGATCTCGAGTTTTCTTCTGCAACTCAGGGGCCGAAGCAAATGAAGCCGCATTGAAGCTTTCGCGGAAGACGGGTCGAACGCGGATTGTGGCGACGCGAGGTGCCTTTCATGGAAGAACCATGGGCGCACTTTCCTTGACGGGACAGCCCGCCAAACGTGATCCCTTCAAACCTTTACTTCCAGGGATAACTCATGTGCCCTTCGGCGACCTCGATGCGATGGCGCGAAAGATTAGTCGCAAGACCGCCATGGTTATTGTCGAGCCGATATTGGGAGAAGCCGGTGTGATTATGCCGCCGGTGGGATACCTCAAAGGCATTCGTGAAATATGCGACCGCACCGGAGCATTGATGGTCGTCGATTGCGTGCAGACCGGCATGGGTCGAACGGGAGATTGGTTTGGGTACGAGTACGAGGGGATAGTCCCCGACGTCATCACGCTGGCAAAGGGCTTGGGCGGTGGACTTCCCTTAGGTGCGATGATCGCCCTTGGCCGCACGTCTCATCTCTTCGCGCCCGGGGATCATGGTTCGACTTTCGGAGGCAATCCCGTCGCCTGCGCCAGTGCATCGGCTGCTATCGACGTGATCGAGAAGAAATCGTTACTGATTAAAGTGCAAGCACACGAAGCCGAAATCAAGGCCGAACTATCCAAACAGCCGGGTGTCAGCGAAGTTCGAGGTCAGGGGCTTCTACTGGGTATTGTTTTGACACATGAGAATTCGTCACAGATCAAAGATGCCCTACTACGTGATGGGGTTCTGGTGAACGCACCCAGCCCATCCGTAATAAGAATTGCCCCCGCGTTAACCGTGACCGGAAAGGAAGTAGCAAAATTTATTTCAATCTTCATCAAGGTGCTCAAGGAGGTTTCTCATGGCTGAATTAAGGCGAGGAAGTGCATCAGCCCGACGCGCGAAGGTCGTCTCCCTCGTGCAGGCGGAGCTGGTTCACTCGCAATCAGACTTGGTGAAGCTCCTCGCGAAGGCGGGTTTTGAAGTTACGCAGGCAACGGCAAGCCGCGATCTTGAAGACATCGGCGCATTTCGGGGTCGAAGCAAGGACGGAACTGCCATCTATCAGTTGCCTCAGGATGAAGCACAGAGTCTCTCCCGCGTCATATCGCTGCCTTCAGAGTTGATCCTTTCGATTGATTCGAGCGCAAACATGGCAGTGGTAAGGACTCCGCCTGGTGGAGCTCAGCTCCTTGCCTGTGCTTTGGATGGCGCGAAGACTCATGGCCAATTGATGTCACTGATAGGCACTGTTGCCGGTGACGACACTGTGCTGCTCATTTCCAAGAGAAGCGCAGGTGGATCGGCCCTTGCAAAGGAATTGCAGAAGCTTACGAACCCAATGAAGAACTCTCATAAGAAGACAACGAATCGAGGAGCGCACCCATGAAAGAAAAAATAGTTCTTGCCTATTCGGGCGGATTGGATACTTCAGTCGCCATCGGATGGATTGAGCGCGAAACCGGTGCCGAGGTCATTGCTGTTGCCGTTGATGTGGGACAAGAAGGCGAGGATCTTCAGGTAATAAAAGAGCGAGCCTTAGCATGCGGTGCAATCGCCGCAGAGGTCGTCGATGCCCGTGAAGAATTCGCGAACGAGTATTGCTTGCCGGCGCTTAAAGCCAACGCCCTCTACATGGATCGATACCCACTGGTTTCTGCGCTTTCCCGTCCCTTGATTGTTAAGCACCTCGTGGCGGCCGCGAGAAAACACGGAGCATCACGTGTGGCTCATGGTTGCACTGGGAAGGGCAACGATCAGGTCCGATTCGAAGTGGGCACTGGGGCACTAGCTCCCGATCTGACTTCGTACGCGCCTGTGCGTGATTCAGGTATGACTCGTGACAGGGCAATTGCATTCGCACACGAGAAGAACCTGCCGATTGAGACAACGAAGAAGAATCCGTTCTCCATTGATCAAAATGTCTGGGGTCGTGCAGTCGAAACCGGATTCCTTGAAGATATTTGGAATGCTCCCACTGAGGCGGTCTACTCCTACACTCAGGATCCTTCGATTCCTCGTGAAGCAGACGAAGTGATTATCAGTTTCACCAAGGGTGCCCCAACTGCAA
>CAWJOR010000034.1:0-7707 GCA_963844465.1 uncultured Actinomycetota bacterium | reverse complement strand
TGACCTCGCTCCAAGGAGCCTCGGCTGGCCAGAGGATTCTGAGAATGAAGGTCGTGCGCTTTGCAGATGGTGGACGCCCGACGGTGGCTCAGGCGTTGATACGAACGGTTTTGCTTTGCCTTGTCGTCACGGCCGTGACTTTTGATGAGAACGGCCGCGGCCTCCACGAACGGTTGAGCGGAACGGTGCTTAGCGCTTAGGAACCTTGACGTTCTTGGGCATGGGGCCCTTGGGGATAGGCATTGCCAGTCCGCCGACAGCCTTGAGGCGAGCGCGGACCTCATTCATCTGGGATGGGCTCAACTTCTTTGGCATTTTTTGCAGGTGTTTCTGAAGTTTGCGGAGCGCGACCTGCCCCTCCATGTCGCCGACGATCACTTCGGCAATGGGAACCCCTGGTGCAAATCTTTCTGTCTTGCGTCGTTCTTCTGTGAGAAGAGTCCGCACTGCGGGCCCGCCTTCTCCCACGAGAACAATGCCGGCACGCCCGACGCAGCGGTGGACCATGTCTTGATTTCGGTTCACGGCAACGGCAGGGGAGGTCGTCCAGCCTTTACGAATCGCCATGAGAACACTCGCTCCGGCCCCGGCCTGCCCCTCAATAGATTGGTATGCGGCGGCGCCTGCAACACGAGTGAAGAAGAAGAGCGCACCCAGTACCGCAAGAGGAAGAGTAAGGAATCCCGTATAAACCGGATGACCCCAGATCAATCCAAGTCCGATACCAATTACCCATATGACCAAGAAGATCGCGATGAGTGAGACGCCGATCCAAGGCTTTACTTCCTTGGTGATCTTGTAGGCATCGCGAACCGCCTTGAGGCGTGGCTCTTTGGCTTCTTTAGGTGCTTGCGCAGATTTCTTCCGATTAAACATGTCAGGAGTTTAGTGGGGCGGGCGCGGTACCACCAAGGCGAACCGGGGCCCACCACTGACCCGAATGCCCATCAGGGTAGCTTTCTTGGACTTCATGGAGCATGGCGATCATCGTGGAGCGAAGGGCAATCTCGGCTTCCTCGACATCATCGTCTTTTTTGAACCATATTGGTTGACCAATGGCGATGCTGATGGGGACTTTCTGTCTCTTCAAATTTCTGGGAAGGCCCTTGGTCCAAATTCGTTGGCTTCCCCAAACGATGACGGGAATGATCGGAACTCCGGCACCCATCGCCAGTCGGACCGCGCCGGATTTGATCTCTTTGATTTCGAAACTCGTCGAAATCGTTCCTTCAGGAAATATCCCGATGAACTCTCCTGAACGAAGGGCGCGCATGGCTGCAACAAAAGAGGAAGAGCCGGCGCTTCGATCAACACTGATGTGGTGCATCCCGCGCATCAGAGGTCCAGCGATTTTGTTGTCGAAGATTTCCTTCTTCGCCATGAAGCGCACATATCGTTTCGAAGAAAGGAGCGCAGTGCCTGCCAATGCAAAATCCAAGTACCCAACGTGATTGATGGCGATGATTGCTCCGCCTTCTTTGGGAATGTTCTCTTGGCCTGTGACAGTTAACTTCAACCCGAGATAGCGCCAGAAGAGTTTGGCGAATCCGATCACCGGTGGATAAACCAGCTCAGCCATTCGTTACTCGTGCCTCCATAGCCTGCTTGTACAAGCGGCCTGCTCTATAACTAGAGCGTACAAGGGGTCCGCTCATGACGCCAAGGAAGCCGATCGATCGTGCCTCGGCAGCAAAGTCGACGAACTCCTCTGGTTTCACCCAGCGCTCAACGGGGTGGTGCTTGTTTGTGGGCCGTAGATATTGGGTAATCGTGATGAGGTCGCATCCGGCGTCGTGCAAATCGCGCAGTGCCTGGCTGACTTCCTCTGGAGTCTCACCAAGTCCGAGAATGAGGTTTGATTTGGTGATCAATCCGAACTCGCGCGCCATGGTGATAACACTCAAAGATTTCTCGTAGGTGAACGCTGGTCGAACTCGCTTGAATATGCGGGGGACCGTTTCGACGTTGTGGGCGAATACTTCAGGGCGCATCTCGAAGACTTGGGTGAGCAAGTGCTTGTGTCCGCTGAAATCGGGGGCCAGCATTTCAACACCCGTATTCGGATTGACTTCGTGTACCTGTCGAATCGTTTCTGCGTAAAGCCAGGCGCCTTCATCCTCAAGGTCGTCACGGGTGACGCCGGTGATTGTTGCGTAGGCAAGATCCATTGTCTTGACGGATTCTGCGACACGGCGTGGCTCATCTCGATCCAGCGGGCCGGGCTTTCCGGTATCGATATTGCAGAAATCGCATCGACGCGTGCACTGTTCGCCGCCGATAAGGAAAGTCGCTTCGCGATCTTCCCAGCATTCAAAGATGTTTGGGCATGCCGCTTCCTGACAGACGGTGTGCAGACCTTCGCTCTTCACCAACGACCGAAGGCGTGTGTATTCAGGTCCCATGTTGGCGCGGGTCTTGATCCACTCTGGCTTTCGCTCGATCGGTGTCTCCGCATTGCGTGCTTCGATGCGGAGTAGCTTTCGGCCCTCAGGTGCAAGTGTCATGCGCTCACCCTCGCTAGTGCTTCATACACGTGGCGTTCGACCACGGGAATAACTTCTTCAACGGTGACATTTCGTCCGAGTTCGGCGCTCATGGATGTCGCGGTTGCATCCGGAAGACCGCACGGAACGATTCGATCAAACCACGAAAGGTCCGGATTAACGTTGAGCGCAAATCCATGCATGGTCACACCCTTGGCATATCGGATGCCGATTGCTGCGACCTTGCGGTCGCCGCTCGAGTCGCGGAGCCAGACACCGGATCGTTCGCAATAGCGCTCGGCATCGATATCGAATTCATTGCAGACGGCGATGAGTGCTGTCTCGATTTCACGAACGAAACCCACGACGTCGAGGCGGTTGGCCAATCGAACAATCGGGTAACCGACGATCTGTCCTGGACCGTGCCACGTGATCTTTCCTCCGCGGTCCACATCAATGACGGGAGTTCCATCCGTGGGGCGTTCGGAATCCAGAGTGCGCCGACCTGCGGTGAAGACTGGGGGATGCTCTAGCAGCATCAGGGTATTAGGGCGTAAACCCTCGGCAACTTCGGAATGAACGGTTCGCTGAATTTGCCAAGCTTTCTCGTAGTCGATGATTCCGCTACGAGCGAAGGCAATGGGGGAGTCTGCGTGGGCTACTGGCACCCGTATAGCCTAAAGGTAGGCTGGCGGTCTCATCGCCTCGGCCGCCGGTGGACGGCGGACTGCCTCGGCAAGCTCTAAGGAAGGCTCAAGAGATCGTGTCCAATACCTCACCAATTCAGGCTCCGCAGATATCGAAGAAGGGCTTTCGTCGCCCCTTTTGGGCCGCCATAGTGGTCATCTTCTTGTGGTTTGGAGCTAGCGGCGTCCTAGGGCCGCTTTTCGGAAAGCTCACCTCAGTACAGACCAACGACAATTCGGCTTTCTTGCCAAGCAAGGCGGAGTCGACGGAGGCATCTGGGATTGTTGCCAAATTCACTCAGGGCGACAACACGAAACTGCCGACCTTGGTCCTTCTCGAAGGAAGCGTGGATGCTGCCACGTTGGCGCAGATAAACGCGCACTTGCAGACTTTGCCAGGGAAGCACATTGACTACCTAAAGAAATACAAGGGAACCCTCGATTCAGGAATCCCGATTTCGCGCTACCTCGCCCCGAAGACCCCGCTTCTTGCATTCCCGTCACAAGATGGCAAAGCGATTCTTCTCGACATCCCAATTTCATTCAAGGTCATGGGGACTCTTTTGCCCGATGGAAAACCTGTACTGACTGCGATCATCAAAACGATACGCACTGATATGAATCAATGGGGGAAGGCAAACGGTTTTGTCAGCCACGTCACTGGGCTCGGTGCCCTTCTTAGCGATCTCTTCGGTGCTTTCGGCGGAATTGATTCCACTCTTCTCTTCTCAACATTGGGCGTGGTTTCATTTATTTTGATTTTTGTATATCGATCACCAGTTCTCTGGATGCTTCCTCTTCTTTCTGCGATGTTTGCGCTCTCCACGGCGGGCGGAATCATCTACCTTCTGGCAAAACATGACATCGTCACATTGAACGGGCAATCGCAGGGGATCCTTACGATCTTGGTGCTCGGTGCAGCGACTGACTATGCCCTGCTTCTGATTGCGCGGTATCGAGAAGAACTCCATCATCACGAGTCGCGATTTGAATCAATGCGTGCTGCCTACAAGGGCATCTTCGAACCGATCCTGGCATCGGGATCCACGGTTGCAATAAGTTTGATGGTCCTCTTGCTCAGTGATTTATCGAGCAACAGAGGTTTAGGCCCAATCGGTGCGATCGGTATCGCATCGGCAATGCTGACGATATTGACTCTCTTGCCAGCGCTTTTGGTTGTCTTTGGGCGCTGGATTTTTTGGCCTCGGATTCCTCGATTTGACGACGTAGACGCGAACTTGCTGGGCCTGTGGTCCAAAGTGGGAAAACAGGTGGCAAAGCGGCCTCGTCGACTCTGGATCACGACCGCGTTTGGCCTCATTATCTTGGCAGGATTTGCAACAACGCTTCAAGCAAATGGTCTTTCGACGTCTGAGTCGTTCACGACCCGACCGGAATCTGTTGTTGGTCAGGAATTATTGCTCAAGCATTTCCCTGGAGGCCAAGGACAGCCAACGGAAATAGTCGTCAAGGAATCGCTGGTCGCAAAGGCGACATCGGCGTTGCTCGGGATCAAAGGCGTATCTGCCGTGTCGCCTATTCTTGTATCGACTCCTGTTGCAGGCCAGACGCCCCCCGCAACCAAAGTTGTTGACGGACTGGTAGTTCTCAATGCCACTTTGACTATGTCGCCTGATTCAGTTGGGGCGCGCGAGTTGGTACCTATCATTCGAAAGGCGGTGCACGCTGTGGATCCGACAATCCTCGTCGGTGGAAGCAGCGCCGTTTCATACGACGTGGATCAAGCCTCGCGTCATGACAACCGCTTGATCATTCCCGTCGTCTTGATATTGATCGGGATTATCCTGAGCCTTCTTCTCCGAAGTTTGGTTGCTGCGGGACTGCTCCTCGCGACAGTTGTCCTTTCCTATGCCGCAACATTGGGCGTGTGCCAACTCGTGTTCCATAACGTCTTTCACTTTGTCGGGGCTGACACTTCGTTCCCGTTGTTTGCATTTGTGTTTTTGGTTGCATTGGGAATTGATTACAACATCTTCCTCATGACTCGAGTAAGAGAGGAGAGCAAGAAAATTGGAACTCGCGAGGGAGTAATCAAGGGGCTGACCGTCACCGGAGGAGTCATTACTTCTGCAGGGGTGGTTCTGGCTTCAACATTCGCAATCCTCGGGATCCTGCCACTCACTTTCCTAGCCGAGTTGGCATTTGCCGTTGGCTTCGGAGTACTTCTGGATACCATCGTTGTTCGATCCATTCTTGTCCCATCAATAGTTAGAGACTTTGGTGGCAAGATTTGGTGGCCATCGAAACTGGATGACAAGTCATGAGCCCCTCATTGAGGGTCGGCATTGCCGGCTACGGCCTAGCGGGGCGCTACTTTCACGCACCTCTGCTGAAGGGCTGCGGATTCGACGTAGTTGGGGCTCTGACGACCAATTCCGAGCGGGCTCAGCACGCGCTCGAAGACTTCCCGAAGGTGAAAATTACTTCGACGATTGATGAGCTAATCGATCTTGGTATCGACCTTCTTGTCATTGCTTCGGCAAACATCGTTCACGCCGAACAGGCTCTTGCAGGCATCAACGCGGGAATCCCAGTGGTAGTGGACAAGCCCATGGGGCTTTCTTATGCGCAGACCGAGACGATCGTGCAGGCCTCGGAGAAGCAGGGAGTTCCGGTCACCGTCTTCTTCAATCGGCGGTGGGACAGCGATGCACTTACGGTTAAGAGGATGATGAGCGAAGGTCTGCTCGGCGAAGTATTCCGAATTGATTCTCGATTTGAAAGGTTTCGACCATCGGTCGTCGCGTCATCTTGGCGAGAAAAATATTCCCCGCAAGAAGGAGGGGGATTGCTGCTGGATCTTCAACCACACTTAGTCTCAACTGCCCTAGATTGGTTTGGTCCGGCAAAACTCGGATACTCCTCCGTCAGATCGATTCGTGGCGGTGCAGACGATGACATCTTGTTGGTGCTCAATCATGACTCCGGCGTGGACTCGTACTTATCCGCCAGCGCAATCATCGGCGCACCAGGTCCGAGACTGCGCGTCAATGGAACCAACGGGACCTTGATCATCAATGAATTGGATCCCCAAGAGTCCCTGCTTCGATCGGGCAAGTATCCGGCAGGTGGCCGATGGAGTGAGCCGACCTCTTCGAAAGCTACGCTCCATCGAGGCGACGAAGTCCTCGACGTTGAGTGCGAGAACGGGAACTATGCGACCTTCTACGAATTGGTTAAAGGTGCCATAACCGGAAAGAATCCGTGGCCCGTGAGTACTGATGACGCATTAGCGGTCGCTTCTATTATCGACGAAGCGCGCGTTAGTTCAATTCGCTAGATTTCTTCGACAAGGGCAGTTAGTGCAGCCCCGATGTGAGGATAGTCGAAGGTAAATCCTGCCTCGGTAAGCGCCTCCGGAATGATCTTCTTTGAACCGAGCATCTCACTCGAGAATCCGCCGAAGGTCAATTTCAATGCGATGGAAGGAACTGGAAAGAGCGCAGGGCGGTGGAGAGCTCGTGCAAGAGCGGAAGTGAATTCCTGATTTGTTACCGGGTTGGGTGCCGTGACATTTATAGGGCCAGAAATCGGATGTTCAAGGGTGAAGATGATTGCTCTGATGACGTCGTGAAGAGTGATCCACGACCACCATTGTTTTCCTGAGCCCAGACGACCACCAAAGCCCAATCGAAATGGTGGCAACATCTTTCCAAGAGCCCCGCCCGTTGGGTCCAAGATCAAACCCATACGAAGTTTCACTGTGCGAACATTTCCTGCAAGATCTGCCGCGTTCTCCCACTCGTGACAGACGGCGGCTAGAAAGTCATCGCCAGCGCGATCCTTTTCTGTAACTGCCCGATTGCCGGTCTCCCCATACCAACCCATTGCACTTGCTGAAATAAAAACCTTTGGCTTGACCTGCAAACCACGTTGGCCGAGAATGCAGATCGTCCCGAGAAGGCCGTGAGTTCAGGATCTCGCTACTTGTATTTCTCTGGTCCATCGCTTGTACGCCCACGCCGGCCCGGCAGAAATGGATAACTCCGTCCACACCGGCGACCCTTCAAGATCGCACGATCCAGTTTTTGGATCCCAACTTATTTCATCAGGCGATGAGCACCAGACCAACGAGTCGTTGAACTGTCTACCTCCTTCAGATTCAGGTAACCACCAGGCGCTGTCCGAGTGCAGGACGAGAAAGATCCGGTCACGGCGATACATTGGATACTCTGCGTCAAGACCACGAGGTCGGCCTCGAAAGCGCCACCTCTAAGCGTTGCTTTAAGGTCACCAGAAATAAGCAGCGTCTGCGCCATCGACTCCTTGGGTGATCGTCAAAACAGGATGGAGAGGTTTCAGTGGATTTGCAATCAGCGATCCAGCTTCGTTTTTGTGGCTCCGTTCAGTTACATACTTACATGCACCCTAAAATTCTGTAATTGATAGCTAACTTGGGTTTCCTATATAGAGCCCCGTTCAGAGCTCTTATTATAGTCACTTGCAGTATCTCGGTAGAGACTCTCTTCACCGGTTTCCATATCTACAGGTCAATTTTGGACATATGTCTCTCTTTT
>CAWJOR010000033.1:0-89280 GCA_963844465.1 uncultured Actinomycetota bacterium | reverse complement strand
ACCGATATTTCGGCTGAGATGCTCGATATCGCGACACGACGAGCGAGCGCACAAGGGATCACCAACTTTGAGACCGCGGTGTGTAGCGCCGACGACCTGCCATTTGGCGATGCGACATCCGACAGCATCTCGGTTCGCTTCGGCTACATGTTCCTTCCCGACCTAGCCAGAGCGACCGACGAATTTGTGCGAGTACTCAAACCGGGCGGACGACTCTGCTCGTCGGTATGGGTCAAACCTGCAGAGAACCCGTGGACTTCGATCGTCATGCAGGCAATCGCCACCGAGGTGGAAGTAGCGCCACCTGATCCGAATGGTCCGAATATGTTCCGATGTTCTGCCCCGGGATACGTCAGCGCCTTGTACGAGGCTGCGGGACTCGGCGATGTTGCCGAGTGGGATGTTGGAGTCGAACTCGTGACGCAATCGGCCGAGCAATATTGGGAGATGATCAGCGAGCATGTCTCACTTGCTGTTGCGGCACTACAGAAGGTTGATCAACAGGCGCGAGATCGGATCGCGAAAATCGTCATCGCAAAAGTCGGCGCCTACGAAGAAGGCGGCGTAGTAAAGGTTCCCGGAGTGGCCCGTTGCATCGTAGGTACCAGGCCCAAAAGCAAAGGGACTATTTCGGCCTGTTGATGGGGAATACCCATTTACCCATTTTGGGCTAGAATTAGGACATGTCAAAAGTTGCCGTTCCTCTGAAAGCAAAACCGCGTCAAGTATCATCAGATGATCGCTCCCGGCTCGCCTTAGGTAAATCAGGCGTGGGGGCATACGAGAATTTTTTCGTCACCGTTTTCGAAACAGGACATATAGTCCTTACGCCCGTCGTGGCAATACCAAAGAATGAATTGCCTCTCTGGAATGACGCGGAATTCATGGACTCCCTAACTCGGGGAATCAGCCAAGCCGTAAGTGGCAAGACCAAGAAGCTTGACCACCTCCTCAACACCTCGAACGCTAAAGAAGCAAAGACGAAAGCGACCCCGCCGAAGCAGAGGAAACGAATCAAAGTTAAGGCCTAATGTGCCTGCCTTTGAATTACTGTGGACTGAGCAAGCAGACGAGCAATTCCTTGAACTGAAGCGGAACGGCCCTCAGGACAAATTCATCAAAGTCTGCAAAACCCTAGAGAATCTCACCCAACATGGCCCGAAGTATCCCGGCCTGCGTTCTCACAAATATAAATCTATTAAAGGTCCAAGTGGCGAAGATGTTTGGGAGTCGTATGTTGAAAATCGAACAGCTGGTGCCTGGCGAATTTGGTGGATGTACGGACCTCGTCCAGATGTCATAACTTTAATAAAGATAGGAAAGCACCCCTAAATATCTCTACTTGCGAGTTTCTGGTCCCACGCTCCATGCCACATCGTCGTAACGGTCTACAACCCACGCCGAATATTCGGCCAAGTCTGGATGCGAGAACCAGATCGCACCATCTCTTCCCTCGACCATAAGGGCAGTTGCGAGCGCGTCGGTCAACCCGCCGTCTGGACCAATAACTGTGGCCGACCGTGCGCCAATCGCGATCAACCCAGTATGGGGATCAAGAATGTGGGCTCCGCGTTCGTAGGTGCCACTCGTTGCAATTGCACCGTCTGTGATGTCGAAGACCTGCACTATTTCCTGCCGGTTCTCTGGATTAACAACGCCAATAGACCACGGTTCTACTTTTCCTGCGTCTAGGTTGCCTCCGCGAAGGGTTAAATCACCTGCTGCATTTATTTGCACGTGTTTGGCACCCGCCTCAAGCATTATTTCAGCGCACCTATCTGCAGCCCATCCCTTGACCAAGCCGGATGGATCAAAGCCACCCTCTATAGCCCAAGGATCGAATGCGCCTTCGGTGATTTCACGGGCAAAGGCGCAGCGGTTCCATACGTCTTTGACTTCCTCGCTGGTTGATTCAATGGTGATTTCACTTCTTCGCAATTTCGAAATGACTGAATCTTCTTTGTAGGTTGAGAAGACATCGTCAACATGAATGGCGAATTCTCGAACTCGCTCGATTCCGGCTTGCAGGGTTTCTTCGTCGTCCTGGCTGTCAGATGCAGCTTCGACGAACAGGACGGTTCCCCAGACTTCTATCTCCGCGCGTAAATGTGCCACGCCGAGATCATTTCACAGACCGGCTTTAGAAAGAGCGGATTGAAGCGATGTGTACCAACCGTAAGAGGTATATGAAGCACCCGTGGCGCCCTGAATATTTGATCCTTGGGCCGCAAGTGTCTGTTGGCGAAGCACCGGAACCGCAAATTGAGTATACCGATCGCTGCGGCCCGTAGGCGCCTGTAGCGCCTGTGCGTCTGTTATTTTTCCATTGACCACAGTGATCTGCACTTGCACGTTTCCGTAGTTGACGTTGACAACGCTGCCAGTGAATGTTCCTGAGACTTTCTTCGTTGCAGGTGCTGCCACAGGTGCCGGAGTTGTTGCCACAGGAGTTGTCGCTGCCGCCGCTGGTGTGGATGCGGCAGGAGTTGTTGTAGTCGCAGCGTTAGTTGTTGTTGCCGCAGCAGTTTTCGTCTTGGTGGCCACCTTGGCAACGGCAACCTTCTTCTGTGTGACTGCCTTCTTCTTCACCGCCGCCGCTTTTGGTGTGGTAGCAGCAACTGACGGAGTGGTCGCAACCGGTGTCGAGGCCGCTGGGGTTGTCGTCGTTGCCTGCGCTATAGGTGTGGTGGCAGCGCTAGCTATGTTGGACACTCCGCCCATTGCGCTTTGCGAGTTCAGCTGCGGCGGGGTGATCGAGAGAACCGCTCCCAAACCACCAACTGTGCCTCCAGCGATAAGTAGAGCCCGCTTCATTCCAACCCCCTAGATATACGAATTCCTAATGCAGTGAACTGATTTTTCACAATCAACCTGTGAGAAACCTGAATCCAAACCGAGCAGATCATGCGACTTTCACGCCCCTACTCGGAATGAAAAGCAAAGGCTTCATCATGGAAGCGGTTCTTGGGCACCCCTGAATCCTTCGCCGCCTTTCGCACTGACTCGACAAGCGGGCCGGGCCCACAGATGTAAATATCGGAGTCAGCAAAAAGCGGGATCAGACGATTGAGTGTTTTTGCATCCATCGGATGCTGGCTTCGTGGCCCGACCAAATAATGAATCCGGATCGAGCCTTCAGATTGTGCGGCCAAGTAGTCAAGTTCCTGCTTGAGCACGAGGTCCTCGTCGCGCGATGCGCGGTAGACGACATCCATTTGGACGCCATCCTTGAACTCCTCCATGATCGCGCGGACAGGCGTGATGCCCACACCTCCACCGACTAGTACGACGTGTCGACGAGAGGAACGCCCCGCCGTGAAAGCGCCGTAGGGACCTTCGACAAGAACACGTGTGCCAGGCTTCAAATACGCCAGCGATCGTGAGTGATCACCCAAATCCTTGACCGTGATTCTCATGAGATGTTGGGTGGGCGCAGCCGACAACGAATATGGATGCGAAATCAGAAAATGATTTCGGGCAAGGAAGCGCCAACCGAAGAACTGACCGCCCTCTGCCGCAAGTTTGTGAAGTTTGCGCCCGCGCATGATCACCGAGACCACGCCTGGGCCCTCAATGACAACCTTCTGAACTTTGAGGTTGTGTCGGATGGATCGAAGAATCGGAATGCCAAGTCTCCAAACCACAACGCTAGTACCCATGAAAATGTATAGAGCCGTCCAGTATGCGCGGTTAAGAGGATGGCCGATAAACATCGGGCCATTCAGCACTTGGTGCATGAAGGAAAGCGCGATCGCCAAATAGGTGTAGACGTGAATCATCCACCAGGTTTCGTAACTCATCTTGGCGCGGGCCTTCTTGTACGAGGTAACCCCCGCCAGGATCATCAAGATGAAACCGCCCAGTGCCGGCCACATCCAGAGGTACTGGTGGAGAAGGCGCCAGAGTTCAACGATGAGGGCAACATGGTCTTGACCTGCATATCCCAAGGTCACAAAGAGGACATGAAACCCGATGAGGAATAGCGAATATGGACCAAGTTTGCGATGCCATGTCACAAGGCGGTCGTGGCCGACCCCGCGCTCTACCCACGGGATTCGGGAGACAAGCACGATGCCAAGAAGGGCGAAATAGGTGCCAACCAAGGCACACAGACGCGATAGGGAATTGATCGATGCGTAGACCGAACTGATGTCGGACTTTCGCAACGTGGTGACTTGGAGGGCGATGGTGAGGCCCAATCCCAGACCGGTAATGAGTGCGGCCCAATCTACTTGAGAGCTCTTTGTCCGTTGTTGATGCGCCGCCATGGAAGAAGATAACCCTAACTTCCTGAGAGTTAAGTGAGCGGCACCTCAGTGCTCACGGTGAAAATGCCAATCAGATGGCCTGCGACCCAATAAGGTAGGGCAATGCGCGTATTAGTGACCGGCGGGGCCGGATTCATCGGCTCACACCTCACCGATCGGCTCATTCAAGATGGTCATACGGTTACCGTCTTGGACAACCTGGAGACCGGCCGTATCGAGAACCTCACCGGTGCCGAGAAATCAGGCAAACTCACCTTTATCGAGGGGTCAGTACTCGACCCCGCTCTAGTCGACCAACTGGTAGCCGAGACCGACTATATCTACCACCTAGCCGCGGCTGTTGGCGTCTTCAATATCCTCGAACGTCCCCTTGCCAGCCTCATGACCAACATCCGGGGCACCGAGAACGTCTTGGATTCTGCTCTTAAGCACTCTCGCCCCGTTCTCATAGCCAGCAGCAGCGAGGTTTATGGCAAGAACATTTCGGACTCCCTGCAGGAAGATGATTCGAGGATCCTCGGCTCACCCCTCACATTGCGTTGGTCATACAGCCAAGCCAAGGCCCTTGATGAAACGCTCGCCTACGCCTATTGGAAAGAGAAGAATCTGCAGGCAAGAATTGTCCGCTTTTTCAACACGGTTGGTCCTCGACAACTTGGTGCCTACGGGATGGTCGTGCCGCGCTTTGTGGCACAAGCCCTCGACGACGAAGACATCACCATCTATGGAGATGGAAAGCAGACGCGTTGCTTTGGCCACGTTGCCGACATCATTGAAGCTCTCATTGCAGTATCGAACTCAGAAAGCACCATCGGCACCGTGGTGAATATCGGAAACAGCGAAGAGATTTCGATTCACG
Source organism: uncultured Actinomycetota bacterium (assembly GCA_963844465.1). Taxonomy (GTDB): domain Bacteria; phylum Actinomycetota; class Actinomycetes; order Nanopelagicales; family Nanopelagicaceae; genus QYPT01. The sequence goes on along the minus strand of CAWJOR010000033.1, from coordinate 84,153 downwards.
ACTTGGCACAGAAAATCATTGGAGCCACCAACTCCAAGAGCAAGATTGTCTACATCGCCTACGAAGACGCTTACCTCGATGGCTTCGAAGACATGGAGCGTCGTGTCCCCAATATTGATCGAATCAAGAAGTTAACGGGTTGGGAGCCAACACGAAATCTCGACACGATAATTCGAGATATGGTCCAGCATCTTTCAGCTAACTAGAGTCTGACCACGTTCGGCAGGTCTTTGAACACTCCAGTGCAGTCCAAAATTGGGATGCCCCTGACTGAAATCTGATCCACTGGCAGACCAGGCTGTGCCGTGGCCACGACAGCAACGTCGCACTCCCATGAGAGATCCACCGGCAGCGATCCTTCCCAGTCGGTGACTAACGGATCAATCCATCCGACTTCATAGCCCTTACTGATGAGGTCATCGCGAAGCGCAGTCGCCGGAGTTTCCCTCACGTCCTTAACCCCCGGCTTGTAAGCAACTCCAAGTATCAGAATGCGCTTCAAACCCGAGTTTCCATCAACGAGATCACGCACTCTCTGCGAGACATAAATTGGCATTCCAACATTAATTTCGTCTGATCGGTCAATAATCGAGGCGACGGTGCCGTTCCTCTCCGCCCACCATGACAGATACATGGGATCTACTGGGATGCAATGTCCGCCTACGCCGACACTTGGGGTAAAGCGCATGAACCCATAAGGTTTTGTCGAGGCTGCGTCAATAACCTCGTGCACATTGATACTTTGACCAGCACACAATTGGGCAAGCTGATTCACAAGAGCAATATTGACGAGCCGAAATGTATTTTCCAAGAGCTTGGCAGTTTCAGCAACCTCTGGAGCAGAGACCTCGACCACTTCATCGCACAAGGAACTGTAAAACTCGACCGCCATTCGAGTCGACTCCTCGTCGATCCCACCCACCAAGCGTGGAGTGTTCTTCTGATGCCACTTGATGTCACCTGGATTTACGCGTTCTGGGGCAACCGCAAGATGGATCTTCGCACTCTTATCCCCGAGGTTTTCCATGATCCTTGGTGCGATGAATTCTCTCAACGTTCCGGGGAAGGAGGTCGATTCGTTGATGACCAATGTTCCAGATACAAGGTGCGGAGCAATATCCAGCACTGCGCTTTCAAGAATGCTCAAGTCAGGTGCTCTTTCGGCATCCAGTGGCGTTGGAACGCAGATCGTCACAATTGCTGCGTCTTTAACAGCCGAGGCAGAATTTGAGATCCGATACTTCCCGGAACCAAGCACCTCTTGAATCTCGGAGGAAGGGACGTCTTCAACGGGACTTATTCCAGCTGATATTCCCGCATATTTGGCCGGAGAATTCTCAATTCCGATGACATTCCAACCCGCCTTTATGGCAGCCATTGCCAAAGGTAGCCCAACGTAGCCTTGGCCAATGATGGCAACCGTCTTTTCGCGTTCTGACATGAAGGAGACCCTATCCCTTTACTAGTGCTTCGGCAGATTTTGCGTCTGCACTGTCTGGATACAATTGCGAAAGTCTAGAAGATATTTCGCGGGCCTTTGCCAAATCCTTCAGTGCAACATAATCGGTAACCAATTGAAGCATATTTCGCGTACTCCAAGGATCGAGTTGTAGAAGGCGTAGGCGATAAGTCAACGCTTTTCTGTAATCTTTCGATGCTTCATAGGCGTTCGCGCCCAGATAATTGCCATCAACAGAACGGGGATCTTGTCGGTTTATCGCCGCAATGAGCTTGAGCCCCTCATCCATGGCACCGACGCGCAAGGCGATATCAGCCAACTGTGCTTTGACTTGAATGTTGCTCGATTGAATTTTGGCGACCGAATCAATACGGGTCGCGGCTATCGCTGTGGTTCCACCTACTCCCTGTTTTTCCAATTGGAGCAGCATTGCTGAACTCCGCCAGGCAGGAACCATAACAATTAGAACAACTATCGAAACGAGCAAGGCCACAATGGGGGCAAGGTAATTTGAATTCTCTGAAGGCTTCTTCGCCGAGATCTTCTTGTCCTTAGGCTTAACTGCTGATTTCGCCTCGGGACGTAATTGCGATACTCCAAAGAGTGCCCCGCCGACTATCCAAAACCAAACTGCAACACCTAGATTGTCTATGGAGATGGCAGAGATAAAGATCAACGCTAGCCAAATTGAAAAGAGGGCGACAATGTCAATCCGTTCTTTCCCCTTGATCCTTTTAACTCCTCGAATCGCCGATACGAAGATAACTGCAATCAGAAATAAATAGGGCAAAATAACTAGTAGCCCACCAGTCGCTAATAGCTGAAGAAATACGTTGTGTGCGTTGTCAGTGCCTTGCCCCTGCACCGCCTGATACTGCGGTGCGTACTGCCCGTAATTTTGACCGAATCTCTCAAGGCCGACACCGGACCACGGACTGGCTTTGAACATACTCAGTGCAGCTTGCCAATAATCCGCTCGGCTGTGGAAGGAACCGCGAAATACGAATCCGGCCGCCGGCCCCTTGTTAAGCAAGCCAAGCACGAGCGGGATGAATCCAAGTACTGCAACAATGCAGGCAGTGACTCCAATCTTTTTCTGGATCTGCCATAGCCGAGTAATTATCAAGAAGGTGGATCCCAAGGCAAATGCAACTAAGCCTTGAATGGATCCACATCGTTTGAGGACGAACAACTCCAAAAGCAGAAGCGCCAATCCCGCCGCTCGAAATCGGACATTCTCTTCCCTAAGTATCAGCCACACACTCGCAATTGCCGCGGATCCCACGATCCCGGAAAAGAAATCAGGATTTCCGAGCGTTCCGACAACATGATTATAAAGAAGAACCCACTTGAACGGATCATGGCCGAAGGTCTGCAGCAAACCAAAAGCGGTCAGAGCAGACCCAACCACCAAGATCCAATTTCGCAATTGAATTAGATTTGCGGGAGTGAAACTCACCATCGCTGCAAAAGCGATACTTGCTAATGCAATGTAAGAAAAGACTCCATTATTTCTCTGCATCTCCCCAAAGAAAGCTGAATATCTGACGTCGGTCAATAAACCTGCCAAAACGGTGGATACAACAAAAGCGATAATCGCCCAATGCCCAATGGCCAGACGTCCGCCTGAATAGAAAATAGTTGTTATGACTGAACCGACAATCCATCCAGCAGAAATCGTCAAGATAAACATCTTGGGAAGGTTGATTGGGTCGGCCAACCCCGTCCAAACCATGAGGGTGGTGGCTAGCCCCGCGAGCAACACCCAGTTTCTTATTTGCGAAGCCTGCTTTTCCGCCAAAAGAATCAATTGTTGTCCCTCATCTACTTGACATCCCTTGGCTGACTCTAACAATTAATCTCGAGAATTCTCTGCAATTCAAACCGCTATCGTCAGGAAGAGCCAGAAACCCGGCCCCTGCCGAAGCAGGAACCGGGTCTCGGTAGTTAGTAAAAACTAACTTGGGTTCGGCTTACGCCTTTGTCTTCTTGATGATCCTGACTAGCAGGTTCGACAAGGAGGTTAGCTGTGCACGTACTGACGCCATCAAGGTGTCAACACGGAGACCAAGAGCAACAACTGCTGCTGTAGCAGCATCTGCTGAATCTTGGGCTGCCTGTGCAGCAGCGGTTGCTTCCTGAGCAGCTGTCGTTGCAGCGTCAGCAGCGTCAGCAGCGTAGTTAGCTGCATCGGTTGCTGCGTTGGCTGCATCTACTGCGGCGTCATTGCTTGGGTTCGTTACTTCGAACGATCCAGTAATGGTCGCAGCGGCTGTTGAGGTGTTTGCAATCACGTTATCAGTGCTTGAACCTTCAGTACCGGAAAGAGTTACGGTACCAGCGGTCATTGGAGCGTAGATAACGAAGGTCTTGACTCCACCAACGAAAGCAATAGCGGCAGTTGGGAGTGTTCCCTGAACGCCAACGTTGCTTGTAACAGCTGCAGAGAATGCGTTAAGAGTTGCATCTCCGACGGCTGTTCCGTCAGATCCATGTGCCGTGACGGTAACAGTTACCTTCTCGCCAGCAGCATATGAGGTCTTATCGAACGTGATGGTAAGAGTCTTGATGGTTGCCTTGCCAACGGTGACCGTGTAGGTCTTGGTAATTGTTGGTGAGGTCAGCGCATTGGCAACGGTGATGACTGCTGTACCAACAGCAACACCAGTTACGTTGAAGGTTGTTCCAGTCTGTCCGGTTGTTGTAACTGTTGCAACAGCAGTACTTGAGCTACTTACGTAGTATGTGCCCAAAGCTGCGGTGACTCCAGCTGCATCCTTACCAGCGATAGTAACAACATCGTTCGCGCCGATGGCGGTGACAGTATTGGTTGGTGTCAACGTGTATGACGCTAGTGAATCAGCGAAGTTAACGGTTGCAGTAGCAAGTACTGCTCCGCCTGGTTCGGTAACGGTGATGGTAGAAACACCAGCAGTACCATCGCTAAATACGCCGAGGTAGTACTGTCCAGCGGTTCCAGCAGTGATCGCACGACCAACGCCAGCAGTTCCGAGTGAGGTCGAGCTGCCGAAGGCCAGAGTTCCTGGACCAGAAACGGTCGCAGTCAACTTGATTGATGCCGGAGCAGTTCCATCAGCCTTCAACGGGTTAACCAAGATAGTGGCTGCCTGTGCGGTACCAATTGTCTTAGCCGTCGAAATTGCGGTGTGGGTTGCTAGCGTTGGGGTAGTAGTACCTGCGGCCAAGCCCCACGTTGACTGAGCAGCAGTTGCAGGACCTTCTGCACCAACGGTAACGGTCCATGTCTGTGCGACCGCGTTGCCGAGTGTGGCAGTAGCTGTCGAGATTGATGGTGTGAACTTGATGACGTAAGTACCAGCGATCACGGTCGATGGCAATGTTGCCGTCCATACGCCAGTTGCAAGTCCAGTTGAGGGGCTTGCAGTATCTGACATGGTTCCAACTAGGCCAGTCGCTGACACGACTCCGCCACTGCTAGATCCTGGAAGCGCGGTCAATGTAGGTAGCGTCGCGTTGCCAGTTGGTGAACTTACCAAGGAGGCAGTTACGGTCATGGTGTCGGAGCTAACTCCGCTACCAATGAACGTCTGAGTAACCGTGATTGATGCGGCTGTCCCAATTGTGACGCTGGATGTTGCAGCAGAGAGGGTTAAGGTATCCGACTGCGGAGTTGCCGATGAAGGCACTACAGACAAGAGACCAAAGCCCATCGCAGCAACAGCTACAAGCGAAATTCGCTTGAGAGTTGTCTTTGTAGACATTGTTTTCCTTTCGATTGTCGCACTCGAGACGTTCTCGAGAGCGGCTTCTCGATGCATCGCACGTGCTGATGCATCAAATCCCCCACCGTGTATCCGGACCCGGCGAGGAAATCTAGACGGAAGAGAGGTCATGAAGTTGATCCCTTTCCTGTATCAGAGACTGAAATAGCTTGGGCAAGAATCTGTGTCTTGCCCGCAGTAAGAAGTAGGCGTGTTGTAATCGCCCTTGGGGCTGCAGTTAAATCATACCCATTGCCAGATGTTGGCAAAAGGAAATCTGACTTGATAGCTGAATCAATGATCATTGTCACAGTCATCAAATACTGACCATTTGCAAGGCGTTCAATGTTGGTCGTAGTAGAGGACAACTTGAGCGAAGTCCAAATCCCATTGATTCCCGCTGCTGGAAGCGCTGAATAACTAGTGCCAGTCCCATCGACAGTGATCGACTGTGCGAGAAGAATATTGGGACCGCCATTTAGCGTCATCGCCTGATTGCTCAAAACGATTCCCGAGTCAGTGAGCACTGGTGCGTCTTTTCCTACAAACAATTTGCCGATGTTTTTGTTGGAATCGGTGATCGTGTTTCCGGTTGGGATACCGTCTTTATCGAGGCCAGCGAAAGTCACCGGCGTGCCCTTGACCGCAAACCCACTAACGAGGCCGTTAACCTTCTTCGAAGGTGTCGATGCAACGGCGGTTGGGGTTTGGGCGGAAGTCGATGCCTTTGGCTTCGTAACAGCGGCAGTAGTTGAATTATCAGTTGGTGTCACCGTTGTTGGTGCGCTGGCTACCGGTCCATTGGACACGGTAGGCAGCGCAACGGGGACGCGTGCCTCGTTGCCGGTCAAGGAGTTGAATCCAAGGAACGCGGTGACGACAAGGAGGAAGGAAAGTGCGACCTTGGAAGATTTCTTCGCGATTTCGGAGGACTTCTTATAGGTCGTTGAAAGAAGATCGAGAGCGGTCAGGCCACGCTCTTCATCGATAACCAACTCGGAGAGGATGCGGCGCAAGGAAGCGCGGGCGCGTGAAACTGTGTGACGAACCGCAGCGGTCTTGATGCCGAGTTCGGCGGCAATCTCGTCGGTGGATCGTCCTTCGACCTCCCACATGACAAGGGCTGCGCGTTCGGCAGGTGACAACATTGCGAGGGCTTGACGAACAATGGCAGCATCCTCGGCCGCACTCAAAACTGCTGAGTGGTCGCCGTCATCCTGCCAGGAGGCTTCGACCTCTGCGGTGGCATCATCCAAGAGGACGAGGTTGGGACGACGACCTTCGATGCGGAAGAGGTCAATGCAGAGGTTTTCGATGGTGCGGTGCAAATATGAAAGCGCGTGATCGTCAGATTCGAGTTCCGGGGCGGCGAGCATGAACTTGATCAAGGCATCTTGAGTGATTTCCTCTGCCTTGGGGCCATCTTTGAGAACGCGATTGGCGTGAGCGAGTAGTTCGCTGCGGTGCTCAGTGTAAAAAGCGCCCAGCTCAGTAACGGTCCAGACCATAGGACCTTCCTGAACTACATTCTTCGCCACGGGGGATTCCTTCTTTAAACCGGTTTTTGGTGCAGAAACGACCGTCGTCGCCTCTACTTGCTACTACGAATCTAACCGCACTTTGTCGCGTAGGTGGGACAAAACGGACAATTCACCGAGAGTTCACAAGGAAGAAACCCCTATTTTATAGTGAAAACACGCCTGTAGACGACCTTGTCATCGATAGTGATGACAATGGAGGCTATCCCAGGCTTCACCGAGTTGTTTCCGACCTTGCCCGGCTTGCCGTTGATAAACACCAGGGCTTTGACTCCGATCGCCACAACCGTGATCACGCGGCCATTGGCCGTGACCTTGATGGTGGCATTCACCGGTGGTTTGGTCGGAGCGGCAGTTGGAGTTGGCGTTGGTTTCACCGTGGGTGAAGGAGTAGGAGTTGGCTTAACAGTTGGGCTCGGGGAAGGCGATGGCGAGGCCTTTGCCTTGACGGTGACCTGGGCTTGAACGGTGTTGGACTGCGAGTAGATCCCGGCCGAACTTTGCGTCGCAGAAATAATCGCGGACCCCACTCCAAGGATCACCAGTGAGGAACCATTTACCGCCACGATCTTTGGGTTCGATGAGGTGAAGGTCCACGCTCCTGCCGAATTGGAAGTTGGCGGTTTTAGAACTACGGCGGGGTCACCCAAAGTCGCCTCCACCGGCGTGAAGGTCCCGATGGTTGGGATGGCGCCGAAGACGCGAATAGTCATGTGGACCGAGCCTTGAGTGTAAATCAAGGTCGCGCTCTGAACCGCCGTGATTGTGGTCTCTCCAGCGCCTTTGACCTTGACGATGCCATCTACTACTTCGGCAATCAAAGAATTTGACGATGAATATGTCCATGCACCTGGTGACGATGATGATGGCGGCGTCAAAGAAAAGTCGGGATCCTTAACGACCTTTTGAATATCGGCCCACTGTCCGATGACTGCATTCCCAACGACCGTCAGTGTCATCGACAGTGGAGTTGGCGATGCATAGGTCGACGTTGGGGCCTGTGACGCGGTGATAGTCGTGAACCCTGGCTTCAAGAGCGTTGCGACCGCGCCACTTATTGAAGCAACCGTTGAATCAGAAGAAGTGAAACTCCATGTTCCCAGTGAAGTCGACGTAGGTGGAAGGATGAGAATGGACGGCGAAGACATCTGTGCGGTCATATTGGGGAATGCCCCAAGCGTCGGTATCGGACCCTGGACTATCAGTTTCATCGACGCAGTCGCTGGTGCGTAATCTCCCACAGCGTTCTGCGTGGCTGTAATCACCGTGGTTCCAAAGGCGCGAGGAGTAACGACATTTGAAACCACTGACGCAACGCTTGGATTGGAGGAAGTGAAAGACCACGAAGCTGGGGAGGTTGAAGCAGGAGGATTCAATGTGAGGCTGCTGACGCTGTCTTTCATTATCGTGATATCTCCGAAAGTCCCCAGCACGGGAGCGATGGTCAGGACTGCCAATTTCATGATGGCCGTTGCATACTTCCAATTTGGCGTGCTGGCCTGAGTTGCCGATATCAGTACGGATCCGCCAGTGTGAAAAGTGACCTTATTACCGACTACTGAAGCGATACCGGGATTACTTGAGGTGTAATACCAGTCGCCATCAGAAGTCGATGTTGGCGGGACAATCGTGTAAGTCCGCTGCGTAATAGATATGGACTGCGGAGCAAAAATGCCGATTGTCGGTGTCCCCTGACTTACGCGAATCTGCGTGGATCGAGAGCGAGCGGTGAAGTTGCCGGTCGCCGCTTGCGAGGCGGTGATGGTGGAAGTCCCTGCGCCAACGACGTTGATCGTCCTACCCGAAATTGTTGCCACCTTTGTGTTTGAGGAAGTGAAGACCCATGGAGCCGGCGAATTCGTAGTTGGCGGGACTATGGGCACAGAGCCCACACCGTACGTCGTCGTGATAATCGGGAAGGAACCCAGGATCGTGAAGGTCGCCTGAGCCGGCGTCGATGAAGCAAACAGAGATATGGCGAGCGCGAAGACTGCATAAATGTATGACTTTCGAGACCGATGCATGCTTTCATTATCCTCAGCCCCATCGACCCCCTTGGGATTTGCGAGGCGAGGTCTCTGTGAAATTCGTGCGAAAAAACTAGTGAGGTTAATCGCAAAGTGCACTTTTGGCTTGCGCCTGTCCTCGATTAGGAGAAGGCTGAAGGGGTTCTTCGGTGCAAGGAGAGGCCACCAATGTTCCAAGTGCGTATTCATGGTCGCGGCGGGCAAGGCGTGGTCACAGCCGCTGAGTTAATCGCCCAGGCAGCCTTTGACCAGGGTCGTTTTGCCCAAGCCTTTCCGAGTTTTGGCTCGGAACGTACGGGTGCACCCGTTGTCGCTTTCGCCCGAATATCGGGTGCAGAGATCCGTGTTCGCGAACCGATCATGGCACCGGATGCGATTATCGTGCAGGACGAGACTCTTTTAGGCGCTGTCGATGTCTTCAACGGTCTTAGTCCATCCGGCTACGTCCTCATCAATTCAACCAAATCTTTGACCGAGCTTGGTTTGAAAGAAAGCGACATCCTGAAGATCCGTTCCATGACGGTGCCAGCCACTCAATTAGCCCTTGAATATTTGGGTCGGCCAGTGCCCAACGCGGTCCTACTCGGAGCGTTTGCCTCGCTGACCAACGTTATTTCGCTTGATTCAGTCAACAAGGCGATCACTGAGCGATTCAGCGCAAAGTTAGCTGCAGGAAACTGCGCGGCTGCAACTGCGGCCTACGAGTTTGTTCGAACAAAACTGAAGGAGCCGTTGCATGCTTAAGCAGGTCGAAGGATCAAAAGCGGTCGCAGATGCTGTGGCGTGTTGCAGACCTGAAGTGATCTGCGCCTACCCGATCTCCCCACAGACCCACATCGTCGAGGGTTTAAGCAGGCTGGTGAAAGCCGGTGACCTGAAGAACTGCGAGTTCGTGAATGTCGAATCCGAGTTCGCCGCGATGTCGGTTGCCATCGGTGCAAGCGCTGCGGGGGCTCGGACCTACACCGCAACCGCAAGTCAGGGATTGTTGTTCATGGTGGAAGCAGTATTCAACGCATCAGGATTGGGCCTGCCCATCGTGATGACTGTGGCCAACCGCGCGATCGGCGGACCGATAAACATCTGGAACGATCACAGCGACTCCATGTCCCAACGAGATTCTGGCTGGATTCAACTGTATGCAGAGACCAACCAAGAGGCCGCTGACCTTCATGTGCAGGCTTTTCGAATAGCCGAGGAGCTTTCGCTGCCGGTCATGGTCTGCATGGACGGCTTCATTCTCACCCACGCTTCCGAGCGGGTGGATATCCCAGAGCAGGAACAGGTGGACGCATTTCTCCCACCATATTCTCCGCGGCAGGTTCTAGATCCTGAAGAACCAGTATCTATCGGCGCGATGGTGGGTCCTGAGGCGTTCACGGAAGTGCGCTACATGGCCCACGCGAAAACCTTGCTCGCGCTCGAGAAGATCCCGCAGGTTGCCAAAGACTTTGAGAAAGTCTTTAACCGTGACTCGGGGGGCCTAGTCCGTCCGTATCACTGCGACGACGCCGAAACCGTAGTCATCGCCCTCGGATCCGTCCTTGGAACAATCAAAGACGTTGTCGACGAATTGCGCGTAAAAGGAACTTCTATCGGAGTACTGGGGATTATTACATTCCGCCCGTTCCCGTTTGAGGCCGTTCGAGATGCACTCAAAAATGCAAAGCGTGTTGTCGTAATTGAGAAGGCATTCTCAATCGGCATCGGCGGAATCGTCGCGGAAAATATCAAGGACACAGTTTCGGGGCAGAAGACTTCCATCTATACCGTCATCGCGGGGTTGGGTGGCCGACCGATCACTAAGTCCTCCTTGCATGCACTCTTTCATCAAGGGCTTAACGATTCTCTCGAACCACTTACATTCCTCGACCTTGATCGAGAACTTGTGGAGCGCGAAATTATCCGTGAGGGGTCAAAGTCATGAGTACGGCACCAGTGAAGTTCTATCAGGTCGGAAGTTTCGCCGTTGGCAACCGACTTCTTCCACCAGACCAGCGATCAATTCAATCGGATGCAGAGCGTACGAATGCGCTGACTTCAGGACACCGAGCATGCCAGGGTTGCGGAGAAGCCCTTGGCGCACGTTATGCCCTTGATGCGGCAATGCGAGCGTCAAATGGAAAAATGATTGCTGTAAACGCGACGGGGTGCCTTGAAGTATTTTCTACTCCGTATCCCGAAAGCTCTTGGAGAATCGCATGGCTTCACTCACTATTTGGAAATGCTCCAGCGGTGGCAACCGGAGTTGCCGCTGCGTTGAAGGCAAAGGGTCAGAGCGACACTCGCGTTGTAGCCCAGGGTGGTGACGGAGCGACAGTTGATATCGGGTTCGGAGTTCTCTCTGGAATGTTCGAGCGAAACGATGATGTCCTCTACATCTGCTACGACAACGAGGCATACATGAACACCGGAGTCCAACGTTCGGGGGCAACGCCTCCCGCCGCTCGAACCGCCACGACACAGGCTGTAGGACCCGAGCCGGGAAACGTTTTTGGCCAAGGCAAGAATCTGCCGCGAATAGCCATGGCGCATGAAATCCCATATGTCGCAACGGCAACGGTTGCCGACCTTCGCGATCTCGAGGCGAAGGTGACCCGTGCGATGGAATTTCGCGGAGCACGGTATCTGCATGTACTAGTGCCCTGTCCGCTGGGGTGGGGTTCTGCGTCCTGCGACACCGTTCGCATTGCCCGTCTTGCCACGCAGAGCGGGTTGTTCCCAGTCTTTGAGGCAGAACGTGGAGAGGTAGTTTCTTCTACGCCGATCAGACAACGAGTCGGCGTTGAGGATTACCTGAAACTTCAGTCGCGATACGGTCATCTCTTCTCGCCCAAACGACGCGAGGATGTCATCGATCATCTGCAAGCAAATGCCGATCGCAATATTGCGCGGTACAACTTGATTGACGCGGATACCAAGAACGCCGATCTATCAGAGGCGGGTGAGCTCTAATGGAGAAGCCATTTGCAATCACTCTGGAAGTCGAATCCAGTCTTGCCAACCACACGGGTTCGTGGAGAGTAGAGCGTCCTCAATACGTAAGCCTCATGCCGCCCTGCAACAACGCGTGCCCTGCGGGTGAGAACATTCAGAACTGGCTCTATGTCGCAGAGGATGGATCATACGAGGCTGCATGGCGTTCACTGATTATCGAAAATCCATTTCCGGCAATCATGGGACGGGTTTGCTATCACCCATGTCAGACCGCATGCAATCGAGCCCAACTCGATGAAGCAGTGGGCATCAACTCGGTTGAACGCTTCCTTGGCGATCTTGCGATTGAGAAGGGCTGGAGCATTCCTGTAGTTGCCCAAGCTTCTGGCTTCCACGTGTTGATTATCGGCTCGGGGCCAGCAGGGCTCTCGGCGGCCTACCACCTTCGCCGATTGGGACATGAGGTCACCGTGCGAGAAGCAGCAAATGCACTTGGCGGCATGATGCGATGGGGGATTCCTAAGTACCGACTGCCTCGCGAGATTCTTGATGCCGAGATCAAGCGCATTTCCGACATGGGCGTCAAGTTCGAACTCAACACTCGCGTGGATGATGTTCAGATTGCACTCAAGGAAGGCTTCAACGCGATCTTCCTTGCCGTCGGTGCCCACATCGGAAAGCGTGCGTACATACCTGCAGGCGAGGCCGCCCGCATTCTCGATGCCATTAATGTCCTGCACGATGTCGAAGATGGCCAAGCCCCGATGTTGGGTCGAAAAGTTGTCGTTTACGGCGGAGGCAATACTGCGATCGACGTGGCAAGAACGGCAAAGCGACTCGGTGCCGAAGAATCCATCATTGTTTATCGTCGAACTCGCGAGAAGGCTCCTGCCAATGACACTGAAATCAAGGAGGCCCTCGAAGAAGGCGTCCTTATCAAGTGGCTCTCCACGATCAAGCACGCCGAAGTTGGAAAACTTCAAGTGGAGAAGATGGTCTTGGATGAGAAGGGCTTCCCTCAGCCCACTGGTGAATTCGAAGAACTTGAGGCCGACTCTCTGGTTCTAGCACTAGGACAAGAGTCCGACCTTTCTCTCCTCAAGGACGTTCCCGATCTCGAAGTGGAAGACGGTGTCGTCAAAGTCAACGCAATGATGATGACGGGCCATGCAGGTGTTTTCGCTGGCGGAGACATGGTGCCCGCAGATCGCACCGTCACAACCGGCGTCGGCCACGGGAAAAAGGCGGCACGCAATATTGATGCGTGGTTGCGCAGCGTTGAATATGTCGGCCACAACAAGCATGAGATCGTCGAGTTCAAAGACCTCAATCCTTGGTATTACTCCGATGCTCCCCACGCGGTGCGTCCACGATTGGAAGGCGCACGTCGCGCATCGACTTTTGATGAAGTAGTACAAGGATTGGATGAGTCAACCGCACTCTACGAGGCGCGTCGTTGCATGTCCTGCGGCAACTGTTTCGAATGTGACAACTGCTTCGGAGTCTGCCCGGACAACGCTGTCATTAAGCTAGGAACAGGCAAAGGCTTTGAAATAAACCTCGACTACTGCAAAGGCTGCGGTATCTGTGTCAAGGAATGTCCATCGGGATCGATAATCATGATCCCAGAGAAGAGTTAAGGTGATTGTCTGTGCTCCAGTAACAATGGACGGAATCATTGATCCGCGATGGGGCCGTGCAGATTGGGTGGCGATTGCGGATGTCCAAAACGGGAAGATACACACGTGGCGGGAAATTGAAGTGTCGTGGAGCCGGCTGCACGATGAAGGAACCGAAGGATCCCATCACGCGCGCGTAGTTAAGTTCCTAAAAGAACAGGGTGTCGAAACAGTTGTCGCAAACCATATGGGTGAGGGCATGACACGGATGCTCAAAACGATGGGAATTCCCGTTCACCTCGGTGCAGTCGGCGATGCCCGCACTGCGGTTCAAGAACTGACGGCGTGAATCCCGTACTTCTTCTCCCACCACTCTCGAGCCACTGCAAGTAGCTGAGGTTCGGTCATTCTCGTGATGTCGACATCAAGGACATCCGCCACTTTCTTCGCAACGAGTGGGTGCTTCTTCTCAAAGTAATCGGTCAGCAATGGAACGGCGCTGCCTTTTCCTTTTCCATGAGTTATCAGCAGTACCTCGCCTGCCGGCTCAAGTGCCTTGGAAATTTCCTCAAGGTAATCTGGCATGTACTCGTTGATATCGTGGCCGCGATTGCGTTGGGCCATGCGGATATGGTTGTGGCGATCAAATGGATTTCGTTCCTTAACGGTCTTATGTTCCGCGCCCTTTTCTATTCCCTCGAACCACATACGGGTCTCTTCTTGAGTGACGACTGCTACAACGAATGGTCCAGAGTTCGTAGACATAATTGACCTCCATAGCCGATTTCCATCTTGACTCTACTCTCAGAATTACGGGATGAACCCACTCGGGACGAATCTCACAATCCGCGAAGCGCGAGGGCTAGCGAGAAACCTTCACGGTCACGGCAAATCGTCCGTTTGCGCCGGTGCACTGCATTGCCTCTCCGCAGGTCGTTCGACTTGCGACTAGGTGGGTGAGCCCCACTTTCGTCGCCACAAATATCCATGTCTGGGTTCCGCAACCGCTGCCTGCGATCTTGCACCCAGCCGGAGCGCTTGGACTCGGAAAGATCGGCTTGAGGATCGGCTGGCCTTTGGATGTCAGCGAACTGCTCCTGGCTGGAACGGCCAACTGCCAGTACATGGAATGCAGGGTCAACTCGACTCTACTTCCCATCTTCACTGCAACAATCTTGGAGGCGTTCTTCTCGGAAAGCGAAGTGATCGTTTTCGCCTGAGCAGAATTCGCCCCCACCATGAGAATGAGAATCGTGCTGCCAAGTATCAAAGATTTGGTACCTTTCATTGCACGTCCCTTCCGAGTCGGCTGTAAGCGTAGCCACGGCCTCGCGGAAGTCACCCTAATGCAACCGACTTCTTTCCTGAGTATTCGATAACAATTTCCGAGTCAGTCACCCAAGAAGTGGACGGTTACTTGATAAGGGCCAGAAGTTTCAGAAGGTGGCAAGTTTCCTCAGCGACTTTCGTGCGTGCGCTCTTTATGTATTTGCGCGGATCCACCAACTTGGCATCGGATTCAAGCATGCGGCGAACTTCATCTGAGAACACGTGATTGAGGTGCGTAGCAATATTTATCTTGGACATGCCGGCTTTGACTGCCTCTTGAAGCCCCGCCTCACTAACACCGGATGATCCATGAAGAACCAGAGGGATAGACACGGTATTGGCGATGGCCTTGATCAGTTCAAAATCAAGACTGGCATCTCGCGTGGTCATGGCATGCGAAGTGCCCACTGCGACCGCGAGAAGATCCACTCCCGTGGCCTGTGCGAATGCTCGTGCCTCCTGAGGATTCGTGCGAACTCCCGGAGCGTGAACTCCGTCCTTTCCACCGACCTCACCAAGTTCAACTTCGATAGTGGCGCCGTAGCTGCCGCACAATTTTGCCATTCGTGAACTTGCTTCGACGTTCGCGTTGTATTCCAATTTCGATCCGTCAAACATGACGCTATCAAATCCAAGATCAAGCGCCTCTTTTACAAGGTCCTCACTTTCAGCGTGATCAAGATGTACGGAGACGCGCACGCTGGAAGCTTCAGCAATAGCCAATGTCGCAAGAGCGATCGGTTTTAGCGAACCGTGGTATTCAACGCAGTTTTGACTGATTTGAAGGATGACCGGAAGTTGAGCAGCTTCGGCACCCATCACAAGGGCTTCAGCGTGCTCAAGAAGAATCACATTGAACGCACCTACCGCGCGATCTTGTGCCTTGGCATCGGAAATCAATTCTTTAGCAGTAGTTCTAGACATTGCGCTCCTTTAGGCGATGATTATTTCAACACCCCGGGAGCGCAATTGATCTGCCATCTCGGGATCGATTCCACTGTCAGTAATCAAAACGTCAATTTCATCTACTGGACAGATTGTTGCAAAAGCTCTTCTTGAAAATTTTGAACTATCGGTGACTACAACAGTCTTGCCTGCTCGAGCAACGATTTGGCGGTTCACTCTCGCTTCGTCTTCATGGCCCGCTGCTGCTCCAGAATCTGGATTCAATGCTTCGACACCTATGAAGGCGATATCAATGTTCACTTCCTTCAGTACTTCTTCAGCAAAGGGACCCGTGAGTTCGTAAGAGTGCGGACGAGCTACTCCGCCCGTGACGACAATCTTGATCTGCTGACGCACGGTCAACTCGGTTGCAATATTGAGAGCATTGGTGACGACGGTGAGGGCGGGGTGCGTCTCCGATGCATCTCCTTGGGCAAACTCGCTACGAGCAACTAACGCGCGCGCGACTTCCGTTGTGGTTGTTCCACCGTTAATCCCGACAACTTGGTACCGAGAAACCATTTGGGCGGCCACCACTGCGATCCGCTGTTTTGCTTCATCATCCTTTGCGATCTTGAAAGTCAAAGGCAGGCCCAATGATCCGCCCGTCGCTACGGCTCCTCCGTGCGTGCGAGTAAGTAATTGCTGCTTTGCAAGTGCGTCAAAGTCCCGCCTGATGGTCGCTTCTGAAACGTCAAGCGCCGCAGCTACCTCCTCAACTTTTATGCTGCCGCTAGCGACGACCAATTCCAGAATATTTGCTAAGCGCTGCTGGCGGCTCATCTCTGACTTCCCGAAGACTTCGATTCTTCCAAAATGCGCTGGGCCAAAA
Organism: uncultured Actinomycetota bacterium; assembly: GCA_963844465.1. Classification (GTDB taxonomy): domain Bacteria; phylum Actinomycetota; class Actinomycetes; order Nanopelagicales; family Nanopelagicaceae; genus QYPT01. Next base: position 67,724 of record CAWJOR010000033.1, on the reverse strand, counting down.
TCGCCGCACCCACAACCGCGGAGTTATCACCGAAATGAGAGACCGAGAGTCTGGGCTTTCGCTGCCAGAGCGAACGTCCATTGATCTTCTCGCGAAGTGGTCTCAGCAGTTCCTCACCGCTCATGGAAACACCGCCTCCAATAATGATCAGGTCCGGGGGGAGGATCGAAATATACATAGTAAGTACCCTGGCTAGTCCCTCAAGGGCCTCATCCCAAACCGAAAGAGCGTGAGGGTCTCCCGCTCTCACCAAGGCCAACACATCTGCGGCTCCCTCAACATTGGTCCCTGTACGCTCGGCGTATCTTCGCGCGATCGATGCGCCAGTTGCTACTGTCTCCAGGCAATTGGCACCGCCACAGGTGCATTTTTCGCCTGATCCGATTTCAATATGTCCTAACTCGCCTGCAAGGGAATCGTCGACTAATTCACCATCGACAAAGATTGCCCCAGATATTCCAGTGCCAATTGGCAAAAAAAGAAAATTCTTTACGCCCACACCGGCGCCGAATTCTTTCTCCGCCAACCCACCAGCGCGCACATCATGACCAAAACCGACAGGCAGTCCCGTCGCATCTTGGAGTAGTTGGCGGAAGGGAACATCTGTCCACCCGATATTTTCGGCAAATATCGAAATTCCTTGCGCCTCATCCACCAAACCTGGGACAACAATGCCGAGTGCCTTGGCTTGCGGGTTCTCCTTCGCCAATTTCTGCCCAAATGCAATGACGCCTTCAAGCGCCTGGTCCGAGCCGTGCTCTCTGCCGGTCGACCATCGCTCGCTTGCAGTAATCGAAGCACCCTCGACAATTGCGCCTTTTAAAAAAGTCCCGCCTACATCGATTGCAATCACAGGTGCCGAAAGGGTGGAGCTCATCTCGAGATCCTCTCATCTTTCACGACCATTTTGTTATTTAACGCTTCCACTCAATAGACCGCTCACGATGAAACGGTTGGTAATCAGTGCGATTGTCGCCGGAACTATCAGGGCTAATACACCTGCAGCACTCAAAAGCGAGTACGGCACAACGTGTCGCCCTTGAAGTGCGGCGATCACGACAGTGAGGGGCTGGGTTGAAAGGTCACTCGAAAGAACCAGAGGAAATATGAACTGGGACCAAGCAAACAGGAAGGTAATCACTGCGGTTGAGGCGATGCCCGGGACGATCAGCGGCAAGACAAGGTGTCTAAATATCTGCATCCGACTTGCCCCATCTACGTCGCCAGCTTCCTCGATCTCTTTAGGGAGGCTCTGCATGTAGCTGTACAGGATCCATGTCGCCAAGGGCAAGAATCCCGAGACATAGCAAAGGACAATCCCCGCATACGTGTTCACCAAATGGAAGAAAGCCAAAATGCGATAGATAGGAATCAAGGTTGTATAGGCAGGAAAGGCCATCGTGGCGATGACAGCGAAGAAGAGTACTTTCTTCCCACGGAACTCCATACGAGCAAATGCGTAGGCAGCAAGACTGGAGAGCACGACCGTGATGACGGTTGCAGAAATACACTCGATAAATATGTTGGCAGTCGATTGACGAATCGCGTCCTGAAGATCTCCACTTCCCTGTAAAAGCGCGCGATAGTTCGCCAGATTTGGGGTCGGTGGGAAGAAATGACTGGGTTGATCCCCTATCTGCTTATCCGTTTGAAAACTGGAATTGATCACCCAATATATTGGCGCCAGAGACCAGACGGATATGAAAAGGATTCCGGTAGTTCTAAATAGCGACAGTTTGTTTTTCATCAGTATTCAACTTTTCGATAGACAACTCGAACGACAAATATCGCAACGAAGAGCGTGAACAAAGTGATGAGAAGTGAAATCGCGTAGCCCTCGCCGAAATCCAGATTCTGGAAACTTATGAAATATGTCTTCATGCTCAGCGAGGCTCCAGTGGTGGCCGCACCATTGAGAATATATGGTTGATCGAAAATATTGAGCGTGGCGATGGTCGCCTGAACCATTGCAATCGCAATTCCTGGGCGGACAAGCGGCAATGTCATGTGAATGAAAGTCCGTACCGGGCCACTGCCGTCAATCTTTGCCGCTTCATAAATATCATGTGGAATGTTTTGAAGGGCAGCCAAAATCAGGAGGGTGGAAAGGGGAGTTATCTGCCAGACCTGAACCAATTCAATGGCGAAGATCGTGAGCAGGCGATTCTGGCCCAAGAAGACCTGATAGTGATCAATCAAATGCATAGATTTCAGGAGGCTATTCAAGACTCCAGAGTTGCCATCCCAAATCCCAGTCCACAATATGCCCTCGACTACTCCCGGCAATGCCCAAGGCAAAATTAGTATCGCGATGAGGATTGAACGACCGAAGAATTTCCGCTGGAGTAGGACTGCCATGTAAATGCCGAGAATTGTGGAGAGAGTTACGCCAAAGAGAATGTACAGAAATGTATTGTTAAGACTGGCGATTACGCTCGGATCGTGAATGAGATGGCGAAAATTCTCAAGACCGGAAAAGGTCGTCGGTGGATTTAGTGGCTGAACACGAAAGAATGATGAAATTACTGTGAATCCTGCTGGCACCAAGGCCAGCCCAAAGATGAAAATAATGAGAGGTGCAACTAAAGCGTAAGGAAGTAGATCAATGTTAAAAGAAGATCGCCCAGATACTTCTGCGGACCTTCTCTTAACATTGATCAACTAACTTCACCTCATTTGGAAGAGTTCGAGTACTGCCTAACTTGCTATTTACTTTCCGCTTGCAAGCTTATTGGCCGTTGCGGCCATCGCTTTAATAGCTGCATCAACAGTCATCGAACCTGTGGCAGCAGCGTGGAGATTGGTGTAGACGGAGTTTGAGAACTGTGGATACCAAGCCGGTGCGCCCTGAGGAAATACCGGACGGGCACTGGTCTTGAGCATCTTGTACAGAACATCCCCGCTAACCAACTTGCCCTTGTCATTCAGGATCTTCATACCTGAAAGACGTGAAGGAATGAAGTATCCAGACCACGTTCTTGCAGTTCCGTTTGCGCCTGCAAAGTCAGCCATGTTCTTCGCACTTGTGAACCATGCGATGAATTTGGCAGCAGCTTTGGGATTCTTGGCTTGAACTGGGATTCCAATTCCATCTGGGTTACCCAAGTTCGATCCGATTCCCTTGGCCCCTGGTGTTGCCAAGTATTGAACTTGATCGACAACAGATGAAGAAGCTGGCACTTGATAGAGGGATCCGACGTTTCCGGAGTAATCACTGAACGTGCTGGCAACAACGCCTTTTGCCATCAAAGTCTGCTGACCTTGAGTGTCTGCAACGTTGATGTTTCCTGGAGGAACCAGACCGGTCTTCATGGCATTTACCATCCATGCAGCAGCTTTGTATCCTGCGCTGCTTGAGCTAGCAAATAAAGGCTTGCCCTTGGCATCAAGGACATTGCCACCAAATGCTCCGGTTGTCTCGTACCAGTAGGTTGAAAGTCCTTCTGCCGCGGCAAATGGAATATTCAGCGGATAGGTGACGATGCCTTTATCTTTGATCTGCTGAAGATCCTTGGTGTACTGATCGATTGTGGTTGGCATTGTTGTGATGCCGGCCTTCTCGAAAAGAGTCTTGTTCACGGTGGTGACCATGAAGGACGCATCCCACGGAATTCCTACAACATGGCCATTCTTTGAAAAACTCGAAAGTTGAGGCATGTCAGCCAGCATTGATTTGGTATTCAGGTATTTTTCCATAGGGAGGAACCAGTTCAACTTGCCCAGTTGACCAACCCGTGACCAATCGACATCGGTCGCATCTGCAAAATATGTGTTGGCAGTGGCAGCAGCAGCGATCTTCGTCTGCAAGCTATCCCAGTCAACCGTCGTCCACTTGACAGTGATTCCAGTGGCTTTGGTGAACTCATCAAGCATCACCTTTGGAGGTGGAGCAGTGAATAGAGCAACTGAGATGGTTGACTTTGTTGCTGCGGTGGCAGGAGTAGTAGTGAGCCCTAAACCAAGAACTATTGCTAAGCCCGCACTCACCCCGCCTATTGAAATGAGTTTAGTTTTTCGTCGGTGAATTACTTTGGTCATCTTGAACTCTCCCGTTTCTTATGGTGAAGGATTCCTGACTTCATTTCTTGTGCCTAGCTTTGGTGCCCTGCTTTTACTTTTTGATCTTTCAACCTGCTTGATTAAGAACGATTGAACGCGACAGGCCACGAGGATGATCTGGGTCTAATCCACGAACTTTGGCAAGGGCAACAGCGGTCCGCTGTGCACGTATCAAGTGGGCCATTGGATCAAGCGTGCTCATTTCAAGAAGCGCGCCCGTTGCTTTGATATCTCGCACGAGGCTCTCGTCGATCTGACCGAAAACCCACACCGTCCGATTCTTCTGAGCAATCGAAATTGGACCGTGGCGATAATCCATTGCCGGATATGCCTCTGCCCAAAATTGTGCCGACTCCCGAGTTTTCAGGGCGCCCTCTTGTGCCAAACCAACTGTCCAACCACGACCCAAGAATGTGATCTGCTCAGAATTGGGAAGATCCCCTAAGTCGCTCGCGAGCGCTATTTCTCCATCCTTAGCCAACTTCTCTAGGTCGTGACCTAGGTGAGCCCTCAAGAGCGCAAGAACCGAGGTAGCGAAGCGAGTTTGGAGTACCGACGTTTCATCGGCGAAGTCCAAGATGATGGAGTCGGTGGCATGCTCGGTCACAGGTGTCCCCGCTACGCCAGCAATGACAACGCTTGGAACATTGATCTTCTCAAGCAACTCGATGACTTCGGTTGTGGTCCCGGATCGTGAAATGGCGACTACGCGGTCGTAGTGTCGTGAGTAATTCATCTCTGATGCGGCATAGGCATCGGTCTCGCCCTGTCCTTCGGACTCTCGCAATGCTGCGTAAGCCATGGCCATGAACCATGAGGTGCCACAACCAACTACAGCCACTCGCTCTCCCTGCTGTGGGAGGAGATTGAAATAGTTGGGGGCGACTTGGGCGATCTTTCGCCACATGTCGGGCTGGGATGCGATTTCTGTTTCGGCGATTGTCATGTCGGGACAGTAAAGCCCCAAACCCGCAGAGTCAAGTTTTTTGGACTATTTTGCGGGTTTGAGGGATATTTCGAACAATTTCATGCACTTACCGCCACTTGACACGCTCAGTGTGGGTTCTTGATTACCTCTTTCCAAAGAGCTTGGTGAGGAAATTGGGGCCGGAGGGCTCTTTGGCGTGACCTTGGCAGCGCTGGGACTTGGGAACGCCTCGTAGGACGATCTCGACATGGTTACCGCAGCCGCTCCAGGAAGCCTTGCCACACTTACGGCATGTTGTTTTACTGCACATATTCTTCTACCGAACTCTCTCTTGTGAATCGCGGACAGATTTCAATTAGCAAGAGCAGCGATCCTGCTCTGGAACGCCATCTAATGCTGAATCAATGTGGTTGCCACAGCCCGACCAGGTTGGTTTTCTACAGGTATGACAGGTTACGCGTGAGCACATTTGACCGACTCCTTATAAATCTCGTGTGATTGATCAGGATTACTATACCCCTAGGGGTATAGTAGGTCAAGTTATGACTTTGCCGCCAAGGTAAGTGTCAAGGATCAGCCGGAGTCACCGTCAAGCATCAGCCGAACATCTGTCAAGCATCAGCCGAACACGATATGTCAAGCAACAGGTGGAGTAATACAGAAAATGAGTGGGCCCCGTCGGGATCGAACCGACGACCCACGGATTAAAAGTCCGTTGCTCTACCGACTGAGCTAGAGGCCCTCGCCGCACTGACCAAGACCAAATGCGACGGGTGAAATCCTAGCCTGTTTTATTGGACCTAACGCCCCCGCGATGCCCGCATCAAGCGGTCCCGAATGGCAACTGCCAAGCCTTCTCCCTCGGGCGGGATGATTGCAATTCTCCTTATCCCTTGGGCATCAGCCGACCTCATCGCAGCATAGAGAGTTCTCGCATATTCATCCGTAGTCGAAGGTGAGGCAAGCCTTATCGCTCCCTTCGGAGTCGGAATCGATGAGAGGGCGATAAAGCCTTCTCCCGATTCTGCGATTGCATCAAGGATGACTTCTGCCTTCGGCGAGTAGTGCTTTTCCAAAGATCCCGATACACGAATATCAGTCTCTCCATCCTCGACAACTTCCAAACCAGTACTTTCTTCAATCATTTCCCTTGTTATTGCACCGTGTCTCAAGATGCGTGGCACGTCACCTGTGCAGTCAATAATCGTAGATTCAACGCCAACCAAAGCTGGACCACCATCCAAAATGAAATCAATGGGCGAAAGGTATTCGCCAATTTCCTCTTCGACGGCTTGAGCTGTCGTTGGAGACACTTGGCCGAATCGGTTTGCACTTGGAGCGGCGATTCCAAGCCCGCCGATTTTCTTGAAAGCATGGAGCAATCCAAGAGCCAACGGGTGCGCTGGTACGCGAAGCCCTACGGTTTCCTGCCCACCCGTGATGAAGTCTCTTGCGATCTCACTGCGAGGAAGTACCAATGTCATCGGCCCTGGCCAGAAGTCGCGTGCTAATGAAATTGCATATCGAGGAAAGTCACTCGTCCAACTTTCAAGGCTATCCAAGCCAGGGATGTGAACAATCAAAGGGTGATCTGAAGGCCGTCCTTTGACTTCATAAATGCGCGCAACAGATTGTTCATTGGTTGCATCTGCACCGAGACCATATACGGTCTCTGTTGGGAAAGCGACCAACGAGCCCTTCCGAAGTGCTTGTGCTGCTTGGTCGAGTGCATCAACAGTGCAGTTAGAGAGGAATTGGGAATTTGCGGGCGCGCTCATCTGATTGGCCCAATTGCGCCGAATCTCGCACCATTTTGAGACAAGATACTCCTATGGCTGAAACCAACAAAGAACGCATTCGCGTTATGCGAATCATAGCCCGTATGAATGTTGGTGGTCCTGCCGTGCAAGTTTCAGGATTGATGCGAGGATTTGATGCAAGTAGGTTTGATCAGAGACTGGTGACGGGCTATTGCGCTACCGATGAATCCGACTACCTAGAGACCGCCGCAACGGACGTCATCGCAACACGGATTAGTGGCCTTGGAAGATCAATTTCTCCACGCGCAGATCTGATGGCATTTGTCCAGGTAGTGCGTGAGATCCGGTCATTTCGTCCTGACATTGTTCACACACATACGGCTAAGGCAGGAGTGATTGGACGCATAGCGTCGTTGGTTTCGGGGCATAGGTCTATTCGAGTTCACACCTATCATGGTCATTTACTACATGGCTATTTCGGAAAATACAAAACATTTCTTGTCATCGCGATCGAGAAGTTTCTCGCGTATTTCACGACGAAATTACTCGCCGTTGGAAAGAAAGTGATGGAGGATCTGCTTGCGGTTGGCATCGGGCGAAGGGAGAAATTTGCTGTTATGCCACCGGGGCTTCACCTTCCCGATCTCCCGTCTCGCGATGACGCCTGCAAGATCCTCAGACTGGATCCATCCCTAAGGTATTGCTCATTCATCGGACGGATAACGAAGATAAAGAGGCCAGATCGATTTCTTGATGTGGTGGCCGAACTCCAAAGACAAGGTTCGGATCTGCACTTCATTGTCGCGGGAGCAGGAGATTTGTTGGACTACTGCAAAGAAAGAATTGCGAAGGAGAATCTCCCAGTCGTCTTGCTCGGATGGCGTGAAGATGTCGAAACCGTTTTGGCCGCCTCCGATCTCGTATTGCTCACGAGCGATAACGAAGGAACTCCGCTAAGCCTAATTCAGGCGGGAATGGCTCACCTGCCGATTGTTGCGACAAACGTTGGCTCAATAGACGAAATAGTCCTTAATGGGGAAACCGGATTCTTAACCGATCTTTCGATAACTTCACTTGCCGAAGCAGTGAAGAAACTTATTTCATCTGATTCCCTGAGAAAGAAAATGGGTAGCAGGGCGCATGAATACACGATTCTGAGATATGGAGTGGAAAGACTCGTAAAGGACCATCAACAACTTTACGAAGATTTACTTAGCGATCGAGCCAATTCCTAGCCCAAAGTTCGAGCATTATCATCGGCCACAAGAGTGCGTCCTTATCGTGCCCAGACATGTGATCGGCGAGCGTTCCTTCGACCTCTTGTGTTTTGAACCACCCTCGATCCCTAGCTGTTGCATCAGTCAAAAGGTCATAAGTCATTTCACGCAGGCCCGTTCGAAGCCAATCTGCCCGAGGTATTGCGAAACCCATTTTTGGCCTATCCACCAATTCTCTTGGCACCAAGGATCGGGCCACTTCCTTGAGTATGAACTTCGACTGCCTACCCTTTACTTTGAAGTCGGAAGGCAATCTTGTCGCCCACTCGACTAATTCGTGATCAAGTAATGGGGAGCGCAATTCAAGGCTATTTGCCATGGTCGCCATGTCTGCCTTCACAAGCAGATCTCCAGGTAGGTACCGCTCAAAATCCGAACGAAGCATCTTCGAAAGATCATCCTTCGCACCAGGACGAGCGAACTCATCCTCAAATGTCCTAATCGACGAATTCGATTTGAAATCCTGGGCAAGCAAACTGTCCAGTTCGAGATCTGATCCGAGCGACATTGCTGCCCGGTATCTAGCAGCCAAGGTTGGATGCGAGTTCATTTGAGAGAGAACGCGCTTCATCTTGCGATTGGATATTCTTCCGGATTTCAAAGCGCCTTTGGCTAGCGGCGAAAGCGTCCTAACAACCACGTTGAGATTTTGCATGGTGGGTACGGCCGAATAACGGTCATATCCGCCAAATACCTCATCCCCGCCATCCCCTCCGAGAGCGACAACCACTTCTCTGCGGGCGAATTTGGCCAGCATGAAAGTCGGAATGATCGACGAATCAGCGAACGGTTGATCCAAGCTCGCGGCCATTTCCTGCAGCAAGAGAGCTGGGTCTGGCGACAACTTTTCTTCCACGTGTTCGGTACCCAAGTATTTTGCAATTGCTCGCGCATGGGCGGATTCGTCATAGCGGGGATCTTCAAAACCAATCGAAAAGGTCTTTACCTTGCCAGGATTGAGTTGGGTCATATACGCGGTGACGACTGTCGAGTCATAGCCTCCGCTGAGAAATGAGCCAAGGGGTCGCTCTGAAATCAATCGGCGTTCAACAGCGGCCTTGATCAGAATCTTGGTCCGCTCAAGGGCATCAGGAAACGAAATCTTCTTCTCTTCGGAAAAACTCGGTAACCAGTACCGTGAAGTTGTCCACGTTCCATCTCGCCATATTCCCATCGTTGCCGGCGGAAGTTGCTCGATCTCGTTGAACGCGGAACGTGGAGCATTGACATATCCAAAAGTCATTACCTCTGAAATAGCCTCACGACGCAGGGTGCAGGCAACACCCGCCGTCTTCAGCGCCTTGGTCTCTGAAGCAAAGAACAGGGAGCCATCCTTAGTCCGCGCATACCAGAGAGGTTTCTTTCCCATCCGATCTCGAATCAGTATTAAGGATTTATCCCTTGAATCCCATATGGCGATTGCAAACATTCCGCTTATCTTCTGCACAAAATCAAGTCCGAATTCCTGATATAGATGCACAAGCACTTCGGAGTCGCCCTTGGACCGAAACCTGTGCCCTTTGGAGATGAGGGATTGCCGCAACTCAAGGAAGTTGTATATCTCGCCGTTGAATACAAGTTGGATGGTTTCTTCTTCGTTGGAAACAGGTTGTTGACCCGTTCCAACGTCAATGATTGCCAAACGGCAAATGCCAAGCGCAACTCCCGAGTCCACATACATGCCGCGTTCGTCAGGACCACGATGGTCGATCGAATCCAATATTCGAATTAACTGACCTTTATTCGGCGCTGATGCTCCAATGCCTCCGGCGATTCCACACATGGTGTTCTAGTCGGAAACCGTAGGTCCGTGGGCGACAGTCTCTCCAAATTCCCTCAACCACTCAACTGTCTCAGAAAGGGCCTGCACGAAATCTGTCGGTACGACTCCGGGAAACAACTCCTTGAGCAGGACAGGTGAATTTTGTGAGTCCTTCACATCACCAGCGCGAGTCGCGACGTATTTAACTTGAAGTTCCGGGAAGTGCTTTTTGAGCAAGTCGATTGTGGTGTTAAGTGAAATCCGATTGCCATAGGCCAAATTAATGGCCCCATCGTGTGTGACTTTTCGATTCATTCCGTCAATACATATATCCATCACCGTTTTGACGTATGTGAAGTCGCGGGTCTGTGAACCATCTCCAAAAACCTCAATGGGTTCGTTATGCATCGCCTTCCAAATCCATTTCGGAAGGACCGCCGCGTACTCATGATCGGGTCTTTGTCTTGGCCCGAAGACATTGAAGAATCTCAAGAGTGTCACTGGTACTCCATATGCGGACCCGTACGCCTGCACGTAGGCCTCGGCCGCCAATTTGCTCGCGGCATATGGTGTCATCGGTCCGAGCCACATCGATTCATCTTTCGGGAGGGCGCCGTTGCTCCCGTAGACGGACGAGGATGAACTGAAGAAGACATGAGCGCCATTTTCGCGGGCAGCTTCCAAGACATTGAGCGTGCCAGTTGCATTGACATCGTGCGTGGCGACCGGATTTTTCAGCGAGCGCGGCACTGAGCCGCGCGCTCCTAGATGGAATATCACATCCGCCTTTTTTAGGGCTTTTCTTAGCGCATCCGCGTCAACGATGGAAATATGGTGGAAATCGCACTTGTTGGTATCAACGTTAGAGAGCATCCCGGTTGAGAGATCATCGACAATGGTTATTGAATGCCCTCGATTGCCCAGTTCCGATACGAGATTTGAGCCAATAAAACCAGCGCCGCCGGTTACTGCAACATGAGCCATGGGTCCACCATATCAAGTACTCCCACTCAATTATGGGCGGGTTCTTTGCGAATACTCAGATAAATCCCTCGCTTTTTCGCATTCCTAATACAAGAATCGAGTTATGAAACTACATCTTGTCAAACGAATCGGAATCCTTGCGGTTGCAGCATCACTAATAGGGGGGCTTGTATTTGCCCCATCGAGCATGGCCGCAACTCCAAACCGCTACATCACGATTTCTGCTGATGGCACCGTGAAGGTGACACCCGACGCAGTAAGGGTCAACGCTGCAGTTTCGACGATCGGTGCGACCAGCAAGGAGGCCTCGGCCGCCGTGGCCACATCAGCTGCAGCAGTACGGGCGGCTTTTCTTACAAATGGGGTCGCTGCCAAAGACATTGCAACTCAAAGCGTGACGATCTACCCCGAATACAACTACACGCAGGACAAGGGATCAGTCCTCATCGGATATCGTGCGACGCAGAGTTTTGTTGTGATTATCCGTAATGCCGGAACCGCTGGCGTCGTGGTCGACGCAATTGTGACCGCCGGCGGCGATAATCTCCAACTTAACGGCGTTACGCCATTCGTCCTAGACTCCAGCAAGGCAACTGTCGGTGCTCGAACCGCGGCAGTAAAGAACGCAAAAATAAAGGCGTCCTCGTATGCATCACTTCTTGGAATAAAACTCGGGAAGGTGAATTACCTCGTTGAAAATTCGTCTCCGATTTCCTACCCGCCGATCATGTCTGCAACCAAAGATTCATCGGGTGTCACTCAGATTGATCTCGGGCTCCAAGATGTGACCGTCTCCATCACAATTCAATGGGCCCTGCTTTAGTCAAATTCCCGTCGAAAACCTCCAATTAATCCTCTTTTGAGGGGGCGGTTTTGCTGTGCGGTGCAATAAAGGTACGATTTGCAAGCCTCAAACGTCCCCATCGTCTAGGGGCCTAGGACATCGCCCTTTCACGGCGGTAACACGGGTTCGAATCCCGTTGGGGGCACTGGTCTCTATTTGTTGTAGTTGCGCGAGCAATTATGAATAGAGCGAGGCCTGGTAGCGCAGTTGGTTAGCGCGCCGCCCTGTCACGGCGGAGGTCGCGGGTTCAAGTCCCGTCCAGGTCGCAAGAGTTTGGCGTCGTACAACTGGATTGGCCGACGCTGAAATCTTGGAGGCTGGGTAGCTCAGTTGGTACGAGCGCGCGACTGAAAATCGTGAGGTCGACGGTTCGATCCCGTCCCTAGCCACTTTTATGTGGGAGTTAATCTTGCAAACTGAGTGCAGAAAGTTCGTTACAGAAGCTTAGGAGCCCCGCAAAGGTCTTCATACTTCCTCTGAAGCGCCTCCGAATCGCCCTCAACTACCACTCGCTTGTCTCGGCCCAATTCGCCGAAGACGATTGTGAAATCACGAGGCCGCAGACCAAAGGCCCTGGCTAATTCTTTGAGGACGGCATCGTTGGCTTTCCCATCCACCGCAGGAGCCTGAACCGCGACCACGAGTCGGGGCGGATCACCCACCGTCCCGCCGACCTTGTTTCGGCTGGCATTGGGCCTGACACGAATTTCAATCAACAATGACAGGTGGCCTATTCCTAGCTCGTACGAACATCACAATGAGGGGAATAAACAAAATGGATCGGTGACGGAAGGATGTACCTAGATTGACTTCGACGAGGGCACTTACCGCCACTAGCGAGACAAAGTAGATGGCAGAGAGTTGGAATACAGGATCCATCAAATATCCGTTTCTCCGATAACGGATCAATGAGTAGATAACGAAGGCATAGAGCAACCACCAAATGGGCGATTCCAGTGCAACCGTGTTCAAAGCAATTCCGCCTTGATCCAGCAAGGGGATTGGGCCGAACATGAAGAGAAAGGCGGGTCTAAGGATAGAAAGGGGGTGATGAAGTTTTCCTGGCTTGAGTATGTAGCCGCTCAACGATGAAGTATCTGGAAGTTCTTTTACCGACTTTTTCACGAGACCGCTTTTGACTTTTGAGTCCCATATCTCCTGTATTTTTGAAGCCACGCCCAGAGCGTTGAGAACTCTTGTGAATATCGCCTTGGGGTTGTCAACAAGGTAAGAATGCAAAAGTATAAGAGTTGTATCGCCGTGAAACGTGACGATCGTTCCTTCATTTGGCTTTGGATTTCCGCTCTGGCCGAGTGACCCAGATGAATTTGAACCGCTTGTCGAATTCTGAGGAATCGCAACCCGGATAATGGAATCCCCAGATCTGGAAGCAGTGGAGGCCAGATCCGAATGAAAGACGGAGGTTATGAGAAATTTGAGAGCGTACACAGAGGTGGAGGACGCAAAGGCGATACATGGAACAAGGACCAAGGCGAGAGACAAGTTCAAGAGTCTCAACTTTGACATACCTTGCAGGGTCCAAATCGCCATGAGAATCAGAACTGAAAGAATGAAGCAGATCCAAAGGTAATTCTTTGTGGAAAGCAGTGAGTATGAACCAAAGAAGAGGTAGCAAATCGCTCGCGTGTTGTTTCTTTGAAGAAAATAATCGAGCCCAACGACCACGAGGGATATCTCAGCCAATATGAAGACTTCGCGCAGACCAACCGATGTCCAAAGGAAGATCGAGGGAATAAAAAAGAAGAGAAATATCAGGGATTCAAATCTATTATTACTCTGTCGTCTACGTCGCTGAAGATTGATTAGCAGAATCAAACTGAGAGTTGCGATGGCAATCGACAGCATTCTTATCGATAAGTAATCAGGGACCCCAAGAGAGTTAAGCATTTTCGCGGGCAGATAAATGATCCACAAGAAGGGTTTGGGTGCAACTATCCAACCACTTTTCAATTGGGGATTGGGATCATTGCTCCCATAAAGATTGTTGAATGTATATAGATACCCTCCCTCGTCAGGGGCAAGGGCGAATAACCTTCCAAGAAAGATCGCAAAAAGTAGGTGGGTCGTAACGAATACCGACACCAACTTGTTTTGCATAACCATTGCCTTAGTCTGCGAGAAAAGGCTAATTGCTCTAGTCGCTGGGTAGCCCACTATGCAGAGCCCGACTTTCGCTGAAAGCGCTTTGGCGCATTTCGCGAAGATTGACCTTCACCGACCTTGGAACCAACTTCGGGACCGCCTCCAGTGCCAGAGACACCTCTTTGCTTCTTCTTGTTCAAGGCCTCTAGGAACTTGGCGCGGGAGGCATCGTTAGGCTTCTTAGGCATGAGAGGAGGGTACTACCTGGCCGATTGACTAGTCCTCACTTGGAACTCGAAAAAAGAATAGGAGTAAGGCCAACCATGAGAGTCCGCCGATACCCATTAATTGATAGCCGAATCTGACTGGCCATAAATAGATGCCGAGTGCGAGGAGGCAGAAATACGCCGCGGCAAACCAGAGCGCTCTTGCGGCGTTATCGCGTGCAAAGCCAAGACGAATTAACCTGTGAGAGAGGTGATCTCGCCCACCTTCGAATGGAGAGACACCCCTTCGGATTCGCGATGTCACCGCAACGGTTGTGTCTAGAACCGGCAGTGCCATCAACAAGAAAGGGATAGCCAGGGACTTACCCCGCGGACTGATCTGTGGATTCAGTCGAATCGTGAGTACAGCAACGATAATTCCAAGGAAGAGAGCTCCTGCATCCCCCATGTAGATTTTCGCCGGTGCCCGGTTCCAGAGCAAAAAGCCAGCAGTGGCTCCTGAAGTAACTATCGCAAGTGCGCTCACAAGAAATTGTTGACGGGAAAATGCGATGATAAAAATAAAGCCAGTTATCACTGCGACGGTTCCAGCGGCTCCGCCATCCAAATTGTCGAAGAAATTAATTGAGTTGCATACACCAACGATCCAGAAAGTCGTGATAACGCTATCAAGAAGAATATTATTAAGCGGAGTCCCTATCGTGTGCGTCGATATCAATATTGCCGAAACTATCACTGCGGCGATCGTCTGAAGAAGTAAGCGCGGCCAAGGTTCCAAACCTTTCAAATCATCAACAAGTCCCATCACCGCAATTGCAAGTGCAGGTAGCAAGACCGAACTCGCCAAGGCGAAATTCCTCAGATTAAAACTCGAGTAGAGCATCGCAGAATAGGAAACTATGAGGATCCCAATTGCAATCGCAGCTCCACCCAGATATGGGACGGGTTCTTTGTGAATTTTGCGTGGGATATTCGGCGAATCAAATGCGCCTATGCGAATTGCAACCGCGCGCATAACGGGGGTTAAAGCGCCGACAAGTACAAATGTGAGGATTCCAAGCGCAAGGTACTGCTCAATCGAATAATGCATACTTATCTGTTGGAAGGCTTCTTAGTTGCCGACTTTAGGGCGGTTCTGCAGTAACTCTTTGACCTCTGATTCACGGTAACGACGATGTCCTCCAAGGGTACGAATGGAAGTTAATTTTCCGGCCTTTGCCCACCGGGTCACTGTTTTTGGATCTACACGGAAGAGGGCGGCGACCTCTGCAGGGGTCAGGAGTACTTCCGCATCCGTAAGTCTGCTCATGTACATGCCTCCACAAATGTCCGTTTCGCACCGATATGACAGGAAGTATCCGCCTTTGTGGCAAATGAAGCAAGAGGTATTTTATTACGTCGCTTGCTCGTAGGCAGCGACCTTGCGCCACCTAGAAACCAATCTTTCGTAGCCGCGACCTGCGGCGGAGGCGTCACTTGACGCTAGTCCTGCCAATGAACTTTGCACATCTTCCACCGATGTGTCCGCATCAAGGCCGTCTTCGCCTTCAGAAAGGAGTGATAACTCTAAATACCCTGCGAGTCCGCCGTAATCCAACTCTAAGAACGACTGAGGATGGAACATATCCAGCCAGTTTCCAAGTTGCGCGATTTCTTCTTCGACTTGGCCGTTGCCAAATGCCGTTTGAACCACGGCATGGGATTTTTCACTTCGGATTTTCGCATTTGCAAGGGATGTGCGAATTACAGTGAAGGCACCCTGACTATCTCGTCCTCGTACTCGTTCTTCTGGAGAAAAAAGTGAGAACCACCGTGGCGGAATAATCCACGTCTGCGTCAGGACGTGAGGAACTTTCTCTTCTTCGAAATCAATCCCCGACGTCATGACTTCTTCCATTCCAGCTGGAATAAACAAAGAACTCACTGTTGATGGAAGGGTGGTTTTGAATTCCTCCATTGCCGCCCAACAGCGCGCTGCCGTGGACCAAGGGGAGACGTAGCGAGCGCCGTCGATATCCAAGACGTGCGCACCATCAGGTCGAAGCGCAGGACTCTCGGGATAGGCAACCCGACGCAGAGCCAACTGTTGTTCAGCAAGGTTCGTATTCTGAGTCGGTTCAATCCCAGACCATCGAAGTTGATCTGCTGGATCAAATGCAATCAAAGGCTCATAGACCCGCAACGATGCAACGTACGGCGTCGGGCGCAAAGTTAGCTCTTATGCCCGAGGGATGTAGTTGCCCTCAGCGAAGGGATCATCGTCATCGCGATCTCTAGTCGGGTCAGGTTCTCCGTGAAGTTCTTTTGCCAAACGATCCAGATCCATCTCGTGGGATGAATACTTCAAATCTCGAGCAACTTTGGTCTGTTTGGCTTTTGATCGGCCGCGCCCCATGACGTGACCTCCTTACCTATGTTCAATCAGAGGGGAAGGTTACCGTGCCCGCCCCCGAGGTTCCAAAGCGGCTAACCCCGAACCCCCAGAAAAACGCCCTTTGAGGCCAAAATACCCAGCGACTTGGAGAAAAAGGCTCAAACCCATCGTAGGGAGGCGAAAACGGTGGTCTCCTATGGTGCCTATCGAGATCAGCCACGCCAAAAAGACGGGTGTTCCAGCCAGTACTGAGATCTCCCTTTCGAGCCCGCCCATCTGCCACAACCATTTGAAGCCGAAGAAGAGAAGCAACAGGCCAGTAAGCAGCCAAATCCAGGAAATGACCCTTCCAAACCAACCGTAAACCAAATCACGACCTTCCTTGGTGATCCCGATATTCCGGATTGGATCGATCCCTAGCCAAGGGTTTCTCGCCATAGTGCCGTTGGCCAGTGGTCCCGACCAAGGGGACCAGAAGTAAACGGACTTCCTAACTGCCAGGACCGCGGTTTTGCGGGGGTGATGCAAATACCAGGAGATAGTGCACTTCACCAATTGGCCGTCGGTAACTTGGGATGCGGGAGGTATCGGAGGGCACGGAACCCCTCCAGTATTTCCATAGCCGCCGGTTGCCTTCTCCCCAGCACCAATACTCATCGTCACGCCAAGGTTTGTAGAGATCACCGCTCCGTTATTTGCGACGATATTTCTCAGCACTAGCATCGACGGCAAAATCATCATTGCGCATGTTCCCAACAAGACAAGGGCTACGAGGTGCTTCCACGACTTTTGAAATATGCCCCAGAAAAAGAGGATGAAGAACCCCATCAATATTCCTCGAGGTTGCATAAAGGCTGAAAAACTTTGAATTATGCCAACCCAAAGGAAAGTCTGAACTAAGTTTGTCCTGCTCTTTACTCCTTGCTCGTATCGAACGATGAGCGCAACTGTGGCTAACAGGCACGATGCGACCAGACTCTCGTAGCCGATCGCTAGGGAACTTAGAGTTAGAGTCGGATTTAGGCCAAGTATCAAGGCAGTGGGTAGAGCCAATCTTGAAAATCGAGTCAAACGCACTCGGTCCACGAAGAATGCCGTTGCCATGAAGTACGCGATCGTCTGCAAGAAGGAGACCAGGTAAATCAATTTAGAGACACTGATAAACGTGAACAACCACAATACAATTGGATACCCAGCTGGCCAATAAACGAGTACCGAATCTTTCGAGGAAAGCCCGTCCTTCATTAATGCGTCGACGCCCTTTAGGTAACTCTCTCCGTCCGCGCCGAGCCAACCGCCATTCTTCACCGACAGAATGACAATGAATTTTGCGGCAAGAATTGCACATGCGACGAGGAAGAGTCTCTTTCTTAATTTTCGGTCTTGCGCAACGGCTCTCTTCTGTACGCGCTTGGCCATATCTGCCTTGGCTCCTACTTTCGGTATACCCCGACCAGGGATGCTTGATGGTCAGTTGTATCAGGAAAGACCTCTCCGACGATCCAGGCTCGCATACCGCGTGCGGCCAAAGTTTTGAGGGCAAGGTCGGCCGATGTTGGATCGATGACTGCGACCATGCCGACCCCACAATTCCATGTGCTTTCAAAAGCCTCTTGGGAGATGCCGCCAAGATCAGCCAGCAGTTGGGTAGCGATCGGAAGCGCCCAAGTCGATCTGTCGAATCTGGCATTGAGCGAGCGTGGGATAACGCGGGCGGTGTTATTGGCCAATCCGCCACCAGTGATATGTGAAAAGGTCCGCAGGTTTTCACCGAGGGCTTTGATGAGAACAAGGCAGTCGAGCGAATAGATCTCGGTGGGCGTGAGAAGTTCCTCGCCCAGTGCCTTGTCCTGACCTTGATAGGTATGCCCCAGGTCGAGTTTCTGAGTGGTCAAGATATGTCTAATAAGTGAGTAGCCGTTGGAGTGGAAACCACTAGATGGCATCGCCAACAAAAGATCACCGCTTCGCACCTTCTCAGCGCCCAGAAGATTGGGCGCATCTACAACTCCAGTAGCGGCACCGGCGATGTCGAATTCGTCTTCTTTGAGAAGACCTGGATGCTCGGCCGTCTCTCCACCGATAAGTGCCGTGTTGGCCTTTTTGCATCCGTTGGCGATGCCCTTGACTATCTCCGCAATGCGCTCGGGAAATACTTTGCCGACAGCGATGTAATCGGTCATGAAGAGCGGCTCGGCGCCACATACGACGAGGTCGTCGACGACCATCGCAACGAGATCTTCACCGATGGTGTCGTAAATTCCCATCTGACGAGCGATCTCAGTCTTGGTGCCGACCCCGTCAGTGGACGTGGCAAGAAGTGGCTTCGTGTAATTCTTGAGCGCGCTCACATCAAAGAGCCCTGCAAAGCCGCCTATGCCACCGACAACTTCGGGTCGAGACGCTTTCGCGATCGAAGCCTTCATTAATTGGACCGCGCGATCTCCAGCTTCAATATCTACACCTGCATCGCGGTACGTTGCCACTACATCACTCCTTGCACGGGAGTAATCTCCAACCGCATTTTTCCTTCAGACATATCCGTCGGGATAGAAATCGGATACTCGCCAGTGAAACAGGCGTGGCAAAGTTTTGATTCGGCAATCGTCGTTGCCTCAATAAGCCCTTCAAGGGAGACGTAACCAAGTGAATCTGCACCGATAGAGCGGCGAATCTCCTCGATCTCAAGACCGCTAGCAATCAACTCTGCACGGGATGCGAAATCGATACCGTAGAAACATGGCCACTTAACTGGTGGACTCGAAATACGAACGTGAATCTCACGCGCTCCCGCCTCGCGCAACATCCGCACGATCGCGCGCTGGGTGTTACCGCGAACAATCGAGTCATCGACAACCACGATCCGCTTTCCTTCGATGACTTCTCGGAGGGGGTTGAGCTTGAGACGAATTCCGAGCTGGCGAATGGTCTGACTGGGCTGGATAAAGGTGCGGCCCACGTAAGAATTCTTCACAAACCCTGCCCCGTATGGAATTCCTGAGGCTTTCGAGAAGCCGATTGCCGCGGGTGTGCCCGACTCCGGCACGGGAATCACCAGGTCTGCTTCAACGGGATGCTCGGCAGCAAGGCGCTCTCCGACGGCAACTCGCGTTACATGGATCCCACGCCCTGCAATTGCGGTATCTGGCCTTGCCAAGTAAACGTATTCAAAGAGGCAGCCTTTGGGTTCCTTGGCCGCCCAATGCTGCGAGCGAATTCCATTCTCATCTATTGCCACAAACTCACCGGGTTCCACTTCGCGCACGAAGGAAGCGCCAACGATGTCCAGACCTGCGGTCTCGGATGCGACTACCCAACCGCGTTCGAGCTTTCCGATCACAAGAGGGCGAACTCCATGGCGATCACGTGCGGCATAAAGAGTGTGCTCGTCCATGAATACGAGCGAGAAGGCACCCTCTAGCAATGGAAGGATTACCATCGCGCTTGCTTCGAAATTCTTCTCGTCTTGTCCGGCGAGTAGTGAGGTCATCAATTCTGTGTCGGTTGTCGCTCCACGATCTTTTTCAACTGAAAGAGCACCTTGGCGTTGCAGATGCTCCGCAAGGTCTCCCGTGTTGGTGAGGTTGCCATTGTGGGCAAGCGCCAACGTGCCGTACTTGGTGGGACGAAGCGTCGGTTGCGCGTTCACCCACGTGCTGGATCCAGTTGTTGAATACCTGCAGTGTCCGATCGCCAAATCACCTTTGAGAGATTCGAGATCGCTCTCATTGAAAACCTGCGATACAAGACCCATGTCTTTGTAGACAAGGATTCGTTCACCATCACTAGTCGCAATACCTGCAGATTCTTGCCCGCGATGCTGAAGAGCGTAAAGGCCATAAAAAGTTAACTTCGCAACATCTTCTCCAGGAGCCCACACGCCGAAAATTCCGCATGCGTCTTGCGGTCCCTTGTCCTCAGGAAAGAGTTCGTGCGTCAGTAGACCATCCGGACGGCGAGTCATGACTTTTTCTGACCTCTCTTTCGAAAGAAGAAATCAAAGGCGAAACCAATAGCGATGGCTTGTCCCACTATGAGAACAGGGAGAGCATATCTTCCATCTGGTATTGGCGCGAAAGCGAACAAAATCCCTTCAAGAGCCAGGGACATCGCGATTGCTGGCAGAGTGGATTTCCTTTTTTGCTTTGAAAAAACTGCTAATCCCAGAAGCACGACAAGCCAAAGTCCGGCAAAAGCTGTTATAGGGCGCAAGCCATTCCAGGCGCGCACGTAGGGCCGAAATATCGCGACGATTCGTGGTGCCGCATTAGAGATTCCTTGATCTGGAATTTCAATATTGCTATTAATAAAAGGGGGATACATGGCCCGTGTAGTCGGAACTGGCAGCAAATAGGCATTGCGCATTGCATGAATCCGCAAAACACCCATCGGATCAGACTTGAATACCTGCAGCCAGATACTTGGGACAATCTTGACAGATTCATCCATTTGAGCCGACGAGAATCGAAGACTATTTAGGAAAGTACACCCGGCGGCATTGTTCCACTGGGACAAGGGTGCGATTTTTTTCATTTCGCTTTGTACCTTCTTAGAGATTTGCGATGGACCGGTCGCCCAACTACAAGCGACGTCAGAACGCATCCACTCCTGTGCATATGCGGAACTCACAAGAGATCTTTCCCCTGCGGTCCAAGTCGCAAGAATTGAAAACGTCAAACCGACAAGCACTGAAATTGCCCCAAATTTGACTACCCCGATTGACCTACTAAGTAGAAACAAAAGAGTGAAGAAGACAAATAGAGTCGCAAGCCCGTTGGGGCGATAAGTCGCCAACACAATTCCGAAGGCAAGGTGTATCCAGTCTGGTCTCGAAAGACGAGTCCTGAAGTTGGTCGTCTTGATTGACACAGAAAGCGTCATGAGTAAACCTGCTGTCATGGGTATGTCATGCCAAAGGGTGATTCCCATTGCACCTACGACCGGTGTGACAAGAAGAAATGCAGCCGTGAACTTTGCCGATGATTTGGGTAGGGCGCTCCTGCAGAAATAAGTGACAGAGTATGAGAGAAGGAGAACACAGGCCAATGTTGCAAGCCCCGGAACCCTGCCCCCGAAAGTAAGAACCCGCAAAGTCAAGGGCCATGCGGCCGTGTAAACATTCGTAATACGACCAGTTCTTGCTTGATTCAAAGCGCCAAAAGAGTCCACACTAAAGAAGCCAGGATAGAAAACCAGCCACCATACAAATGACGTAAAAACAAAGAGGTACTTGGAATTGATGAGCGCCGAGAAAGATTTCCTCATCTTCTTCTCCTCAATTTCATGCGAAGAGTCGTTAACAAAATAATGATCTTCGCGGCGTCAAAGACAGTTATTCCTTTCCCTTCTTCTCGGGTACGAGGCGAGTAGTTGATCGTGACTTCCCATGGGGTGTAGCCAGCGCTCCACACCTTTGCAGCTATTTCGGCCTCGGTGGTAAATCCGTGATGCTTAAGACTCAACTCTTTCCATAATGCAACTGGGAGAAGTTTGCCTCCGCACATAATGTCGGACAAGAAGCGGTTGAAGAGTAGTCCGTAGTAATGTGAAAGAAGATGATTACCCAAAACATATCGATAAGTGAACGAAGATTGACTTGAGAATTTTCGAATTCCGAATACGATTTCGGTCTTACCCTCAAGCACAGGCTGGAATAGTAGGACGAGGTCAGAAACGGCGAGTTCCAGATCGGCATCAAAGATAACCATGTGAGTACCCGTGCATTCTGCGATGCCAGAGATAATTGCGGTCCCCTTGCCACCATTCTTCTTTGTGACAAGTTTGGTTGAAATGTTCTCCCCGCAGAGAATTTCATTCAGCCGGACAGCCGAACCGTCAACGCTCCCGTCATCTACGATGACAATTTCATGGATGAATCCCGGGGGCAAGTCAGCAAGCCCCTTGCCGAGAGCCTCAACGGTGCGGGCTTCGTTAAATATCGGAATTAGAATTGACAACCTAGTCATCAGAGTCCATCAAGCGGCAAGAATTGCGACAGGTCCGCGCGAACTCCCGATGCCCTTACTTCTCCAGAATTCATCGCCTCTTCCCAGGTCCAAGTTCCTTTGGCCAAGGCTAACCAGGTCTGCGCACTCATCTCAATCGTATTTGGAGGTGTTCCACGGGTGTGAATTGGCCCTTCACCACATTGAATTGCCCCGTGTGGGGGAACACGTACTTCAATAGCCCTTCCCGGAGCCAGTTGTGCAAGTTGACGCAAAGTGGTCTTCACTTTTTCGCCAATTCCGTCATCTCCCATGTCTTATCCGAATAATCTGGGAATGGTGTCGGAGTATGCGATCCGAAGATCGTCTAGTGCAATATCTGCATCATTGATGACAAGTGAATGACCGCCTGTCACGCCGATTTTGGTCAAAAGGATGCCATATTTCTGAGAAAGGCTTTGAAGCGCATGCGCTTTTTCCCTTTTGATCGCCACGACGACTCGCCCTGGTGTCTCGCTCAACAAGGCCGTGGCGATATCGCCTTCCAACAGAATTGTCGCACCGACATTGTGACGCAGCACCATTTCAGAAAGTGATGCCGCAAGTCCGCCTTGGCTTAGATCATGCGCCGCTCCAAAGAATTGCTGTCCCTCCAAAAGCGCATCAATCAAACGCATCTCACGTTGCAGGTCAGCCTTGGGCGCGCTGCCACCGCGTTGCTTATGCATATACGCCCACTCGCTACCAGCGAAATCTTCACCTGTCTGGCCTAATAGATATAAATCCAAGCCCGCACTATCGAACGCCATCGGAGTGCGAGTGCGCACATCTTGAATTACCCCAAGCACTCCGATTACCGGAGTTGGCAATATCGCTACATCGCCTGTCTGGTTGTAGAAGGAGACGTTTCCACCTGTTACAGGAAGTCCCATCTCCAAACATCCATCCGCAAGTCCGCGCACCGTTTCCGCAAACTGCCACATGACGCCGGAATCCTCTGGAGAGCCGAAATTCAGGCAGTTGGTCACGGCAAGTGGTTTCGCACCCGCAGTGGCAATATTCCGTGCAGCTTCGGCAAGGGCCAACTTTGCTCCCTCGTATGGATTTAGATAGGACCACGACGCATTTGCGTCGGTTGAAATTGCAACACCAAGATGGGTTGTCTCGTCCACCCGGATCATTCCGGAATCCTCAGGTTGAGCCTGGATCGTGTTACCTTGAACGTACTTGTCATACTGCGAAGTTATCCACGTTTTGTCGGCCATATTGGGGCTCGCCATGAGTTCAAGCACCGCAGAACGCACCTCGGCCGCTGTTTTTGGCATTGGAAGATTCAGTTTCTCCGCATTCACACGATCGACGTACTCAGGCTTGATAAATGAACGGTTGTAGACCGGTCCTTCGTGGGCCACTGTGCGAGGAGGAACATCGACGATCGTTTCTCCGTGCCAGGTGATGATCAAACGGTCGCCATCGGTGACTTCACCGATAACGGTCGCCGTTACATCCCACTTTTTGCAGATCTCTAAGAAGCGCTTGATCTTTCGCGGTTCGACGATGGCGCACATTCTCTCTTGCGATTCACTCATCAAGATTTCTTCAGGCGACAGACTTGGATCCCGAAGAGGCACACCATCAAGTGCGACCTTCATTCCTCCTGTTCCAGCGGATGCAAGTTCGCTTGTTGCGCATGAAAGGCCTGCACCACCAAGATCTTGAATACCGACGACAAGATCTTCCGCGAATATCTCAAGCGAGCATTCGATCAAGACCTTCTCCGTGAATGGATCGCCAACTTGAACACTCGGGCGTTTGGTTGAACCGCCTTCTCCAAAAGTCTCGCTGGCAAGTACAGAAACTCCGCCGATTCCATCGCCACCAGTTTTTGCCCCGAAGAGAACCACTAGGTTTCCAACTCCGGATGCTTTGGCCAGTTTGATTTGATCATGTCTCATCACGCCAACACAGAGTGCGTTGACCAATGGGTTGCCCGCATACGTCTCATCAAATACAACTTCGCCGCCGATATTGGGAAGTCCGAGGCAATTGCCATATCCACCGATGCCTGCGACAACTCCCGGCAACACTCGTCGTGTATCGATTGCGTCGGCTGCACCAAACCTCAATGGATCCATGACAGCAATTGGACGCGCACCCATGGTCAAAATGTCGCGAACAATACCGCCGACACCCGTTGCCGCACCTTGATAAGGCTCGACGAACGAAGGATGGTTGTGTGATTCGATCTTGAATGTGACTGCATAGCCTTGTCCGACATCAACAACACCAGCGTTCTCACCGATTCCGACAAGAAGCGCATCGGTCTTTGGAGCCTTCTCGCCAAACTGACGCAGATGAACCTTTGACGACTTGTACGAGCAATGCTCACTCCACATAACCGAGTACATCGCCAATTCACTAGACGATGGGCGTCGACCGAGGATCTCGCGGATTCGCTCGTACTCATCTGGCTTGAGGCCTAATTCAGGATAAGGCTGGGTGCGCTCTGGCGTGGCTGCTGCGATTTCTACAGTGTCCAATGACATTTACTTGCTCACCATCTGACTAATGATCGAAGTGAAGAATCCAAGTCCATCTGCACTGGGTCCTGTCAGTGGATCGATCGCATGCTCTGGATGCGGCATCAGTCCCACAACATTGCCACGTTCATTGGTGATGCCCGCAATCAGATTTCGTGAGCCGTTGGGATTTTCGCCAACGTATCGAGCGACTACCAATCCTTCACCCTCAAGGCGGGAAAGGGTCGAATCATCACACTGGAACGATCCCTCGCCGTTCTTTAGTGGAATGACGATCTCCTGCCCAATCTGATAGTCCGAAGTCCAGGCAGTGGAGTTGTTTTCAATCTTCAGTTTTTGATCCGAACAGAGGAAATGCAAGGCGTGGTTCCTCGTAAGTGCGCCAGGAAGCAAATGCGATTCGCAAAGCACTTGGAAGCCGTTGCATATTCCGAGCACGGGCATCCCCGACTTGGCCTTATCGATAATCGAGGACATGACCGGGGCGAATCGTGAGATCGCACCGCAACGTAGATAGTCACCGTAGGAAAAGCCACCGGGAAGGATGACGGCGTCCACTCCGTGAAGACCGGGATCCCCGTGCCACAAAGCGACTGACTCTGCTCCTACCTCACGTACTGCCCGTGCCGCATCTCGATCATCTAGAGAACCCGGGAAAGTGACAACACCGATCTTCACTTACTTCTCCACTCTTACATTGAAGTTCTCAATGACCGGATTGGCGAGCAATGTCTCTGCAGCCTTTGAGACCTCCGCGAGAATCGCTTCAGTTGCTTCGCCGTCGATTTCAATTTCGAATCGCTTTCCTTGACGGACAGATGTGGCAAAGGTAAATCCCAATCGAGGCAGCGCCGCCCCTACGGCCTGACCTTGAGGATCCAAGATTTCAGGCTTCAACATCACATCAACCACGATCTTTGCCATTTTTGAGCACTCCTTTATTGGTGGTAATTAATCCTTGAATGGTTGACCGGTGAGTCGCAGGTACGCGTCTCGATACCTCTGCGCCGTCTTCTCGACGACGTCCTCTGGCAACTGTGGCGGTGGCGATTCGCGATCCCAGCCGCTCTCCACCAAGTAATCGCGCACAAATTGCTTATCAAATGAAGGCTGGGCGCCACCAGGTTGCCACGTTGCCGCATCCCAGAAACGAGACGAGTCAGGCGTCAGTGCTTCATCTCCCAGGGTGATGATTCCATTTTCATCGGTGCCGAATTCGAACTTCGTATCAGCCAAGATAATTCCCCGCGTTCTTGCAAAATCCGCCGCGGCCCCGTACAGGGAAAGGGTGAGTTCGCGAAGTTCTCTGGTCTTTGGCACAGTATCTAATGCCTGCTCATAGCTGATGTTGATGTCATGGTCGCCGACCTCCGCTTTGGTCGCCGGGGTGAAGATGTTCTCGGGAAGTTGGGATCCATCGAGCAATCCATCTGGCAGCGGTATCCCGCAGACAGATTTCGTTTTCTTGTACTCACTCCAACCGCTCCCTGTGAGATATCCACGAGCAACACACTCGATGGGAAACATCGTGAGTGGCCTAACGATTACTGCTCGTCCGCGCACTTCAGCAGGTACGTCGGTACTCGCAATGTGATTGGGAACGATGTGCTTGAGTTTCTCAAACCAGAAGAGTGAAAGTTGGGTGAGTACTGCACCCTTTGTCGGAATCGTCGTAGGAAGCACCCAATCGAATGCGGAGATTCGATCTGATGTCACCATCAAGAGTTGACCGGACTCATTTGTGTACAGATCGCGGACTTTCCCAGTCCGAAGATGATTCCAACCTGGAATTGTCGGCGCTGGTGGCGGTCCCGCAAGCCCGAACCCGCTCATCGAATTGCCCCCGGAGTGTATTGCGCTGCAGCAGTATTGGCTGACGTTATCTTTTCAATACGTTCAAGAACTCGGTTGATCTGCTCGCGCGCATCCCCAGTGAACTCAATCGGGTCGCTAATGAGATTTTCGAGGTCATCTTGATCAAGCGGAAAGCGTGGATCCTCACCCAGTGCCTTGAGCAAGGAATTTCCCTTTCCTTCGCGCATCTCCAGTACGGCCTTGGTCGCGTGCTCTTTGATAATTTCATGGGCCTCTTCGCGGCCGACCCCGGCCTTGATACCCGCCATCAAAATCTTGGTGGTTGAAAGGAAGGGCAAATAGCGCTCGATTTCCGCTGCAATTACTGCAGGGAAGATGCCGAATTCACGAAGCACGGTCAGCATGGTTTCGAGAAGTCCGTCAATGGCGTAGAAGGCATCCGGCACGGCGACGCGACGGACGACACTGCAGGAGACATCTCCTTCGTTCCACTGATCCCCGGCCATCTCGCCGGCCATTGAGGCATACCCTCTGAGCAAAACGGTCAGGCCGTTGACCCTCTCGCAAGAACGAGTGTTCATCTTGTGCGGCATTGCAGAGGATCCGACTTGCCCCGCCTTGAAACCCTCTGTCACCAATTCTGCGCCCGCCATGAGGCGAATGGACGTCGCGAGAGAAGATGGCGCAGCGGCAATTTGAACCAGGGTCGTGATGACGTCATAGTCAAAGGAGCGCGGGTAGATCTGACCCGCAGAATCCATCACGCGTTGGAAACCCAAATCTGCGGCAATCATCTCTTCAAGTTGGTGGTGCGCCTTTGATGAACCAAGCAGATCTATCGAATCTTGTGCCGTTCCAACAGGACCCTTTATTCCGCGAATCGGAAAACGACCAAGCAATGAGGTGAGTCGCTCGTATGCAAAGAGCAATTCTTCAGCCGATGACGCAAATCGCTTTCCAAGAGTTGTGATCTGCGCGGGGACGTTGTGGGATCTTCCAGCAATAGGTTGTTCGGCATATTCGGCTGCCCGCTCGCCAAGTCGGGCGAGAAGTGCGACGGTCTTATCGCCGATAAGCCTTAAGCCATTTCTTATCTGGAGGGCTTCGATGTTCTCTGTTAGATCCCGGCTCGTCATTCCTGCGTGGATCACTTCGTGCCCAGCGAGCGCATTGAATTCTTCGATTCTCGCCTTAACGTCATGACGAGTTATTTTTTCGCGAGCATCTATCGATTCAAGATTGACATTGTTAAGGACTTTTTCATAGTCGGCTATAACGGATTCGGGAATTTCGTAACCTAGTTTTGCTTGGGCTCGCGCCACGGAGAGCCAGAGTCTTCGTTCCGCAATAATCTTGGCTTCTGGCGCAAAGATTTCGCGCATCTGGTTAGACGCATATCGGCTTGCAAGCACGCTCACTGGGTTATTCTCCCCCATTTAGTTTCCCTTCTCTGCCACTGCGGCATTAAGCGCGATATCGCTGCGATAGTAGGAACCCTTAAGTTTGATCTGGCTGATGCCCCTATAGGCACAATTGCGGGCCTCGGTTAGGTCGCTACCGAGGCCTGTCACGCTTAGAACGCGTCCACCGCTTGAGACCAAGCCCGCATCGCTCATCTTTGTCCCTGCGTGAAAGACCTCGACGCAGTGGATATCAGGAAGTCCTGTAATTGGATCGCCGGTGTGGGGAACATCAGGATAGCCAGGTGCTGCCAGAACAACCGTGACTGCCGAATCTTCTCGCCACTTAAGGGAGACACCCTCTAGGTCTCTTGTTGCAGCCTTGTATAGAAGGGTCGCAAGCGGCGTTTCCAATCTGGGAATGAGCACTTGGGTTTCAGGATCTCCAAAGCGGGCATTGAATTCGATGACGCGAATTCCGTGATCCGTGAGAGAAAGGCCCGCATACAGCAATCCAACAAAAGGTGTACCTCGTGCCGCCATCTCGGCGATCATCGGCGCCAGAACCATTCGATGAGTCTGTTCAACAATGTCGGTAGGTGCCCATGGAAGAGGCGAATATGCACCCATTCCGCCGGTGTTGGGGCCTTCATCATTGTTGCGAGCGCGCTTGAAATCTTGAGCCGGTTGCATCGCGATAACTGTCTTGCCGTCAGAAATCCCAAAAAGTGAAATCTCAGGTCCGTTCAAGTACTCCTCAATAACGACTTTCTTGCAAGCCAACGCATGGTCCAGTGCCTGTTGGCGATCTTCCGTGACAACAACACCCTTGCCGGCGGCAAGGCCATCGTCTTTGACAACATACGGTGCGCCAAGCGTGTCTAGGGCCTTCTCGATTTCAATTTGAGTGATGCATGTGAAGCTTCGCGCCGTGGGAACGCCCGCGTCATTCATGACTCCCTTAGCGAATGTCTTCGAACCCTCAAGTTGTGCGGCCGCCTTGGACGGACCGAATGTGGCGAAGCCTCCGGCTCGTAGTTCATCTGCTACGCCGTTCACCAACGGCAACTCAGGACCAATCACAACGAAATCCACATCGAGTTCCTGAGCCAATGATACGATTGACTCGTTGCTCGAAACATCAACGGGATGAAGCGTTGCGACCTCGGCAATCCCGGGATTTCCAGGCGCGCAATGCAATTCACTAACTTCCGGGTCTGCCTTCAGCCCCAGCGCCAATGCGTGCTCACGGCCACCGCTTCCGATCAACAAAACTTTCATGCGAGGGCTCCCAGCAGCGTTGCCTTCACTTCGGGCCATTCAGTACTCAGAATTGAGTAGTACATGGAATCTCTGGAGGTTCCGTCTGCGCGCAATCTGTGTGACCGAAGCGTCCCTTCATATTTTGCCCCGATGCGAACTATCGCTGCTTGGCTCCTTTTGTTGTCGCTGTCCGTCTTCAAAGTCACACGCAGGAAGTTCTGGACATCAAAAGCCTCAGTCAGTAGTAAAAACTTTGTTTCAGTGTTCACGGCAGTTCTCCAAAATTCTCGTGCGTAAATCGTGCTGCCGATTTCGAGGGTTCGATCATGACGTGAAATATCCATAAACGAAGTCGTGCCAATTGTCTTCTGAGTTTCTTTGTGAACAACAGCGAATGATTCGCGAGTGCCGAGCTTGGCATCGTCTAGATAGCGATCGATGATCTCTGACATGTCCTCGACACTCTGAGGCGTCGGCACGATCATCCACCGCCAAGCCTCATCATCATTTCCCAGAACATCGAAGAGTTCCTGGCTGTGGCGGGCTGCAAGCGGCTCAAGTCGAACCACGTCTCCCACCAAAGTAGTCATCCTTAAACAAAGTCCTTGACGACGATGGTTTGGTTGCGCCCTGGCCCAACGCCAATGGCACTCATAGGTGCACCTGAAATCTCTTCAAGGTACTTAACGTAAGCTTGTGCGTTCTTTGGAAGATCAGTAATCGAGCGCGCGTTGGAAATATCTTCGGTCCAACCATCTAAGTACTCATACACTGGCTTTGCGTGGTGGAAGTCAGATTGGGAAGAAGGAAGTTCCTCAACCCTCTTCCCGTCTATTTCATAGGCGACACATACTGGAATCTTCTCCCAGCCAGTGAGCACATCAAGTTTGGTGAGGAAGAAATCAGTCAATCCATTTACGCGGACCGCGTAACGCGCGATCGGTGCGTCATACCAGCCACATCGACGAGCTCGACCAGTGGTAACTCCAACCTCTCCACCGATGCGACGAAGTTTCTCCCCGTCCTCATCCAAAAGTTCAGTTGGGAATGGCCCTGAGCCCACCCTCGTCGTATATGCCTTTACGATTCCGATAACCCGGCTGATCTTCGTAGGTCCAATTCCAGAACCTGTACACGCACCGCCAGCAGTTGGATTGCTTGATGTGACAAAGGGATAGGTGCCGTGATCGACATCTAGAAGCGTGCCTTGCGAGCCTTCCAGTAGAACGGTCTTGCCGCTCTCTAAAGCCTTGTTTAAAAGCAGAACCGTATCTGTCACGTATGGTCGAAGGATTTCGGCATACGCCAAGTACTCATCAAGAACGTCTTGTACATCAATGTTCTTTCGGTTGAATACCTTGACCAGGATCTGATTCTTATCGCGGAGTGCGCTCTCGATCTTCTGGCGCAAAATTGACGGATCGAAAAGATCTTGGACACGGATGCCAATTCGATTGATCTTGTCAGCATATGCAGGCCCGATGCCGCGACCCGTTGTTCCGATCTTGGAGTTGCCGAGGAAACGCTCAGTCACTTTGTCGATGGTGCGGTGGTAGGGCGTTATCAAATGCGCATTTGAACTGACAACCAACTTCGAACAGTCAATTCCTCGATCTGTCAGATCCTTGATTTCCTGCAACAGGACACCCGGATCGATCACAACCCCGTTGCCGATTACTGGTACAACATTAGGACTCAAAATTCCGGAGGGCAGAAGATGAAGTGCATACTTCTGATCGCCGATGACTACGGTGTGACCGGCGTTGTTTCCACCTTGGTAGCGAACAACATAATCAACGCGATCACCCAGAAGGTCAGTGGCTTTACCTTTGCCCTCATCGCCCCACTGAGCTCCCAGCAGAACGATGGCGGGCATAGGTCAAGCCTCTCTCTAGATTGTGTAGAAAAACTAAGCGAGTAAAGAAGTCCCCGTCGACCGAAGATCATCACATGCGTGCTTTACGCGTGCAGCCATTCCTGCTTCTGCTGCTTTGCCCCAAGCACGTGGATCGTAGGCCTTCTTGTTGCCGACTTCCCCGTCGATTTTTAGAACGCCATCGTAGTTCTT
The DNA here is from genome assembly GCA_963844465.1 of uncultured Actinomycetota bacterium. Classification (GTDB taxonomy): domain Bacteria; phylum Actinomycetota; class Actinomycetes; order Nanopelagicales; family Nanopelagicaceae; genus QYPT01. Next base: position 36,375 of record CAWJOR010000033.1, on the reverse strand, counting down.
CAGAATGTGATCAACGACTGGGCGGGTGTAGGCGTATTGGGTGTCGGTGTCGATGTTCATCTTGATGACACCGTAATCCAAGGCTTCGCGGATTTCGCTCAGAAGCGAGCCAGAACCGCCGTGGAAGACGAGGTCGAAAGGCTTTGAACCAGCTGGAAGACCCATCTTCGTCGCGACCGCATCCTGCAATTCCTTGAGGATTTTCGGCTGCAGTACAACATTGCCCGGCTTGTAGACACCGTGAACGTTTCCGAAGGTGGCGGCCAACATGTATCTACCGCGCTCGCCCAGACCCAAGGTTTCGGCGGTCAAGATGGCGTCCTCAGGCGTCGAATACAACTTCGCGTCATGCTTTGCCTCCACGCCGTCTTCTTCTCCACCGACAACGCCGATTTCTAATTCCATGATCGTCTTGGCCGCGACCGACTTCGTCAGCAACTCATCGGCGATGGTCATGTTCTCTTTCATCGAGACGGCTGAGCCATCCCACATGTGTGAGTTGAAAAGGGGTGCCTTGCCATCCTTAACTCGCTGCGCACCGAAATCAAGGAGTGGGCGCATAAATCCATCAAGTTTCTCTGCCGGGCAGTGGTCTGTGTGAAGGGCGATCTGCACGTTGTAGTTCTTGGCAACAACATGGGCGAACTCGGCGAGGGCAACAGCGCCATCAACCATCTTCTTTACAGTCGAACCAGAGGCAAACTCAGCACCACCCCAGGAGAATTGAATAATGCCGTCCGAATTTGCTTCTGCAAATCCTCTAAGGGCGGCAATCAAGGTAGATGAGGAGGAGACGTTAATCGCTGGATATGCAAAAGCGCCCGATTTGGCGCGATCTAGCATTTGTGAATAAATCTCAGGACTGGCTATTGGCATTTTGGCTCCAAATGGTTGTGCGCGAATGTAATTCTCTCATCTAGCGCGCCATTGGGCCCGATTGGAGGCTTACGCCCTATCCCACCACATAATGGCGAGAACAAAAAATCGCCATACGGGGAGGCACCGTATGGCGATCATTTCTAGGCAGTTTTGGGCACTTTGCCCTGTTTGGCGACCCTAAATCCTAGTGGCCGAGGGTGCGAAGCATCTTGGACAGCAGGGCGGCCAAGGCGCTAATCAGGGCCGGGTTGGCGAGAATCTTCAAGAATGCGCTAAGGAACGCGATCAGGCTCATGTCTTCCTTTCTCGTAGTCATTTATGCCGACGGTTCGTAGTCTGATCTGCTTCCCAGATGATCATTGTGCATGATCGATAACATTGTGAAGAAAGCACGGCGGTGCATGACTACCTATTCACAAAGATCGAAGGTAACCTCCTCAGATTATGAGCCACGAGACACTTGAAAATCTGCTGAACGAAACCCGTACTTTTCTACCAAGTGACGAATTCGCCGCTAACTCCAATGCCCATCCTTTTATCTACGCCCAGGCAAATAAAGACCGACTCGCTTTTTGGGACGAAGCCGCCGAGCGCCTGAAGTGGGCGACGCGCTGGAGCCAGACCCTGGACTGGCAGCCCCCATATGCCAAGTGGTTCGTCGGCGGGAGACTCAATGCCGCGGTGAACTGCCTAGACCGCCACGTCGATGAAGGACGGGGTGCGCGCGTGGCTTTCCACTTTGAAGGAGAGCCGGGCGATAGCCGCACAATCACGTACGCCGAACTTCTCACCGATGTAAAGAGGGCCGCCAACGCCCTGATCGAACTCGGGATCAAGGCTGGCGATCGAGTTGCGATCTATATGCCCATGATTCCCGAAGCCGCAGTTGCCATGTTGGCTTGCGCTCGCATCGGCGCTCCTCATTCTGTCGTTTTCGGGGGTTTCTCATCCGAGGCACTTCTGTCCCGGATTCAAGATGCTGATGCTTCACTAGTTATTACTGCAGATGGCGGCTTTCGAAAAGGCGCCGCATTCGCACTCAAACCAGCAGTGGATGAGGCTCTGCGTGGAGAAACAAAGGTCAAGAAAGTTCTGGTAGTAAAAAGAACTGGCCAAGATGTTGAATGGAACGGCGAGCGCGATATTTGGTGGCACGAAGCCATGGAGCGCCAGAGTCCCGAACATGTGGCCGAGAGCTTTGACAGCGAACACCCTCTTTTCATTCTCTACACCTCTGGAACCACAGCGAAGCCCAAGGGAATCTTTCATACAACGGGCGGGTACCTAACCCAAGTCGCCTTCACTCACCAGATGGTTTTCGATCTCAAGCCCGAAACCGATGTCTTCTGGTGCACGGCCGACGTGGGTTGGATCACCGGGCATTCCTACGTCGTCTATGGGCCGCTCATAAATGGGGCTACGCAAGTGATGTACGAAGGCACCCCTGACACGCCTCACAAGGGACGCATCTTCGAGATCGTCGAAAAGTACGGTGTGACGGTCCTGTACACCGCACCAACGCTCATTCGCACATGGATGAAATGGGGAGACGAATTCCCCCTCGCGCACGACCTTTCATCTCTCCGACTTCTCGGAAGCGTCGGTGAACCGATCAATCCCGAGGCCTGGATTTGGTACCACGAAATCATCGGTGGCGGTCGTTGCCCAATAGTGGATACGTGGTGGCAGACAGAGACCGGCGCGATCATGATTTCGCCACTCCCTGGAATCACGGCGACCAAACCCGGATCTGCGATGCGTCCCCTTCCAGGAATCAGCGCGAAGGTCGTAAACGAGCGTGGAAATCAGGTGGAAAATGGCCATGGTGGTTATTTGATTCTCGATCAGCCATGGCCATCCATGCTGCGCGGAATCTGGGGCGAGCCAGATAGATACAAGGACAACTACTGGTCCAGGTTTGATGGAATCTATTTCGCGGGCGACGGAGCGAAGCTAGATGAAGATGGCGCGATCTGGTTGCTCGGTCGAGTCGACGACGTCATGAATGTTTCAGGTCACCGCATCTCCACCACCGAAGTGGAATCAGCACTTGTCTCTCACGAAGCCGTGGCTGAAGCCGCCGTTGTGGGTGCAACAGATGCGATGACAGGTCAAGGAATTGTTGCATTCGTCATTTTGCGATCGGGAGTCGCGCACGCCGAAGGAGAGGAACTCCTAAAGCAGCTGCGCGATCATGTTGCAAAGGAAATCGGTGCCATCGCAAGACCCCGACAGATACTCATCGTCGCAGAACTTCCCAAAACTCGCAGTGGAAAGATCATGCGACGCCTTCTCAAAGATGTAGCGGAAAATCGCGCTGTCGGAGATTCCACTACTTTGGCAGATCCCAACATCATGAAACTTATTTCCGCAGGATTGAAGAACACTACAACCGAGGAATAGTCCCGAGTTTCTTCTCGATCTCCACACGCAGTTGATCGACGGCGTGTGGCATCTCCTTCTTCATCTGGGGATAAATCTTGCTGTCCGCAATCGAATCTTTGGCGAACGACCAAGGTGACCAGAGTGCAACCGCAATCAACAGATAGGCAAATATCGTCACACGCACGAGTTCGAGGGCGACTCCGGCAATCGAATCTAGAAAGCGCAGTGGTGCCCAAAGAAGGCGCGCTCGAAAGAAAGTCGCAAGCATTCCAAGCAAGCGCCGACCGATTTCGGCAAAAATCAATATGGCAAAAAACAGAAGAAGGAACCTATTGAGAGTGCTGTGCACCTTGGAAGTGAAATCCAGCCCAAGAGCCAGTCCAAGGATGCCCCCACCTATGTACCCGATTGTTGAGAATAGAGATTGGAGAAACCCTCGTCGATAGCCAGAAATGACAGCGCCGAAGGCGGTCAGAATCAGAATTGCGTCGACGAGCATGGGTCTAACTTAAAGTCAGATGTAGGTATTTGGTCGCCAAATCACGCAGTTCTTGCTCACTATTTAGCACTCCAATCTTCTTATGAACGACCGTCCCGTTCTCATCAATGAACCAGGTGACCGGCACGCCCATGCCAAAGAACCCTCTTGATCGTGCATCAGGATCTACGAGTATCGGCCAAGTCATTCCGTTGGCAATAACGAAATCGATGCCGTCACTCCTCTTGGCCTCCTCCACATCCACACCAACTAGACCCACCCTTGATGCATTTTTCGAATAGAAAGAACGAATAATCGGAATCTCGTCCTTGCATGGGGCACACCACGACCCCCACACATTGACAATGATCGGGCCACGCATTTGAGAAAAACGGATTGTAGATTTCCCGTCCAGACAGGGAAATTCCAATCCACCAGTGGATGGCGCAAGTCGAATCGAATCGCAACTAACCACGGTGCCCAGTTTTGGAACACTTGAGGATTGGGATGAGCACGCTGTTAAAGTTCCGAGCAAGACGGCCAAGACAAAGACGGTTGGCAACTGCCGTTTAAAGGTGAAGACCGTAAGGCGTTTCAACGAAAGTCCGAGTCTTGTTTCACCAGGCTCCGCGCCAAGACAGGGTCCATCTCACCGATCCCGACCGAGGGGCACAATTTCGCCAATGGGCACGCCCCGCATGCGGGCTTTCGCGCATGGCAGATGCGGCGCCCATGCCAGATCATGCGTTGAGACAAATTGGTCCACTCTTCCTGCGGTATCAAAGCTCCGACTTCGCTTTCGACTTTCACAGGATTCTTCTCAGTGGTCCAGTGAAATCGTCGACTCAATCGGCCGAAATGCGTGTCTACCGTAATGCCTGGGACTCCAAAGGCATGCCCCAACACAACATTTGCCGTCTTGCGACCCACGCCAGGAAGAAGCACCAACTCGTCCAGAGTCCGAGGCACCTCCCCGCCGAAATCCGCGACGATCTTCATAGCCAGCCCTTTTATGTTCTTAGCCTTGGCTCGGAAGAAGCCCGTGGAGTGGATCAAAGTCTCTAGAGAGTGGAGGTCCGCCTGAGCGAACTCCCTTACATTCCGATACTTCTTGAAAAGGGGGGGAGTCACGCTATTTACGCGCTTGTCAGTGCACTGCGCCGAGAGCACAGTCGCCACCAACAACTGCAAGGGGTTGGCGAAATTGAGTTCGCAGTGAACATCCGGATAGCTCTGGCAAAGGATTTCGTACATGGCTCGGGCTTTCTTCACAGAGCGTGCGTCAGCCATCACCCGACGAAGGCTACGCGTCTTGCGCCAAAGGGGTGAAACTTGTGGCGATTTCCTAGTAAAGTCCCCCCGTGACTCAAGATGAAGCGATTGTTCGCCGCGCCCCACTTTTTACTGCCCTAGATGATGCCGCTGCCGCATCCTTGCGTGCCTCGATGGAGACCGTGAGGCTGGCAAAGGGTGCAACGCTTTTCTCTGAGGGCGACCCAGGCGAGCATCTGTATGTCATCGTCGAAGGTAAATTGAAACTCGGCACTTCCAGCGGCGATGGACGAGAGAATCTGCTCTCAATCCTTGGACCCGGAGAAATGTTCGGAGAACTTTCACTCTTTGATCCAGGACCCCGCACATCCACCGCGACCGCGGTGACAGATGTTCGTTTACTCAGCCTTGGACACGATCAGGTTATTCCTTGGGTGACACGCCATCCTCAGGTTGCCCTCGATCTCCTTGCGCGCTTGGCGCAGAGACTTCGTCGCACAAACGAGGTTGTCGGAGATCTGGTCTTCTCGGATGTGCCAGGACGCGTTGCCAAAGCACTGATTGATTTGGGCGAGCGTTTCGGAAAAGAGACGGATGAGGGACTCTACGTCCACCATGACCTAACTCAAGAAGAGCTTGCTCAACTTGTCGGCGCATCCAGAGAGACCGTCAACAAAGCGCTCGCCGATTTCGCAGCACGAAATTGGATACGCCTCGACGGCCGCGCGGTGCTGATCATCGATGTTGACCGCCTAAACAAGCGCGGTCGCTAACTAGCTTCTTAGTTCGACAGTCAGTTCGATCTCAATAGAGGAATCCATAGGCAATTCGGCGATTCCCACTGCAGATCGGGCATGCTTTCCTGCTTCGCCCCAGATGTGCAGAAACAATTCGCTGGCGCCGTTCACAACAGCAGGTTGATTGATGAATCCCGCTACGCCGTTGACGTAGCCGACAACGCGAACAACTTTCACGATGTCATCAACGTCTGCAACCGTCGCGACCGCGCCCAAGCAATTGAGGGCGCATATCTGAGCCATCTCTTTTGCTTGCTCGACGGTAACTGCACCTCCGACCTTTCCGGTCAGTGAGATCTTGCCGTCAACCAGAGGAAGCTGTCCCGCAGTGAAGACGAGGTTTCCGGTGCGAACGGCTGGCACATATGCGGCAATAGGTTTGGCAGCGATCGGAAGTTCGAGTCCTAGTTCAGCAAGCTTGGCGCGTACGTGGCTCATTTGATCTCTCTTTTCATGTAGGCAACAAGTTGGTCTGCGCCGCCGGGTCCTGGGATCACTTGTACGAGTTCCCAACCATCAGATCCCCAGTTATCGAGAATCTGCTTCGTCGCATGGGTCAGCAGCGGCACGGTTACATATTCGAATTTCATTCATCTCTCCCTTATGCCAGTGCGGCTTTGACCGCGGCAGAAACAGTAGCGCCATCGGCCCTACCTGCAATCTTTGGTGACAATGCTTTCATTACGAGCCCCATTCCCGCCGGGCCACAGGCACCGGTTTCGGCGATCGCATCCTTGATCAGTTGAGCAAGCTCGGCATCGCTGAGTTGTGCTGGAAGATATTTCGCAATCACATCACCCTCAGCACGCTCAAGGGTCGCCTTTTCCGGGCGAGCGCCAGCATCGAATGCTTCGGCGGCCTCGCGACGCTTCTTTGCCTCGCGGGAGAGAACAGTGATGACTTCGGCTTCGGTGAGTTCTCGAGCGCTCTTGCCAGACACCTCTTCATTGGTAATGGCCGTGAGCACCATGCGAATGGTTCCCGAGGTGATTTCATCACGTGACCGAATTGCTTCGGTAAGGTCTTCCCTGAGTCGTTCTTTTAGTCCCATAGAGGTATCTTCTCATGAGACCGAAAAAGGAGTTGCAATGGGGTACGTAGTGCGCGAGGCAGAGATTCCGATTCTGCCTGCAGGCCATGAGCCCATCAGGATTGTGCATTTCTCAGACTTGCACTTGACTCCATCGGTTAAGCGCGAAATTGCAGACATCAAGAGCTTCATCGACCTCAAGCCAGATCTAGTGATTAGCACAGGGGATTTCCTCGGCTCTGTCGATGCAGTGCCAGTCGCGTTGGATGCTCTAGATCAACTCCTTGATCTTCCCGGGCTCTTTGTGTTCGGTTCAAATGATTACTACGCGCCGCGATTGAAGAACCCTCTCCTCTACCTTGCCCAAGATAAGGGAAAGAGAACTCATGGCGATCCATTGCCCTCACACGAACTCGCCGAAGGACTCACAACAAGAGGCTGGCACAATCTCAATTTCTCGCGGGCTCTTCTAAATATCGAAGGAACAACAATCGAGGCTCGAGGTACGGATGATGCCCATCTCAATCGCGACGACTACTCGCTCGTTGAAGGCAGACCAGATCCAAATGCAGATATTGCGATCGGCGTTACGCATGCCCCTTACAAACGAGTTCTTGAAGCGATGGGGGCGGACGGACTTTCGGCCATCTTCGCCGGACACACCCATGGTGGGCAGGTTCGCCTGCCATGGATTGGCGAAAGTAGGGCGCTCACCACTAATTGCGATCTTCCGACGTGGCGAGCGCGTGGATTAACTCGTTTCGGAAAAGAACCGTGGCTTCATGTCTCTGCAGGTATGGGAACAAGCCCGTTTGCACGGATACGCGTCGCTAGCCCACCAGAAGTCTCACTCGTAACTCTGACTCCAGCCAGGGAAAAATAGAGTCGCAATTACCTTTCCCACTCCACGACTTCAGGGTGGAAATCTACTTGATACTCCGGTATGCCGAGTGAAATACCGTAGCGTTTTGCTTCATCATATTGATCTTTACTTTTCCGGTCTATGAAAAAAATCTTCTCACGGAAAATAATGTAGTGGTGTGTGTCATTTTTGAAATCGGCATACCATGATCCGCCGTAGTTGCGATCAAGTGATTTGCTAATTTCTTCGGCAATTTCTTTCGCCTCGTTCTCTAAGATTTCAACGGTATACAAAGTCCACTGTGAAAGCCACGGCGTTTCATGTTCTTCAGTAATCGGCTCAACTTTCGCTGAGATAATTTCCATTTTTTTGAGAACTTCTTTGTTTTCAAGAGATTCCTCAATAATAACGCCTTGATAGTTTTCCATAATTTTTCCTTCACGAAATCATTATCAGAAACATCTAACACTTTAGCGATTTTCTCTAAAGTTTCAATTACTGATTGTCGGGCATTTTGAGTCTGTTACCCGTTATCTCGGCAGCACCTGGGTCTCTAAAGGCATTGCAACTTTCGAGGACTTTACATGCGTCATCGTAATTACTCCAATCAACTGAACTCGTCCACCTTTGCGCGAAGTCTAGGACAGCCAGGAGCGATTGACCTTGGCCTGCTTCTCCCGAGAATCCATTTAGCGCTGCAATGTAGTTGTTTCGATAAACCGTTGGGATAATAATTCTCACCTGCCCAGCAATAGACAATTCAGCATTTGAAGTAAGGCGAGCGACCCTTCCATTCCCATCATCAAATGGATGACACTCGGTTATGAGAGCCATCATCGCGACTGCCCGCGCTAAAGGGTCGGTTAGAGTATTTAGAACTTCAAAACCCCGTACCAGAGTTCCTTCTACCAAATCAGGGTCTACAAATCTTGTCCCGCCCGCATAATTTGGCTTTCTCTTAAATATTCCTGGATTCTTTTCTGGTCTCGCTGCCATTAACTTACGATGTCTATCTCTCAAAATACCAAGGAGTTCATCGCCTGTTTGAGGTACAAGTAACCGGTCATCGGGATTGGCGGCCAATCGGTAAGTGGCAGTTACGTCATGCGCATCCTTAGGGCGCGAGTATTCGAGTTTTCCATTAACTGCAATTTCTCTCGCTTCATCTACACCGAACTCCGTTCCCTCGATGAAATTAGAGAAATAGGATTCAAAAAAAGCCAACCACTGCCATCTCGATTGCGGATCTGATGCAAGTCTTGGCTGCGGGGCATGTTGATTAAGGGTCTGAACTAATTTTTCAAGAACATCTATCCTGTGGGCATCAAAAGCGCTTCCCCCTAGCCGGGCGTTAAGTCGAGGTGATACAACTGCCAACTGATCACTCCCGGTTCCAAGCAGAGCAGCGAGCCGAACACGAACTACCTCAACGGCTCGCGCATCAAAGTTTGATGCGATCACATCCAATTGCTCCAGCGCATCTTTGACCGCACCGGGTCCACCGTGGCGAGCTAAGGTGTCCATCTCGTCTTCGACGATTTTTGTTCCAGCTCTAAACCGAGCAGGATGTCCAGGCAAATTTACATTTTCAACTAATTTTCTGGCCTGCCCTGAAATGAATATCTCGTTCGGCAAGGAGATATCCCCGGGTAACTCCCCCGGACCCACCACTGGATAGATCGTGACGCCCTTCAATACCAACTGGGTCTTTCGTTTTGGATCTGGATGAGCAACAAATAGCGCCCGTTCTTTCGGGACTCCGCCAGATAACGCACTGATCCCACAGAAAACTCCACCAGGCCAAAAAATTGCAACTATTTCATTCAAATGTAGACGTACGACTTCAGCGAGCGGGAGTGTCGCACCTACGGCGTATATGCCTCTGGACACGAGTTGTGCCCGCCCTGTTTTTTTGAGTCGACTTAAAGCGACGTTGGAAGCAGGCGAGGTAACAAACTCAAGCTTTCCCTGTGGAGGCACAGGTATTGATGAATCCATCTCTTTCTCCTCAACCCAAACCGTGTAACAAGGATGGGATTGACCTCGTCGGAATGTTAGATTCACAAAGGTTACTCCTCCAAAAAGCCAGTATCTGTTAGAAACACACCACTTACTCCGTTGGAATGTTAGATTCGCAGGGTTTACTTCTCCAAAAAGCCAGTATCTGTTAGAAACACACCACTTACTCTCGAGGGATTCAAATGGCCTTCAACGGCAACCGATCTCAGTCGGGGTGACAGGATTTGAACCTGCGACCTCGTCGTCCCGAACGACGCGCGCTACCAAACTGCGCCACACCCCGCTGGCGCTAATACTAGGTGCCTTCCGTAAGGATTTGAACTTACTGCCATCCCTTACGACGCGCGCTACCAAACTGCGCCACACCCCGCTGGCGCTAATACTAGGTGCCTTCCGTAAGGATTTGAACTTACTGCCATCCCTTACGACGCGCGCTACCAAACTGCGCCACACCCCGAAGAGGCTAATACTAGGTGCCATCCGTAAGGATTTGAACTTACTGCCATCCCTTACGACGCGCGCTACCAAACTGCGCCACACCCCGCTGGCGCTAATACTAGGTGCCTTCCGTAAGGATTTGAACTTACTGCCATCCCTTACGACGCGCGCTACCAAACTGCGCCACACCCCGCTGGCGCTAATACTACTTACACTCGGAGAAGTCGCATACATGAATGGGGGAATGACGTTGGGCAATACGCACGATTGGTCGGTCGCAGCTGACGCTGATCACGTCCTTACAATTCAGAAAAATTCCGAGCTTTTCGCTAAAGGCGGGATCACACATCTTGTTCTGGAAGTCATTGCTTATGCGGTTGACGAAGCAATTATGGGGACAACCGATCAAATCCATGTAACCCTTTATAAGGATGGGTCGGTGTGCGTGGAAGATAACGGCCGAGGCACTGCCGTTCGAGAGGTGTCAGGGACACCCGTAGTTAAGCCAATCATGGCCACCCAAGACCTGAGATTCTTTGGGATCACCGACGCACCAGTCCTTCCAGACGGACTTGTTCGATCGGGAATATCTGTTGTAGCTGCACTGAGTGAGTGGGCGGTCCATACGAATCGACGGGCCAACGGAAGTTGGACTCAACGCTATGAACATGGACTCCCATCCGGTTCCTTGACATCAATAAGCGAGAACGGAAGAACCGGAACTTCTATTTATTTTCGACCCAATCAGGCGATATTTGGCAACGACGTAGTTTCTCCGTCAAATCTTCGGCAAATGTGCACGAGGTTCGACCCAGCCGCCGACATTCTTATCTCGGAGGAGCAATAGAAATCTCTTGGGAACAGCGAAATTGGATTTGAACTTGGGGGTCGTGCGAGGCAAACTCAAGCTGGTTTACGTACTACAAAAGTCCAGAACGGTTCAGCGTCTGAGAACTTCAAACTCCCAACGTCAAAGCCGGCTTTCTCAACCATTTCCACTATTTCCTTCTTCGTGAACCTTTGCTCAAGTGAAGTTCCAAACCGATCGTATGCGTCGTTTCGCATCACATAGAAATTCATATCCTTGTAATGATGCAGGGGAATATTTCGTGAACTCAAGCCAATTTTGTCCACGACCTTGGATAATCTAGCCAACGGCCAGTACACCAGCGCTGCAATGATCTCGCAAACGATTCTTCGCATTCGATATGGCAATTTGGAAATTCCATGCCGAAACTTATTAGAGATACCCCGAATGAGGCGGTAGGCGGTGGGCTTGTTTTCAAGCGCGTAGTACAAATAGCAGAGGAAGTATCCCCCTGGTTTGATTTTCCTGAAAATGTCTCGAATACCAAGCCCTGTATCAGGTAGGTGGTGCAAGACGCCAAGCGAAACTGCTAAATCGAGGGAATCGTTGGGCAAACGATTCTCTGAAACTGTCTCATTCAGCAAATGTGCTTTTTCATTCTTGCCGAATCTTCTCTGCAGAATTTCAAAAGACTCTTTCCCAGGTTCGACTAGCCACAACTGACTGGCATGTTCCAAAAGGAAATGGGCCCATCGACCACTTCCCGCGCCGAAATCTGCAATTGCAAGATTGCCATCTTTCAGGAAATGTGTTGGGAGAGGGCGTATGTACGCCTTGAACTGCTCACGAACCTCTTCTAGTTGATCAGAATCCAAATAGTTGAATGCTTTCCATTCGCCACCAAAATGAGAGATTACTTTATCGTCGCGATTCCGGTCAGATGGCATCTGAGTCACTTCGTGAATTCCGTCGCGAGTAACTCGGCGATTTGAGCTGTATTCAAAGCTGCTCCTTTGCGAAGGTTGTCGCCACAAACGAACAAGTCCAGCGCCATCGGATTATCGATGCTCTTTCGAACGCGACCAACCCACGTCGGATCCGAACCGACAACATCTGCAGGAGTCGGGAACTTGTGGTTTTCTGGATCATCCACCAACTTCACTCCTGCCGCATTTTGCAGGATGTCCTGCGCTGCTTTGCGGGAGGGCTCTTTGGCGAACACAGCATGCACCGTGAGTGAGTGAGTGGTTATTACTGGTACTCGCACGCAGGTCGCTGCGACCTTGAGGTGTGGCAGTCCAAGAATCTTTCTCGATTCGTTGCGGACTTTAAGTTCCTCAGACGAGTGCCCATCCTGCTTCAGAGAGCCCGCCCAGGGGACGACGTTGAGCGCCAATGGTGCGGGGAATGGTCCCAGATCCTTGATATGCGTACGAACATCGCCCGAATTAGTGCCGGCATCGGTTCCAGCAACGGACTTGATCTGGGCACGCAAGGTGTCGATGCCTGCTTGACCTGCGCCCGATGCTGCTTGGTAGGACGAGACGACTAATTCCTTCAATTCGTACTCGCGGTGCAGAGCGCCCATGGCAACAATCATCGAGAGAGTTGTGCAGTTAGGGTTGGAAATGATTCCACGCGGACGATTCTTTGCTTCCCCTGGGTTGACCTCGGGTACTACAAGCGGGACATCCTCATCCATGCGGAAAGCACCGGAGTTGTCTACGACCACTGCGCCTTGGGAAACAGCGATTGGCGCCCAAATTTCTGAGATCTCGTCGGGAACATCAAACATCGCGACATCGATGCCTTTGAATGCCTCTGGCGACAGGGCCACAACGGTGAGTTCTTCGCCGCGGCACATCAATTTCTTGCCAGCGCTGCGAGCTGATGCGATCAGGCGAATCTCGCCCCACACATCAGTGCGCTCGGAGAGAATAGAAAGCATGACTGTTCCGACAGCGCCAGTTGCGCCTACAACAGCGAGTGATGGCTTGCGGGTCATCGGCCCGTGCCCCCGTACACGACTGCATCGCCAGGTTCGCCATCCAATTCAAAAGCTGTGTGCGCCGCTCTCACTCCGCGTTCAAGATCGGCTGCTCGGCAAACAATGGAGATTCGAATCTCTGATGTTGAAATCATTTCGATGTTCACACCGGCTTCAGACATCGCCGCAAAGAAATTGGCAGTAACGCCAGGGTGCGAGCGCATTCCTGCGCCGATGAGTGAGAGTTTGCCGATCTGATCATCGTATTGAATTGATGCGAAGCCAACTTCGCCTTGGATTCGCTGCAGAGTCGATGTTGCGTTGGCGCCTTCGCTCTTAGGAAGGGTGAAGGAGATATCGGTAAGACCAGTCGATGCAGCGGAGACGTTCTGAACAATCATGTCAATGTTGATGTCGGCATCGGCGATTGCCTGGAAGATGCGGGCGGCGACACCTGTGCGGTCCGGGACACCGACGATGGTGATCTTGGCTTCGCTCTTATCGTGTGCAATGCCAGAGATGATTGCTTGCTCCATGATGTCTCCTTCGGGTTGGTTCTTAACCACCCACGTTCCTTCGTTGGTAGAAAATGATGAGCGGACATGAATTGGAAGTTCGTAGCGGCGCGCATACTCGACACATCGAAGATGAAGAACTTTCGCACCGCTTGCTGCCAGTTCCAACATCTCTTCGTATGTAACAGATTTCAGTTTCCGCGCCGTCGGGACGACTCTCGGGTCAGCGCTAAACACCCCGTCGACATCGGTGTATATCTCGCAGACATCCGCGTCGAGGGCCGCAGCAAGTGCGACCGCAGTAGTGTCAGAGCCGCCACGGCCAAGAGTTGTGATGTCCTTGGTGTCCTGGCTTACCCCCTGGAATCCAGCGACGATTGCGATGGCGCCTTCTTCAATGGCCTCTCGAATTCGCCCCGGCGCCACGTCGATGATGCGGGCACGGCCGTGAGCCGAGTCGGTGATTACCCCTGCTTGGCTGCCGGTGAACGAGCGCGCCTCGTGACCCAGATTGGAGATAGCCATCGCCAGCAATGCCATAGAGATTCTCTCGCCAGCGGTGAGAAGCATGTCGAGCTCTCGCCCTGTCGGAATCGGGGTGACTTGGTTGGCCAGATCGATTAGTTCATCCGTGGTGTCTCCCATGGCGCTGACCACGACGACAACCTGATTTCCCGCACGCTTGGTTGCCACGATCCGGGCCGCGACCCGTTTCAAGCCCTCGGCATCGGCAACGGAGGAACCACCATATTTCTGAACAATCAGAGCCATGAACCTAGTTTGAACTATCGTGGGGAGTTTTGGTAGTTAATATCAAATAACGAGACGGACAAACGTTCAGATAATGAGATTCTTAGTTCTCAACCGTCCGACGTCCTTCGAATGCCCGCCCGAGAGTGACTTCGTCGGCATATTCGAGATCTCCTCCCACGGGCAGACCACTGGCTAGCCGTGAGACCTTCAAATCCAGTGGCTTGATGAGGCGGGCGAGATATGTGGCCGTTGCCTCCCCCTCGAGATTGGGATCTGTGGCCAGGATGACTTCAGTTACCGCGGAATCAGCCAAGCGAGCCATGAGTTCGCGAATGCGCAGCTGATCGGGGCCGATTCCGTCAATCGGACTGATCGCCCCACCAAGCACGTGGTACTTGCCTCGAAATTCTCGAGTTCGCTCGATTGCGATGACGTCTTTGCTCTCTTCGACCACGCAGATGGAGGTGTTGTCCCGCCGGGGATCCCGACAGATGCGGCATTGAGTCTCTTCAGAGACGTTCCCGCACTCGGTGCAGAACTTCACCCGCTCTTTTACGGTACGGATCGCATCTACAAGTGCCGCCGCAGTCTCACTTTCGGACTGAAGAATATGGAATGCGATGCGCTGAGCGCTCTTGGGTCCGATGCCGGGCAGACGGCCAAGGGCATCGATCAAGTCTTGGATTGCACCTTCATACATCCCGCTCATCAGCGTGGCTTCTCACTGATGAATTGAGCGCCAAGTTCCTTGGCAAGAAGTGCTTGGCCGGAAAGTTGGTCGGCATCGGTTGGAGACTCGTCAACACGCACCGCGCGCGCGGCTGGGGTATTCGGATTGATGGAAGGGTCGACGACAACTTCGATCTTTCGATCAACACCGACTACGTCAATGAATGATTGACGCAGAATCTCATCACTGGCAGAACGAATGAAGGAGTCGCGAGCGCCCGCGTTGACAATGGCAATTGTGATCGCCGTGTCATCCAACGCAAGCACTTGCGCACTTGTACTCAGAAGCGACCATGTAAGGCGGCGGCGCTTCTTAACATCCTCAATGACATCTGGCCACAAACGACGAAGAGCAGCGACGTCTGCAACGCCAGTCGGTTTCGCGCTCGTCTTGATCACCTCTGGAATCTTCTCGTCGGCTGAACTTGACGACACGGGCAAAACTTTTTTAGTGTCGTCTCCGTTCACCGACTTTGAAGATCCCTGCTGCACTGCCGTTCGAGCGATTTCAACCACTGGCGTTTCAGACTTGGGAGTTGGGGAACTCATTGGGGCTAAGTTCTCGGCACGCTCGAGTCTTTCAATACGGGCGAGCAGACCACGGTCTGAATTATCACCGACGGGCAATAACATTCGAGCGCAAATGAGTTCGAGCATCAGCCGCGGCGCCGTGGCACCTCGCATCTGAGTGAGACCTTCGGCTGCAATGTCAGCTGCACGTGACAAACCAGCAGAGCCGATTCGTTGTGCCTGGTTTGTCATTCGTTCAAGTTGGTCATCAGAGACTTCGCGCAGAATTGCACTTGCACCACCTGCGGGCAGGGCATCGACGATCATCAAATCGCGAAGACGCTCAAGCAGATCAGCGGCAAAACGGCGGGGATCGTGCCCTGACTCGATAATTCGATCAACACTCTTGAACAATGTAGCGCTGTCTCTGGCGGCCAATGCATCGATTGCATCATCTAGTAGCGCGCTATCGGTGAAGCCCAAGAGTTGAATTGCGATGTCGTAACTGACACCGTCTTTTCCGGCACCAGCAAGAAGTTGTCCTAGAACTGACTGGGCGTCACGCACGGATCCACCGCTTGCACGGACAACCAGAGGGATCACTCCTTTGGCAACCTTCACGCCTTCGGCATTGCAGATCTTCTCTAAGTTTGCGGCCAAAATTCCTGGCGGCACAAGGCGGAATGGATAATGATGTGTACGCGAGCGGATAGTTGAAATCAATTTCTCGGGCTCGGTCGTTGCAAAAATAAAAATGACGTGAGGCGGCGGTTCTTCGACAACCTTCAAAAGCGCATTCGCAGCGCCTGGTCCGAGTTGGTGCGCCTCATCGATGATGTAAATCTTGTACCGACTCTGCACTGGAGCAAAAAAAGCCTTGTCGCGAAGATCGCGTGCATCATCTACAAGGCCGTGCGTTGCAGCATCAAGTTCGATGACGTCCAATGACCCAGGACCGTTAGCAACTAAGTCCCTGCACGATTGGCATTCGCCACATGGATCCGGCGTTGGTCCTTTTTCACAGTTGAGACTTCGAGCCATGATGCGAGCGCTGGATGTCTTTCCGCAGCCGCGAGGACCAGAGAATAGGTATGCGTGGTGAGTCCGCCCTGATGAGAGGGCGTTAGAAAGAGGAATGGTCACATGCTCCTGGCCGATGACGTCGGCGAACAGGGATGGGCGGTACTTGCGATAAAGAGCTAAAGACACGTTGCCCACCTCCCCGAATGTAAAAGCCCTTGTGGAATTGGTCCTTCAACACTCGGTGTTGAAGGACCCCTCGTGCACCCACTAGAGCGGGCCTACCCTTGCTGCCTTCCAGCCCTGGGGGAGTTCAGCCCGATAATGCCGCACGAGGGATCTGGCGCTAATCATAGTTAGCGCACCGCTAGAGTTCTCCACGGAGGATTCGCATAGCGGCCGAGTGCGCACGCTTGGAAAGCGTGTAAAGGGCAACCTTTCAGGGGTTCAAATCCCCTATCCTCCGCCATTTTTGCCTACATGTGGATAACTTTCTCGGGGAAGTCTTGAGATTTGCCATCATCACTTATGGCTACGAACTTAAAACTACGCCGATGCCCAATCACCTTTTTCGCCGCAGCGCTCGCGATCCTACTTTTACTGTCCTTAACCCCCACGAACGCAGCAACGGGCAGTCCCAAAGTGCCCAAAGCAGCCTGTCGCATTGAAATTGATAATGCACATATATCTTCCTCAATACTCAAGCATCGCAAAATCAAATATGTGAAGGTGAATGCCAGGTCCATATGTAACGTACCTCAACAACGAGTGACTTTGACTGTTGAAATATACAAAACTGGCTTTTTCGGTAATCACTTTGTGGATCGGTTTGAAACGAAGATAATTTCGCCTCAATCTCCCCGTTTGAAGGTAGAAATTAGCGATGCCGCCGTAAAGTGCAAGAACAATGAAGTAACACGCTACTTCGGCATAGCGTACGCAAAAGCATTTATCCTGGGGAAGTGGCAGTACGCGGGGCGCACTCGATCCGACGGAATTACCCCCCTCCGTTGCGGCACTTGATCTAAACTTAAGACATGGAGATCTACGATGGCTCAGGTGAACCCTTCGTAGAGACCGAAGCGGATCAAGCGTTTATTGATCTCTTCACCCGACTCCAATTTGAGAATGAAACCCGCTACAAAAGGCAAGCGGAGCAGTTGCTCCGAGAAGGTTTATTACTTGTGGCAGTCGATAACTTAATAGTCAAGTACTTAATTGAGGATAAAGGAGTTAGTTACAGATTCTCTGACGATCATGGAGTTACATTTTCAAACGAGCTGGGGTTTACGCCGCTTCATTGGAGAAAAAGAAGACGAGTAGAGCGCCTGGTAGAAAAATTTGCGCACAGCGAAGCGCGAGCAACGCTAGAGTTTTAGGTTGCAAACCCTGGTAGAGCTTTAAAGTTCCTGAAATAGTCGAGTTGTCTTTACTCTCGGAGGTTTTCATAACGGCCGAATGCGCACGCTTGGAAAACGTGTGTAGGACAACCTACCGAGGGTTCAAACCCCTCATCCTCCACTGACCATCAAAGGTTTGGCTCCTTCTGGAAAAACCACGCCCCTACAAGCCCACCCAGAAGCGGCGCGAATGTCGCTGGAATCGCAGTTCCAAATATTTCAGGATCTATCGCACTGCCTTGTCTTGCACGTGCCCACATTCGCAACCCATCGATTCGTTTACCATGCAGGCCGTCTTGGATGAGAACATCAACGGCTTGCGGTGTCATCTGGTCTGTGGGTTCCACAATTAGCAGTACTCCTCCGGGATTCACCGCCCGCAGAAGGGACTCAAACCCACCAACCTTGTCATCGAGTACGGCAAGTAACGAAGAAGCAGAGACAACATCAGCGCCCTGGGGTCTTGCCTGAAAAACATCGCCAGCTGCGAAATCTGCGGACGAGGCTTCTCTCTTGGCAATTTTCTTGGCCTCGCGGATCATTGAAGGATCCTGATCTATTCCCATGGCCGAATACCCCTTCGCTGCGGCTAGACGAGTGAAAAGGCCTGGACCGCAGCCGAAATCCAGCCAAGTGCGGTCTTTCCCGTTTGGTAGTCCTGCCATAGCTTTTGCGTGAAGATCTCTGTAAAAGTCCGCTTCTTGGAGCCATGCAAATAACTTGGCGCTGGAATAACTCACTTAGTTTGTTCCGCTTCCAACTTTTCTGGGCATCCAAAAGAACAGGAGCCCCGCAATCAAGACTGCATTGAACATAGGAAACGCAGATGTCGAGAGAGAAAGGACTCCAGTCACTGTATAAAACAATCCGACGCCCAGATCTACCCCTTGGACGAGAATCATGTTTTTAATCCAAAATATATTTCTTTGGGGATTCCGAGCGATGACAAACATTCCAATTCCATAAGCAATGAAACGAGATGCGAGCATGCCGTAGGCGTAGTTCGCATCATGCGGAGTCGGCGAAAGTTTCATCCACTCAATGAAAGCGCCAGGAGTGAAAAGATAAGCCGCACCCAAAACAATCTGGACTACACCAACTACTCTAAGCAAAATCGTTAACTTTTTCATTCTTCCCTTTCAATATTCTTATCTGTCCGTGTTGACTCTGGGCAGGCTAGCAAGCATACTATCCAATGTATAGTAGTTACCTTTTAGTAACTGTAGGTTGGAGGAGCTCAATGAAGAATGCAGGTCTATTTCCTGAGCCATGCGACGCCAATTGCCCTGTCCGCAAGACCACAGAAATTATTGATGGGAAATGGACAACGCTCATTATTAGAGATTTACTGTCTGGAAAGAAACGCTACTCCGAATTGCTTAGGTCTCTTGAAGGCATAAGCCCGAAGATGCTAGCGGCGAGACTCAAACACCTTGAAGAAAAGGGAATTCTCAGTAGAGAACTCTTCCCCACGGTTCCACCAAAGACCGAATACCAACTTACGAAGTTAGGTTTGGAATTGGAGGACGTCGTCCTTGCTATGGATAAATTCGGTCGGAACCTACGGTGAACTAGATCTCGACGCCGATGTACTTCGTCTCAAGGAATTCGTGAATGCCGTCGAAGCCGCCTTCGCGTCCGAGGCCACTCTGCTTCATCCCTCCGAAGGGTGCAGCAGGATCTGAAATGACACCGCGGTTGATCGCAACCATCCCGGACTCCATCGCCTCGGCGATACGGATTGATCGACCAAGTTCGCCCGAGAAGACGTAACTAATTAGACCGAAATCAGTGTTGTTCGCGAGAGCAATTCCCTCTTCGTCGGTATCGAATATCACGATCGGTGCGACAGGTCCGAAAACTTCGTTCTTCAGAATCTCGTTGTCGCTCTTCACGGTCAGCACGGTTGCAGGATAGAAAGCGCCAGCGCGATCTGGAACTTTTCCGCCAGTCATGACCAATCCACCTTGCTTCACAGCCATATCTACAAGGGCAGCAATCTTGTCGCGTTCCTTAAGAGACACACTTGCACCGAGATTCATGCCCGCCTCAAGAGGTGCTCCCATATGCAGGGCATCCATTGCCTTCGTCAACTCTGCTGTGAGCTTCTCGGCAATTGGGCGCTGCACATAAATGCGGTTTGCAGCAGTGCAAGCAGCGCCACCATTGCGCATCTTCGCAACCATGATTCCTTCAACTGCTTTTGTAACATCTGCATCATCAAAAACAAGGACAGGAGCATTCCCGCCTAATTCCATTGAGCATCGGACAACTTGGTCCGCTGCCTCTCGAAGAAGAACGCGACCAACCTCGGTTGATCCAGTGAAGGAGAGATTCCTTACGCGGGGATCATGCAACATCTTGCTGATGGTTTCTCCAACGGGCTTTGGCATGATGACGTTGACAACGCCCTTAGGAACTCCCGCGCGCTCGAGGATATCCACGATGTACAACGCGGTTAATGGGGTTTCGCCAGCAGGCTTGAGAATGACCGTGCACCCGGCCGCGAGTGCGGGACCGATCTTGCGAGTAGCCATACCCGCTGGGTAGTTCCAGGGAGTAATAAGGAGAGAGACACCAATAGGTTGGTGGGTGACAAGAATTCTCTTATCTCCACTCGGAGATTTGCGGAAATCTCCTGGAGTGCGCACTGCCTCTTCGGCGAACCAGCGGAAGAATTCTGCTGCGTAGGCAACCTCGCCTTTCGCATCGGCGAAGACTTTTCCGTTCTCACGCGAGATCATCGTCGCGATCTGGTCGCTTTCAGCGGTCATAATCTCAAATGCCTTGCGCAACATCTCGCTACGAACTCGAGGAGCTGTCTTTGCCCATGAAGGGAATGCTCGGTGCGCGGCGTCTAGTGCCGCTTCACATTCGGCATCTCCTGCGGTTGCGACCTCGGCAATAACTGATCCGTCACTGGGGTCATAGACCGGCATTGTTCCGTTGCCGTCGACCCATTTTCCATCGATATATAACTGTGTACGCATGCCCCGAGCATACCCGCACCCTTTTGGCCACACCTCCCAGTACCAGAGTGGATCCCCACGGCACGGACGTGAGCAAAGCCAGGGCGGACAATCTAGGATGGCGGGGTGATCAGCACCACTTATCAAATCGCGCCTGACCAAACCGTGTCTGAGGAGAAATAGTGCCTAAATCTTGGACCGATAATGCGCCTGCGCCGGTAGCCCTTCAAGAACATGCTCATCTCAAGGACCCAATTTCGTACAAGATCAAGAGAACGCTTCTCGGCAACCCTCTTAACCGGCACACCCTTGGACATCAACGACTTGCAAAAAGATATGCCTTAGGAATCCTCTCCTCTGACTGCATCTCCTCTTCGGCTTATGGCAGCGAGCAGATCCTGATTGCCCTCCTTCCCGCGTTCGGACTTGCCTCTTTTGCCTTGATGATGCCGATGACGGTGGTGATCATCGCAATTTTGACCATCATTACTTTGAGCTATAGAAACGTCATAGAGGTCTATACAAAAACTGGCGGGGCGTACATCGTCACAAAGGACAATTTCGGTCCCGTGATGTCAATCATCGCAGCTGTTGCACTCATGCTCGACTACATCGTGACCGTCGCCATTCAATCTGCAGCCGGTGTTGCGGCAATCATCTCTACTTTCCCCACATTGCACCCGGGCAAGGTGTACATGACGATCGGCATAATCGCTCTCATTACTTATGGAAACTTGCGCGGAGTCAAGGAGGCGGGGAAGTCATTCGCGATGCCTACCTACTTCTTTATCGCTGCAATGGCAATCGTCTTCATTACGGGCTTGGTCAAGGCATTCACCGGTCACCTACCAGTTCTAGACACCAATGTGACCGGGACATTCCCCATGGGGCATGAGCAGGGACTGCTTACATTCGGTGCGATCTTCATTCTTCTCCGCGCCTTCGCCAACGGCGGATCATCCCTCACCGGCCTTGAGGCGATTTCCGACGGTGTGGCATTGTTTAAAGTTCCCGAGGCTCAAAACGCACGAAAAACTCTCGTCACGATGAGCGTGATCTTGGGGACTCTGGTTATCGGTGTCTCTTGGTTCGCTCAACGTATACATGCCCTGCCATATGTAAGCGGCACCCCGACAGTTATTTCGCAGATCGCGAAAGCGGCCCTCGGCAATGAGACTACGGGAAAGATACTTTTCATTCTTGTCCAAGCAGCAACTATGTTAATTCTATTCGCCGGCGCGAACACGACCTATAACGCTTTCCCAATTCTCTGTAACTTTGTTGCAACTGATGGATACTTGCCCCATCAGTTGACCAAGCGCGGACACCGACTTTCATTTTCCAACGGCATTATCTTCCTAGCCAGTTCTGCAACAGTCCTTGTGATCATCACGGGCGCAGCAGTGGATCACCTCGTCGCCTTTTATGCACTTGGTGTTTTTACGGGATTCGCTCTTGCGGGATTTGGAATGGCGAAACATGCCTACAAGCATCGCATCGGCAACTGGAAACTTAAGATGTTTATCAATGGGCTTTCAGGAACTGTCGCCGTTATTGTTGTTCTTGTCTTTGCGGTCGTGAAGTTCACGGAAGGCGCGTGGTTGGTTATCACCATTGCTCCAATTGCCGTCTTCTCGTTGCTGCGACTCAACCGACAATACAGACGTGAACAGGCAGCTTTGAATTTCCGAAGTGAAGAATCGCGCGCCACATCTATCAGCCGCCACGACGTAACAGTCCTCGTCGATAGTGTCGACGTAGCAACGGTTGGGGCAGTTCGATATGCACGTAGTCTCAACCCACATTCGTTGGCAGCAGTTCACTTTGTGATCGATGATCAAAGAGCTGAAGATATACGCAAGGCATGGTCCGCAGCGCCTGCACTAGACGACGTGACTCTCGAACTCATTGACTGTCCCGACCGGCGTTTGCCCAATGCCGCGATGGACTATGCAATTCGAGCAACAGCATCTCCAGATGTGGAATTGACACTTCTATTACCTCGTCGTTCCTACACTCCAGTGCTCGGAAAGCTGCTTCACGATCAGACTGCTGAAGAAATTGCACGCCCAATATCTCAATTACCACGCGTAGTTGCGACGATTATTCCTTTCGATGTGGCCAAGATAATTTCTGGACAGGGCGTCGTGGTCCATGACAGCCATGGACTTGAGTTGGCCACAATCGCTAAGAGCCCCAAACCATTCGCGCCAGAATTGAAGATCAAGCCAGCGAGCGCGGTGTCATTTATGAGCAGCGAACCAGTCAGTCACTATGCGGAGAATCTGACACCCATTGGCAAAATCACGTGGCGCAATCGAGCTCATGTGAAGGGAAGAGTCACATCAATCAAGACCGCGCCAAGTGGTGCTGCACCAATAGTTGAGGTGGAAGTCTGGGACGAGACTGGCGGAGTCACACTTCAATTCTTAGGCAGGCGAGAAATCGCAGGACTTGATGTCGGATCGCAGTTGCTTGCAGAGGGCATGGTTGGCGAAACCAATGGTTCGCTTACGATCCTCAACCCTTCCTACGAGATTGTGATCTAGCTGCTCTGATTGATATGGCGGTGGCGGTGGGATTTGAACCCACGGTTGAGTTTCCCCAACACACGCTTTCGAGGCGTGCTCCTTTGGCCGCTCGGACACGCCACCAGGAGCGAGGATACAGTACTTAAATTCCTTTTCGTTGCGCTCGGAAGAATGACTGGAGCAACTGGGCACACTCTTCGGCCATCACACCCGCAACTACTTCGGGTTTATTCAAGGTTCTTGGATCTCGCAGAATGTCCCAAACCGAGCCGACTGCCCCCGCCTTCTCATCCCAAGCGCCAAATACAACCCTCGGAATTCGAGATTGAACAACCGCGCCGGCGCACATCGCACAAGGTTCAAGAGTGACAACCAATGTGTGATCTTCTAAGCGCCAACTTCCATGTTCGAGGGCGGCCTTCCGCATCGCAACAATTTCTGCGTGAGCTGTTGGATCATGATCCAACTCGCGCTCATTGCTTCCTGTTGCGACCACCTCGCCCTTGCTATTCAAAATCACGGCGCCGACTGGCACATCTGCGCTCGTCGTGATCGCTTCTTGGGCGACCTTGATGGCCAAAGCCATCGCTTCTTCAAAATTCATAGACCTATTAGTTCGCGAAACTCATCACCAAAACCCAAGCGAGTTGCGATGGCGTCTAGTTGTTCGTCAGGAAACAATTCTGCATCGTCGCAAAGAGCGGAAATCTCCATGTGGTTCATTCCCAGGTCGGCCAGAATGTCCAAATGTCCCACTGGTAGTGGCTCGTCATCTTCATTGGGGAATGGAAGATCGGCCAATTCAATGAAATCTGATGCCACTTCATAATCGAACGCGCAAGTAACATCGCTGAGAAACATGCTTATATGTGAGCCGAGAACTCTGATGATGATGAAGAACTCCTCATCAATCGCAATCAGTGCAATGGCGCCCCCGTTAGTACGCTGGCTTTTCAAGCGATCAATAATGTGAGCCAGGTCATGCGGATTAGGTAGCTTGGCGAGATTCCATCTGCCTTCTTCATGCCAAGCGGCCACTGCGATATCAACTTCCTCACTCATCACCGCCCCCGTTTCACATACCCTTAGGTTGCATACTGACACTCATTTCTTGAGATGAAAAGACCTGTAAGGTATGGAGGGTGAAAGTCCACGTCGCGAATCACCCGCTAATCTCGCACAAATTGACCGTATTGCGCGATGAAACCACCGACTCCCCGACCTTTCGTCGCCTCGTCGAAGAACTCGTCACTTTGCTAGCGTACGAGGCAACTCGCGAAGTGCGCACGAAAACGGTCACAATTAAGACTCCGGTGGTTGTCACTCAGGGTGAAAAGATGGCTGACCCCAGGCCCGTTGTCGTCCCCATCTTGCGCGCCGGACTTGGAATGCTTGAGGGAATGGTTCGCCTGGTTCCGACGGCCGAAGTTGGTTTTCTTGGAATGGTGCGAGACGAAGAAACTTTGATGGCTAGCACTTACGCTAACCGTCTTCCTGACGATCTGTCTGGGCGTCAATGTTTTGTTCTTGATCCCATGTTGGCGACCGGCGGAACTCTTGTTGCTGCGCTCAACTTTCTCATTGATTTAGGTGCGACTGACATCATTGCAATCTGCATTATTGCTGCCCCCGAAGGCGTTGCCTACATGGAACAGGCTTTCGAAAATTGTCCCGTGCCAATCACAATTGTTACGGGAGCACTTGATACAAAGTTAAATGAAAATGGATATATCGTGCCGGGTCTAGGTGACGCGGGCGACCGACTTTACGGAGTTGTTTAACATGGCATCAACCAGTCCAGGGTATGGAATCACTATTCGCGTAGAGGGCGCACCTTCGGTGCAACCGGTAGCGGAGGCAACCGCGGCAATCACTAAAGCAGGTGCGACGATCACCGCACTTGACGTTGTTGAATCCCTCTTAGACAAAGTTGTCATCGACATCACCTGCGACACCATCAATGCCGACCACGCAGAAGAAATCACAAAAGCAATCAGCGCACATGAGGGATTGACGGTTAGGAAAGTCAGCGATCGCACCTTCTTATTGCACCTCGGCGGCAAACTGGAAATTCATTCTCGAGTGCCCCTTAAAACCCGTGATGACCTCTCTCGTGCATACACGCCAGGTGTCGCGCGCATTTGCCAAGCAATTGTGGACGATCCAACGGACGCACGGCGCCTGACCATTAAGCGGAACACCGTTGCTGTGGTCACCGATGGTTCGGCAGTCCTTGGGCTTGGAAATATCGGGCCAGAAGCCGCTCTTCCAGTCATGGAAGGAAAAGCAGTGTTATTCAAGCGTTTTGCCGATGTTGACGCATGGCCCGTTTGCCTGGACACGCAAGATGTCGATGAAATCGTTCGAACGGTTCAATTGATCGCCCCCGTCTATGGCGGCATCAACCTCGAGGATATTTCAGCACCACGTTGTTTCGAAGTTGAAAGGCGCCTTCGCGAGCTACTTGATATTCCGGTATTCCACGATGACCAGCACGGTACTGCCGTCTGTGTTCTCGCAGCACTGACAAACGCCTTGAAGTTGGTGAAGAAGAACCTCGCTGACTGCAAGATCGTTATCAGCGGAGCAGGGGCAGCAGGCACAGCTATCGCCCGCCTTCTCACCATTAGCGGCGCCAAGAACATTATTGCCTTTGATTCCAAGGGCGCTATCCACAGTGGCACGGTCACGAAGGACCCAATGCGTCAGTGGTTCATCGATAACTGCAATCCAAATGATTTTGTCGGCAAGATGCCTGAAGGCATTGTCGATGCTGACGTTTTCATCGGCGTCAGCGCCGGAAACATTTTGAAAGAAGCAGATGTAGCCTCAATGGCCAAAAACTCCATTGTTTTTGCCTTGGCAAATCCAGACCCAGAGATCGACCCATACATCGCTCGCAAGCACGCGACAATCGTGGCAACTGGTCGCAGCGATCAGCCAAATCAGATCAACAATGTCTTGGCGTTCCCCGGAATCTTCCGTGGACTCCTTGACGCAAACGCCCACAAGATCACGGACGAGCTTCTGGTTGCGTGCGCTGAAGCGATCGCAGGTTGTGTCTCAGCCGATCAACTAAACACGTCATTCATCGTTCCGAGCGTATTCGACCCCAATGTTGTTACGGCAGTGGCGGCAGCTGTGAAGAAGTCGGTCTCTTAAGAACACACAGCGTGATTAGTACTCGTTAGCAATAAAGAGTTCCTTTGATGGGAACTTTGTAAGAATGTGAACACCGCCTTCGCTGACCACGACCTCTTCCTCGATGCGGGCGGCAGAAATACCGTCAGATGCAGGACAGTATGTCTCCAGCGCAAAAACCATGCCCGCTTTGATTTCTATGGGATTTTCAAGGCTGTTGAGACGGGAGATGATTGGCCTCTCGTGCAGTCCAAGGCCAAGACCGTGGCCGAACTGCAGGCCGAAGGCAGCTAATTCGTCGGTGAATCCGAAATCCTCGGCTTTTGGCCAGACCTTAGCAATCTGATCTGTTCCGACACCCACTCGAACCATATCGATCGCCGCGTCCATCCACTCGCGCGCCTTCGTGTAAGCATCATGCTGGCTTGCTGTAGTGCTGCCGACTGCAAAGGTGCGGTAGTAGCAGGTGCGGTATCCGTTGAAGGAGTGAATGATGTCAAAGAATGCCTGATCACCGGGCCTAATGATTCTGTCGGTGAAATTGTGGGGGTGGGGGTTGCAACGATCACCCGATATCGCGTTGATCGCCTCAACTTGGTCGGATCCCATTTCGTAGAGGCGCTTGTTAGCCAAGGCCACGATCTCGTTCTCTCTGATGCCAGGTTTAAGTACATCGACAATGTTCTGGTAAACGCCATCGACCATCGCGGCGGCTTGATTCAAAAGCATAATCTCATCAATGGACTTTATGACTCGTGCGTCCAACATGTACTGCTGTGCATCCACGACTTTCAGTCCCTGACGTTGCATCTCAAAGAGGAATGCCGGCTCCACAATGTCGACGCCAACTGGCATGTCTTCCACACCCGCCTCGACGAGAAGGGACTTGATCTCTTTGATTGCAGACTCCATTAGGCCGGCTGAGGGGGCGACGGCGCCTCGCATGCCGAGCATTCCTGGGCGGTTGTTCTCTTGCTTGAGCCACGGCGAATAAAGTTTGTGATGACGAACTGCCGATCCAAAGTCCCAAAGCATCGGCTCGCCTCCGTCGCGGGTGAGGAGTGCATACCGAGTCATCTTGTCGCCTAGGGCGCCACCTATCCACGTTTGAGTTGTGTATCGAATGTTGTAGAAATCAAAGAGAAGGAACGCACCGCACTCGCTGCTATTCAACGCCTCCTTTGCACGGGCAATGCGGTACTTTCGAAGGCGGTCGAAATCAACGCGAGATTCGTAATCGACTCCCATGTGCCCGGGAGCAGCCAATGGTGCTACTTTTTTCATGATTTCTTTCCCCTCTGCCAGCAGCGTTTACGCGGACTCGTTCTCGAGTCCGTCAGACACCTGAAGATCTTCCGATTGCAAAGTCATCCCTGAGGCAGCGGCTTGCTCGAGTAGAAGCACCGAGAAATCCATATCCACGTTACCGTGCCCGACTGCCTGTTGGACAATCTGGTGTGTTGCCGAAGCGATAGGCATCGGAACCTCCAGGTCGCGAGCAGCGGCGAGCCCAAGGTCGAAATCCTTTCGCAGAAGAATCGGCGTAAAGGTTGGAGTCATATCAAGATTGATAAATGCCGGGCTTTTGTAGCGAGTGAAGACAGAACCCATCACGGACTCATTCAGGAAAGCGAGGAACGCCGATCGAGGAACGCCGGCTTTCTCTGCAAACACGGTGATCTCGGCCATCGACTGAGTGACGACGCCAAGGAATATGTTGTGTGCGAGTTTCACCAGACGGGCCAAATCGCCCTCGCCAGCATAGGTCGCAGCTTTAACGATATGAAGGAGAATCGGTTCGACCTCATCAAAGACGTCTTTCGAACCCGAAGCGATCATTGTCAACTTGCCGGCCAAGACAACTTTGGCGTTTCCAGAGACTGGGGCGACTAGATATCTAGTACCCCTGCCCGCTGCCGCTAGGCGAACTTCATCGGAGGCGTCTTCGCTCACCGTCGAACAGTCCACCAGAATTCTTGGTGCGACCTTCTGCGCCAGGACACCGCCCACGCCAGTTGTCACTTGGAGTAGATCAGCGGATTCAGAGACCATCGAAAAGACAATGTCACGGTCGGCTAATTCGGAAATCGAATCCACAATCTTCGCGCCGTAGGCAGCCAATGGCTCTGCTTTGGAGCGAGTGCGGTTGTAAACGCTCACGTCTAATCCCGCGCTAATCAGCCGAGAGACCATGGCATAACCCATACGTCCCGTTCCAATCCAGCCAATCGTGGGGTTTGGATTATTCGTCATGTCAGTTCTCCTGTTGAGTCTTGGCTGGCGGGCGAGTCATTGTGGATGCACCCAGATAGAGCCGGGCGACTTCGGGATCCTCGAGAAGCGTTGCCGCAGCCCCAGTTATCCGAACAAGGCCAGTCTCGAGAATTGCTCCCTGATCAGCCGCAGCCAATCCAGATCTCGCATTCTGTTCTACGAGCAAAATAGTGCGACCCGCCGTCGCCAACCCTCGGATGGCTTCGAAAACCAAGCGACGCGATTTGGGATCAAGTCCAATGGAAGGCTCATCAAGCAAGATGAGTTTTGGATCAAAGAGAAGGGTCCGAGCAAGTTCGACTTGCTTCTGTTCACCACCGGACAAAGATCCGGCATGTGTATTGCGACGCTGGGTGATGATTGGGAAGAGGTGCGCGGCTTGATCAATGCGATCTTGGATCACTTTTCGACTTCGAATCAAATAGCCACCCATGAGCAAGTTGTCCCATACTGTCATGCCAGGAAATAGCGAGCGCTCTTGCGGAACATGAACTATGCCTCGGCGCAAATTCTCCTTTGGTGTTTGACCTGTAATGTCCACGTCTTCAAACGTGACCTTCCCATCCTTTGGAGGCAGCAGACCCGAAACCGTCTTAAGCACTGTGGACTTTCCCGCACCGTTGGGTCCAATAAGGCACATGATGTCACCGCGATTGAGCGTGAGGTCAACGCCCTTTAGCACCATGCCAGATCCGTAGCCCGCTACAACGTTCGTGAGTTGAAGTAACACTGTGGGATTGGAATCTACTTTGTCTGTTGGCTTCATTTTCTCTACTCCTCAATCGCCAAGGTAGGCATCGAGCACTCGGGGGTCAGATTGCACCGTCTCGGGATCGCCCGTTGCGATTGTCTTTCCGCGATCGAGGACGATCACGGGATTGCACACGCGCATGACAAAACTCATATCGTGTTCGACGATCAGGAACGTGACACCCGCTTCGTTGTAAGAGCGAATATGGGTTGCCATGGTTTCGATCAGGATCGGATTAACGCCTGCAGTTGGCTCGTCAAGCAATACCAATCGAGGTTTGCTCATAAGCACTGAAGCAAACTCAAGAAGTTTGCGCTGGCCCCACGAAAGCTCGCTTGCGTAAAGATCAGCTACGTGGCTGAGCTTGAACTCCTCAAGAAGTTCTGCGGCTCTCTTTCGATCATCAGCGGAAATTCGGCGGCCGAAGAAGGACTTCAGGGTTCCTCCCCGCGCGACAACTAAGTTCTCTTGAACCGTGAGATCGGCGAAGACACGGGCTTGTTGAAAGGTGCGTGTGAGTCCCTTTCGATAAAGAGTGCCGGGACCCTCCTTGTGAATCGTAGATCCGGCAAATTCCACCGTGCCGCTATCCGATGGAAGATATCCAGTGATCAGGTTAAAGACAGTCGTTTTCCCAGATCCGTTGGGGCCGATGAGAGCTGTGATGCTCCCCTCCTCCACTGAAAATGAGCAATTATCGACAGCTGTAAGTTCGCCGAATCTCTTTGTTAAATCCGTGACTCGCAGTAGTTCGCTCATGAGTGTGCCCCCTGGGAAAGCGCCGATGTACTCGTTCCGTCGGCGACGGTGCGTTGTTCGGCAAGTGCGGCCAGACGTCGCTTGCTAAGGAGGGTGGGCAAGATTCCTCGCGGTAGTAGCAACATGATGATTAAGAAGATCGCCGCATAAGCGATGAGATAGATCTGACTTCCGCCAACGTAATAGGCGAGGAGTTGTTGGGCGGGCATCAAGATCGCGGCACCCAAAACCGGGCCCCACAAAGTGGCACGTCCGCCGAGAAAGGTCATCAAAACTATCGCTATTGTGATCAGCGGATCGAAGGCGAACTGGGGATAAATGAAGCCGATGTAGTATGCCCAGACTGCCCCTGCCATTCCAGTAATGGTCACACTCACAGAGAACGCGAGAAGTTTCACACCAGTCGTAGGAACGCCAACGCCACGTGCCTTGTCCTCATCGGCTCTTATCGCGGTAAGGGCCATGCCGAGTTTTGTTCGAATTACGAAGTAGGTAATTCCCATTGCAAGAAGCAGTAACGCTGCGGCCACAAAATAGAAGGGTTGTTCGAAAATGTCGATGTTGAAAGGCGCCCTAGATACGCCAGCGCCTTGCGCGCCACCAGTTAGGCTCTTGAGGTTGTAGCCAAGAGTCTGCGCGACGAAGAGAAGCGTGATCGTCACGATCGCAAATACGTCCGCTCGGGTTCGCATTGCCAGCCATCCGATAGGCAATGCGAGAAGGGCGCATCCGATGCCAATGAGCGGAAGCGAAATGAATGGCGCCCAGCCATTAGTAAGGAGTTCAGTATTCTTGAACATGTAGGCGACGGCATACGCTCCGATTCC
Organism: uncultured Actinomycetota bacterium; assembly: GCA_963844465.1. Taxonomy (GTDB): domain Bacteria; phylum Actinomycetota; class Actinomycetes; order Nanopelagicales; family Nanopelagicaceae; genus QYPT01. The sequence continues at coordinate 5,241 of CAWJOR010000033.1, read as the reverse complement.
GAAGAATGCTGCGTGACCAAGAGATGGATACCCTGCATAACCGCCGATCAAATTCCAGGCAGAGGACATAGCAGCGTATAGGACTGTAAAAAAGAGCAGATTCCAAATCCAGTGAGCACGAAAGATCTCCGGCATCGCGATGAGAACGACTATCGATATTCCGCCGCGGAGTAGACCGATGCGGGTGAAGAAGGCGCTGGCACCCTCCGTAGTCTTCTTCACAGGTTGCCCCGTTCTACTCGACCAAACATTCCCTGAGGGCGCACAAGCAGAACCAGAAGCAACACGATGAAGAACGTCATTTCCGACCAAGTCGGCGACCACGTGACAGCTGCGACCGAGGAAACAACGCCGATTATTACTCCTGCGAGCACTGCCCCACCTATCGATCCGAGGCCGCCAAGAACAACAACCGAAAGCAGCCTTGAAATCAAGTCGTAATGACTGCCTGAATTGAACGGGAATAGGAGCCCGAAAATCGAACCTGACGCCGCCGCAGTTGCGATACCCAAACCAAATCCATACGCCTTAACACGGTTGGAGTCGACTCCCAGAAGCGTTGCGGATTGGGGGTTCTGCACAGTCGCACGAATTGCACGACCAAACCGGGTCTTTTGAAGAACGATGTAAAGGAGTAGGAGCAATACACACGAAACGATGAATCCATAAACACGCACTGCCGATATTGCGAAACCGCCGACATCAAAGGCTTTGTTGGCATAAGAAGTGTTAATGCTCCGATAGGTCGTGTGGTACGAAACTGAAAGAATTCCTTCGATAAGCAGGGCAAGGGCGAAAGTAACCAAAATGGAAAGCTCGACAGCGTCTTCGCGTCGAAGCGGTCGAAGGAAAACCCAGTGGCCCACTACACCGATCCCAAACATGAGCGGAGTCGTAATGAGGACCGCAATAAGTGGGTCGATGCCAAATTTCGTGAAGAGAGTGAACGCGAGATATGCAGAGGCAATAACAAAGGCACCTTGCGCAAGATTGACTACCTTCATCACCCCGAAGATCAGCGTCTGGCCCGATGCCATGAGCGCATAAACCCCGCCGGTGAGGACACCCAAGATCAAACCTTGGATTAGCGTGTGCATTGTCTTGCCTCCTAGATAGCGCGTAGAAGAACTGGTTTTGTAGCGGGCCCAACTCGAAACGTCGCTTTCACGTTGGGCCCGCCGTTCAAACGGGCTTTACTGGTTCTCAGCCACCCCAGTTTGGCTTTGGAGCCACAGGGGAGGCTTGTGCAATTGTGGCTGGGAAGACAGGTATGAGCTTGCCTTTCTGCCACTGCACCAACAGGTAACTTCCTTGAGGCTCGCCGATAGCATCCCATGAGAGATCACCAAGGACTGTCGCCCAAGTACCCGAGTGCAACGTTGAGATGATTGTTGCGTTATCAACATTGCCAGTCTTGGCGGCAACGAGTTCGAGAACTTGACCTGCCGCGTACGCCTCGACAGATGAGTTGTCGATTGCAGATGCGTCTCCGCCGTACTTCGCGATATATGCCTTGATGAAATCGGCACTACCCGTCGCAGTACTGCTTGGGAACCAGTCACCTGAAGAAAACACTCCCTCAGTGTTGGCTGCGCCGACCTTGTTTGGAAATTCAACGGGCGAGTTTGCACCGTTGCTCATGTACAGCCACTTCGGGTTGTAATGGAGTTGGATCAGAGCCTTGACCTGTTGATACGCATCAAGTGACTGAGTTCCTGACACGATGACATCTGGCTTGCTTGAAATTGCCTTTGTCATGATTGGTGTGAGGTCAGGAGTCTCTGCAGGATAGGTTCCTGAATAAACCGTCTTGATTCCTGCAGCCTCGAACCGAGCCTGAATGTTGGCAGCAATTGGCTGAGCAAATGGGTCATCTAGTGATGGATATGCCGCGGTCTTTGGCCGTTCGGATGCTGGCAGGGCCAGAATGTAGTCGGCAAATACATCACCTTGCTTGACGATTGGTCCTGGTTGAATGAAGAAGAGATTGCCCAACTTCTGAGCGAATACCTTTGGACCACCGCCAGCAGATTCGATGAATGCGTACTTGTAACGGTCGGCAACCTGAGAGGCCGGAACAGTGAGCAAACTCGAGAATGGACCAAAAACAAGATCAACTTTGTCGCGGGTAATGAGGTTCTGGTAGTTAGTGACGACTTGGGTTGGGCTCGAGAGATCATCAACAATCTTGAGTTGAACCTGACGTCCCAGAACGCCACCTTTTGCATTCACGGTGTCGGCCCAAAGTTCATAGCCCTTCTTTACTGCTGTGCCTGGATCGGCGAAGTCTCCAGTGAGTGAAAGGGAAATACCGATCACCAACGGCTTGGCGTTTGCCGCTGGGGTTGACGATGTTGATGACGTGGAGGCCGAGCATGCGCTCAGAACAACGAGAGCGGCGCCCACGACAGCGACAAGAGGAGCTCTCTTGAACCATCGTTTAGACAATCGATTGTTATTCATTCCGTTACCTTCCTAGTGCATAGATACGAACAATGAATGTGTCGAATCGTGGACGCTGGGGCACATACTCGCATTCGACTTCGCCGCAGTTATTGAACTCCCCCTTTACAGATGGGTTCAACGACTTTGGTCTGTTGGAAAGGTAGGTCACACAATCACTTGCCGTCAAGGGTTTTACCCTAGTGTTTATCAGCAATCGGCATGAGCGAAAACTGGTGCCACGTTGGTTTCATGTGCGTAATCACCTATCCTTGCCAAAATGGTGAGCACTCTTGCAGACGTCGCTGAAGCCGCAGGCGTTCACCCTGGCACCGCTTCCAAGGCGCTTAACCCTGAATCCAGACATCTCGTCGCTGCCGATACGGTCAAGCGAGTACTAGAGATCGCCGCCAAGTTGAATTACCAACCGAACTCGCTAGCGCGAGGGCTTCGAACCAAACGCTCGTACACCGTCGGTTTCATGGTCCCGGATCTCATCAACCCTCTATTTCCCCCGATTGTGCGAGGCGTAGAGGAAGTGCTCGGACCTGCGGGTTTAAGCGCGCTCATCGTCAATACAGACAATGATCCCAAGAAAGAGATGCAGCTCTTCGACACGTTAGTGAATCGACGTTGTGATGGATTCATTCTTGCCACCGCCTTCCGAAACGATCCAGTCGTCAAAGAAATCGTAAAACGCAAGATTCCCGCGGTACTAGTCAACCGTCTTACAGAAACACAGTTACTGCCCGCCGTTGTAGGAAATGAAGCGGTGGAAGTGCGAGATGCCATCGAACACTTGGTCAATTTCGGCCATCGACGGATTGCCCATATCGCTGGTCCGCAGAACCTGTCGACGGGGTATATCCGTTTGCGCGCGTTTAAGAAAGTTATCAGCGAATTTGGACTCACTGAATCTGATTGCCCGACCGTTGTTTCGACGGGTTACAACGAGAGTGCTGGAACCCAGGCGATCGCAAAGCTCCTTGCCGAAGCAGGTCCAAGGCCGACAGCAATATTGGCAGCAAACGATCAATTGGCCATCGGCATCATTGATGGTCTCAAGCACGCGGGACTGAATTGTCCCCGGGATATGTCGGTTATTGGATTCAATGACATACCGATGATGGATCGCGTGCACCCATCCCTCACTACTTTTGCCCTTCCTAAGCACAGAATGGGAGTAGAGGCGGCCGAAATCTTGCGTGCATGGATTGAAGGTGGAGCGGCGCCCGAACCGACGATTGTTTACCTTCCATGCCCCCTGGTAATACGTGAATCAACGGGACCGGCGTCCACTTCCTGATCGCTCGCTGTTGGCAAGTACACCGATGTAGGTCATCAATATTCCGGTGAACAAATAGGCACCTACATGCACCCCCGTTGAAGGCAAGAAAATGTCCAAGAGCAGCGAACCCACCAACTGTCCGCCGACGCTAAAGAGGGTAAAGGTCAACACACCCAGGTGTTGAACGACAGTTGATGCGAATGCTATGTAAATAACGCCTGTCACTCCACCGAGATACATCCACCACGGAGTCCATTTCATCGGATCTAGATGGGAATGGTGAGTGATTATCCCGCCAAAAAATAATAGGAGCAATAACGCTGTGCCCGTGACGAAATTCAACAACGTCGTCGCGAAACTCTGCTCTGAATGCTCGTTAACTTGACCATTCAGGGCACGTTGAACCCCGATGATGCCCCCAGAAACAACTCCTAATACGATCGCGGTGATGGACAGGCTCCTTGCGTCCAACCTATCCCAAACCGAGATCACTACAGCCAGAACCGTCAGAGTCGCCGCACTGATTCTGCGGGCCGAGATGTGCCTTTTGCCGCCGCCGGTGAGCCCAAGTCGATCAACCAACAGGGAAATCCCCGTTTGACCGGCGATCACAGAGACGGAGTAGATGGCGACGCCAATCAAAGGGACTACGTGAGTTTGAATGGCGATGACGACTCCGCCTAGCGCTCCTCCGAAGAGTCTCCATCGGGGGATTGCTCCAGATTGAACCGCACTGAACACGCTTCTTAGACCGCTCTTTATGCCTTCATGAAAGTAGGTAATCACCATCAAAATGATGAGACCCGAACCGAAAGAGATGCATGCTGCTTCGAGGCTGTTGTGAAGACGAAAAGCTAATTCGCCGTTGGCTCGAGACTGCACAGCAATGAAGAGTCCAGAAAGCGCTGCCAGCAGATCCAAGCGCATTAGGGATGTGTTCCCTTAAATTCCCTCTTGTCTGCGACCCAATCCATGACGGCAAAAAGCACCCCAGATATGACGAATGTCAAGTGGATCGCGATTCGTCCGATAGTTCCCTGGCCTATTACTTCCTTGCCAGAAAGTTCAATGAAGTCTTTGAGCAACTCAATAACTGAAATTGCTACTAGAGAACCTATAAGTTTAATTTTCAAACCTGAGAAATCTATCGACCCCATCCAGTGAGGTCGATCTTTCGAACCTTGTGCAACATCAATTCGTGAAACAAAATTCTCATATCCAGCAAAAACCACCATCAAGATTAGATTTGCTAGCAAAGTGATATCCACTAGGGACAAAAGACTTAAGGTGAACGCGTGGGCATCCAAATTTGCTGTGTGTCGCGCCAAGGTTATGAACTCGATGACATATCTGTAGGCAAGAAGTACGAGGGCGCCAGCTAGACCCAAATAGAGCGGGGCTAATAACCAGCGTGCTCGAAAAAGTGTCACCTCTAATAAATGCGAAACTCTATTTGTCATAGATCGACTTTATCTCACTCCTCCAGCCATGTGGAGGCTAATTCCCTAACG
>CAWJOR010000032.1:0-4906 GCA_963844465.1 uncultured Actinomycetota bacterium | reverse complement strand
CCAATCGCATTGAGGTCAGTCTCCCAGTGCAAGGGTCGTCGCGAGCCACTCTTCTTCAAGTTGGGTTTGATCAGATCTTAAACTTTCCAGTTCCTTATCGATCTGAGCCAATTGTTCTGGATCGAAAGCGGCTACTTCCTGATCAACGTGCAAAGCCGAAATCTTCTCTGAGACCTTTTCCAGTTGCCTTTCAAGCCTGACTAGATCCTTCTTCAATTGCCTCTGTGCCGCCGCACTCGAGATCTCCCTTTTGGGAGCCTCATTCTCATTCATTTGGGCAATCATTGCCTCGCGCTGCTCCAAGTATTGGTCCACTCCCCGGGGCAGATCGCTGAGATGTCCATCACCCAACAATCCAACAAACCGATCACATACACGTTCAAGGAAGTATCGATCATGCGAGATCACAAGAATTGTTCCGCTGTAGCTATCGAGCAGATCTTCCAATTCGGTGAGTGTTTCAATATCGAAATCATTTGTCGGCTCATCCAGAAGAAGCACGTTTGGGCTATCCATGAGCAAACGAGTCAGTTGAAGTCGACGCTTTTCACCGCCAGACAAATCCCCTACGGGAGTCCATTGGGTCTCTCGGTCAAAGCCAAGCCTCTCGCATAATTGCGAAGCCGAGAGTTCCTTCCCGCTGCCTAACTCGACACGGTTGGCGACATCTTCGACCGCTTCGAGAACTCTCCATTTTGGATTCAATTCGCTTAGATGCTGCGTGAGAAATGCCGGTTTCACCGTGACACCTTTGACCAATTTTCCAGCGGCCAATTTGTTCTCACCAACCAAGGTCCGGAGCAAGGTCGTCTTTCCAGCGCCGTTAATACCAACAATTCCAATTCGATCTCCTGGCCCAACATTCCAATAGACATCGTCAAGGAGTTGTCTCTCCCCGGCACAGATGCGCGCATGGTGTAACTCGTAAACCGTGTTACCGAGTCGATTTCTTGCAAAACGCAGGAGTTCGGTGCCATCTCTCGGAGGCGGCTCGGAGGCGATGAGTTCATTGGCCGCATCAACTCGGAACTTCGGTTTCGATGTGCGCGCCGGAGCGCCGCGGCGTAACCAGGCTAATTCTTTGCGAATCAGCATGTTTCTTCTGCCCTCAAGAACTGAGGCCTGCCGCGAGCGTTCTGCCTTGGAAAGGACGTAGGCGGAATAGCCACCGTCATACTCCTCGACTTTCCCGTCCACTACCTCCCACGTGCGATCGGTAACGGCGTCTAGAAACCAGCGATCATGGGTGATGACGGCGACGGCGAGTTCTTTCCGTTGGTTCAAGTACCGCGACAACCAGGCAACACCTTCAACATCCAAGTGGTTTGTAGGCTCGTCCAAAAGCAGGAGATCTACATTGCTTATAAGCAATTTCGCCAGACCGACTCGCCTTCGTTCGCCGCCTGACAACGCACTGAACTTTCGATCGAAAAACTCATCAGAGTGCCCGCCGAAAAGCCCGTCAAAGACTTCTCGTATTCCCGGCTCGCGAGCCCATTCATGCTTTTCTTTGTTACCGAGGACAACTTCGCCCACGGTTGCAGAAGGATCTTCCACATCAACTTGAGACAGCAGCCCGACGCGCAGGTCATTAGCGCGAGTCACCCGGCCCTTGTCAGGTGGCTCTACTCCCGCCATTACCCGCAGGAGAGTACTTTTGCCCGAGCCGTTGCGACCTACGATGCCGATTCGATCACCCTCGGAAATCCCGAGCGATACCTCATCTAGTAGAGGCCGTATGTCAAAGGCTTTGGAAACCCCTTCGAGATTCACCAAATTGCGCGCCATAAGAGCAGAGTCTAACTAAGTAAACTCAGAGAAGATTCTCGCCTAAAGGGCTCTGCCAACTACGTGATAGCGGATTCCAACCCATTTTGCTTGGTCAGTGATTCCACGGCCGTCCAAGAAAGTTCTCACTCCAGGCATCTCTTTCGGATCAAGGTCACGGTATTCGGCATGATCGGCCTGAAGGATTGCGGCATCAACTGGCTCACCGTAGTGATATGCCGTAAGTCCATAATGCGTGAGTTCGTCATCCGTGTACATCGGATCATGCACGCTCACTAGAGCGCCCAAGTCCTTCAATGTTGCGACGGTTGGAAAAACGCCTGAAAACGCCGTCTCTTTCACGCCTCCACGATAGGCGGCCCCAAGTACGACAACTCTTTGGCCCTTCAGATCGCCATGGATCTTCGCCAACGTATGTACGACATGTGCAGGCATTGCAGCGTTCGCACTTCTTGCTGCGCTAACAACAGTGGCCGCCGGATCGTTCCAAAGATAAAACCTTGGGTAGATTGGAATGCAATGGCCGCCGACTGCAATCCCCGGACGATGGATGTGCGAGAAAGGCTGTGAATTTGAAGCATCGATCACTTTCTGAACATCGATTCCATGCGATTCCGAAAATAGGGCAAATTGATTTGCAAGGGCGATATTCACGTCGCGATATGTTGTCTCCGCCAACTTTGCTAGCTCCGAAGCCTCTGAACTTCCAAGATCCCAGACGCCGTTACCTTGTGCCAAATCCGGGCGCTCATCGAAATCAAGAACCTCTTCATAAAATCTCACTCCGTGCTTCGCACTAGCCTCGTTGATGCCTCCAACTAATTTTGGATACTTTCGAAGATCTGCAAATACACGACCCGTGAACACGCGTTCAGGCGAGAAGACCAGATGAAAATCGACACCAGCCTTCAACCCTGAGATTTTCTCCAGAGCCGGGGCGAACCGATTGCGAGTAGTGCCAACCGGCAATGTGGTTTCATACGAGACAAGCGTCCCGGGTTTGAGGCCCTTGCCGATGGACTCGGTTGCCGCGTCCATCCAACCGAAATCGGGGACGCCATCATCATCAACAAACAACGGAACTACAACAACGACCGCGTCGCTTTGAGCCACGGCCGATGTCGTGTCAACGGTCGCACGAAGAGCACCGCTTTTGACAACTTCTGCCAAGTATTCGCCCAAATGCGCCTCGCCTGGAAACGGTTCCACGCCCGAGTTAACAAGTTCAACTGTCTTCTCAACGATATCCGCACCGATCACCGAATGTCCCTTGCGAGCAAACTGGACGGCTAGAGGCAAGCCAATCTTCCCGAGCGCGACAACGGTAATCTTCATGAATAAGTCCTTATCTACTGCTGATTTGTGATGCCAACCGATCATGGGCAGCCACTAGTTTATCGCCTTGGCGCTCCCATGAATATTCATCAAGCATGGAATCGGTGATGGCGCCTGTATAGCGAGCTCGCTCCGAGGTGATTTGGACGAAACAGTCGGCAAGCTCACTGGCCAGACCAGCGGTGAAAACAAGTCCATTTCCCTGAAGCAGTACTTCCTCGGCCATTGTCTTCACGTCGCTCACGATGATCGGAATTCTTGCATGAAGGTATTCGAAGTATTTTGTTACCAGCGAAATCTCGTGATTGGGGTGGTGCAAGATCGGTATGACACCGCTGGTCGCATCGGACGAAAAGGTTGATACATACCACTCCGGAACATATGGATGGATGTGGACTCGATCAGCAACTCCTAAGGACTCGGCTCTCGCATAGAGCTTTTTAACATATGCAGCGTGGGGGTTGACGATCAAACCAACATGATGATCCTTCGCCTTCACGAGCGCATCGATCATCGCATCCATGCCACGCTGGGGTGCAGCGGCGCCAACGTAGATATGAAGGGGAACTTCGGCCGCAAGACCTATCTTGGTGCGAATGGTCTTCAATTTATCATCAACCATTGGTTGAACTCTTCTTGGTGCATTAAGGACGACGGTCGGACGCTCACTCAACCCGTAATCTCTTTCCAGCATTCCAGCAATCGTTTCCGACACGGTCATGACCGAATCAACACGTTTGATTGACGAGCGCTCCAACAGGGTCATTGCATCGCGCCACACTGGATGTTTGCGATGGACTCCTTGAACATATTCGTGCGCATCATAGAGAATTGATATTCGGCGCCTCTTGAAGACTGCTCGTCTCTGTGCGCGAATGGCCAAGCCGAGCGTGTCGCAGTCATTGGCATGAATGATGTCCGGTTGCAAGCTGTCAATTGTCTTGCCGAACGCCAACTCACCGTCTTTCAGAAGTGGCCAAGTCAAATATAGAAATCTGGGGGAGATCTTCAACAGATACGGGCTTGCCCAGCGCCAAAAAAGCCTGTCAGTTGTGAAGATCTTGCATCCGTAACGGACAAATCGTTTCCCCCGTGGGAGGTAGCGATTGCTCAGATCTAGTATGCGATTGAATGGAAACATCGGGGTGACACGCTTTGTCGAATCGGTGTTCACGATCGGCACCCGAAGAATTCGAAAGCCGTTCAATTCCTCTGACTCTGGGACGGATCCGATCAGCCCCGCCAGAAGAGTCACCTTGTAACCGGCCGCCGCAAGAGTCTCGGCGGATTTCAAAACACGGGAATCTCCGACCGCGTTATTGGTGACGATCGAAAGAATGTGAATCGAAGAGCGATCTTTGGAATTCATAGCCTGCAATTATCTGGATGTTGGAATGATGACCGTGGAATTGGTGTTTGCGCTCTCGATAATGGACTCGGCGACCACTACCGTTGCAAGACCTTGTTCCATGGTCACTATGTCGGATGGTTTCCCAAGAACTGCATCACGGAATTGTTCGTGTTCCATCCGAAGCGGCTCGTGCTTGGCGATGGCGTAACGAATCACATCTCCTTCACTTACACCACGGAACTGAGCAATCTCATCCCACCCTGAGGTTACGGTTCCATTCGCATAGAAAGTTAGATCGGCGGTCAGCGTGTCAGCTACAAATGCTCCTTTTTCGCCCGTAAGAATTGTTACGCGCTCCTTCAAGGGACTGAGCCAATTCACAAGGTGGTTGGTGATAGTTCCGTCTCCGAGAGTTCCAACAACTGCCACCAA